>NZ_JARVXM010000006.1:0-606545 GCF_048957655.1 Stenotrophomonas sp. AS1 | reverse complement strand
GAACTCGGAAGTGAAACGCAGCTGCGCCGATGGTAGTGTGGCCTAAGCCATGCGAGAGTAGGTCATCGCCAGGGTTTACACCCAAAACCCCGCTGCTCACGCAGCGGGGTTTTTTTTGTCCTTCTCCCAACGGATGGGAGCGTCTCATTTCACGTGCCACAGCAGATGAGCACGGTCATGCAGCCAGTGCGGCGGGTCTCGCTGGGTAGTAGTGCGGCGGGTCTCGCTGGGCAGTTCTGCGTTTTGGGAATGGTGGCGTCTCCGCTCGCATCTTCCGCGAGCGTAAGGCCCCCGTAGCGACCGGCAGCCCCTCGGCAAATGTCCCCCGGCCGCCGCCTGACGGCGACGCCCTCCTCCTTGATTTTGCCCAGGCGCCTACCGGCCGCTACGGCGCTCCGCGTGCTGTGTGAGGACCGACAAATCAATCCACACTCGCTGATCGCGCTGCTGCTGTGCGGCGCCAGTGGTCTCCACACGTGGGTCGCGATGCCCTTGTGGGCGAAATCAAGGAGGAGGGGGCGGCCACAGGCCGACCCCGGGGGACATTCGCCGGCAAGGGTATCCCGTCCCAACGCCCGACCAACCCAGCCGCCGCTGCACTTGGAGAGACGCACAGCTCGCCCACACTCGCCACGCGGAGAGGAAAAGACCCAAAAAAAACGGCGCCCCGAAAGGCGCCGTTTTCATGAAACAGAGATCACGTCAGGAAGAACGACCGCTCAGCGCGCAGACTCCGCGGCCGGCGCCTCAGCGCCCTTGCCCTTCATCATCGCATCGCGGGCCGCCTTGAACGGATTGCCTTCGTACCAGTTCGGCCAACGATCGCCGCCGGCCAGTTCCTTGCCAACCCCGTACAGCAGCTGCAGGTCCTCGACCGTGCCGTCCAGCTTCCAGGTGGCCGGATCGAACTCATCCTTGGGGCCGTGGTAACGGTGGCTGCCGTAGTCTTCGGCCGCCTTGCGGCCAGCCTCGACACCGCCGTCGCGCAGATCCTCACCACCGTCGGCATACAGCGCCGGCACGCCCGCCTTGGCGAAGTTGAAATGATCCGAACGGAAGTAGAAGCCGCTCTGTACCGCGGTCTCGCCGTGCAGGGTGCGGCCCTGATTCGCGGCCAGCGGCTTGAGGATGTCCTCCAGCTCGGAGCTGCCGAAACCGGTCACGGTCATGTCCTTGGCGCGGCCGGCCACCGACATCGCATCGATGTTGATCACGCCGGCGATCTTGTCCAGCGGGAAGGTCGGGTGGCTGACGTAGTACTTCGAGCCGAGCAGGCCGGACTCTTCCAGCGTCACCGCCAGGAACACCACCGAACGCTCCGGTGCCGGCTGCTGGTGGACCATCGCGTCAGCGACTTCCAGGATGCCGGCCACGCCGGTCGCGTTGTCGACGGCACCGTTGTAGATGTTGTCGCCCTGCTCACCCTCGTGCTTGCCCAGGTGATCCCAGTGCGCCATGTACAGCACGGCCTCGTCGGCGCGCTTGCTGCCGGGCAGGACGCCGACCACGTTGCGCGACTTCTTCTCGGCGATGGTGCTCTTCAGGTCGAAGGACACCTTGGCCTTCAGCGGGACCGGCTTGAAGCCGCGCTTGCTGGCATCCTTGTAGGCCTTGTCCAGGTCCAGGCCGGCCTCGGCGAACAACTGACGCGCGGCCTCGGCGCTCAACCAGCCCTGTGCGGGCAGGCGCGCTTCCGGATCATCCTTGGCCGGCAGGTCGTACTGCGGGCCGGCCCACGAGTTCTTGACCACATCCCAGCCGTACGACGCACCGGCGGTGTCGTGCACGATCAGTGCGGCAGCAGCGCCCTTGCGTGCGGCCTCCTCGAACTTGTAGGTCCAGCGGCCGTAATAGGTCATGCGCTTGCCGTCGAACAGCTTCTCGTCGTTGACGTGGAAGCCCGGGTCGTTGACGAACATCACGACGGTCTTGCCCTTCCAGTCCTGGCCGGCATAGTCGTTCCACTTCTGCTCCGGTGCGTCCACACCGTAGCCCACGAACACCAGATCGCTGTCCTGTACCTTTACCTCCGGCTGGCCGCTGCGGGTGCCGATCACCATGTCGGTGCCGAACCTCAGCTCGCGGGTCTTGCCGGCCTGGTCCAGCTTGAGCACGGTCGACTCATCGGCGGTGGTCTCGGTCATCGCCACGTCCTGGAACCAGCTGTCGCCGTTGCCCGGCTGCAGGCCGATGCGCTGCATCTGGTCGCGGATGTAATTGACGGTCAACTCTTCGCCCTTGCTGCCGGGCGAACGGCCTTCGAACTCATCCGAGGCCAGGGTCTTGACCAGCTCGGCGAAGTCGCCGGCATTGATCTCGGGCGAGAACGCATGGCCCGGCGCGGTCGGTGCCGCGTCGGTGGCGGGGGCCGCGGTGGGCGCGGCGGATTCGCCCTTGCACGCGGTCAACGCAGCGGCAGCGGCAAGGCACAACAGAAGTTTGCGGGGCATCATCGGTTCCTGGAACGGGAAAGGCGGGTCCGCGCGGCACCAACAGCCACAATATCAATCCTGCGGTGCGGTGTCGGTATCGAAGGGAACGGCCACCGCGCCACTGACCGGTCCGACGCGGGCCGTGCGGTGCACGTACAGGGTGACCTCGCGCTCGAACTGCAGCGGTCCGTTGACCGACGCGTTCGGGCCGATGATCACGCGCGGCTTGCGGCCGGGCGTCAGCGACAGGTTGAAGTTCGGTTTCTTGACCTCGATCCCGCCCTCCACCTGCGAGCCCACGCCAACGGTGATGTCTCCGTTGACGGTCTCGATGCCGCGCGCCACGCGCGTTTCGACCAGGCCGATGCTGCCGTTGACGGTTTCAAGGCTGCCGTCGATCTGGGTACCACGGTCCAGGAAGATGCCGCCGTTGACGGTGTCCACGCCGCCGCTGGCAATCACTTCGCGTCCGACCCGCACGCTGCCGTTGACCGTGGATATTCCCCCGGTGCGCGCGCGATCAGCCACGCGGATGCCGCCGTTGACGGTTTCGATACGACCCGTCACAGCGCCTTCGGCGACCTTGATGCCGCCGTTGACGGTCTCCAGATTGCCGTAGGTCTGACCGGCTTCGGCGGAGATGCTGCCGTTGACCTTGCTGATGTTGTCGCTCGCCAAGCCCGGCGCACAGGGCAGCGTCAGGGCCAGCAGCAGCGGGAGCAGGGAGCGTTTCATGGGAACCTCGATGGTGGAGCGCGGCTGGCAGGCCGCCTGCAGGAATGTCACCATGCATCGTTGCAATCCGCATCTGCCTGAAGTCACTGGAAAGCCCTTGCGCCACAACGCCTTTTCCTCACGCCGGGATAACAATCCGACCGATGGACGCGGTCGCACGCAGTGGCTGAGCCCGGCGTTGCGTGCCCTCGTGCTGGCAGTGGCCATGCTCGGCGCCAGCCCGCTGGCCGCGCAATCGTCCAAGGAGGCCGAGCGCAAGCTGCAGAAGCTGCGCAGCGAGCTCAAGGGCGTGGCCCAGGAACGGCGGACGCTGGAAGGCCAGCGTGGGCAGGCATCGCGCCAGCTGCGCGAAGCCGATGAGAAGGTGGCCCGCACCGGGCGCGTACTGGCCCAGACCGAAACCGCGCTGCAGCGCGAAACCCGCGCCATGAACGAACTGCAGGCCAAGCGCGATGCGCTGCAGGCCGGGCTGGAACAGCAGCGCACGGAGCTGGCCTCGCTGCTGCGCGCGGCCTATCGCATCGGCAACAACGCACCGCTGAAGCTGCTGCTGTCGCAGGACCGTGTTGCCGATGCGAACCGCAGCCTGGCCTACCACCGCTACCTGCAGCGCGAGCGCGCGCAGCGGATCCAGTCGCTGACGGCCGACCTCACCGAACTGCAGCGCGTGGAGGCGGAGATCGTCGAGCGGCGCAAGGCGCTGGAAGGCACCCGCCAACAGCAGAAACAGCAGGTGGCCACGTTGGCCGATGACCGCCGCGAGCGGGCGGCCACGGTTGCCACGCTGGATGAGCGCTACAAGGACCGCAGCGAGCGTGAGAAGGCGCTGGGCCAGGACGCCAAGGCACTGGAAACGCTGCTCGCGAATCTGCGTGCCGCCGCTGCACGTGCCGAGGCGGAACGTCGCGCTGCCGCGCGCCGGGCCGCTGCGGAAAAAGCCGCTGCCGAGAAGGCTGATCGCGCTGCTGCCGCCAGTGGCACGCGGCCGCCGCCGCGGGCGACCAAGACACCCCCTGCGGTCGCTTCCGCACCGGCCCCGAAGGTGGGCGGCCTGGGCTGGCCGCTGTCCGGCAATCTGCTCGCCCGCTATGGCGGCAAGCTGCCTGATGGCCGCACCAGCAGCGGCGTGCTGATCGGCGCGCCAGCGGGCAGCACGATCACCGCCGTCGCCGATGGCACCGTGGTGTTCTCCGACTGGATGACCGGCTACGGCATGATCCTGATCGTCGACCACGGCAACGGCTACATGAGCCTGTACGCCCACAACGACACCCTGCTGCGCGATGCCGGCGCCACGGTGAAGAAGGGTGAGGCCGTGGCCAAGGTCGGCAACTCGGGTGGGCAGGGCGTGACCGCGCTGTACTTCGAGCTGCGCCGCAATGGCCAGCCGGTCGACCCGGGCAGCTGGCTGCAGCGGCGATAAACCGCGCACAACAGCAGCGCACCGCCAGGGGCGGGGTTCAACGGGAATTTATCGTCGCTTCGCGCATAATCGGGCGACGCACCCCGGTGCGTGGCTCAACCGTCCCCCGCTCATCCTGGAGTGCTTCATGCGCGTAGCCCGTTCCGCCACCTTGCTGCTGGCCCTGTTGCCCGCGGTGTCCTGGGCGCAGCAGACCGCCGAAGCGCCGGCACGCGGGGCCGATGCGGCCACCACGGAAGAAGCGGTGACCTCACGGGTTCCGTTGGAAGAGATCCGCCGCTATGTGGCCGTGTACAACGCGGTGCGCGCCGCCTACGTCGACCCGGTCGATGACAAGAAGCTCATGCAGTCCGCCATCCGTGGCCTGCTGCTGGATCTGGATCCGCACAGCACCTATTTCGACAAGGAAGACGCCGAAGCCTTCGATGAGCAGGCCAACGGCGCCTACGACGGCATCGGCGTGGAGCTGCAGCAGCAGCCCGACAACAGCAGCCTGAAAGTGATCTCGCCGATCGACGACACCCCGGCCGCACGCGCGGGCATCCTTGCTGGCGACCTGATCATCGCCATCGACGGCAAGCCGATCAGTGCGATCGAGGCTACCGAGCCGCTGCGCGGCGTGGCCGGCACCAAGGTCGTGCTGACCCTGGTGCGCGAAGGCAAGCCCAAGCCGTTCGATGTCAGCGTCACCCGCGAGACCATCCGCGTGACCAGCGTGCGCAGCCGGATGCTTGAACCCGGTTACGGCTACATCCGCCTGAGCACCTTCCAGGCCGACACCGGTGCCGATTTCCAGAAGCACGTTGCCCAGTTGCAGCAGCAGGCTGGTGGCAAGCTCAAGGGGCTGGTGCTGGACCTGCGCAGCAACCCGGGTGGCCTGCTGACCGCCGCGGTGCAGGTAGCCGACGACCTGCTCGAGAAGGGCAACATCGTCAGTACCCGTGGCCGCATCTCGATCAGCGATGCCCGTTTCGATGCAACGCCGGGCGATCTGCTCAAGGGCGCGCCGGTCGTGGTGCTGGCCGACGCCGGCTCGGCCAGTGCCTCCGAGGTGCTGGCCGGCGCCCTGCGCGACAACGGCCGCGCGCGCGTGGTCGGCAGCCGCACCTTCGGCAAGGGCTCGGTGCAGACCGTACTGCCGCTGGACAACGGGGACTCGGTGAAACTCACCACCGCGCGGTATTTCACGCCGAGCGGCAAGTCGATCCAGGCCACCGGCATCATTCCCGATGTGCTGCTGCAGCCGGAAAAGCGTGCTGGCGATGACGACCTGCCGGCCAGCCTGACCGACTACAGCGAAGCCACGCTGCCCGGGCACCTGCGCGGTGACGAGGAAGGCACCGAAGGCTACAAGGCCGGTGACGTGCTGCCGGGCGATGGTCCGATCAACGATGCCCTGGCCGAGTTGAAGCAACCGGGTTCGGTGCTGGCCAGGCAGAAGGCGGAGGCGGCGAAGAAGCCGGCGGCCAAGCCGTCAGCGGCAGCGGTCAAGCCAGTAGAGGCAAAGCCGGCAGATACGAAGCCAGCCGAACAGCCTGCGGCTGCACCGGCTACGCCCGCACCGGCCGAGCCGGAAGCTCCGGCCTCGACGGCACCGATCAAGCCCTGACCAAGCCACCCAGTACTCGCCATGACGGACCTGTTTGATCAGATCGCGGCATTGACCCGCTCCGCCGCGCTATCCGAAGACGAGAGGGCAATGCAATTGGGCACTGTGGCCGCGCTCCAT
Source organism: Stenotrophomonas sp. AS1 (assembly GCF_048957655.1). NCBI lineage: Bacteria > Pseudomonadati > Pseudomonadota > Gammaproteobacteria > Lysobacterales > Lysobacteraceae > Stenotrophomonas > Stenotrophomonas sp. AS1. The sequence continues at coordinate 600,226 of NZ_JARVXM010000006.1, read as the reverse complement.
GGCATCGATGGCGATCGCGTCTACTGGTGGGCCGGGCTCTCCCGCCCGCCCCGCAGGATGCCGTATGAAGATGGCAGCGGATTGGCTCTCCTCAACGAAGTGCTGACTGCGCTGCCACTGGAAGAAGTAGTGCTGGTCGCAACCGACGAGGAACCCGCGCCTTGGCCGATGTGGGTGCTGGGTCGGGATGAGCTCATCGCGTTGCTGGAAGCACTACCGTTCTTCGAGTACTTCGTTGCGTCGCCAGATGGGCGCACGCTAGTTTTCGATACGCATCACAACGAATTGCTGATCGCTTCGCTGGACCCCTCGGGGGCTGTCTCTCGCTCGGACTGACGCGAACGCGCCGTCCCCGATATCAAAACCCGTGCCGCTTGCGCAGCCGCCGCGCGATCGCCGCACGCACATACACGCCATAGCCGAGCCCAAACACGAAGCCGGCGATGTGCGCCCACCAGGCGACCATGCCGAAGGTCGGGCCGATGTAGGCGAAGACCACCTGCAGCGCCGCCCAGACACCGATCAGCAGATAGGCCGGCGCACGCACGAATTCCAGGAACAGGCCCAGCGGAATCACCACGCCCAGCCGCGCGCCCGGGAACAGCGCCAGATAGGCGCCGATCAGGGCCGACACCGCGCCGCTGGCCCCGATGATGATCTGGTCCGGGCTGCCCATGGTGTAGATCGCGGTCAGATTCGAAATCGCCCCGCCGACCAGGAACAGCAGCATCAGCCGCCATGGGCCCAGCACGCGCTCGGCCGGCAGCCCGAAGATCAGCAGGAACACCAGGTTGCCCAGCAGGTGCGACCAGTCCGCATGCAGGAACAGCGCGGTGAACAGCCGCAGCACGCTGCCGTCCTGCAGGGTCGCCCACCAGTCCAGCGGGTGGGTCAGGCCGGTGGAAAGCGCGCCCCAGTCCATCCACAGGCTGCGCCGGGCGTCGTCCGGCCGGGAGATCGACCACAGGAACGCGACCCACAGCGCCGCGAACAGCAGGGGGGTGGCCCAGCGGTAGGCGGCTTTCTTGCGGGAGGGGGTCGACACGAACATGCGGGCACTAGCCTAGCGCGGAGGCTGACCTGACGGGGATATGTCGTGTTCAGCATGAATAGCCACAAGGGCGACGCACGTTATTGTTTCATTAACCGCTCTCGGTATACTCGGATACGGCGTCGTATGTCGGGAGGGGAATCCGGCGCGTTGTCCTGACCCATCAAGGGGAGGGGCGGCGCAGGCGCGCGTTGCCAACATCACCGCTTTCCGGAGAGAACCAACAATGCATACCGCTTCCACTCTTGCCCGCGTCACCGCCCTGGCCGTCGGCATTGCCGGTGTCCTGGCCGTGGGCCACGTCCACGCTGCCGCCTTCCAGCTGAAGGAAAACAGCGCCAAGGGCCTCGGCCGCGCCTTCGCCGGTTCCGGCAGCGCCGCCGGCGACGCCTCGATCATGGCCGTCAACCCGGCCGGCATGCGCCAGCTCGAGGGCATGCAGGTCCAGGGCGACCTGAGCGCCATCAGCTTCTCGGCCAAGTTCAAGGGCACCGGCCGCAAGCCGACCGGCCAGCCGCAGACCGGCGGTGACGGCGGCGACGCCGGCATGATCGCCCCGGTTCCGGCCGCCTACTTCCATATGCCGATCGGCGAAAAGGCCCACTTCGGCGTCTCGCTGACCGCCCCGTTCGGCTTCAAGACCGATTACGACAATGGCTGGGTCGGCCGTTACAGCGGCCTGAAGACCGACATGAAGGCCATCGACCTGGGCTTCGCGGCTTCGTATGACGTCAACCCGTACGTGTCCTTCGGTGCGTCCGTGTTCGTCGAGCACCTGACGATCGAGCTGAGCAACCAGATCGACTTCGGCACCGCGCTGGCGCAGTCGCGCGTGCCGGGCTTTGCCCCGGGCAGCGCCGACGGCAAGTTGACCGTGGAAGGTGACAACAATGCCGTGGGCTGGACCGTCGGTGGCTTGTTCAGCCCCGATGAAAACACCCACATCGGCATCAGCTACCGTTCCAAGGTCGAGCACAAGATCACCGGCGGCGATGCCACCTTCGATGTGCCGCAGAACGCTGCTGCCGTGCTGGCCGTCGCCCAGCCGGGCCGCTTCGTGAGCACCTCGGGCAAGGCCACGCTGACCCTGCCGGCCTCGGCTACCCTGAGCGTCACCCACAACGTCAACGACCGCTGGACCGTGATGGGTGATGTCACCCGCACTGCCTGGTCGACCGCGTTCGACCAGTTCACCATCGACTTCGCGTCGGCGCAGCCCGATTCGGTGCTGGAGTTCGGCTACCGCGATACGACCTTCGTTTCGCTGGGTACCGATTTCAAGCTGAGCGACACGGTGACCCTGCGTGGCGGTATCGCGCTGGACCAGACCCCGACCACCAACGCTCACCGCGACGTGCGCGTGCCCGATACCAGCCGCAAGTGGCTGTCGCTGGGCGTGGGCTGGACCCCGTCGGCGAACACCGAATACAACTTCGGTTACACCCACCTGTTCACCAAGGATCCGGACGTGATCATCGGTGGCACCACCAACAACCAGGGCAACTCGCTCAACGGCAAGTACAAGGTCCGTGGCGACGTGCTGGCCGCGTCGTTCAACTACAAGTTCTGATCGACGCAGCACTGAACGGTTGAACGCAGCAGCAGAAAACCCCGCGAAAGCGGGGTTTTTTGTTGGTCGCGTTGAGGCGCTTGCGGATCGACTGCCGCAGCACGGTGGGATCCGCGATGACGACGTACAATCCCCGCCCGGACTGCGCCCCTGCCGTCCCGTGCCTACTGACAAGGATCTGTATATGTCGTCTCTGCTGCTGCGCTCCACGCTTGCTCTTGGCCTGGCCGGTCTCTCGCTGCCCGCCATCGCCGCGCCGGAGTTCGCCGCCTGTTTTACCTTGACCCCGGGCCTGTCGTGGTCCAGCAGCGATGAAACGCTGACCATCGAGAAGGCCACGTTCGCCGGGCAGGAGGCGATCAAGGTGAGCAGCGCCGGTGGTGGGGTTGGCACGGCCAGCTATTACGACGCCAGCGGGCGCCAGCTTCTCGGCCAGGAGCGCCTGGGCATTTCCGCTTGGGGTGGCGACGCGTCCAGGCCGGTGATGACCGACATCTTCAAGCCCGCGCCGACGTTCCCGCAGAGCGCCAAGCCAGGCGATCGGTTCGAGGTCAACGGCAAGGGCGAGCGCACGAACCATGTCGACGAGACGGTCGAGCCGATCGACTACGACGGCTTCTCCGATTACACCTTCGTCGGCTTCGAAGATCTGGAGACGGAAGTCGGCGACCAGCCGCGGACGTTCAAGGATACCTGCCATGTCACGGCGACCTTCGAAGACAACCGTATCGAGGCGTGGCACGCCGCCGGCTTCGGCCGCATCAAGTTCGAGCGCTACATGGGCAGCGAACTGCTGATGCGCGATGAGATCGAGTCCATCGAGCAGTAGTGCCGGCCGCTGGCCGGCAATCTGTGCCAGCTTCCAGGCCACAAAAAACCCCGCTTTCGCGGGGTTTTTCGTTCAACGCATGTGCGCTGGAATCAGTCGCCCAGGGTCAGCAGCGAGGCATTGCCGCCGGCTGCCGTGGTGTTCACGGTGACGGTCTTTTCGGTGGCGAAGCGCAGCAGGTAGTGCGGACCGCCGGCTTTCGGGCCGGTACCGGACAGGCCCTGGCCGCCGAACGGCTGCACGCCGACCACCGCGCCGATCTGGTTGCGGTTGACGTACACGTTGCCGACATTGATGCGCGAGGAGATGCGGTCGACGGTTTCATCGATGCGCGAATGCACGCCCAGGGTCAGGCCGTAGCCGGTCGCATTGATCTGGTCGATCACCGCGTCGAGCTGATCGCCCTTCCAGCGGATCACGTGCAGCACCGGCCCGAAGATTTCCTTGTGCAGCTGGTCCAGGTTCTTCAGCTCGTAAGCACGCGGTGCGAAGAAGGTGCCGTGTGCCGCTTCGTCGCTCAGCGAGGCGGCGGCGATCAGGCGCGCTTCCTTCTCCATGCGCACCGCGTGATCCTTGAGGATCTGCAGGGCATCGGCATCGATCACCGGGCCGACGTCCGTGGAGAGCAGGCCCGGGTCACCGACCTTCAGCTCGGCCATCGCGCCGGACAGCATGGTCATCACCTTGTCGGCGATGTCGTCCTGCACGAACAGCACGCGCGCGGCCGAGCAGCGCTGGCCGGCCGAGGTGAAGGCCGACCCGATCGCGTCCTTGACCAGCTGCTCCGGCAGCGCCGAGGAGTCGGCGATGAAGGCGTTCTGGCCGCCGGTTTCGGCGATCAGCACACCGATCGCGGCGTCGCGCGCGGCCATCGCACGGTTGATCGCACGGGCGGTATCGGTCGAGCCGGTGAAGGCCACGCCGGCCACGCGCGGGTCGGCGGTCAGGGCGGCGCCGACGGTCGCACCGTCGCCCGGCAGGAACTGCACAACGCCTTCGGGCACGCCGGCGTCGAGCAGCAGCTTCACCGCGTAGTAGCCGATCAGGTTGGTCTGTTCGGCCGGCTTGGCGATCACGCTGTTGCCTGCGGCGAGCGCAGCGCTGACCTGGCCCAGGAAGATCGCCAGCGGGAAGTTCCACGGGCTGATGCAGACGAACACACCGCGGCCATGCAGCTGCAGTTCGTTGGATTCACCGGTCGGGCTCGGCAGCTTTTCGGCATGGCCGAACTGCTCGCGTGCCTGCTTGGCGTAATAGCGCAGGAAGTCGACCGCTTCGCGCACTTCGGCAATACCGTCGGGCAGGCTCTTGCCGGCTTCCTTGACGCACAGTGCCATGAACTCCGGCAGGCGCGCCTCGAGCTGGTCCGCCGCGTGTTCCAGGATCGCGGCGCGGCTGGCGGCCGGGGTGCGGTTCCAGGCCGGCTGCGCGGCCATGGCGTTGGCCAGGGCCTTCTCCACGGTGGCACTGTCGGCCGGCTGCCACTGGCCGACGACCTGGCGGGTGTCGGCCGGGTTGGTCACGTTCAACAGCGCAGCGGTCGGGCTGGCACCGGGCACCAGCGGCGCGGCGTGCCACCCGCTCTTACCCGGCGCGGGCACGGCCGCGTTGAGCTGCTCGGCCAGAGCGCGCAGATCGTTGTCGTTGGCGAGATTGACGCCCATGGAGTTTTTCCTGTCATGGTTCTGGCTGCGCAGCAGATCGACCGGCAGCGGGATTTTCGGATGCGGGATGGACGCGAACGAGGAGACCACGTCCACCGGATCGCGGATCAGGTCGTCGATGGCCACGTTCTCGTCGGTGATGCGGTTGACGAAGCTGGAATTAGCGCCGTTTTCGAGCAGGCGGCGCACCAGGTACGGCAGCAGGTCTTCATGCGAACCGACCGGCGCGTACACGCGGCACGGCACGTTCAGACGGTCGGCCGGCACCACTTCGGCATACAGGTCATCGCCCATGCCGTGCAGCTTCTGATGCTCGTACTGGCCGCCCTTGGCGATCGCCTGCACGGCCGCGATGGTGTGCGCGTTGTGGGTGGCGAACATCGGGTAGATCGCATCGCTGTGCGTGAACAGACGCTTGGCACAGGCCAGGTAGGACACGTCGGTGTTCTGCTTGCGGGTGAACACCGGGTACGCCGGCAGGCCCTCGATCTGCGCACGCTTGATTTCCGCATCCCAGTACGCGCCCTTGACCAGGCGTACCTGCAGGCGACGACCGATGCGGCGGGCCAGATCGGCCAGGTAGTCGATCGTGTACGGAGTGCGCTTCTGGTACGACTGCACGACCACGCCGAAGCCTTCCCAACCGGCGAGCGAGGCATCGCTGACCACCGTCTCGATGATGTCCAGCGACAGCTCCAGGCGGTCGGTCTCTTCGGCATCGACGGTGCAGCCGATGCCGTAGGACTTGGCCAGCTGAGCCAGTTCCAGTACGCCCGGCACCAGGTCGGCCATCACGCGTGCGCGCTTGGCATGCTCGTAGCGCGGGTACAGCGCGGAGAGCTTGATCGAGATGCCCGGTGCCGAATTGACATCGCCGTCCGGGCGGCCGCCGCGTGCCTTGTGGTCACCGCCGATCGAGTGGATCGCGCGACGGTAATCCTCCAGGTAACGCTTGGCGTCCTTCATGGTCAGCGCGCCTTCGCCGAGCATGTCGAACGAATAGCGGTAGCTGGCGTTGTCGCCCTTGTGCGAGCGCGACAGCGCTTCGTCGATGGTGCGGCCCATGACGAACTGGTGGCCCATGATCTTCATCGCCTGGCGCACTGCCAGGCGGATCACCGGCTCACCCACGCGACCGATCAGGCGCTTGAACGCGCCCGGCACATCGGCGCGGGTGGCATCGTTGATCTGGACCAGGCGGCCGGTCAGCATCAGGCCCCAGGTGGAGGCGTTGACCAGCACCGAGTCGCTGCCGCCCATGTGCTTCTTCCAGTCCGCATCGCCGAGCTTGTCGCGGATCAGCTTGTCGGCCGTCTCCTGGTCCGGAATGCGCAGCAGCGCTTCGGCCACGCACATCAGCAGCACGCCTTCCTCGCTGCCCAGATCGTACTGGCGCATGAAGGCTTCGATCGCGCCCTGGTCCTGGGCACGCACGCGCACCCGCTTGACCAGGTCGGCGGCGGTGGCCTGCACCCTGGCCTGTTCGGCGGCGGGAAGGCGCGCCTGCTCCAGCAGCTCGCGCACATGGGTGGCCTCGTTCTTCAACCAGGCATCGGTGATCGCCTGGCGGAACGCGTTGGGAACGGCCGGCAGCTCAGGAGAGAGCAGCGGCGGGCGGGCGGCGCCGGACGATGCCGGGGCAGGGGGAAGGACAGAGGATGCAGTCATGCCGGTCGGCTCGTGGAGAACTTGACCATTTTAATCGTTTTTTGGGGGAGTCAAGTGCTTTCCGTGGCTGCGCCCATGCGGCGCATAGCCTTTCATACAGGGGGATTCGGCGGATTCGACCCGGCTGGTATTTATTGTGCCGATTTCGTCAAAACGGCCGCCGCAGCCGATGCTGTGTTGCAACATTCCTGAAACTGTGAATGGACCCTTGCTACTCGCTGGAGAGCGGGGCTACCATCGAGACGTTTCCCGCGGCAGGAAAAACGCGATTGCGACATGATCGAGGTGCTCATCGCTCCGGACGGATCAGGGACGCAACTGCGGCTGCGTCCCCCACGGGCGCTCGATGCCCGGCAGTTCGTCCTGTTGTTTGCAGTGTTGGCGGGGGTGATGTGGCTGGCGGCCGGCCTGGGCTGGTTCACCGGCAACGTATTCGCCCCCGTGTTTGCTCTGCTGTACAGCGTGTTGCTGGCAGTGGCGCTGCGCACGGTGTGGCGCAGTGGAGAACGGCAGGAAGAGATCCGGGTAGTGCCGGCGTGCGTGGAAGTGATTCCCGCACCCGGGCATTCGCCGGTGTTCAGCGCCCACCCGCACTGGGTGAGGCTGATCGCCGACGAACGCAGAGTCCGGCTGGCATCCAGCGGTAGGCAGGTGGACGTGGGGAGCTTCCTCGCACCGGCCGAACGCCAGGTACTGGCTCAGAAACTAGAAGGCTTGCTCGCGGCCACTGACGGCCGCAACCGACGACGCTAAGGGTCTAGGCAATGAAGCAATGCAGAAAGTGGGGCAGGACGTTCGGGAAGTCAGTGTTGAGCGGGGCCGCGCTGCTGGCGCCGGCCATGGCGTGGGCCCAGGCGGCCGACCCCAAACCGTGGCAATTGAACATGGGCAAGGGGGTGACCCAGAGCTCGCGGTTGGCGTGGGAGTCCAACCTGTTTTCGCTGTGGGTCTGTACCGTGATCGGGGTGCTGGTATTCGGCGCGCTGTTCTACGCGATCTTCAAGTTCCGCAAATCCAAGGGCGCGGTCGCCGCCACCTTCAGCCACAACACCAAGGCCGAGGTCATCTGGACCGTGATCCCGGTGATCATCCTGGTGGTGATGGCCTGGCCGGCCACGGCCAATCTGATCAAGTTCTACGACACCCGCGATTCGGAAATGACCGTCAAGGTCACCGGATATCAGTGGATGTGGAAGTACGAATACCTCGGCGAGAACGTCAGCTTCACCAGCCGCCTGGACCGTGAGTCCGACCGTGTCCGCCAGAGTGGCGTGGTGCCGACCCGCGACAGCCATCCGCATTACCTGCTGGATGTCGACAACCGCCTGGTACTGCCGGTCGATACCAAGGTGCGCTTCGTAATCACCTCCGACGACGTCATCCATGCATGGTGGGTGCCGGCGCTGGGCTGGAAGCAGGATGCGATTCCCGGCTTCATCAACGAGGCCTGGACCAACATCGAGCAGCCCGGCGTGTACCGCGGTCAGTGCGCCGAACTGTGTGGCAAGGATCACGGCTTCATGCCGATCGTGGTCGAGGCGGTCTCCAAGGAGGATTACCAGAAATGGCTCGCCTCCAAGAAGCCTGCGCCGGCCCCTGCACCGGAGGCTGCCCCGGCACCGGCACCGGCGGTCCCGGCCGAGGCCACTCCGTCACCGGCCAGCGAGCCGGCCGCGGCAGCAACAGACAGCAACGCCTGAAATCGAGCCGCGTCCGCCAGCCGGCGGATGCGGGTACCACCGGATACAGTGAGGTGTAGTTGCGATGGCGCATTCCGCAGTTGACCACGACGGGCATCACGGGCATCAGCAGGGGTTCTTCGAGCGTTGGTTCTTCTCGACCAACCACAAGGACATCGGCACGCTCTACCTGCTTTTCAGCTTCATCATGTTCATCATCGGTGCGGCGATGAGCGTGATCATCCGCGCTGAGCTGGCGCAACCGGGCCTGCAGTTCGTCAAGCCCGAGTTCTTCAACCAGATGACCACCGTGCATGCGCTGGTGATGATCTTCGGTGGCGTGATGCCGGCCTTCGTCGGCCTGGCCAACTGGATGATCCCGCTGCAGATCGGCGCGCCGGACATGGCGCTGCCGCGCATGAACAACTGGTCGTTCTGGCTGCTGCCGGTGGCCTTCAGCCTGCTGCTGCTGACCCTGTTCCTGCCCGGCGGCGCACCGGCCGGTGGCTGGACGTTGTATCCGCCGCTGTCGCTGCAGGGCGGCTACAACGTCGCCTTCAGCGTGTTCGCCATCCACGTGGCCGGCATCAGCTCGATCATGGGCGCGATCAACATCATCGCCACCGTGCTCAACATGCGCGCCCCCGGCATCGATCTGCTGAAGATGCCGATCTTCTGCTGGGCCTGGCTGATCACCGCGTTCCTGCTGATCGCGGTGATGCCGGTGCTCGCCGGCGCGGTGACGATGCTGCTCACCGACAAGTTCTTCGGCACCAGCTTCTTCAACGCCGCCGGTGGCGGTGACCCGGTGATGTACCAGCACATCTTCTGGTTCTTCGGGCACCCGGAGGTCTACATCATGATCCTGCCGGCGTTCGGCGTGGTCAGCGAGATCATCCCCACCTTCAGCCGCAAGCCGCTGTTCGGTTACCAGGCGATGGTCTACGCGATCGCCGCGATCGCCTTCCTGTCCTTCATCGTATGGGCCCACCACATGTTCACCGTGGGCATGCCGCTGGGCGGCGAAATCTACTTCATGTTCGCCACGATGCTCATCTCCATCCCGACCGGGGTGAAGGTGTTCAACTGGGTCAGCACGATGTGGCGTGGCTCGCTCACTTTCGAAGCGCCAATGCTGTGGGCGGTGGCCTTCGTCATCCTGTTCACCATCGGTGGCTTCTCCGGCCTGATGCTGGCGATCGTGGTGGCCGACTTCCAGTACCACGACACCTATTTCGTGGTCGCGCACTTCCACTACGTGCTGGTCACCGGCGCGGTGTTCGGGTTGATCGCCGCGGTGTACTACTGGTGGCCCAAGTGGACCGGGCGCATGTACAGCGAAACCTGGGCCAAGGTGCACTTCTGGTGGTCGATCGTGTTCGTGAACCTGCTGTTCTTCCCGCAGCACTTCCTCGGCCTGGCCGGTATGCCGCGGCGTATTCCGGATTACAGCGTGGCCTTCGCCGACTGGAACCTGATCAGTTCGATCGGTGCGTTCGGCATGTTCGTCACGCCCTTCATGATGGCCGCGATCCTGTGGCACTCCCTGCGCCACGGCGCGAAGGCCGCCGATCGCTGCTGGGAAGGCGCACGTGGCCTGGAGTGGACGATCCCGTCGCCCGCACCGGCGCATACGTTCACCACGCCGCCGACCATCCGTCCGGGTGATCTGGCGCATGACGACATCACCCATTGAGGCCGCTCATGACCAGTACGCTCCACACCCCCGATGAGCAGGCCCTGCAACGCCGCCGCGCGCACCGCACCGCGTGGGCCGTCGGCATCGTCGCGGTGATGGTCTATGCCGGCTTCATCCTCAGCGGGGTGATCGGGCGATGAGCGATCCGCGCCCGGCTCCGCCCGCACGTCATGCGGGCCTGCCCCGACTGATCGGGGTGGCCCTGGCGGTGTTCGTGCTGACCTTCTCGCTGGTGCCGCTGTACCGCATCGCCTGCGAGAAGGTGTTCGGCGTGCGCCTGGAACGTGGCCCGGGCGCGGCGGCGGGTACGGCGGCCGCCACCGGCAAGCGCACGGTGCGGGTGGAGTTCGATGGCGGTGTGAATTCCAAGCTGCCGTGGGCGTTCCATCCCGAACAGCTGACGATGGACGTGGTGCCCGGCGAGCTCAACGAAGCGCTGTATTACGCGCGCAATGACAGCGATCGCGCGCTGGTCGGCAGCGCGGTGCCGTCGGTGGCCCCGGCCAAGGCGTCGGGCTACTTCAGCAAGACCGAGTGTTTCTGCTTCACCGCGCAGACGCTGCAGGCCGGTGAGAAACGCGACATGCCGGTGCGCTTCATCGTCGATCCCGACCTGCCGGCCAACATCACCACAATCACCCTGTCCTACACCTTCTACAAGAACGACGCTTTGTCCGCGCAGTTGGCCCCGGCCAGCCTGCCGACCGGCGCGCGTGCAGCTCCCTGATCCGGACCGGACCCAAGACCATGGCCCAGCAAAGCCCCGATGCGAACGTGTACTTCGTGCCCACGCACAGCAAATGGCCGTTCATCGGTTCCATCGCGATGATGGTGACGATGGTCGGCGTGGCCAGCTGGCTCAATGATTCCAGCTGGGGCAAGTGGACCTTCTACGCGGGCATCGCGATGCTGGTGCTGACCCTGTTCTGGTGGTTCAGCGACGTGGTGCGCGAATCGCAGGCCGGCAGCTACAACCGCCAGGTCGACGGCTCGTTCCGGATGGGGATGGTGTGGTTCATCTTCTCGGAAGTGATGTTCTTCGGCGCATTTTTCGGCGCGCTGTTCTATACCCGCAACCTGGGCCTGCCGTGGCTGGGCGGCGCGGGCGACGGCGTGATGACCAACGAGTTGCTGTGGGATGGTTACTCGGCGGCGTGGCCCACCAACGGCCCCGGGGCCATCGGCGGGCATTTCCAGACCATTCCGGCCTGGGGCCTGCCGCTGATCAACACGCTGATCCTGCTGACCTCCGGTGTCACCCTTACCATCGCGCACCACGCGCTCAAGGCCGGGCATCGGCGCCAGCTGCTGGTCTGGCTGGGCATCACCGTGCTGCTCGGCCTGGGCTTCCTTACCCTGCAGGCGGAGGAGTACATCCACGCCTACAAGGAACTCAACCTCACGTTGGGCTCGGGCATCTACGGCTCGACATTCTTCATGCTCACCGGCTTCCACGGCGTGCACGTGCTGCTCGGCACGATCATGTTGGCGGTGATGTGGCTGCGTTCCTCGAAAGGGCATTTCACCCGCGACAACCATTTCGGTTTCGAAGCCGCCGCGTGGTACTGGCACTTCGTCGACGTGGTGTGGCTGATGTTGTTCCTGTTCGTCTACGTGCTGTAGCGTCGGTGCGACGTCCTGCCGCATCGACGCCGGTGCGGCTTCAGCCGCCGATGCCGTGGGGCTTGATCCAACCGCTGTAGATGCCGATGACCACCAGCACGATCAGCGCCACCGACACCGCGATGCGGCGGGTGAGGGCATTGACGGTGCGCTTGGTCTGGCCGCGATCGACCAGCAGGTAATACAGCCCGGCGCCCAGATTCCAGACGATGACGATCAGAAACGCGATTACCAGCAGGGTCTTCAACGAATCATTCATGCGCGGCTCGATGGCGTGGCGGGTGCGCCTATATCACCGCGTTTTGCCGGCGTTGTCATGATGCGCAAGCACACACGCCTGATCGGCTGGATCGCCGCGGTACTCGTCATCCTCGCGTTCTGCCAGCTCGGCCGCTGGCAACTGCAGCGCATGCATGAAAAAGAAGCGCTGCTGGCCCAGCAGGTGCCAGCGCGTGCGCAGTCACTCACGCTGCGCCAGGCGCTGGCGGCACCGCCGGTGCTGCGCTGGGTGGAGGACCGGGGCCGCTTCCTGCCGGGTACGCTGCTGCTCGACAACCAGACCCGCGATGGCCGGGCCGGGATCAAGGTCTATCAGCCGTTCCAGAGTGACGACGGCGCGCGGGTGCTGGTCGATTTGGGCTGGCTGCCGATGCCACCCGACCGTGTGATCCCGCCGATCACCCCGCATAGCGGCCCCACGGCCCTCAGCGGCCTGCTGGCGCCGCCGCCGGCTACCGGCCTGGCGCTGGGCCCGGCGCTGTCGCCCGCGCCACAGCCGGGCGTATGGCTGGCCAGCCGGATGCCACCGGAAGAGATGGCGCGCGCGCTGTCGTTGCCGCCGGGCAGCCTGCAGGTGCGCGTGCTGCGGCTGGACCCTGCGCTGCCAGGCGGATATGCGCGGGATCTGGAGCTGCTGCCCAACACACTGCCGCCCAGTCGCCATCTGGGCTATGCCGTGCAATGGTTCGGGCTGGCGTTGACCGTGCTGGTGGTCGCGCTGGTCCTGGAATTCCGACGCCATCGCCGCCGGCGTGGCACTTCCCGGCGCTGACCGGCTCAACATGAGAAAATGCCGCCCATGAATGCCACTTCCCCGGCACGGCTGCCGTCCCGTTCACGCGGCCGCTGGACCCTGATCGCCCTGTTCGGCGTGTTCTTCGGCGCCATGGCGTTGGCGGGCGTGCTGCGCTTCTCCGGCTGGCAGCCCGCCGCGCACCGCAATACCGGGCAACTGCTGCAGCCGCCGGCGGACCTGCGGGCGCTGCCGCCGACCCTGGCCGACGGCCAGCCGTACCCGTGGAATCCCAACGAACGGACCTGGCGGATCCTGGTGGCCCCGTCTGCCAGCTGTACCAGCGAGTGCGTCACTTTGTCGCAGGGATTGGGCAAGGTGTGGCAGCTGTTCGGCCATAACGCGGATAATGTCGAGATCCTGTGGCTGGGCACGCCGCCGGCCGAGGTCCAGGGCATGCCCGCACTGCGCGCGCTGCGCGCCCAACCGGACCTGCGTGCCGCTTTGCCCGCCGTGGATGACGCCGCCGGCACGCCTGTGTATGTGATCGATCCCAACGGTTTCGTGATCATGCGGTACGCGCCGGGATTCGATATGGCCGGTCTGCGCAAAGACCTGGCCACGCTGCTGAAACTGAAGTGAGTTCTGTTCGATGAGCCTCTCCGCACGCCCGGTGCTGCACCGCAATTTCCACCGTCTGGCGTGGTTTGCACTGATCATGACGGCCAGCACGATCATGTTCGGCTCGTTCGTGCGCTTGTCCGATGCGGGCCTGAGCTGCCCGGACTGGCCGACCTGCTATGGCCGTGTCACCTGGCCGCAGCACGCCGAGGAAGTGATCGGCCACGAGGCCGCCAAGATCCGCCCGCTGGAAACGCACAAGGCGTGGCGCGAACAGGTGCACCGCTTCCTGGCCGGCGCACTCGGTATCGAGATCCTCACCCTGGCGCTGCTGGCTACGCGCCGCCGTCGTTGGGGCAGCACTGCGGTCATCACCGCCTGTGTGCTGGTGGCGACCGGCATACCGCTGTACATGATGGGCATGCATGTTCCCGCGAGCATCATCGCCTTGATCGGCGAAGCGATCCTGCTGATCGCCGCGTTGCGCTGGACCAATATCGACCTGGCCCGCGCCGCGTTGCTGACGCTGGCGGTCGTCATCTTCCAGGCGCTGCTCGGCATGTGGACGGTCACCTGGCTGCTCAAGCCGATCGTGGTGATGGGCCATCTGCTTGGCGGCATGCTGATGTTCGGTCTGCTGGTGTGGATGGCGTGGCGCGCCACGCACATGCCGATCACCCTGGCCGAAGCGCCCAAGCTGAAATGGCTGATCCGTGCCGGCGTGGCCGTGCTGGTCGCGCAGATCGCCCTCGGCGGCTGGGTCAGTGCCAACTACGCCGCACTCGCCTGCGGTGGCGGCAGCGCCTCGCTGGACAACTTCCCGCGCTGCGTCAGCCAGTGGTGGCCGCCGCATGACTTCAAGGAAGGCTTCACCCTGTGGCGCGGCATCGGCGTGGATTACGAAGGGGGCGTGCTGGATGGCGCCTCGCGCATCGCGATCCAGATGGCGCACCGGATGATGGCGATCGTGGTGGCCGTGTACCTGCTGTGGCTCTCGGTGCGCCTGTTCCGCCTGCCGAGCATGCGCGGCTGGGCGAGCGCACTGGGCCTGCTGGTGGTGCTGCAGATCACCCTGGGCATCCTCAACGTGAAGCTGGCGGTGCCGCTGGAAGTGGCCGTCGCGCACAGCGGTGGCGCGGTGGCGCTGCTGTTCGTGCTGGTGACGCTGCTGGCGCGCCTGCGCGCGCCGGATGCCGAGGGCGGCAAGGCCAGCGCTGCTTCCCCTGCCGTGCAGGCGGGCTGACGGCATGGCCAGCTATCGTCAGTACTGGGATCTGACCAAGCCCAAGGTCGTCGCCCTGATCGTGTTCACCGCGCTGGTGGGCATGTTCCTGGCCATCCCCGGGCTGCCGACCGCGCAGCAGGCGCTGGACGGCGCGCTGGGCTTCCTTGGCATCTGGCTGGCGGCCTCGGCCGCCGCGGCGATCAACCAGCTGCTGGACGCGCGCATCGATGCACAGATGGCGCGCACCTCGTGGCGCCCACTGGTGGTGGGCAAGGTCCAGCCGTGGCAGGTGCTGGTGTTCGCCGGCCTGCTGATCGCGCTGTCGATGACGATCCTGGTGGTCTGGGTCAACGTCATCACCGCGGTGCTGACCTTTGCCTCGCTGATCGGGTACGCGGTGATCTACACCGTGTACCTCAAGCGCGCGACCTCGCAGAACATCGTCATCGGTGGCCTTGCCGGCGCCACCCCGCCGATGCTCGGCTGGGCCGCGATCACCGGCATGCAGGGCCCGTGGGACTGGGCCTACGCATCGCTGCTGGTGCTGATCATCTTCATCTGGACTCCACCGCACTTCTGGGCGCTGGCGATCTTCCGTCGCGAGGATTACGCCAAGGCGGAGATCCCGATGCTGCCGGTGACCCATGGCGTGGCGTACACCCGCAAGTCGATCATGGTCTATTCGATCGCCCTGGCCATCGTCAGCATCCTGCCGGTCGTGTTCGGCATGAGCGGCATGTTCTATCTCGGCGGCGCGATCGTGCTCAACGCGGTCTTCCTCTGGTACGCCTGGCGCATGCTGAATCCGCCGGATGAGATCTTCTCGATGAAGATGTTCGGCTACTCCATCGTCTACCTGATGGCGCTGTTCGCCTTCCTGATGGTGGACCACTGGATGCTGCCCTGGTTGCAGTAACCGCCTTGAATCGGTGATTCGCCGTCGCCATTGCGTCTCTACCGAACAGGGAGTGACGGTATGAAGCGATGGCGTTGGATGGCAGGGTGGGTGATCGGGTTGGCGTTGGGTGCGGCCAATGCGGCACCGGCACCGGTAGCACCAGTGGAGGACACGGCTGCGCAGATCATCCAGCATGCAGGCGATGCGCGCCTGATCGTCCTCGGCGAGTACCACGGCACCGCTGAAACGCCGCGGCTCGTGGCCGATCTGGTGGAGCGCTACAGCCGCGACAACGCCGCGGTTCGGCTGGGACTGGAGATGCCGATGAGCGAGAACGTCGCGCTCGCGCGCTACCTGCGCTCCAACGGTGATCCTGATGCGCGTGAAGCACTGCGGACCACCCCGTTCTGGTCCGTCAAGGATAACCAGCATGACGGACGGCGAAGCCGGGACATGCTCGACCTGATCGAATCCATTCGATCGCTGCGCGCGCAGGGACGCAATGTAGGCGTCGCCGGCTATGACGTGGAGAGCGGAGCGTCCAACGGCAACGAGGCGCGCGACGCCGCCATGGCCACGCATCTGCACCAGCAGTTCAACGCGCTGCCGCCCGGCGCCCGGATGCTGGTGCTGACCGGCAACGTGCATGCGATGCGCAGCCCGCCCGCAGATGCGCCACCGGAGATGCAGCAGCGCACGATGGCCTCCCACCTGCTGGATCTGCCGCTGTACAGCGTGCGCCTGGAGGCGTTGCGCGGTCATTTCTGGGCCTGCGTGCAGCCTTGCCGCGCGCTGCCGCTGATCGAGCGCGCACCACGTGATCCCGAACTCAGTGCTGACCAGGATCAGCAGTACGATCTGGTGGTGTTCCTGCCCGGACTCAGCGTCGGCACGCTGACGGCGCCCTAGGGCTGGCTCTGCGGCCTGCGTGACGAGGCCGCGCAGGCTGCAGTATTGCCGTCTCAGTCCTGCCGGGTGACGGGCGTCGGTTCCACCGGATCACGCGCATACCGCTGCGCGATCATCGCGCAGACGATCAGCTGGATCTGGTGATAGATCATGATCGGCAGCACGATCGCACCGAGGCTGCCCCCGGCGAACAGCACCTTGGCGATGGGCACGCCGGTGGCCAGGCTCTTCTTGGAGCCGCAGAACAGGATGGTGATTTCATCCTCGCGGTTGAAGCCCAACCGGCGCGCGATGAAGCGGATCAGCGGCATCGCGATGCCGAGCAGTACTGCTGCCACCACCGCCACACTGAGCAGCGACAACAGCGGCGTCTTGCTCCACAGCCCTTCGCTCACCGCTTCGCCGAAGGCGGAATAGACCACCAGCAGGATCGTGCCCTGGTCGGTGTAGCGCAGCAGGGCGCGCTGCTTTTCGACCCAGCGGGCGATCCAGGGCCGCAGCAGGTGGCCGGCCACGAACGGCACCAGCAGCTGCAGCATGATGCTGACGATGGCCTGGCCGGGGTTGTGCATGCCGCCTTCGGTGCCGGCCAGCAGGGCCAGCAGCAGCGGGGTCAGGAACACGCCGAGGATGCTCGACAGCGAGGCGCTGCACACGGCCGCCGGGACGTTGCCACGGGCGATCGAGGTGAACGCGATCGAGGACTGCACGGTGGACGGCAGCGCGCACAGGAACAGCACGCCGATGTACAGCTCGGGGGTGAGCAGCCAGCCATCCAGCGGTTTGAACATCAGCCCCAGCAACGGGAACATCACGAAGGTACAGGCCAGGATGGTCAGGTGCAGGCGCCAGTGCAGCAGGCCGGCGACGATCGACTCACGCGGCAGGCGTGCGCCGTGCAGGAAGAACAGTGCGGCGATGGCGACGTCGGTGACATCGTCCAGGACCATCGCGGCGGCGCCGTGCATCGGCAGGAAGGACGCCAGCAGCACGGTGCAGAGCAGGGCGAGGGTGAAGTTGTCCGGTCGCAGGCGCGACCACCAGCGGGTCATGGTGGGCAGGCTCCTGTAGAGCAGGGAAGTGGGCGGGGGAAGAATAGCGGGGTCAACGCGCGGCGTCCTGCTCCAGCAGGACACGGGTCGGCGCTTCCAGCGAGGTCATGCCGGCCTCGCGGCCGAACTGCACCGCCTGGTCCACCGAGGCACCCTCACGCGCCTCCAGCACGGCCAGCAATGCACCGGCGCGGTTGCCGGAGGCGCAGTGCAGCAGCACCGGGCCCTGGCTCTGCGCCAGGGCGGTACGCAGCGCCTGCGCGTTGGCGTCGGTCAGGCCGGCGGCACCCGCAACGGGAATGCGCACATAACGCAGGCCCAGGCGCTCGGCCGCGGCGGTTTCATCAAAGCCACGCGCCTCGTCGGGCTGGCGCAGGTCGATCACGGTGGTGATCCCGGCCGCGGCCGCCTGCTGCAGCTCGGCAGCGCTGGGTTGCCCGGCGGTGTACAGCTGCGGCCGTGGCTGTGCGAATGGCAGTTCCGCCGCCCAGGTGGGCAGGCACGGCGCGAACAGCGCGGCCATGACGCCAGCGCGGAGCCAGCGGACGATCGGTGCGGTGGAACGTGCGATGTGGGATGCCACGGCGGCTCCGTCGGTCAGAAGCGGAGGGTGCTGCGCGCCTTGAGCAGTTCGCGCAGCTCGTACTTGTCAGTATCGTCCAGACCCTGCTGGCTCTGCTTTGCCTGAAGCTCATCCAGACGTTGCATCAGCAGCTGTTTCTCCAGCTGGGCCACGGCGTCATGCAGTTCCTGGGTCCACATCGCCTCGTCGCCGGGCAGGGTCTGTGCGGCCAGCTTGTGCAGCGCGTCCTGTTCCTCGCGCCCGTCGAAGTGCTCCAGCAGCGCGCCGGTGCTGATGTCCGGGCGCTGCTCGACCAGGATCAGCAGTTCGGTCAGCAGTTCGATGCCGGGCAGGCGCAGGCCGGTGAAGTGGTGGCCTTCCAGGGTCATCGCCAGCGAGGGCTGCTGCAGCAGGATCGCGATGGCCGCGCGCACCAGGCTGCGGCGCTGTGCCGGTGCGACCGCGCGCTGTGGCGGCCGCGAAGGAGCCGCGGATGCGCTGGGCTTGGCACCCAGGCCGGTCAGCGTGGTCAGCTGCTGCTTCATCAGGTCGCCGAAGGCGCCATCGGGAATCTGCGCCAGCATCGGCTTGGCCCGTTCGGCCAGGCGTGCCTTGCCGTCAAGCGTGCCCATGTTGACCTCACGGGTGAGCTCATCGAAGAAGAACTGCGACAGCGGCGTGGCCTGCTGCAGGCGTGCATCGAAGCCCTCGCGGCCTTCCTTGCGCACGATCGTGTCCGGGTCCTCGCCGTCGGGCAGGAACAGGAAGAATGCCTGGCGGCCGTCTTTCATGCGCGGCAGCACCGACTCCAGCGCACGCCAGCCGGCGCGACGGCCGGCGGCATCGCCATCGAAGCAGAAGAACACGTCCGGCGCGTTGCGGAACAGCAGCTCGGCGTGGTCCGGCGTGGTCGCCGTGCCCAGCGTGGCCACTGCCTGGGTAACCCCGAACTGGAACAGCGAGACCACGTCCATGTAGCCCTCGACGACGATCAGCCGCTCGATCTTCTGGTTGGCCTGGCGTACCTGCCACAGGCCGTACAGCTCGCGGCCCTTGTGGAACAGCGCGGTCTCGGGCGAGTTGAGGTACTTCGGGCCGTCGTCCTTCTCCATCACGCGGCCGCCGTAGGCGATCACGCGGCCACGGCGGTCGAAGATCGGGAACATGACGCGGTCGCGGAACTTGTCGTAGACGTGGCCGCGGTCGTTCTTGGAGAACAGGCCGGCGCGGTCGAGCAGCTTCATCCGGCGCTCGTCCTTGCCCAGTGCATCCTTCAACGCGCTGTAGCCGTCCGGTGCGTACCCGATGGCGAAGCGCTCACGGTTTTCTTCATCGACACCGCGCTGGTCCAGGTAGGCGCGCGCCTTGTCGCTGCCCTTCAGCGCGGTCTGGAAGAAGCGCGTGGCCGCATCCAGGGCCGAGTACAGATCGCGGCTGTCGTCCTGCTGCTGGGCGGTGCGCGGCTGGGTATCGCGCGGCACTTCCATGCCCACGCGCTTGGCCAGCTCATCGACCGCGTCGAGAAACTCGAGGCGGTCGTAATTCATCAGGAAGCTGATCGCCGTGCCATGCGCGCCGCAGCCGAAGCAGTGATAGAACTGTTTGGTCGGCGAGACCGTGAACGAGGCCGAGCGCTCGTCATGGAACGGGCACCGCGCGGCGTATTCCTTGCCCTGGCGCTTCAACGGCACGCGGCTGCCCACCACCTCGACAATGTCGGAGCGGGCCAGCAGGTCGTCGATGAATGCGTCGGGGATACGGGCCATGGGCAGCAGGCGGGGGCATGGCCGGTCACGGCCACGCGCGGAAGCGGGGGTGCCGCTAGTCTACTAGCTGCCGGCCGTTTCGCCCGGTTTCGGCGGCGCGACACCGGCCTGGGCGAGGACGGCATGGGCGCGCAGGCGCTCATCGATCACCGAGGTCATCAGTGCACCAACGAAGAACACCACGGTGGCGTAGTAGATCCACACCAGCGAGATCACCAGGGCGCCCATCGAGCCATACGCGCTGCCCGGTGCGACGGTGGCGATGTACAGGCCGATGCCATAACGGCCCAGCGCGAACAACGCCGAGGTGATCGCACCGCCGATGAAGGCCTGTCGCCACGCCACGCGGCGGTCGGGCAGGTAGTGGTAGAGGAAGGCGAAGCCCACCGTGTACAGCGCCAGGCTGGTGAGATAGCCGATCGCCGGCAGGACCGAGGGCAGGTGCGCGAAGACTACCTGCAGCATGGTGGTGGCGGTCATCGACAGGATCAGCAGGAAGCCCAGCGCCAGGACCACGCCGAAGGAGAACACGCGCTTGCGCAGCCACGCCACGATCCCATCCAGGCGCTCGCCGCTGGTGTTGAAGATCAGGTTCAGGGCGTTCTGCAGCTGGGCGAACACCGCCGTGGCACCGATGAACAGCAACAAGGTGCTCCAGACCCCCGCCAGCGTGCCGATGTCCGGCTGGTTGTTGGCGTTGCTGAGGACGGTTTCGGCCACCGAGGCGGCACTGGTGCCGGCCACATCGTTGATCTGGCCCAGCAGCGCCTGCTGCGCCGGGGGATACAGCGAGGCCGTCAGCCACAGCAGCAGGACCAGCAGCGGCGCCATCGAGAGCAGGGCATAGAAGGCCAGCGCGGCGGCCTGGGTCATCACGTCCGCATCGATGAAACGGCGCACCAGTACGGCGGGAAAGCTCTTCTCCAGCCGCGCCATGTGCTTGCGGACCTTGGACAGGGAGGGGCTCGGTTGGTGCATGGACGGCGTCGGGTCGGGAGCGAGGCCCCTGTTCTAGCAAATGGCCGGGGTGCGCCGGGTGAAGCGGTCCGGTCACGGCGTGACCTTGACGGATATCGCGCTATCCTTTTTCCCGGTTTTCCACCTTCACAGCAGAAAGGACGCTTCATGAAAGGAATGGTCTACACGACGATGGCGCTGTTGGCGGCCGCAGGTCCGGCGATGGCCGCCGGGGCCTGCGACAAGGCCTTCAAGACGGTAGGGGACGCGCGCAACGGTGCGCTTTACATGGCCGATGTCACCGTACCGGGCCTGAAGGTGCAGAGCGCGCTGGACCAGTTGCGCAAGATTGGCGGCGATGACGAATTCGAAGTCGCTGGTCAGCTGGTGCAGGGCGATACCGGCGATCAGTACCTGATCCAGCGCAAAGGGCTGCGCACCCCGCTGGTACTGGTGGGCACCGCCGACCGTACCGGTCGGGTCACCCTGGCGACCAAGCTGGCCCGGGGCCAGTCGGTCGAGCCGGCGGCGGCCAAGCAGTCGATGTGCGGGATGCTGGACAAGCTCAAGGCGGGCAGCCAGGGCGACGCGGTTGCCGCAGCGGGACGCACCCAGTACCCGATGCCGGCCATGGAGGCCGTGGCGGCCCCGGATCTGTCCAAGATGATGGGCAAGGAAGTCAAAGACACGATGGCCCTGTACCGCAGTGCGGGTGCCTTCAAGGACCTGATGCTGGGTACCACCACCAACAAGGAAGACAAGGGCGACCGCTCGGCCACGTTCCTGCCGCTGTACGCCAAGTATGTGGGGCGGCGCTACCAGATCGACGGCCAGATCTATACCGTCAATCCCAACACGTACTCGACCAAGCCTGGTGACATCGGCTCGATCAACTATCTGGTCACGCCAACCCGCGGCCTGCTGCGCGTCCGCCAGAGCGACAGCTACAACAACAACAACTACACCATCCGCTGCGAATTCGCGTCCGACCAGGCCGCCAACTTCACCATGCTGCGCGAGCGCGACTGGGCCAAGCTGGAAGGCGAGATCAGTTCGATCGAGGAAAGCTCGATGACGCTGCGCAATTGCCGCCAGGCCTCCTGACAACGGACCTGCTGAAACTGAAAAGGCCCGCGAAATGCGGGCCTTTTCGTCGGCGGCGTGGCGGCGTGATCAGCCGGCCAGCTGCTGCTTGACCAGCTTGGACACCAGGCCCATGTCGGCCTGGCCGGCCAGGCGCGGCTTGAGCGCGCCCATCAGCTTGCCGATGTCGGCCGGGGTGGTCGCGCCGGTTTCGGCGATGGCGGCCTGGATGGCGGCCACGATCTCGGCTTCGCCCAGCTTGGCCGGCAGGTACTGGTCGATGACCACGATTTCCTCGCGCTCGATCACGGCCAGGTCTTCGCGACCGGCGGCCTCGAACTGGGTGACCGAGTCCTTGCGCTGCTTGACCATCTTTTCCAGCACGGCGAGCACGGCGGCGTCGTCCAGCTCGATGCGCTCATCGACTTCGCGCTGCTTGATCGCGGCGTTCATCAGGCGGATCACGCCCAGGCGGTGCTTCTCGCCGGCCTTCATGGCGGCCTTCATGTCATCGGTGAGCTGCTGCTTCAGGCTCATGGGAACACCTCGTGTCGGTGGAAATGGGAGCGGGGCGCCGAAGCGCTGGAACGCAAAAAGCCGGTAACGCTCGCGCGTTCCGGCTTCGGCTCCGTCACGACAGGCCAGGGCCCGCCGTATCGAAGTTGCGTCCGATCAGTACAGGCGCTGACGCTTGGTAACGTCGCGCGACGAACGGCGCAGCTGACGCTTCACAGCAGCGGCAGCCTTACGCTTACGCTCCTGGGTCGGCTTTTCATAGAACTCGCGCTTGCGGGTTTCGGCCAGCACGCCGGCCTTTTCGCAGGTGCGCTTGAAGCGACGGAGCGCAAACTCGAAGGGCTCGTTCTCGCGGACTTTAACGCTGGGCATGGAATCTCCGGGACACAGTAGAACCGGGTCACGCCCGGTGAGAGCCGCACATTATAGCGGCGAGAAAAGAAGTTGCAACCCACCCCGGCGAACTTCTTGGCCACGGGTGATGCTGAGACAGGCCAGCGTACGTCTGCCGGGGCCTGAAGAGGTCCATAATACCCGTTATGCGAGTCCTTGGTATCGAATCTTCCTGCGATGAGACCGGCGTGGCGGTGTATGACACCTCCCTGTCCGGGATCGACGCCCTGCGCGCCCACGCGGTCTACAGCCAGAT
Source organism: Stenotrophomonas sp. AS1 (assembly GCF_048957655.1). Classification (NCBI taxonomy): domain Bacteria; kingdom Pseudomonadati; phylum Pseudomonadota; class Gammaproteobacteria; order Lysobacterales; family Lysobacteraceae; genus Stenotrophomonas; species Stenotrophomonas sp. AS1. The sequence goes on along the minus strand of NZ_JARVXM010000006.1, from coordinate 577,193 downwards.
CGCCCTTCACGCCGAGTACGGCGGGGTGGTGCCCGAGCTGGCCAGCCGCGACCACGTGCGCAAGCTGCTGCCGCTGATCCGCCAGACCCTGGCCGAAGCCGGCATGACCGTGGCCGACATCGACGGGGTGGCCTACACGGCCGGCCCCGGCCTGGTCGGCGCGCTGCTGGTCGGGGCGGGCGTGGCCCGTTCGCTGGCCTGGGCGCTGGAGGTGCCGGCGGTCGGGGTCCACCATATGGAAGGGCATCTGCTGGCCCCGCTGATGGAAGACGACCCGCCGCAGGCGCCGTTCGTGGCCCTGTTGGTGTCCGGCGGGCATACCCAGCTGGTGGCGGTGGACCGGATCGGCCAGTACCGCCTGCTCGGCGAAACCCTGGACGACGCCGCCGGCGAGGCCTTCGACAAGACCGCCAAGCTGATGGGCCTGCCGTACCCCGGTGGCCCGCAGTTGGCGGCCCTGGCCGAGCGCGGCACGCCGGGCCGGTTCAAGTTCACCCGGCCGATGACCGACCGCCCCGGGCTGGATTTCAGCTTCTCCGGGTTGAAGACCCAGGTCCTGCTGGCCTGGCGCGACAGCGACCAGAGCGAGCAGACCCGCGCCGATATCGCGCGCGGTTTTGAAGATGCGGTGGTCGACACCCTGGCGATCAAGTGCGAACGCGCGCTGGATGCGGCGGGCACCGATGTGATCGTGGTGGCTGGCGGCGTCGGGGCCAACAAGCGCCTGCGCGCCAAGCTGCAGCAGATGGCCGCCCGCCGCGGTGGCCGCGCCTGCTTCCCGCGCCCGGCGCTGTGCACCGACAACGGCGCGATGATCGCCTTCGCCGGCGCCCTGCGTCTGGAAGCGGGCCAGCACACCCCGCCGCAGGTGCAGGTCACCCCACGTTGGGACATGGCGACGCTGCCGGCGGTGTGAGGTTGACCGAACGTCGGCAACGACTCAGACCGGCCTCCGCTTCAGCAATGATGTCACCGACTCATGCCGGTTCATCCACCGCTCGATATGGGCGCAGCGCATCTGGACGATTCGTCCAATCGTGGCCAGATCCAGCGCAAGGTCACGCGCGAAGATCGGTTCGTGATGCGCAATCCGGTTGCGCAGCTGCCTCACCTGTTCGAGGTTGCCGTGCAGCTGCGCGCGCACAAGGTGCCCGGGTACGTCCGGATCCGCGCCTGGAAGGACGCGCCTCAGGGTCTTGGACCATAGCGTCCTGTCGAATCGTTGGGTAAACAGGTGCTGCCAGAACGCGAATCTCAACGAGGCGATAACGGCCGCCGTTGACGTGTGCTTCGACGCTGCGCGGCGCAACTCTTCGCGCGCGTTGTAGCGCGCTGTGCCGCCGGGAAGACTGGTACGGAACCCTTCCTGCCATGGCCAGAGTGCACCATGCTGCTGGGCTACCGCTTCAGCCACCGCATTGCGGATGACGACCTCGCAGGTATGGAGCGGCAGTAAAAACGCGCCGCTGACCCTCATTTTCCATCGATACAGCTCGAATGGATGGGTGCGAAGTCGGGCGTGTGCGACGGCTCCTTCATACCTTGTCATGCGTGCTGCGGAGAATGAGCGGTGAATCAGGTGCTGATCGCGCACGTCAGAGCTTTGCGGGGTCCATGGGCCTCCACCGTAGAGGGTGGCTGTCGCGCGCGGTATCAGGGAAGTCGGTCAGTCGCGGCAGGTTTGATCTATCGAAAACACTTATTGGATCAATGATCTACCGAGTTCCAGGGGGCTGAGCACTACGTCGTAAATCCGGATTCAGACCGTTGACCCTATTTGGCAACACCGGTACCGTTGCCGCGTGTGCCACCGGGATCAGCTGATGGGTATGCCCATCTCCCCCGGGGACAGTGGTGGTAAGCAAAGGGTCCCGCGCGGGGCCCTTTGTCTTTTCCGGCACCGGCGCGGACGCCCGCCGACCCCGATTCCCGGCACATTCCGGACAGCCCCGTTACCATGGTCGCCATCTTCCACGTGGCATGGCTATGGACAAGGTATTCATCGAGGGGCTCGAGATCGATGCCCTGATCGGGATCTACGACTGGGAACGGCGGATCCGCCAGACCCTGCGTTTCGATCTGGAAATGGGCTTCGACAACCGCCGTCCGGCGGCCAGCGACGACATCGCCGATACCCTCAATTACAAAGCCGTGAGCAAGCGCATCGAGCAGTTCGTGCGTGACTCGGACTATGGCCTGGTCGAAACTCTGGCCGAGCGCATCGCCGAGATCGTGCTGCGTGAATTCAAGGTGCAATGGCTGCGCCTGAAGCTCAGCAAGCCCGGCGCGGTGCGCGGTGCGCGCGCGGTGGGCGTGATCATCGAGCGCAGCGCGCAGGACCTGGCAACGCCCTGATACCCCGATTAGGAGATCGATACCCGATGTTGGATGCGGTAGTGGCAACCCGATGGCTGGACAGTGTCCAGCAGACCCTCGAACCCTGGCCCTGGGCCTACACCCTGCTGGTGCTGGCAGCGCTGGCCCTGGCGGCCTGGCTGGCCAACTTCGTCACCAAGAAGATCCTGCTGCGCGGCCTGCGCAAGCTGGTCAGCCGCCTGCCTGGCCATAGCGCCGGCAATGAAGGCGGCAACAACCTGCGGGTGATTTCGCGGTTGTCCAACGTGGTGCCGAGCATGGTCATCGCCGCCGGCATCCGGATCGTGCCGGACCTGCCGCCGGAGCTGGTGGCGTTCGTGATCGGCGCCTGCCGGGCGTGGGCGGTGCTGACCGTGGCGCTGGCCGTCTCGCATGCGCTGGATGCCGCCAACGATCTGTACGAGCGGCGCCCGGATGCGCGCAACAAGCCGATCAAGGGCTACCTGCAGGTCGTGAAGATCATCGTCTTCGTGATCGCCGGCCTGTCGATCGTGGCGACCCTGCTGGGCGTGAAGCTCGGCCCGCTGGTGACCGGCCTGGGTGCGGCCACCGCGGTGCTGATGCTGATCTTCCAGGACACCATCCTCTCGTTGGTGGCCAGCGTGCAGATCAGCGGCGATGGCCGGGTGCGGCTGGGCGACTGGATCGAAATGCCGAGCCAGAACGCCGATGGTGATGTGATCGATATCGCGCTGCACACCATCACCGTGCAGAACTTCGACAAGACCATCACCACCATCCCGACCAAGAAGCTGGTGACCGAGTCGTTCAAGAACTGGCGTGGCATGCAGGAAGCGGGTGGGCGCCGGATCAAGCGCTCGCTGTACCTGGACCAGCACAGTGTCGGCTTCGTCGATGCGCCGATGCTGGCCGAGCTGGAGCAGTTCGCGGTGCTGGGCGATTACCTGCGCGGCAAGCAGGCCGAGCTGCAGCAGTACAACGCCGACCTCCAGGCCAAGGGCGTGGCCGCCGTCAACGCGCGCCGGGTGACCAACCTGGGCACCTTCCGCGCCTATGTCGAGCGCTACCTGCAGCACCATCCTGGCATCCATACCGAAATGACCCTGCTGGTACGGCAGCTGCAGCCCACCACCCAGGGCCTGCCGCTGGAGATCTACTGCTTCACCCGCAGCACGGCGTGGGGCGAGTACGAGGGCGTGCAGTCGGACGTGTTCGATCACCTGCTGGCGATCCTCCCGGCCTTCGGGCTGCGGGTTTTCCAGGAATCCAGCGACGCCATGTTGATGGCGGGGCAGCAGCGCCTGGCCGCTGCGGAGTAAGCTCCTGTGCCCCCGTTGCTGCCCGTGCGGTGGCGGGGGTCTTCCCTCCGGGGAAGAAAAATGAACGCAAAAGTCATTCACAACGGCCTCGGGAACGCTAGAATCCCGGGCTTGTAAACGTTTTCATAAGGACAGCCGGTGGCCGCCGATCGTATCGAAACCCTCATTGCCCAGATGACCGTCGAAGAAAAAGTCGGCCAGCTGGGTGTGTTCGCCGACATGGTCCGCCCGTTCGCGCCGGATGTGAATCCGGAAGCCAACGTCAGCAATGCCGACCAGGTGCTGCAGCAGGTGCGCGAGGGCAAGGTGGGCTCGCTGTTCAATGGCGTGGGCGTGGAAGCCGGCCGCCGCATCCAGCAGGTCGCGCTGGAAGAAAGCCGCCTGAAGATTCCGGTGATCCTGGCCGCGGACGTGATCCACGGCATGCGCACCGTATTCCCGATCCCGCTGGGCGAGGCCGCCAGCTTCGAACCGGACCTGGCCGAGCGCACCGCCCGCGCCACCGCGGTGGAAGCGACGGCAGCCGGCCTGCATTGGACCTATGCGCCGGCCGTGGATATCGCCCGCGACCAGCGCTGGGGCCGTGGCGCCGAGGGCGCCGGTGAAGACGTGGTGCTGGGCTGTGCGTTCGCCGCCGCCCGCGTGCGCGGTTTCCAGGGCCTGGACCTGCGCGCCGCCGATGCCCTGCTGGCCACCCCGAAGCATTTCGCCGCCTACGGCGCGGTGATGGCCGGCATGGAATACAACATGGTCGACATCTCGCCGCAGACCCTGCGCGACGTGCACCTGCCGCCGTTCAAGGCCGCTTTCGAAGCCGGTGCCCTGACCGTGATGTCCTCCTTCAACGACATCAACGGCGTGCCGGCCAGCGCCAATGCCGAGCTGTTGACCGACATCCTGCGCGGGGAGTGGAAGTTCCCGGGCGTGGTGATCTCCGACTACACCGCCGACATGGAACTGGTCGCGCACGGCTACGCCGCCGATGACCGCGACGCCACCGCCAAGGCCTTCACCGCCGGCCTGGACCTGAGCATGCAGAGCGGCTTCTATGCCGAGCACCTGCCGGGCCTGATCGAGAGCGGCGAAGTCCCGATGGCCACGCTGGACGAGTCGGTGCGCCGCATCCTGCGCCTGAAGGAAGCGATCGGCCTGTTCGACGACCCGTACCGTTCGCTGGATCTGGCGCGCGAAGCGGACACCTCGCATATCGCCGCGCATGACGAACTCTCGCGCGATGCCGCGCGCCGTTCGATCGTGCTGCTCAAGAACGCCGAGTCGGTGCTGCCGCTGAAGAAGGCTGGGCAGAAGATCGCGCTGATCGGGCCGTTCGTGCAGGACCGCGACAACATCGAAGGCTGCTGGACGCTGTTCGGCGACAAGTCGCGCTACGTCACCCTGGAAGCCGGCGTACGCGCGGCGATCAGCGATGAAGCACTGCTGGAAATCGTGCCGGGCTGTGATCTGGAAGCCGCCGTGCAGGACGGCATCGAACAGGCCGTGGCCGCCGCGCTGCGTGCCGACGTGGTGGTGCTGGCCCTGGGCGAACCGCAGCGTTACAGCGGTGAGGCGCAGTCGCGCGTTGAGATCACCTTGCCGCCGGCACAGCAGGCGCTGGCCGAAGCGGTGGCGATGACCGGCAAGCCGCTGGTGGTGCTGCTGCGCAATGGCCGCGCGCTGGCCCTGCAGGGCGCGGTGCGCAATGCCCATGCCGTGGCGATCACCTGGTACCTGGGCACCCAGACCGGGCACGCCGTGGCCGATGTGCTGTTCGGCGATTACAACCCGTCCGGCCGCCTGCCGGTGAGCTTCCCGCAGGTGTCGGGCCAGCAGCCGTATTTCTACAACCACCCGCGCACCGGTCGCCCGGAACTGCCGACCATGTCGGAGTTCAAGGCGCGCTGGCGCGAAATTCCGAACGAGCCGGCATACGCGTTCGGCCACGGCATGGGCTACACCACCTTCGCCTATGGCGTGCCGCAGCTGAGCAACGCGCAGCTGGGCTGGGACGACACCCTGACCATCACCACCACGCTGACCAATACCGGTGCGGTGGCAGGTGAGGAAGTGGTGCAGCTGTATATCCACGATCGCGTGGCCAGCCGCGTGCGGCCGGTGCGCGAGCTGAAGGGCTTCGACAAGATCGCGCTGCAGCCGGGCCAGAGCACCGAGGTGACCTTCACCCTGGATCGCCATGCACTGGGCTTCACCGGCCGCGATGGCGTGTTCCGCGCCGAGCCGGGCCAGTTCGAGCTGTGGGTGTGCGCCTCGTCGGTCAGCGGCGAGCCGGTGATCTTCGAGCTGCTGGCCGCCTGAGCCGGCCTCGCTTCACCGGTAGTGCCGGCCGCTGGCCGGCAACGCTGAACGGTGATGGCATCTAGGGGTGCCGGCCAGCGGCCGGCACTACCGTATCCATCATCGGCGGCTGACGTTCCGGCGGGTACGCTGGCTCCCTCGTGAAACCGATGGAGCCCCCCATGCGCCTGTCCCGTACTCCTTTGTTGCTGGCCCTGGCCAGCCCGCTGTGGCTGGCCGCCTGCAGCCCGTCGTCGCCGCCGCCGGCTGACACCGCCGCTGCGGATCCCGCCCAGGGCCCGGCCACCGCCATCCCCGAAGGCCGCCCGACGCCGGGTGACACCGTGCCGTCCTCGGGCCTGTCGCCGGATGCGGTCACTGCCGGCAGCCCCGCGCCGGATGCCGCCGCGCCCGCCGCTGGCGGTGCCACGACACCTGCTGCGGACGCCGCCGCCACACCTGCCGCGCCGACCAGCGCTGGCACCGGCGATGTCCGCCAACGCATCGATCAGGTGCTTGGCGACGCGGCCCAGTACGAAGCTGTGTTCAATGCCTTCCAGAAGGCGGTCAACGGCGGCGATCGCGCGGCCGTGGTCGAGGAAGTGCGTTTCCCGCTGAACATCGCCAATGGCGCCAGGATCACCGGCCCCGGCGAGTTCCAGCGCAACTACGAGCGCATCCTGACCCCGGCCGTGCGCAAGGCCATCGCCGCGCAGAAGTTCGACGACGTCATGGTCAACCAGCAGGGCGTGATGATCGGCGACGGCCAGGTCTGGCTCAACGGCGCGTGCCTGGATCAGGCGTGCAGCCGCACCGAGGTCAAGGTGGTGACCATCCAGTAAGCACGTGCAGCGCTTGAACGCACGTGAGGGATGCAGGCTGCCGGCGATGCGCCGGCAGCCTGTCTGGCTCAGGCTTTCGGCGTGAGCTTGAGCAGCTTGCCGTTGCTGCCGTCTTCGAGCAGCCAGATCGCGCCATCCGGACCCTGTTCGATCTCGCGGATGCGCTCGCCCATGTCGAAGCGCTCGGCCTCGCGGGCGTTGTCGCCGTCGAAGGCCACGCGCACCAGCGCCTTGGAGGACAGGCCGCCAATGAAGCCACTGCCGTCCCACTTGGGGAACTGTTTGCCGTTGTAGATGATGAAACCGGCCGGCGAGATCACCGGGGTCCAGGTCACCTTGGGCGCGGCGAATTCCGGGCGGGTGGAATGGTCGGGAATGTCGCGGCCGTCGTAGTGATTGCCGTTGGAGACGATCGGATAGCCGTAGTTGGCCCCGCGCTCGATCAGATTCAGCTCATCGCCGCCGGCCGGGCCCATCTCATGCACCCACAGCTTGCCGCGCGCATCGAAGGCGATGCCCAGCGCATTGCGGTGGCCGAGCGACCACACCTGCGCGGCCACGCCGCCCTGCGAGGCGAACGGGTTGTCGGCGGGCACGCTGCCGTCGTCATTGAGGCGGACCAGCTTGCCGAGGTTGCCGCCCATGTCCTGGGCCGGATCGAACTTCTGGCGCTCGCTGGACGTGATCCACAGCTTGCCGTCCGGACCGAACGCGAGGCGGTGGCCGTAATGCCCCTTGCCGCTCACTTTCGGGGTCTGGCGCCAGATCACCTTGAGGTCTTCCAGCGTGCCGCTGCCATCGGCCGCCAGCGCCAGCCGCGCACGGGCAACCGCAGCGCCACGGGTATCACCGTCGCCTTCTTCGGCGTAGCTGAGATAGATCCACTGGTTCTTCGCGAAGTCCGGGTGCGGCAGCACATCGCCGAAGCCGCCCTGGCCGCCGTAGGCGACGTCCGGGACGCCGGTGATGGTGGCGGTTTTGCGGGTCTGCACGTTGAAGTGCTTCAGCGCGCCTTTCTTCTCGGTGACCAGCAGGCTGCCGTCGGGCAGGAAACTCATCGCCCAGGGCTCGTTGAAGCGGGCGAATTCGGTGGCGGCGAACGGCCACTGCGCTTTTTCCACGGCTGGCGCGGCGACCTTGTCGGCAGCAACACAGGCGGTGGTGAACAGGGCGGGGGTGAGGCTGATGGCGAGGGTAAGCAAGAGCTTGCGGGTCATGGAAGTCTCCGTCGGGGAGGCGATGGCCAACCCCTGTTGTACACCATGCCCATCAACGCCGCGTGGACCAGAGGTCCTGCCCATACGACAACGGCGACCCGAGGGCCGCCGCTGGAGGTGGGTCGAGGAGTGCGCGTCAGGTGCCGCGCGGGACGCCCTTGTCCAGGTGCGCCTGGCGCAGCGCGGTGGACTCATCCCAGCCGCGGCGCACCGCATTGCGGGCCTGTTCCCAGCTCAGCTTGCTCTGGCCATGTTCCTGCGCCCAGCGGGTCTGCAGTTCGGCTTCCACTTCTTCATACGCGCGGATCATGTCGTCAGCGCGGGTGCGATGGCCGAGCTGGTAGGCCGGCTCGTAGTCATCGAAGAACTGGTTGTTGTCATAGTACGGTTCGCTTGGAAAGCGTTCACGCCAGTAATCCGATACGGCCTGGCGCGGGACACCGTCTTCCGGCACCCGGCCGGGAATCTGATAGTCAGTGCTCATGTGTTGGCTCCGGTTGGGTGAGGCTTCACCGTACCCAAAGCCGGGTTAACGCCATGGACCGGCGAGGTGAATGACACATCAAGTGCCATTCACCTGTGCACCTGCTCAGCCGTCGTGATCGCGGCGCGGGAATTTATAGATGACCGCGCCTACCGCGAAGGCGATGCCTGCCGCCGCGATGTTCTGCCAGCTCGCGCTGGCGAACAAGGCCAGGCACAACAGCAGTGCGAGGATTGGGATCAGCGGTCCGCCGGGCAGCTTCAACGCGCCAGGGCGATCACGGAACCGGCGCGCCAGCACCAGCACCGCCGCGGCCGTGCCGATGTAGGCGAACAGGCGCGTGGTCATCGACAGCAGCGCCAGCTGCACGAACGAACCGGACAGGGCCAGCGCCAAGGCGATCAGGCCCTGCGCGACGATCGCCGCCGCCGGGGTGCGGAAGCGCGGATGCACCTGCGCCAGGATCCTCGGCCCGTAGCCATCGCGCGCCAACGCAAACAGGAAGCGCGGGCCCATCATCATCGTGTTGCTGTTGGTGCCCAGGATGGAGATCGTTGCGCCCACGGTGAGGATCAGGGCGAGGGTGAGCCCGCCGAAGCTGGCGGCGGCATCGGCCAGCGGCGTCGGCGAACTGGCCAGCACGGCCAACGTGCCCTGCGCGATGAACTGCACTGCGCCGTAGATCACGGTGACGGTGATGATCATGGTGATCAGCGCGAACGGAATATCACGGCGCGGGTTCTTGTACTCACCGGCAGCGGCCGGGATGTTTTCGAAACCGGCATAGGCATACAGCAGCAGGAGCGCTGCTTCGCCCATGCGCTGCAGATCGTGCGGGTCCGGGCGTACGCCGGAGAAGGCCAGGTCGGTATCCACGTAGAACGCGCCGATCGCCACGAACAGCACCAGCGGCAGCAGCTTGCCGATCACCAGGATCACACCGGTACGCGCGGCCGAGCGCACCCCGGCCACGTTCACCGCGGTGAGGAAGCCCAGCGATACCACGATGACCGCGATACGGCCGATGTCATGCCCGGCCCAGGGCCAGAAGCGCGCCACCGCATCGGCCAGTGCGTTGCTGAGCGCCGCCGCCGAGCTGATGCGGGTGAGCCAGATCATCCAGCCGATCTCGAACCCGGCAAACCGGCCGAATGCCTCGCGCGCATACAGATAGCTGCCGCCGGGCTCGTCGAAACAGCTGGCTGCCTGCGCATAGCAGAGCACCAGCAGGGCGACCACGATGCCGGCCGCGACCACCCCCCACAGGCTGAAAGGACCGAGCAGGGCGACGGTGGCCGCCGGCAGCAGGTAGATGCCACTGCCGATCACATCGTTGATCGAAAGGCCGACGATCTGCCAGCGGCTGACCGCGCGTTCGAGTTGCGGGTCGGGCGGCGCGGTGCTCAATGCACGCTCCCGGCCAGCATGGGCAGCTGCCATTCGGCCTGCAGGCGCTGGTATTCCGCGCGCGGCAACAGTACGAAGCGCGGCCGCGCGCTGGCGTCCAGCCACGCCAGCAGCGTGGTCATGCGCGCCGGGTCCATCGCGGTGCAGCCGGCGGTCGCCTCACCGGGTGTGCGCCACAGGTGGGCGAAGATGCAGCTGCCACGGCCGGGCGTCGCTTTCGGGTTGTGCTCGATGACGAAGCCTTCGCGGTAGCGTACGTCGCCCTTGTTGTGCAGGTCCAGCCGCATCGGCTCGGTCGAGCCTTCCACCGCTTCGGCACCGATCACCTCGGCATCGACGATGCGGTTGTAGTACGGCGAGTCCGGCACATCCATGCAGTAACTGGTGTCGCGCATCGGCTGGTAGGGCAGGCCGCTGGTGACGCCGCGCGCATAGCCGAAGGCCGGGCCGATCGCGAAGATGCCGGCCGGGCTGCGGCCATCGCCTTCCTGCTTCCGTGGCGTCCCGGACTGGGCCGGGTGCAGCCCTTCGCCCCACGCGCTGCCGCTGCGGCCCACGGCGACATCGAAGGCGGCGCCGTGCGGCTGCCAGCCCTTCGCGGTGCGCTCGAAGGCCTGCAGCTTGCCCTGGGTGGCATCCCAGCCCTCGGTGGTGACCACGACCAGCTGCGTGCTGCCCTCCAGCGCGGCGGCGAACACGGGGGCGGCGATGACCAGCATCACGGCGGCGGTGACGGAGCGGAACAGCGGCATCATCGTGGCGGACTCCAGGATCAGCTGTCGATCAAATGTTCGATCCGTTCCAGGTTCACCCCGAGCTGGCGGTGGCGGTCCGGGTTGGCGTGGCACAGCAGGACGAAGACGAAATCCAACAGCGCCTGCAGAGAAGAACGGTACAGCAGTTGCGCCACGTGCGGCGCCGGGTCATGCGCGCACAGCACCAGGCTGGCATCGGCATGGGCGCGCAACGGGTTGGCGCTGTGGCGGGTGATCGACACCACCTTGCCGCCCATGTCCTGGAACTGGCGCGACAGCTGGAACAGCTGTGGCAGCTTGCCGAACTCGGAGAACACCAGCATCGCGTCCCCGGGCCGTGCGGCCGAGAGGTTGGCCATCATCAGGATCGGGTCGGCGTGGTGCACGGTAAGCATGCCCAGCAGCGACAGGCGCATGGCGAATTCGCGGGCGTACAGGCCGTCATCGCCCAGGCCGTAGACGAACACCTTGGGCGCGCCATCGATCAGCTGCACGATCGCTTCGATGTCGGCCTGGGGATTGGCCAGCCAGGTTTCTTCCTCGGCGGCGGCCTTGCTCACGCGCAGGCGCTCGGCGATCTGGGTGTAGTCGTTGGCGGCCTCTGGGAGCGGCGGGCGGCTGTGCGGGTCGCTGCCGGCGCGGGCGACGGCCTCGCCGATGGAGTACTTGAGGTCCGGATAGCCCTTGAAGCCCAGTTTCTGGCTGAACTTGACCACGCTTGACTGGCTGATGCCCAAGGCGCTGGCCAGCTGCTGGGAGGAGTAATCGCGCAGGAGGTGGGCGTTGTCGAGGATGAAGTCGGCGATGCGGCGTTCGATCGCCGACATGTGGTCACGCTCGGAGCGGATTTTCACCAGGGGCGGCATGGGGAGGGCGTCAGATCCGGTAGAGCCACCCCATGGGTGGCTGCGGCAGGTGGGATTGCGCGAACGGCAGCCACGCATGGCGTGGCTCTACCGTAGGCGACCGGCGAGGCGGATACAACGGTCACCACCGCCGCGGCGTGATCATCTCCAGCCCACGCACCTCGGTGATGCCCAACCCGGGCGCATCGCTGATGGTGATCTCCGATTCGTTGAAGTTGACCCCGCCGGTCACCGGGTTGAACTGGCCCAGCGACGGCCCATCCAGATCCACCTTGGTGATGATGTCGCTCTTGGCGACGGCCAGGTGCACGGCGGCGGCCACGGAGATGCTCGATTCGATCATGCAGCCGATCATGCATGGCACGCCGTAGATCGCGGCGATATCGGCGATGCGGATCGCATTGGAGAGGCCGCCGGTCTTCATCAGCTTGATGTTGATGATGTCCGCCGCGCGCTGCTGGATCAGGTCGAACACCTGGCCGGGATTGAACACGCTCTCATCGGCCATCACCGGGGTGTTGACCCGGTCGGTGACGTACTTCAGGCCGCTGATGTCGGCGGCCTTCACCGGCTGCTCCAGCAGTTCCAGCACCACGCCGGCCTCTTCCAGCGCCCGCATCGCGTGCACGGCCTGCTTGGCGGTCCAGCCCTGGTTGGCATCCAGGCGCAGCAGGGCGCGACCCTGCACGGCGGCATGGATCGCCTTGACCCGCTCGATATCCAGGCCGATGTCCTTGCCGACCTTGATCTTCAACGACTCGAAGCCGCGCTCGATCGCCGAGAGCGAGTCGGCCACCATCTTGTCGATGTAGTCCACGCTGATGGTGATGTCGGTGGTGATCACCGGGTCGCCGCCACCCAGCATTCGGTACAGCGGCGCGTTGTGCAGCTGTGCCCACAGATCGTAGACCGCGATCTCCACCGCGGCCTTGGCGCTGGTGTTGCGCTCCATCGAGGTCTGGATCAGGCCGCAGAGCCGATTGAGGTTGGCCACGTCCTCGCCGATCAGGCGCGGTTTGATGAAGCCGTCGATGGCCTCGATGATCGAGCCGTGCGTGTCGCCGGTGATCACTGCCGTGGCCGGCGCTTCACCGTAGCCGGTGTGGCCGCTGTCGGTACGGATCAGCACCACCACGTCTTCGACGGTGTCCACGGTGCGCAGCGCGGTCTTGAACGGGGTCTTCAGCGGCACGCGCAGCATGCCGAGTTCGATATCGGTGATCTTCATTCAGGGGGTCTGTGGCCGAAGGCGCTGGATGTTGGTGATGCGGTCGATGTAGCTCACGGTATCGCTGGCCATCATCGGCTCCAGCGGAGTGACCGACACGCCGTTGAGATGCGCCTGCACGCGCTTGCCGTCCGCACCGATCCAGCCGCCGCCGGCGGTGTCGTGGATCAGCCAGGTACGGCCGTCGATGTGGCCGATCGCCATCATCACGTGGCCGGGGATGTAGACCAGGTCGCCGACCTGCAGCTGCTTGACGGCCGTGTCGCGCGTGGCTTTCCCGTCCTTCGCGCTGAAGGCGATGCGGTCCAGCGCCGGGCTGACCGCCTGTGCGCTGGTATTGCGCGGCATCAACACGCCGACGCTGCGGTAGATCTCAGAGACGAAGCCACTGCAGTCGCGGGTGTCGTAGTCGTGGCCCCAGCCGTAGCGCTCGCCGAGGAACTTGAAGGCCTGGGTCAGCAGCGTCCGCGGGGTCAACGGCAGATAGTCGTCGGCGGTGTCCTGCGAGCGCGGCAGCAGTGCGGGCACCAGTGACAGGCGGCCATCGGCCTCGCGCACCGGCAACTGCACCACATGCGCGGCGTGGGCCTGCTGGCCGTTGACGGTCTTCTCCAGCGGCCAGTCGGCGATCACCGGCAGGCGCACGCCCATGTCCAGCTGCAGCCGCGACACGCGCGGCTCCTCCGGCGTGTACGCGGTGAACGCGGTGGCCCCGGTGACCACACGGTACGGGCCATGCTGGCCGTAACCGAACACGGTGTCAGCGTCGCCGATGCCGACGAAGCGCTTCTCGATCCACGCCGAGTAGCGTTCGCTGGTGATGAACAGCCAGCGCCCGTCAGCGCTTTCATGCAGCACCGCCACCGCGTCGCCGGGGAACAGAGCCGACTCCTGGAAGCGGTCGATGTCGGTGTCGCCCTGGCTGGTGAACACCCGCAGCGCGGTCGGGAACGCGCGCAGCGCGGCACGATGGGTGACCAGGCCATACTGCAGCGGGCGCTGCGCCGGAACCGCGGCGAGTGCCAGGTTGGCCAGGGTCTCGCTGCGCTGCCGGTCGCTGATGGTCTTGCCATCCTGGCCGTACAAGGTGCGCTCGGGCCACCTGGAGAGCGATTGGATGCTGCCCAGCACGTGCTCGCGGGGCAGCTGCGCCGGCAACGCGCGCAGATCGTGGATCGAGGCGTCCTCGGCACGCATGCGGGCGTTCTGTGCGGCGATACCGGCGCGATCGAGGATCACGCGGTCCGGATCGGGCAGGCGGTCGGCCCAGAAGCCGGGCGCGAGATAGGCCTCGCGCAGGGCGATCACCCCGCCGAAGTCGGCGCCGGGTGCAGCACGCGGCGCCTCGGCCCACGCAGGTGCCAGCATGGCCGCAAGGACCGCCGCCAGCACGACGCGCGACAACCAGCGGGACCGCACGGGGCGGTGGGGGGAAGCCTGGATCATCACGCGGTCACCCTCCTCGGAAGCGTCAGGAATATTTATTCCTTTTTTCGGCGAAAGCAAGAATAAATTATTGACCGGCTATCAGGCCCGTGTTACACAGCGATTACCCCACCCGCACCTGGGAAGTGTCGCCGTGGATCCTGTGATGCGCAAACCGCGATTGCCTCTGCCTGCTGTCTGGTGCCTGTGCGCTGGTCTGCTGGCGATGCCGTGGGGGCTGGTCGCCACGCCGGTCGCGCTGCCGACGGTGATCGCCGGCATCGACCGCGGTGCGTTCGCGCAGGCCGAGGCCGACATCGCCACGGCGTTGCAGGATCCGAGCCTGTCGGATGCCGAGCGTCAGGCCTATGCCTTCGAACGCGAACGGATGCGCCGCATGCGACTGGACTTCACCCTGGACGCGGCGGCGGCCAAGGCGCAGCTGCGCAAGCAGATTCCGGACCTTCGCGATGACGAATTCGCGCGCTGGGATTCTGCCGGCCTGATCGAACACCTGGATATCGATGGCCAGCGCCGCTACTTCAAGCGCGCGCCGTCCAACCTGTTCCGGATCAGCGCCGAGGCGCGCGCCCGGCGGGCACCCGGGGCCCCGCTGCCGAAGGAGGGCCCCTATGAGCATCTGCACCCGCACCATGAGGAGATCGTCGCGGCCGCCCGTGCTACGGGCGCGACCAGCCTGGTGCCGCGCCGCATCGAGGTGACCCAGTCGCTGGTGGTCAAGCCCGATGCCGTGCCGGCCGGGGAAACCATCCGCGCATGGATTCCCTACCCGCGTGCCATCGCCGGCCAGCAGGAAGACATCACCTGGGTCGCGAGTACGCCTGACCGCGCCCAGGTGGCGCCTGACAGTGCGCTGCAACGCACCGCTTACCTGGAACGCAAGGCGGTGGCCGGCACCCCGACCGAGTTCCAGATCCGCTACGCGGTCACCGTGTACGCGCGGCACATCACGATCGATCCTGCCAGGGTCCAGCCCACGCCGGACGATCCCGCGCTGAAGCCGTACCTCGCCGAGCAGGCGCCGCACGTGGTGTTCACCCCGGCGTTGCGCGCGTTCTCGCAGCAGGTGGTCGGCACCGAAACCGATCCCTACCAGATCGTGCAGAAGCTGTTCGACGCCGTGGACCGGATTCCATGGGCCGGCGCCCGCGAGTACGCCACGATCTCCAACATCAGCGACTACGCGCTGCACGCCGGTCACGCCGATTGCGGGCAGCAGACGCTGCTGCTGATCGCGCTGTTGCGCCTGAACGGCATCCCCGCGCGCTGGCAGTCGGGCATGGTCTATTCCGACGATGCGGTCGGCTACAACAACCTGCATGACTGGGGCGCGCTGTACCTGGCGCCCTACGGTTGGGTACCGATGGATGTCACCACCGGGCGCCTGGACAGCCCGCAGCCCGCGCTGCGCGATTTCTATCTGGGTGGGCTGGATGCCTATCGCATCGCCTTCAACGACGACTACGCCCAGCCACTGGTGCCGGCCAAGCAGCACTTCCGTTCGGACACGGTGGATTCCCAGCGCGGCGAGGCCGAGTGGTCCGGCGGCAACCTGTATTTCGATCAATGGAACTACGACGTCCAGTCGCACGTGGTGCCACTGGAGGCCAAGCGGTAAACGGCGGTATCCACGATTCCACATCTGCAGGAGAGAGCAGGGAATGAACGTAAATCGATTGAAGCGGGCAGCGCTGTGCGTTGCGCTCGGGGCGTGTCTGGGCAGCCTGGTACCGATGAGTGCTTCGGCACAGAATGTCAGCGGTGCCGTCGCGGGGCGTGCCACTGCGGGTGACCAGATCACCGTCGTCAGCAACGCGACCGGCCTGACCCGGACAGTGACGGCCAGCGCCGACGGCAGCTATCGCCTGGGCCAGCTGCCGGTGGGCGACTACCAGCTGCAGGTGAGCCGCGATGGCCAGAAGCTCGGCGAGCCGTTCGCGGTCAGTGTTGCGGTCGGCGGTACGACCACCGTCAACCTGGCCAGCAGTGGCGGCGTGGTCAACCTCGATGCGCTGCAGGTGGTCGGCACCCGCGTCGTCAATCGCGTGGACGTGTATTCCACGGAAACCTCGTTCAACGTGAACCGCCAGGAGCTCTCGCGCCTGCCGGTCGCGCAGGATCTGTCGGCGGTGGCGCTGCTGGCGCCGGGCGTGGTGGGCGGTAATTCTTCGTTCGGCGGGCTGTCCTTCGCCGGTTCCTCGGTGGCCGAGAACGCGGTGTTCATCAACGGCCTGAACGTCACCGACATGTATACCCGCCGCGGCTTCTCCAGCGCGCCATTCGGCTTCTTCAACGAATTCCAGGTCAAGACCGGCGGCTATTCGGTCGAATTCGGCCGCTCCACCGGCGGTGTGATCAATGCAGTCACCCGCTCGGGCACCAACGAGTTCCAGGGCGGTGTGGAGGTGACGGCCGAGCCCAGCGCATGGCGGTCCAGCCCGCGTGATCACTTCCACCGCGATGGCACCCCGCACTCCTACGCAAGCCGCGACAACAACTCGTTCCTGAAGACCAACGTGTGGGGGTCCGGTCCGATCATCAAGGACAAGCTGTTCCTGTTCGCGATGTATGAGGACCGCAACGACACCGGCCACAACACCTCCTCCGATGCGCTGAGCTGGTTCAAGAACAAGAGCGACAACGGCTTCTGGGGCGCCAAGCTGGACTGGAACATCAACGACAACCACAGCCTGGCACTGCTGGCCTTCTCCGACGAAGGCGAGATCACCAACGGCGCGTACAACTACGACTGGGATGACGACCAGATCGGCGCGTGGGGCGGTGATTCGGTCACCGAGACCGGTGGCAAGAACTGGTCGGCGACGTACACCGGTCACTTCGGCGAAAACTTCACCGCGCGCGCCATGGTGGGCGAGAACAACCAGCGGGCCTTCACCAACTCCTCGCTCGATGAGGCGTGCAGCCCGGTGTTCACCGATGCCAGCTATGCCTCCCGCCTGGGCAAGCTCAACGGCCTGCGCGCGGGCTGCCATCCTACCGGTGCCGCGGTTGCCGAGCGCGACGACACGCGCGAGGTGGCCCGCCTGGACTTCGAATGGCAGCTGGGCACGCATCTGCTGCGCTTCGGCGTGGACCGTGAGTTGATGACCACCGAGCAGTCCACCCGCTACCCGGGCCCGACCCAGCTCAGCTATACCGCCTACGTGGCCCGCCCGGGTGATGAGGTATGGGACGGCGCCAATGCCTATGTTCCCGCGGGCGTGACCGAGATGCTGCGCGCGCGCAACCGCGTCTCCGGTGGCACCTTCGAGACCGAGGCCAACGCCTTCTACCTGGAAGACATCTGGAACATCACCCCGAACCTGATGTTGAACCTCGGCGTGCGCTGGGACCGCTTCGAGAACCGCACCGCCGATGGCGACGCCTTCATCAAGATGGATGACCTGATCGCACCGCGCTTCGGCTTCTCCTGGGACATGAAGGGCGATGGCAGCACCAAGCTGTTCGGCAACGCCGGCCGTTACTACCTGCCGGTGACCAACAACATCAACGTCAACTTCGCCGGTGGCCTCACCGACGAGTACTCCTACTACGTGCTCAACGGCTGGCAGCAGCAGGCCAACCCGGTCACCGGCGCGCCGTACATGGCCCCGGTCATCGGCCAGCAGATCGGCCCGGTCGATACCCGCATGAACACCGGCGCGGCCGACCTGCGCCAGAGCGTGGACAAGGACCTGAAGGCGGTCTACCAGGATGAGTACATCCTCGGCTTCCAGACCATGATCAACCAGGCCTGGTCGTGGGGCGTCAACGCGACCTACCGCAAGATGGACCGCGCGCTGGATGACATGCGCATCAACCACACCCCGTGCGGGCCGACCGGCACCACCCTGTGGCCGATCGCCAACCCGGGCGAGAGCCTGACGATCTGGGGTGACTCCAGCATCGGCTGCGCCACCGAGGGCTGGATCACCATCGATACCTCCAAGGATGGCTACCGCAAGGGTGGCAGCCTGGAGGTGGTCGGCTACTCCAAGCCCAAGCGTACCTACAAGGCCCTGGAGTTCCAGATCGACCGCGCGTGGGATGAGAAGTGGCTGTTCAACGCGTCCTACCTGTGGTCGCGCAGCGACGGCAACTTCGAAGGCCCGGTCAACTCGGACACCAACTACGGCGACACCGGCATGGTCCAGCATTGGGATCATCCGTCCAACAACCAGCGATACGGGCCGTTGTTCAACGACTTCCGCCATCAGTTCAAGTTCCGCGCCGCCTATGCGCTGAACGAGCAGTGGTCGTTCGGCACCACGCTGCAGGTGTTGTCCGGTGGCCCGATCACGGCGTTCGGCGTGATGTGGCCCAACGATACGGTCGCCGGTGGCAGCACTTCCAGCGAAGGCAGCGGCGGCGGTACGGGCTGGCTGTGCGTGGCGAACTGTTCGGGGCCGTATGACCAGCGCCAGTTCGAGTACAGCCCCCGTGGTGCCTTCGGTCGCCTGCCGTGGACGTGGACCATGGGCGCCAACGTCACCTGGCGCCTGCCGGTGGAGGGCATCGACCTGAGCGCACGCCTGTCGGTCTACAACCTGTTCAACAACCAGACCGTCATCAACGTGCACCAGCGCTATGAGGCCCAGCCGGGCCAGGTGCGCGAGAACACCTTCAACACCGGCACCCGCTGGCAGGCACCGCGCTACACGCAGCTGATGGTGACCTGGAACTTCTGATCCGGCGCGTACGTGGCAGGTGCCGACAGTAGGTCGGCACCTGCCTTCCACGGGCGGCTTCGGTTGCACGCGCTCCGGTCATGACGAGGGACTCCATGCTGTCACGCACCTCACCGCGTACCCCATCCCGCCTTCTCACGCTTGGCCTGTCCTGCACCCTGGCCATCGCGCCCGGCGCATGGGCAGCCGATCGGGCCGACACCTTCAATCGGCTGCTCGATCAGGCTGTCACCCATGAACACCTGCCCGGCATCGCCATGGCCGTGGTCGAAGACGGGGAAGTTGTCTTCACCGGCGCCCGTGGTGAGCTCCAGGCCGGCCAGGGCGAGGCCATCAACCCGGACACCCTGTTCAAGATCGCCTCCAACAGCAAGGCGATGACCGCCGCGCTGCTGGCCCGGCTGGTCGACCGCGGTCTCCTGCGCTGGGACGACCCGGTCATCAAGTACCTGCCGCAGTTCCGCATGCATGACCCGTGGGTGACGCAGCAGATGCAGGTGCGCGACCTGCTGATCCACAACAGCGGTCTGGGCCTGGGGGCGGGCGATCTGATGCTGTGGCCCGAGCCGAACCGCTTCACCCGGCAGGACATCATCGCCGGGCTGGCCCACCTCAAGCCGGTCACCAGCTTCCGCAGCGGCTATGCCTACGACAACCTGATGTATGTGGTGGCGGGTGAAGTCGCTGCTGCCGCCGGCGGCAAGCCCTACGATCAACTGCTGCGCGAGGAGGTCTTCGTGCCGTTGGGGATGGATCGGTGCCAGGTCGGCGCGTGGTCGGTCACGGCGGTCGGCAATGTTGCCCAGCCGCATACACGGAAGGACGGTCGCAGCGTGGTGCACGGTGCCGATGGTGACCTCAGTCCCGATCTGACCTCGATGGCCGCCGGCGGCATCCGTTGCAGCCTGCGCGACATGACCCGCTGGATGCAGGTGCTGCTGGATCCCGCGCGCGTGCCCGGGTGGCTGGGCGCGGTGCAGCGCCGCGCGCTGTGGACCGCGCACATGCCGATGCCACTGGGCGAGCGGCAGCGCCGCTGGGACGACGCGCACGTCTCCGCCTATGGCTATGGCTGGCGCCTGTCGGACATGGACGGGCAGTGGAAGGTGGCCCATACCGGCACGCTGTCGGGCATGTACTCCTCGCTCGCGCTGCTGCCGGACCGCAAGGTGGGCGTGGTGATCCTGATCAACAGCGACGCCGAAGATGCACGCACCGCGCTGATGCAGGCGGCGTTGAAGCACTACACCGCGCCGGATGACGGTGCAGATGTGGAGCACTATCTGTCCCTGCTCGCGCAGGAGCGCGCCGGGCGCCGTGAGGCCGGGCAGGTGCGCCCGGATACCCGTGCGCGTCGTCCGGCCCCGCTTCGCACCACGGCGGCCGCGCAGGGCCGCTACCGCGACCCATGGCTGGGCGAGGCCCTGCTCTGCCCGCAACAGGGCACGCTGCGCTTCAGCGTGGCCAAGTCGCCGAGGCTGCGTGGCCAGGTCATGCAGCTCGGGGAGCGCTGGCTGGTGCAGTGGGATACGCTCGGGGCCGATGCCGAGCCCTGGTTGCAACTGCAGCCGGGTGCGCCGCCCACCTTGACCTTGGCCGCGATCGATCCGGAGATCGACTTCAGTTATGACTACCAGGACCTGCACTTCTCCCGCGTCGGCGATTGCCCGTAGCACGCTGCTGTTGGCGCTGCTGGCAGGCAGTGCACACGCGGCGGCGGCGGCGGCGGTCACCGTCTCGCCGGCCCGCGACGTGGCCGAGGCCGGGCTGGTCGATATCCGCACACTGGCACCGGCAATCGAGCAGGACATCCGCTACGCCGGCGTGGACAACTTCACCGGCCGGCGCGTGCCCGGCTATGACGCGCCCAAGTGCTATTTGGTCGCCCCGGCGGCCACCGCGCTGGCCCAGGTGGAGGCCGACCTGCGCGCCGAAGGCTTCGCGCTGCGCCTCTTTGATTGCTACCGCCCGGCCCACGCGGTGAAGGCCTTTGTCGCCTGGGCGCACGACCCGCACGAGCAGTCGCGCAAGGCCCTGCAGTATCCGGACATCGACAAGCCGGCCCTGCTGGGCGGTTACATCGCCGAGACTTCCGGCCACAGCCGCGCCGCCACCGTGGACCTGACCCTGCTCGATTGCCGCACGGGTCCCTGCGCCCCCATGGACATGGGCACCGACTTCGATTTCTTCGGCCCGCGTGCGCATACCGATGCGCCGGAGATCAGTGAGGTGCAGCGCCGCCACCGCCAGCAGCTGCGCCAGGCGATGGCCCGGCGCGGCTTCGCCAACTACCCGATGGAGTGGTGGCATTTCACCCTGCGGCCCGAGCCGGCGCCGACCACCGCCTACGACGTACCGGTCCGCTGAGGCGCACCGCTACACTGTGCGCTGACCGCCCGATCGGACCACGATGAACCTGCCGCTGCATTTTGGATTGCTGGGAACGCTGGAAGCGGGCCTGATCGCGCTGCTGGTCGGGCTGCTGGTGTATGCGCTGTGGCATCGACTGTGCCGCTGGGCCGGGTGGACCGATGGGCACGCGATCGGCTGGGCCTGCGTGATCGCGGTCGTGGCCTCGGCCGGCATCGATGCGTGGAACCTGTTCTACATGGGCATGATGCGGCTGGAGTCGCCGCTGTACGCCCGGTTGTTCCTGGCCAGCATCCACGATCCGAACGAGCTGGGCTCACGCGTGGTGCTCGAAGTGGCCGGCGCGATCGGCGGTGTCGCACTGGGGTGGCTTTTGTTCAGTTCCCGCTCAGCCGGAAAAAACAGCAACGCCGCGTGAGATTGCGTTCGCATCCGGTTAAATCCGCCGCCGTTGAATGCCTGTGTTACCAACTGCTCACCTGCGGCTAACCACTGCGGTAATGCACGCGTTCGGGGAGGTGGTTAAGGCGGCGTGCGCAGTGCGATCAAGGGGCAATATCGATTCACAAACGGGGTGGCAGTGTGGGGCCGTGCGGAAACAACAGGCCGCGCAACACATAACCAAGGAGACCACCCCAATGACTACTCGCATCCGCAAGCCCCTGATCGCCCTGATCGTCGCCGCAGGCAGTGTGCTGGCCATTCCGGCGATGGCCCAGTCGGCGCAGCACAGTGCCGCGCAGGCCCAGAATCAGGCCGCCCAGGCACAGCAGGCGGCGGCGCAGGCCGGCGACGCAGCAGATACCGCTGCCAACGCCGCAGCCCAGGCCTCCGCGCAGGCCAACGGAGGCGGTGGCCAGACCTGGGCCAGCGTTGATACCGACGGCAACGGCACCATCAGCAAGGCCGAGGCACAGGTGAACGCGGGTCTTGCCCAGGTGTTCGACCAGGCCGACACCAACAAGGACGGCGAGCTCTCGCCGGATGAATACAAGGCGTACGTGGCTGCCCAGCAGGGCAAGGCCGCAGATACGGGCGCCCAGCAGAGCAGGTAAGGACCGGGGACACCGGTAGCGCAGTGAGGGGGAAAGGGCGGCTTCGGCCGCCCTTTCTTTATGCGCCGCCGGGGTGGGGCCGCTGCGCCGCTGTTGGTATCCTTGGCCGATGATGACTTCCCTGCCCACGCCGCAAGGCGCTATCGGCCTGGTTGGTTTTGACGGTGATGACACGCTGTGGAAGAGCGAGGATTACTACCGCAAGGCCGAGCAGGACTACCTCGACATCCTGTCGCGCTATATCGACGTGCACGACACCCAGACCGCGCGCCACCTGCTGGAAGTGCAGCAGCGCAATCTCGGCGTGTTCGGCTATGGGGTGAAGGGCATGACCCTGTCGATGGTCGAAGCGGCCATCGAGATCACCAACCAGACCATCAGCGCCCGCGACCTGCAGCAGATGCTCGATATCGGCCATGACACCCTGCGCCATCCGGTGGAGCTGATCGATGGCGTGCGTGAGTCGGTCACCGAGATCGCCCGCGACTACCCGGTCGTGCTGATCACCAAGGGCGACCTGTTCCACCAGGAGGCCAAGATCAAGCTGGCCAACCTGCGCGACCTGTTCCCGCGCATCGAGATCGTCTCCGAGAAAGACCCGGAAACCTACGCCCGCGTGCTGGAGGAGTTCGATCTGCCGATCGAGCGCTTCGTGATGGTCGGCAATTCGCTGCGCTCGGACATCGAGCCGGTGATCACCCTGGGCGGCTGGGGCATCCACACCCCGTACGCGGTGACCTGGGCGCACGAAACCCAGCATGGCGTCGCCGACGATGAGCCGCGCATGGTCGATGCACCGACCGCCTTCGAGTGGCCCCAGGCGCTGCGCACCATCGAAGCCAAGGCGGCGCAGGCCGGATGATGCGCGCCGGGCTGCTCTCGCTGCTGTTGATGCTGCCCTGGGCGGCGGCGGCCGAGCAGACCCCGGAGAAGTCCGCCGCCTACGTGGTGGACACCGGGGATGCCTGGGTGGATACCCAACTGCAGGACATCAACCACTACGCCGAGCGCTATCCGGACAGCTTCCTGGATGAAGTCTCGCGCTACGCCGGGGTCTCGCGCGGCTACATCGCCGCGCTGATGCACACCCACGGCTGGCAGGCGGGCGACATCTACTTCGCCTGTTTCTGGGCCCACGTGATCGAACGTTCCTGCCGCGAGAGCGTGCAGCAATGGTCGCGCGCGGTGCCGGAGGAGGGCGAGGCCAAGCGCTGGGAAGCCGTGGTCGCCGAGCTTCCGGTCACGCCGACCAACCTGCACTGGCGCGCGCTGCGCCATGCCATCGTCGCCAGCCACGATCACTGGGATCGCCCGGTAACCCTTGATGCCACGCTGCAGCGCCAGCTCGGCAACCGCGAGCAGCGCCAGCGTGCGGCGGCCAATCCGGAACCGGCCGCAGCGACGCGCTGACGCGATGATGCACCGCGCAGCCACGCATGGCGTGGCGCTACCCTGTCGCTCACCTTTGCTGCTGTGCAGATCGCCGCGCGCCACCGCCTCGGCGACAATGGCCGACTGCTGTCCCTCCCCGTGATCCGTTGCCGAGTACGTCATGAGCACCGACCGTTTCGTTTCACCCGACGATATCCGCAGCCTGTTCGCCCAGGCGATGTCCACCATGTACCGCACCGAAGTGCCGCTGTACGGCACGCTGGTCGACCTGGTGGCCGAGATCAACGACGCCGTGCTGACTGCCAACCCGGCGCTGGCCGAACAGCTGGACCGCACCGACGAACGCGCCCGCCTCGACCAGGAGCGCCATGGCGCGATCCGGGTCGGTACTGCCGGGGAACTGGCGACGTTGGGCCGCCTGTTCGCGCTGATGGGCATGTACCCGGTGGGGTATTACGACCTCTCGGTGGCCGGCGTGCCGGTGCATTCCACCGCCTTCCGCCCACGCACCGGACAGGCGCTGGCGCGCAACCCGTTCCGCGTGTTCACCTCGCTGCTGCGGCTGGAGCTGATCGAGAATGTCGCACTGCGTGAGCAGTCCGCTGCCATCCTCGCCCAGCGCCGGATCTTCACCGATGCCGCGCTGGCCCTGATCGAACAGGCAGAACGCGAGGGTGGCCTGGATGAAGCCGATGCGCGCCGCTTCGTCATCGAAGCGCTGGAGACCTTCCGCTGGCATGGCGATGCGACGGTCTCGCTGGCCACTTACCACGCGCTGCACGACGCGCACCGGCTGATCGCCGATGTGGTCAGCTTCCGCGGCCCGCACATCAACCACCTGACCCCGCGCACGCTGGACATCGACGCTGCGCAGGCCGGCATGCTTGCACGCGGCATCGATGCCAAGGCCGTGATCGAAGGCCCGCCACCGCGCCGCTGCCCGATCCTGCTGCGCCAGACCAGCTTCAAGGCGCTGGAAGAAACCGTGCAGTTCCCCTCTGGCGATGCAGGCGACGCCGGCACGCATACCGCGCGTTTCGGTGAGATCGAACAGCGCGGCCTCGCGCTGACACCCAAGGGCCGCGCGCTGTATGACCAGTTGCTTGCACAGGCGCGCGACAGCGGCGGCGCCGGCAGTACCGGCCAGGACTATCCGACGCGTCTGGCGGCGGCATTCACCGCCTTCCCGGATGACCACGACACCCTGCGTCGCGAAGGCCTGGGCTACTACCGGTACACCCTGACCGATGCTGGCCGCGCCACCCCGGCCGCAGTCGGCGACCTGCCGGCCGAAGCGCTGATCGCCGCTGGCCTGGCCAGCGCCGACCCGATCGTCTACGAAGATTTCCTGCCGGTCAGCGCCGCAGGCATCTTCCAGTCCAATCTGGGCGGCGACGAACAGCGTGCCTATGCCGCGCATGCCAACCGCGATGCGTTCGAACAGGCGCTGGGCATGAAGGTGGAGGACGAGTTCGCCATCTACGAGCGGCTGCAGGCCGAGTCGCTGGCGTCCCTGCGGAACCGCTGACGGCGAGCGATCGCTGACCGCGCGGGGACCGCCCTGCGGACGGGATGCTGAACCACGCAGGGGCCGCTCCCCGGGTAGTGCCGGCCGCTGGCCGGCTCTTCATGTACCAAACGCGCATCCGGGCTTGCGGACGGTAATGCGTGGAGCCGGCCAGCGGCCGGCACTACCAGGAAACAGAACGCCGCGGTCCGTGCATCGCAACCCGGAAACAGAACGCCGCGGTCCCTACATCGCGACCCGGAAACAGAACGCCCCGGTAGGTACCGACCATTGGTCGGTACCGTGCACCATCACGCCTTCATCGTGCCGGTATCGAGCCAGCGCTGGTGCCACGACAGCGCTTCGGGCAGCAGATGCGGGGTGTGCTTGCCGTAACTCTCGCGGCTGGCGCGGTCAAAATAATCGTTCAACTGATCGCGGAAATCCGGGTGCGCGCAGTTGTCGATCACCACCCGCGCACGCTTGCGCGGCGTCAGCCCGCGCAGATCGGCCAGGCCCTGTTCGGTGACGATCACCGAGACATCGTGCTCGGTGTGATCCACGTGGCTGACCATCGGCACGATCGCCGAGATGCTGCCGTTCTTCGCCGTCGAGGGGCTCAGGAACGCGGACAGGAAGCCGTTGCGCGCGAAGTCGCCCGAGCCGCCGATACCGTTCATGATGCGGCTGCCCATCACGTGGGTCGAGTTGACGTTGCCGTACAGGTCG
Organism: Stenotrophomonas sp. AS1; assembly: GCF_048957655.1. NCBI lineage: Bacteria > Pseudomonadati > Pseudomonadota > Gammaproteobacteria > Lysobacterales > Lysobacteraceae > Stenotrophomonas > Stenotrophomonas sp. AS1. Next base: position 551,259 of record NZ_JARVXM010000006.1, on the reverse strand, counting down.
GCCTCGATCATGCCGTTCATGCCGATGCAGCCCAGGCGGCGCACCAGCTCCGGGTGGTTCGAGATCTCCTGCGTGCGCATGATGATGCGCTCGCGGTAGAAGTCGATGTGCTCCTTGAAGGTCTCGTTTGCCTGCGGGCTCAACGCGAAGCCGGTGCACGAGGCATAGCTCAGCACGCCATCGCGCAGCAGGTCGAGCATGCCGTCCTGGATCACCTCGGTGAACGCGCTCAGATCGCGGAAGCCGCTCTTGGCCAGCCCGGCCAGCACCGCGTTCGGGATGTTGCCCACGCCGCTCTGCAGCGGCAGCAGGTTGGCCGGCAGGCGGCCCTTGGCCACTTCGTGCTTGAGGAACTCGATCAGGTACTGCGCGATCTGCTCGCTGGTGGTATCGATCGGGCTGAACGGGCTGTTGCGGTCCGGGCCGTTGGTGCGCACCACCGCCACGATCTTGTCCGGGTCGCAGCGCAGTGCGGTCTCGCCGATGCGGTCGTTGGCGTGCACCAGCGGGATCGGCTTGCGGTGCGGCGGCAGCGCCGTGCCGTAGTAGATGTCATGCATGCCGTCCACGCCGGCCGGCTGCCATTCGTTGACCTCGACGATCACCTTCTTGGCCAGGTCCAGCCAGGTCTTGTTGTTGCCGACCGAGGTGGAGGGCACCAGCGAGCCATCCTCGCGGATCGCCGAGACCTCGATCACTGCGGTATCGATGTCGCCATAGAAGCCGAACCACACGTGCTGGGCGACATGGCTGAGGTGGATGTCGATGTAATCCAGCTTGCCCTCGTTGATGCGGTTGCGCGCATCCGGGTCGCTCTGGAACGGCATGCGCATCGCGATGCCATCGGCCTTGGCCAGCGCGCCATCCAGTTCCGGCGCGGTCGAGGCGCCGGTCATCAGACTGATCTGGAAGGGCAGGCCCTGGGCGTGCACCGCCTCGATGCGCTGCGCCAGCGCGACCGGCACCGCCTTGGGGTAGCCTGAACCGGTAAAGCCGCTCATGGCGACGGTTTCACCCGGCTGGATCAGGGCGGCGGCAGCTTCGGCGGAGACAACGCGGTCACGCAGACGCGCGTTTGCAATGCGATCGACAGACATGACGACAACGTTTCTGGGGGGATCCCCATTATCGGCGATCCATGCAGCGGCAGGGGTTCTACCTTGGTGGGATGGCGTTTTCACATCGCCGCCTCCCTGTTCAGGTTTGCCGCCTACTTCTGTACCCGCAAGTATTGTTTTGCAGTGCAGCGTGCAAGTTCTCCGCCGACCCTAGAAGATCGACCTGCATCCCGACGTGGGGGAGGGAGCAGAGCCCGCTGGCAGTTCGCTGCAAGCGGGCTTTTTTATTCCCGCCGTTCGGTGACAGGCACGCCGCGCCGTTCGACGATGCGGTCACGCGCCGGTCGATGACCGCGTTACCGCGATGGCGTCTGGCCGGGGACCGCCACGCCGCGATGCCACATAATCCCCCCCATGCCGATTTCTGATCTCGCCGCGCCCGCGCGCGTCCCCGACGCCCTTGTTCCCCTGGTTGATCGCGCGTTGGCGCGCCTGGCCCTGTCGCTGACCGAAGCCGGCCACTGGCCGCCGCCGGCTCCCGTACTGGACACCGTGCGCGCCTTGGCGGTCACCAGCGATTTCGCCATCGACACGCTGTGTCGCCAGCCGGCGCTGTTGTCCCACCTCACCCAGAACGGCTGCCCATCGCTGCCGCTGCCCGAGCTGGATCCGCTGCAGCCCAGCGAATGGCAGCAGCGCCTGCGCCGCTACCGCACCGCCGCCTCCACCCGCCTGATCTGGCGCGACCTGACCGGGCAGGATGACGTACCTGCGACGCTGGCCGGCGCCACCCACCTGGCGGAGGCGTGCCTGCAACTGGCGCTGACCGCGCTGGAGCAGGAATTCACCGGCCGCCATGGCGTGGTCCGCGCTGCCGACGGAAGTGCACAGCAGCTGGTCGTGTTCGGGCTGGGCAAGCTCGGCGGTGGCGAACTCAATTTCAGCTCCGATGTGGATCTGGTCTACGCCTACCCGCAGGGCGGCGAATCCGACGGTGCGCGTCCGCTGGCGGCCGAAGAGTATTTCGCACGCCTCGGCCAGCGCCTGGCGCGGCTGCTGGATGACACCACCGTGGATGGCTTCAGCCACCGCGTCGATCTGCGCCTGCGCCCGTTCGGTAACGCCGGGCGGGTGGCGCTGTCGTTCGCCGGCATGGACCAGTACTTCCAGCGCGAAGGCCGCGACTGGGAGCGCTATGCCTGGCTGAAGGCGCGCGCCGTGGCCGGGGATATCACCGCCGGCGAAGCCTGGCTGCAGACACTGCGCCCGTTCGTCTACCGCCGCTATCTGGATTTCACCGCGCTCGATGGCCTGCGCGACATGAAGGCCGCGATCACCGCCGAAGTGTCGCGTCGGGAAATGCACGACGACATCAAGCGCGGCCCCGGCGGCATTCGCGAAATCGAATTCCTCGCACAGGCACTGCAGCTGATCCGTGGTGGCCGCGAGGCACCGCTGCGCGAGCGTCGCCTGCTGCACGCGCTGCCGGCACTGGTCGCCTCCGGCCAGATGGCCGAACAGGACGGCGCCGACCTGCTGCATGCCTACGGCTTCCTGCGTCGCCTGGAGAACCGCCTGCAGATGCTGCGCGACGCGCAGACGCACGCGCTGCCCAGCGACGCCACGGACCGCCTGCGCATCGCCGCCGGGCTAGGTTACGAAGATTGGGAGGCGCTGGTTGCCGCGCTCGATGTACAGCGCGCGCGGGTCAGCACCGAGTTCGCCGCGCTGCTCGCACCACGCCGTGGCCAGGCCGCGCCGGATGCACTGGCCAGCTACTGGCGGGGCCTGCCCGACAACGGCAGCGCCGAGGTGCTGGCCGAGGCCGGCTTCTTCGATGCCGGCAGTGCCGATCAATCCCTGCGCGACTTCGCGCAGAGTTCCGGGGTGAAGTCGCTGTCCGATGCCCCGCGTGCGCGCCTGGACCGCGTGCTGCCGGCACTGCTGCACGCCGCCACGCGCTCCCCGCAGCCGGATGCCGCGCTCAAGCGCGTGCTCGGCCTGCTGCAGGCGGTCATGCGCCGTACCAGCTATCTGGCCCTGCTCGACGAACAACCCAGCGCGCTCGCACGCCTGGTCGATGTGCTCGCCCGCAGCGCCCTGCTCGCCGAGCGGCTGGCCGCCTATCCTCTGCTGCTCGACGAACTGCTTGATGTGCGCGTTTCCGGGCCGATGCCGGATGCGGCAGGCATGCAGGCCGAGTGCGATATCGCGCTGACCATCGATGATCCCGAGGCCGCGCTGCGCCTGCTCAACGAGACACGGCTGGCGCTGAGCTTCCGCATGGCGATGGCCACGCTGGATGGCCGCCAGCGAGCGGTCGATACCACCCGGCAGCTGGCCGAGCTTGCCCAGGCGGTCGTGGTCACCGTACTCGCGCTGGTGCAGGCCGACATGCAGCGCCAGCACGGCGGTATTCCCGGCGGACGCTTCGCGATCATCGGCTACGGCAGCCTGGGGGGACTGGAGCTGGGCTTCGGCTCGGATCTGGATCTGGTCTTCCTGCACGACCATCCGCCCGGACAGGACAGCAGCGACGGGCCGCGTCCGCTCGATCCCGGCCGTTGGTATGCGCGCCTGGCGCAGAAGGTGATGGCGATGCTCGGGGCGGTCACCGCTGCCGGCCGCCTGTACGACATCGACGTGCGCCTGCGCCCGGACGGTGGCAAGGGTACGCTGGTCTCCTCCTTGGCCAGCTACACCGAATACCAGCGCGAACGCGCCTGGACCTGGGAGCACCAGGCACTGGTGCGCGCCCGCGCGATCGCCGGCGATGCCTCGCTGCTGGCCGACTTCGAGCGGGTGCGCGCCGATACCCTCGCACGCCCGCGCGACAACGCCGTGCTCTACACCGACGTGCTGAAGATGCGCGCGCGCATGCGTGCCGAGCTGGACCGCAGCGACGCGGCGCGGCTCGACCTCAAGCAGGGCGCGGGTGGGATCGTCGATCTGGAGTTCCTGCTGCAGACCGGCGTGCTCGACAGCGCCGGCACGCACCCGCAGGTGGTGGAACCGCGCGATACCCCCAGCCTGATCGACGCCCTGGCGGCGATTGCGTGGCTGCCCGGTGGCACCCGCGAGGGCCTGCACGAGGCGCATGCCGCGCTGCTGGACGTGGGCCTGGCCTGCACGCTGGACCGCCGCCCGCGCCTGGCGCCACCGACGCCCGCCCTGGAAGCCGCGCGCGCGATGATCATCGCGGCCAGCGATGGAGCAGGGCTGCCGTTCCAGCAGCGGATCGACGTCGTGCGTTGATGGCGGTCTGCCCGGGCATCGGCTTCGCGGTGATCTGTCACCGCTTTGGCATCGCCTTGGCACCGACTTGTCACCGTTCTGGCACCGGTAGTGGGGGGGGGGGGCGGCGGGGGGGGCGGGGGGGGGGCCCCCAACCCCCCCCCCCCCCCCCCCCCCCCCCCCCCCGCCACTACCGATAGCGATCCCCGACCGATAGCGATGCCCTGCCGCCTGCGCTACACCGGGCGATCGGCGCCCGATGTCACACCGCGCGCGGCGCCATCTTCCACAGCAGCGCGCGGAACGGCGCCAGCAGGAACACGCCGATCGTCAGCTTCACCGCCAGGTCGCCCAGCGCCCAGCTCACCCACGGCAGGCTGGAGCCGGCGAACGCGATGCTCCAGAAAATGGTCGTATCCAGCGTCGCACTGCAGGTCGTCGCCACCATCGGCGCGCGCCACCAGTGCCCGCGGCGCAGCCGGTCGAACACGGTGATGTCCAGCAGCTGTGCGGCGATGAAGGCCAGGCACGAGGCCACCGCGATCCGTGGCGTGGCGATCCAGATCGACAGCAGCACCGCCAGCGCGAAACCGGCCCAGGCCACCCGCCGTGCGGCGGCCGGACCAAAGCGGCGGTTGATCAGATTGCTGACCAGGAACGCGACCGGATAGCTGAAGGCGCCCCAGGTCAGCCAGTCATTGATCGGGTACTGCACCAGCACGTTCGAGCCGAGCACCACCGCGCCCATGGCCAACACCGCCAGCAGCAGCGAGCGCGGGGTCAACGGGGCAAAGGCAATGGCAGGACGCGCGGACATGGCGAGCCGGAAGAGGAGGGGAAGCGACGGATTATCCGGGCTTGATCGGCCCAGGGCCAGCCCGGACCGGTTCAGTCAGAAGCGTTCGCTCATGCTGGTGGCGGCCGCATCGCTGGTCGGCAGGAATGCCAGCGCGGTGCCTTGGGCATCGGCCACCATCCAGCCCGCGCCGGCCGGGGTAGGCGTGAAATCGAGCACATCGCCTGCCTTCACACCTGCTGCCGGGTTGTCGGCGCGCGCCGGCCATGCCACCACCGCCGGGGCCTCCGGGGCTTGGGGGTTCTTCAGCTCCACCTCGTAACTGCCATCGGGCTGGTGCGTCACACGCTCCACGGTGAGCGGCGGCAATGGCCCGGCTTTCTGCCGCTTCGCGGCCCGGGCGGCACGGTTGTGTGGCATGGAGGCGTCATGCAGCTGGCTGACCCCCATCGCACTGAGCCAGACGGGCGCGGTGATCACTGCCAGGCTCACCACCGAGGTCGTCAGCACGCTGCTGGTGACGGGCGAGGCATTGCTGAGGTTCTGGGCGCCGGCCGGCAAGCTGGTCGCGAGCAGGGCCAGCGCCAGCAGCGGCGCAACAGCAGGGCGGGAAGTGCGGTTCATGCAACGGCTCCAGTGGGCAGGGGACAGCAACGGGTCACCAGCGCGCACTCGGCTGCGCCGCAGCCGCATCGATGGGCAGGAAGGCCAGCGCCGTGCCCTCGGCGGTGGTCACCGTCCAGCCGGCGCCACCTTGCGTAGGGGTGAGGGCCAGGACATCACCGACGGCCACCGCGGCTGCCGGGTTGTCCACGCGCGCGGGCCAGGCAATCACGGCCAGGTCATCCGGTGCCTGCGGATTCTGCAGGGCCATCTCGATGCCGCCTTCGGGCGTGTGCTCCACCTTCTCCACGGTGAGCGGCGGCAGCGGCCCGGCCTTGCCACGCGCGTCTTTGGCCGCGCGGCTGCGCCGGGCCGAGGCGTCGCTGGCCTTGCTCAGGCCGGCCGAGACCAGCCACACCGGTGCGGTCACCACCACCACGCTCACCACCGAGGTCATGATGGCGCTGCTGGCCACCGGGTGATTGATGCCCACCACCTGCGCGGGTGCCGGCAGGCTGGTCGCGCACACGGCAATGGCCAACAACGGCGTAACGAGGCGGCGCGTAACTGGTGTCATCGAAGATCCTTCTGATGGCTCAACCTGGGCCCGCAGTATGCGCGCTGGCGTACTGCCCGCCGCTGACTCACGGTTTGGGTGCGGTAATGCCCTTCACCGGCACATGCGGCACGGCCAGTTCCTGCTGCAGGCTGCTGCGCAGCTGCAGGAAATCGAAGATCGATTCCACCGTCACCACCGAATAGTTGCCGGAAATGCGCTCGCTGGCCGGGTGGTCGGTGACGGCCGCATTGGGCACGAAGAAGCGCGCGCCCAGCCGCTTGGCCACGCCGATGTGCAGCGTGCTGGGCGTATACATGTGCCGCTGCAGCCATTGCTGGGCCTGGGTACGGTTGACGATCAAGGTGCGCTCTTCCACCTGGGCCATCGCCGCGCCCAGCACCTCCAGCACCCACTGGTTGGAATTCTGGTACTCGGTGCGGAACGGATAGGCCACCACGCTGTAGCGCGCCTCGTGCAGCGCCTTGGCCTGGATTGCCGGCTGGGTGAGCATCGCCTTGAGGGCATCACGCAGGGCGGGCGTCGGCACGCCGATGCGCAGGTCAGTATGGCTGGAGGTCTCGCCGATGAACGTCGCCACGCCCTCGCGGAACAGGTGCGACTGTGCCGTCTTGCAGGGGTTGAGCAGGTGTACCGCGCGCCATTGGCCATCGTCCTCGCGCAGCAGGAAGGCCAGATGGCTGTGGCGCAGGCCGTACTTGCTCAGGTCCTGGCCGCCGCGGGCGATCAGCACCACGTCCACGCCATCGAGTGCATCCAGCGCATCGGTGGTGGCCAGGGCCACATCGAACATCGAGGCCAGCGCGGCCGGCGTGGGATAGCGTTCGGTGCACTGCGGCTCGGCCTGCGCGGTCAGCGCAGCGCCCAGCAATACGGCACACAGCGCGGCGGGGTGCAGGCGCTTGATCAGCGCAGCGCAGGGTACGTCCATGTCACACGGTCTCCGGCGGCACCGGCCGCGGCCGCATCATAGCGTTGTGCAAGGACGTCAGGCCTGAATCCCCAGCCGTGCACGTACGTCCTCGGCAACCCGCGTGGTCTCACGCAACGGTTCGATGCGGCCTTGCGTCTGCCAGTCCAGCCAGCGCGCCTGCAAGCGGCCACGTTCGCGCAGCGCGTGCTGGAAGTGCGCCAGCCGCCGCTGCGCCTGTTCGGCCAGGGCCACCGCGACCGGCATGCGCGTGGCACACGCTTCAGAGAGCAGGTTCACCGAATCCGGCGAGACCACCACACGATTGGCCCAGCCCAGCAGGCCGGCATACGGATTCACGCCGTCGCCGCCGTCTCCCCAGATCACGTTCGGCACATCGGCGAACGCACTGCGCAGCGCACCGACCAGGGCCGGTGGTGTGCGTCGCGAAGTCGTGGCCAGCAGGCTGCCCCCCTCGGCGCGCAGCTGCGAAGCGAGTTGCTGGAACACCTGCACCATGTCCGGCTCGTGCCAGGGCGCGTGCGGGGTCGGCCCGCCGACCAGCAACGCAGTGCGCGGGCCGGGCAATGCGCTGAACGCAGCGAACGCGGCACGGCCGCAGGCCAGCCAGTCATCGTTGACCGGATTGAGGCTGCCGAGCAGGGTGAGCACGTTGCTGCCGCGCAGGCGATCGTGCTCGGGCACCACCAGCAGGTCCCAGTGGCGCGGGCTCAGGCGCGGGTCGAGGATCTGCACCACCTTGGTGCCACGGCGGCGCAGTTCGCGCAGTGCCCCGGCGGCCTGGCGGCCACAGCCGACGGCCAGCTCAGGGGCCTCGGCGGCCAGTGCGGCAAAGGCCTCGCCGTAGCCGTTGGCCGCGCCCGGCAACCAGCGCGGGGCCAGCCAGCGCCAGGGCGCACGCGGGGTGAGTACCAGCGGACGATGCGCCCCCAGCTTCAATGCCGTGGCCAGGGCCACCGCCTGCCGCACATTGCCGGCACGGCCGTCAGTGATCGTCCAGGGCGGACTCCATCGTTTCACGTATGGCATTAATTCGTTTCAGTCAGGCTGGGTGTTGCAACTGTCGCGACACTCTACACTGCCAGCCTTCGCCGATCGCGCTGTCGCCCTGCCACGGTAGCCGATGCGCGAACGATTCCCTTATTTCCGGAGGCTTCATGTCCCACGTCCTTGACGATGCTGCGCTCGATCAGCTGTTCCGTACCGCCCGCACCCAGAACGCCTTCCTTGATAAGCCGGTCGACGACAGCCAGCTCAAGGCGCTGTACGAGCTGCTCAAGTGGGGCCCGACCGCCGCCAACGGCAGCCCGGCGCGCTTCGTGTTCGTAAAGTCTCCCGAAGCCAAGGCCAAGCTCGCCCCGGCGCTGTCGGAGGGCAACCACGACAAGACCCTGGCTGCCCCGGTCACGGTGATCGTCGGCTTCGACGAAGACTTCCACGAGAAGCTGCCCTTCCTGTTCCCGCACACCGATGCCAAGGCATGGTTCGATGGCCCGCGTGAAGGCCGCACCGAAGGCGCCTTCCGCAATGGCAGCCTGCAGGGCGCCTACCTGATCCTGGCCGCCCGCGCGCTGGGTCTGGATGCCGGCCCGATGTCCGGCTTCGACAACGCCAAGGTCGACGAAGCCTTCTTCAAGGGCACCGCGATCAAGTCGAATTTCCTCGTCAACCTGGGGTACGGTGACGCCTCGGGCCTGTTCCCGCGGCTGCCTCGCCTGTCCTTCGACGAAGCGGCCCGCATCGCATAAGCGTTACCGCCGGATCGTGGCCCGTCCGTGCGGATGGGCTGCATGAATTTTTTTCTTTTCCCTTCGATTACGAGAGAGACCTGACATGACCGTGACCCGCAAACTGCTGCTGCCGCTCGCCCTGACCCTGGCCATCGCGGCCTGCTCCAAGCCGGCCGACGAAGCCGCTGCCCCGGCTGCCGATGCGCCGGCCGCCACCGAAACCGCCGCCCCCGCCACGGACGCTGCGGCTGCCGCCCCGGCCGCCGATGCGATCCAGATCGCCTCGGGCACCTACAAGCTCGACCCGACCCACACCGACGTGCTGGTCCAGTGGAGCCACTTCGGCTTCTCGCACCCGACCGCGCACTTCGGCGCCGCCGAAGGCACCCTGGTGTATGACGCCGCGGACGTGACCAAGTCCACCGTGGAAGTGAAGCTGCCGCTGACCGGCCTGAACAGCTTCACCGCCAAGTTTGACGAGCACCTCAAGAGCGCCGATTTCTTCGACGCCGCCAAGTTCCCGGCTGCCACCTTCAAGAGCACCAAGGTTGAAGCCAACGGCACCAACAAGCTGACCGTGACCGGCGACCTGACCATCAAGGACATCACCAAGCCGGTGACCCTGGATGTGACCATCAACGGCGGCGGCGAGCACCCGATGGCCAAGGTGCCGGCGGCGGGCTTCGATGCCACCACCACCATCAAGCGCAGCGATTTCGGCGTCGGCGCGTACGCCCCGAATGTCAGCGATGAAGTGAACATCCGCATCACCACCGAGGCCACTGGCGAAAAGCCGGCTGCCTGAGTTTCTCCTCACTCGTCGTGAGAAGGCAGAAAGCCCGCCAATTGGCGGGCTTTCTTTTTGTGCGGCGGCCGATCGATACCCGGTAGTGCCGGCCGCTGGCCGGCAACCAGGAATCCCGCCGAAGCGCAGCCACGCATGGCGTGGCTCTACCGTTGACGGGACCGGGGTAGATCCCCGCCATGCGTGGATACCAGCGCGATCAAGCCGCCGCCACGAGGGCGATGATCACCCCGCCGCCACCTGCGCGATCACCTTGCCCAGCCACAGCGTTGTGAAATCGGTCGGCGTGCGGCGTGCCGGGGCGGTCAGGCCGCTCTCGCGCAGGAACGCATGGGTCGCCTGGGCGAACGCCTGGCGGGCCAGCAGCGCAGCCTGCTTCACCGAAGCCTGCTGCTTGCGCAGCTGCACGATCTGCAGGCTCGGCTTACCGGGCATCGCGTACTTCTGGTAGCGGCGCAGCTCATCGGCGACCAGGTCGATATCGATGTTCGCCTGCACCAGCGCGGCCTGCGCGCGGGCCAACGGCACCAGGGCGGTGCGCAGCTGGGCGATGTTCCCGCCCACGGAGGGCGCCAGCGCCGCCAGGGCGGCATCCAGCGCGGGATCGGCGCGCTCGGCGCGGTCGATCAGATCGGTCAGTGCCGAAAGAGAAGGGGCTTGCATGAAAGGCACCGGCACAAAACGCGATTGTCGCATTCGCGGCCGGTGCCCGTCGCGGGCTCAGTCGTCGTGGTGCTCGCTGCCGTGCGCCTTCCAGTAGCCGGTCGAGCGGATCCAGTCCTTGGGCACGCCCAGGTGACCCTCGATGTACTTGCGCATCATCCGGGCCCGGCGCGATTCGGCGGCGATCCAGTAGAAGGTGTCGCCGTCCGGTTCCTCGAAATCGGTCAGCACGTCTTCCAGCAGGGTGCTGGTGGCGGCGTCGAAGCCGTTGCGCTCCAGCCACGAGATGCGGATGCGGTCGTCCTCCGGCAGCTCCTGGCGGTCGCCGGATTCGGGGATCTCGATGTAGACATCGGCATTGGCGCCTTCCGGCAGCGTCTCCAGCCAGCGGCCGATCGCCGGCAGCGCGGTTTCATCGCCGATCAGCACGTAGGTGTCGAAGTCATCGGCGGTCATGTGCGAGCCACGTGGGCCGCCCACGGCAATCGCATCGCCCGGCTGCGCATTGGCCGCCCAGGTCGAGGCCAGACCGTCGCCGTGCATGACGAAGTCCAGCGCCAGCTCGTTGCTCTCCAGGTCCCACCAGCGCGGGGTGTAGTCGCGCGAGGGAGAAGGCGTCTGGCCTTCCGGGTAGCGCGGGCCTTCCGGGGTCATCGTCGGGACCACGAACTGGCCCTCGGCGTTGGGGAAGAACAGCTTGACGTGGTCGTCCGGCGAGGGCGAATCGAAGCCTTCCAGCGCCTCGCCACCGACGATCACCCGGCGCATGCACGGGCTGATCTCTTCGGTGCGCAGCACCTTCAGCGGGCGGAACTTCACGGTATGACGGAGCAGTCGGTTTTCATGCAGAGCCATGGGAATACCTGGATCAGTGCCGCAGCGCGGCGTTGAGAGAGAAGGACCTGGCGGGCGGAGGCTGGCTGGGTCTGAAAAGAAGAAAGGGGGTCAGCGGCCCTGCGCACGGATCCGCGCGGCGGCCTCGCGCAGCGCCTGGGCCACGGCGGCGGCGTTGTCGTCCTGCCAGCGGCCATGGCACAGGCCAAGCGCGTGCTTGAGCTCGCGCAGCGCATCGCGCACGGACGGCGGCAGGTTGGCCTTGGTGATCGTGCGCGCGCTGTCGCGTACCCGGTGCACCGCGGCATCGACCTCGTCGCGCTGTGCCTCCAGCTCGGCCTGGCCGAGCGCGCTGAGGGCGTAGCGCTTGCGCCCACCGTCCTCGACCGCGCCGACCCAGCCGGCCGCCTCGAACTGCGCCAGCACCGGGTAGATCGAGCCGGCGCTGGGCGTGTAGACCCGCACGAACATGTCGCTGATCAGCTGGATCAACTCGTAGCCGTGGCGCGGCTGGTCGGCGAGCAGGGACAGCACCAGCAGGCGCAGGTCGCCGCGGCTGAGGGGCCGGGCGGTCAGCGGGCGGGCAGGGCGGTCGAGGTCGCGCGGAGAGGTCATTTCGATATATCGAATGCAGTGGCGGAACGATATATCGAAAACTCCGGTTCGGCCAGCAACTGCGCACGCATGGCAGGGATGCGTTCAGGTCAATTCGGCGTGTGACGGTGCGTGCTCGTGGTGGAACACTGCGCCCCGTCCCCGGCCTTCCACCCCGCCCGATGATTCACGCCGATGCGCGCTCAGCCGACGTCGCATCGCGCACGAACTGCGCCAATCGCCCGCGCCGCAGCGCCTGCGCTGTCCATCGGTGTCCCGCTGACGCGCCGGTGTCATCGCCGCCGGGCAGGCTGAAATGCAGCGTGGAACCTTCCAACGCGGCCCGCGCGCTGTCGCCGGCTGTCCTTCCGGACACGCCTGGATGGTTCCATACGCAACCGTAGCGAAGTAAGCAAACCCCTTGGTGCGCTACACTTTGCGGCTAGAAATCTAAAACAGTCGCGCGCGTGCGTGCGGTCATGGGAGCGCAAATGAACTGGTTGAACGAGGTGCTGAACAACGACCCGAATCCTGTGGAAACCCAGGAATGGATCGAGTCGCTGAAGGCCGTTATTGATGTCGAGGGCCCCGAGCGCGCGCATCAGCTGTTGGAAGGCATGGTGGAACTGACCCGTCGTTCGGGTGCTTACCTGCCGTTCTCTCCCACCACCGAGTACGTGAACACCATCGCGCCGACCCTGGAGGCCAAGAGCCCGGGCAACGCCGAACTGGAATGGCGCATTCGTTCCATCATCCGCTGGAACGCGATGGCCACCGTGGTGCGCGCCAACCGCAAGCCCGGCGACCTGGGCGGCCACATCGCCTCCTTCGCCTCCGGCGCCACGCTGTATGACGTGGGCTTCAACCACTTCTGGCGCGCCCCCAGCGACACCCACCCCGGTGACCTGCTCTTCATCCAGGGCCACAGCGCCCCGGGCATCTATGCGCGTTCCTTCCTGGAAGGCCGCATCGACGAAGCTCAGCTGGACAAGTTCCGCATGGAAGTGGACGGCGGTGGCCTCTCCAGCTACCCGCACCCGTGGCTGATGCCCGATTACTGGCAGACCCCCACCGTGTCGATGGGCCTGGGCCCGCTGGCCGCCATCTACCAGGCGCAGTTCCTGCGTTACCTGGAAAACCGTGGCCTGATCGAGAAGTCCGACCGCAAGGTGTGGTGCTTCATCGGCGACGGTGAGAGCGACGAGCCGGAAACCCTGGGCGCCATCGCCCTGGCCGGCCGCGAAGGCCTGGACAACCTGATCTTCGTGGTGAACTGCAACCTGCAGCGCCTCGACGGCCCGGTGCGTGGCAACGGCAAGATCATCCAGGAACTGGAGGGCGTCTTCCGTGGCGGCGGCTGGAACGTGATCAAGCTGCTGTGGGGCGGTTACTGGGATGCCCTGCTGGCCAAGGACACCAACGGCGTCCTGCGCAAGCTGATGATGGAAACCGTCGACGGCGAATACCAGAACTGCAAGGCCTTCGGCGGCGCGTATACCCGCGAGCATTTCTTCGGCAAGTACCCGGAGACCGCCGCGATGGTCGCCGGCCTGAGCGACGATGACATCTGGCGCCTCAACCGTGGCGGCCACGACCCGCACAAGGTGTATGCCGCGTACCACGAAGCGGTGAACACCAAGGGCATGCCCACCGTGATCCTGGCCAAGACGGTCAAGGGCTACGGCATGGGCAGCGCGGGTGAAGCACTCAACCCGACCCACCAGACCAAGAAGCTGGACGACGACGCCGTTCGCCACTTCCGCGACCGCTTCAACATTCCGGTGACCGACGCCCAGCTGGCCGACGGCCAGGTGCCGTTCTACCACCCGGGCCCGGATTCGCCGGAAGTGAAGTACCTGCAGGAACGCCGCGCCGCCCTGGGTGGTTACCTGCCGCAGCGCCGTCGCAAGGCCGAAAAGAGCTTCAACGCGCCCAAGCTGGAAAGCTACGAGCGCCTGCTCAAGAGCAGCGGCGAGCGCAGCTACTCCACCACCATGGCCTTCGTGCAGAGCCTGAACATCACCCTGCGCGACAAGGAACTGGGCCCGCACATCGTGCCGATCGTGGCCGACGAAGCCCGTACCTTCGGTATGGAAGGCCTGTTCCGCCAGATCGGCATCTACGCGCCGTTCGGCCAGAAGTACAAGCCGGTCGATGCCGACCAGCTCATGTTCTACCGCGAAGACCAGAGCGGCCAGGTGCTGCAGCAGGGCATCAGCGAGCCGGGCGCCATCGCCTCGTGGATGGCCGCCGGTACCAGCTACTCGGTCAGCAACGTGCCGATGCTGCCGTTCTACATCTACTACAGCATGTTCGGCTTCCAGCGCGTGGGCGACCTTGCCTGGCAGGCCGCCGACATGCGTACCCGTGGCTTCCTGCTGGGCGGCACCGCCGGCCGCACCACGCTGAACGGTGAAGGCCTGCAGCACGAAGATGGCTTCAGCCATATCGTGGCCGGTGGCATTCCGAACGTGCGCAGCTACGACCCGACCTTCGGCTTCGAAGTGACGGTGATCCTGCAGCACGGCACCAAGGCCATGATGGAAGATCAGATTGATGAGTACTACTACATCACCCTGATGAACGAAAACTACACCCACCCGGAAATGCCGGAAGGCGCGGCCGACGGCATCGTCAAGGGCATGTACCTGCTCACCGACGCCGGCAAGCCGAAGAAGGGCGAGCTGCGCGTGCAGCTGCTGGGGTCGGGCACCATCCTGCGCGAAGCCATTGCCGCGGCCGAGCTGCTGGACAAGGACTTCGGCGTGACCGCCGACATCTGGAGCTGCCCGAGCTTCAACGAACTGCGCCGCGACGGCTTCGACGTGGAGCGCTACAACCGCTTCCACCCGGAAGGCGAGCAGCGCAAGGCGTTCGTGACCGAGCTGCTGGAAGGCCGACAGGGCCCAGCGATTGCCGCCACCGACTACGTGCGTGCGTACGCGGACCAGATCCGCTCGTTCGTGCCGATGTCGTACACGGTGCTGGGTACCGATGGCTTCGGCCGTTCGGATACGCGTGCCAACCTGCGCCGCTTCTTCGAGGTTGACCGGTACTACATCGCGCATGCCGCGATTGCGGCGCTGGCGAAGGAAGGGAAGATGACGGCTAAGGATGTGGCGCGGGCGATCAAGCAGTACAAGATTGATCCTGAGAAGGCTAATCCTGTCGGGGTTTGATAGGGATAGGTTGATCTCTTTCGAGCATTAAAAATGGCGGCCTCTTCGAGGCCGCTTTTTTTTAAATGCCTGGCCGTCTTAGGTATAGTTCTGCTAAACAAGTGTGCAAGTTCAGCGGGCGGCTGGCGACCTGCGTCAATGGAAAATTCAATCAAGGAGTGGATGTGAGAATTGAGCGACTTGAAGTTGTTCGTCTGTACGGCTCGTTTACGAAGACTGTCGACTTTGATCCTGGTCTGAACTTGCTGGTAGGAATTAACGGAAGCGGAAAGACGAGCATCCTTAACTGCATTGAGTGGCTGACCAAGCCGAACCTTGCGAGGCTCGCGTGTACGCAATTTCACTCCATCTCAATGAATATGGAGCATTCCGGGAAGAGGTATACCATTCATGCCCATCGAACCTCTCAACTGCTCACCGTTGAGGTGAGCGGTGGCGGGCTAAATGGTGACCCTATTACTGTGGATATTGAGAGGCCAACTGCTTCCATCCGAAACGAGCAAGAAATGATCGAAGCTCTCTCGAACTACAGCGGGCTTTCGGCAGAGCCGCATGAAAAGAAAACCTGGAATTTTCTGAGGGATCTTCCGGAGCCACTATCGGTTTCCCTGGACAGGACGATCGCCGCAGAGTCGGAAGGGGAGTACTACTATGAAGGGCGCTCCGTCAAGCTAGGTCTCCCAAAGTCGCCTCTTTCTAAGGTTATTGACGTGACGCGTAGGCGATACGCGGCTTACACGCAGAAGGTCAAGACTTCGAACGAAGAGCTCAAGTCAAAGCTCATTGTTTCCGCATTTACAAGTCCTCTGCTCCGCATGCGGGATACAGCCATACCGAGCGTAAGCGTTGGACAGCTGGAAGAGTTAAAGAGCAAGGTGACTGCGCTGCTCTACTCCTCGGTTGAAGTCGATAAGTACGGAGCGGATAGCATCTCGCAGTACTTCGATGAGGCCCGGCATATTCTTAGCATGGGTGGAAAGGATGACTCCATAAAAAATGTTTTTTATGCACAGTATCGGCAAATTCACGGCCTCGCTGAGGCGTTTAAGGGATTTGAGGACAAATCCGCGAAAGCGTACGAGAGCATTGGGTCATATCTTGATTCTCTGAACTCATTCTTTATCGAAAGCAAAAAGCACATCGGCTTCAATGAGACTGATGGGGCACTTGGGTTTCAGACCATTTCAAAGAATGGTGATCCTTCTGGGCATTTTTTTGCGCTAGACAGAATGTCATCGGGCGAAAGGCAGCTCCTAATACTGATCACGTTCCTGGCATTCATATCAAAAAAGAATCACATATTCATCGTTGATGAGCCAGAGTTATCCCTTCATCCCAGATGGCAGCGAGGGTTCGTATCAGCAGTGATTGCGCAGGCGCCCGTGGGGACCCAGGTAATTATGGCGACACATTCGCCAGAAATTGTTTCCAAACACCGGGAAAAATGTGTGGTGCTTGATGTCTGATCTCGATTCGGCGGTGCCAGCCTACAGTTCTGACGGCCTGGCCGTCCGCGACCTCTTCTTCGTTGGATCTTCCGGGGTTCATTTTTTTGTAGAAGATGAAGGGCAGGAAAATCTATATTCCTTGCTAATGCGTCGCTGCTTTCCGCAGCTATCGTCTATAGAGATATTCCCGCAAGGCGGGAAATCAGCTGTTATTAAGCATGCCACATCAGGGTACAAAGGGTTTCCAAACATTCGTCGCATTTATCTTCTAGACAGAGATTTTGATGATCTTCTTGGAGATATTCGAGAGGTGGAGGGCCTTTTCTATTTTGATCAATACTGCGTAGAGAATTTGGTGTTCGACGGTCAGGCACTCTTAGAGGTGTGTATACAGGAGTCTCCAAGGGAGAGTCGCGCTTCGCTCAAAGACCGATTGGGTTTCGCAGAATCACTGGAATGCTGGATTCCGAGCCTAGACCGATTGCATCGCGCATTCCTCCTGGCGCAAAAATTTGAACTAGGTATCAAGAATACAAGCTCCCCGCTGGAAGATTATGTGTGTGGAGAGCTCAGGAGCGTGTTAAATTCCCTCTCGATTGAGGCGTATGTTGATAGGGTCTACGGCGCGATGGTGGCCCTTGGCGTTGTAAACGATAAAGTGGAGTTTTCTGAAATGCTGAACGACGCCTTTCCGGAGGTCTCAACCAAGTATATAAATGGAAAGTACTTGTTTGGCCTTTCTTATCGCCACATGAAGAGGGCAAGGCTGGTAAAAAACGTATCAGCAGATTCTTTGATTTACCGTTCTGCGCAGCTTTGCAATCTAGAGAGCTTTGAGGGGTTCGTAAACGAGGTGAGCGCCTACCTTTCGATGGAAAGACGCTCTCTCGAACGCCGGGACGAGGCTCGATTCGCCTAGCGGGAATTGTGATGCTGTCGGGAGCGGCTTCCCGGAAGCTCCATGAGCTCGTCGAATTTCAAAGTGTCAATGGAAAGTGCAGGCTTACACGTTTGCGATCTTGGGGATGGAATGTCGGCATCGTCGTTCTGCTGCTCGACTTTCCAATTAAATTCAGCGCATTTATAGCCGCTTTCCGTGTTGCAATGGTGTAATGACTCGCCGGTTTTTGCTCAGGTCATGCGGCTAATGTAGCGGCGTGGGCCGCATCCTGGGTCATCATCTTCAACGTGCAATGCAAGCGCCTGGCTCTCAAAACATTGCTGGTGTACAAATTGCTCTTTCAGCGTCCTCATCGCCCCTTTCGACCATCCCGTTCTGTTGCGGACAATGCGGGATGATGACCTCCTGCTTAAGACCATAGCTGCGTACCAGCCTGGTGTAATCGCGACTTGTGAACACCAAGCCATCGTCTGAGCGGAGGAAAGGTTTCCCGAACTCGCCCAAGCGTCCCGTAGCGCGTGATCAGAGGCTGCTGCAACGCGGCTGAGTCGGTGCTGGTCTTCCAGGTACGTGATAGGGTGCCAGCCGAGCAGCTGGCGCGTGCGACAGTCGATCACCAAACCCAGGGTGAGCCAGCCCTCCTGACCGCTCCGTACCCGGCACAGGTTGTTCGCTCAACGTTGGTCCGGCTCCTCGGTCCGCGACACCTCGGCCTCGATCCGCGGGCGCTGGCCAAGGGCGCGTTTGCGCACCTGCCAGGCCTTAAGTTGGAAGATCCGCTGGACGGTGTTCTTGTTCAAGCCGAACAGCGTTGTGACGGTGCGGTAGCCAAATGACGGCTCCTTCTCGATTATTTCCTTGATCGGCTAGGCAAGCTCGGCTCTGACTTTGGCGGGCGATCTGGTTGGCTTGTAGGACGTCGTGCGACGCGCTAGGCCAAACCAGTGGCACAGCTTGGTCATCGGCACCGGAAACGCCTTCGTCCTCCAAGCCCTGCTGGACCGAGACCGTTAGTTCTCGTCCTTTCCCAGCAGGCGCGCCAGCTTATTTCGGACGCGCATCTCCAGCATCGCCTCGCCGTAGGCTTCCTGAAGATCCTTGAGTCGCCCTCGTACTTCTCGGGCACGTCCTCCGGCTTGACACAGCGCATTCTCCATGCCCTGCTTTCCGTCCTCAACCTAGCTCTCGATCTCCGCCGCGGTTAGGTCGAACTGGCGGCTGGCAGCAGCCACCGTCGTCTTGTCCTGGATGATCTCAAGGATCAGGGCTGACTTGCGCCGGGCAGTCGAGCGGTTCATCTCTTCTTCCATAACTTTGCTCATCAGTAGCTCCTTTGGGGAAGCCACACCTGAGCAGAAAATCAGTGGGTCATTACATCGCATCAATTCACCGGCAGCGAAATCTGGTCAGGGTCGGGCACCACTTGCTTCGCCTTCTTGACACCACTCTTCCGATCCCGCTGCCCAATCGGGCTAGGAACACCCCAATAGGCAGAGGCCTGAGCCAGGCTCATCCTAAGCAATCCAGTTTCCCCCATCGCCAACTCCTTGGCCGGCCGCTTCGGCTTACTCCCAATCGCTTTCAAAATCTGCCCAGCAACTGCCTTGGCCAACGGCGGCGGCACCGAGTTCCCAATCTGCCGCGCACCGTGCCATTTGGTCTCGTGGAACCGGAACCAATCGGGAAACCCATGAAGGCGTGCCATCTCACGCACCGTAATGCAGCGATTCCACTTGTAATGAATCGGCCGCGGGCTGGTAAATGCGCCACGTGCAGCATCCGTCCCTGCGCGTAGCGTGTTGCTAACGCCTTTGGGAGGCAGCTTAAGGAAGCGCGAGATCGGCTCAACCTGCCCAGCCACGGTGCTCGCAAACCTAGCGCGCGAAACCTCCGTGTGGTCAGAGCGCATACTGGATGTGAGTAGCAGTGGATCCCACGCGCGGCGATAGCCAAACGCCCAGCCCTGTGCGCCCTCGCAGCGCATCAGCGCGGAGTAAAGCGTGCTCTTGCCAAACCTCTTAACTCTGACCTCATCGGTAACGTTCAGCGCGGCGAAGCTCTCGGCATCGGGTAGGTCGTCCAGCGCCTCTTTGCACGTGGGTGCGTCGGGCAGCAGCGAGCCCTTGAGCCCCGGCTTGGCCGTCACCGGATGAGGGTAGGTAGGGATCTGTAGGCCGCGCTTGGCGCCCATGAGGAAAAGCCGTTGTCTGTCCTGAGGTACGCCATAGGAGTAGGCATTTAGTACCTTCCAATCTTTGAGGACGTCGTAACCAGACGCCTCAAATTCCTGAATGAGCTCTTCCAGGAACTTGCGATGCTTACCTAGCGTCAGGCCCTTCACGTTCTCGAAGACGAAGTAGTCCGCATCGAGCTCACCAACGATGCGTACGAAGTCCTTCACCAGTGAATTTCGCGGGTCATCCAGCGCACGGCGGCCGATTAAGGAAAACCCCTGGCAAGGGGCTCCACCGAATACGACGTCGATCTTCCGTTGGCCTACGCCCGCAGCGACGCGGATCTGATCGCCCGTGAGGTCGGTAACGGATCGCGGGATGACGGCGCAGTTGGGGAAGTTGAACGCATGCACTGCTGCATGAACTGGGTCGATCTCAACAGCGGCTACAACGTCGAAGCCCGCTTGCTCGAAGCCTAGGCTGAGTCCGCCGGCCCCTGCAAAGAGGTCGATTCCGATAGGTCTGGTCATGGAGTAATTATAGGGCGGACTAGGCTGAATGTCGATCGGAGAACGCCTCAATGTCCAGTGGGTCGGGGCCTTCTCGCGGGCTTATCATGAAGCCAGTCAGTCTCAGGGGAAGAGACCAGGAGCTGCGGATGGACCGCCTTACCCCAGAGCGCCGTAGTTGGCTGATGTCAAGGATCGGCAGGGCCAACACCAAGCCAGAGGTCGCTGTCCGGTCGATCCTTCACGGGCTCGGCTACCGCTTCAGGCTGCTTCGTCGAGATTTGCCGGGTACACCGGACATTGTTTTGCCGGGCAGGACCGCCGTGGTCTTCGTGCACGGGTGCTTCTGGCATGGGCATAGCTGTAAAAAGACAAAGATGCCGAAGTCCAGAACGGACTATTGGGGGCCGAAGATTGAAGCCAACAAGCGCCGAGACAGGCGCAAGCGCCGGCAGTTGATCGGGCTCGGCTGGCGAGTGATAGTGGTCTGGGAGTGTGAGCTAAAATACCCCGACAAATTGGCGAACAAGCTATCGAAGGTTCTGGCCTAGAAATCTGCCGGAGCACGACAATGAAGCAACTTTTGCGAAGGACGCAATGTGGAAAAGCCGCAGAAAGCAGCGAAACTGAACCGCTACTCCGAGATCATTGGCGAGGTCTTCCGAAAGAACTACACCCCGGGTAGCACTAAGGTGCCGTTCGAGCGCGGCGAGTTCGAGCATGCGGCAGTAGAGCGAGGAATTCGGTTGCCGAAGAATCTTGGCGATACAATCTACTCGTTCAAGTACCGCAACAGCTTGCCTGCGTCCATCACGGCGACAGCTCCGGAAGGTTTCGAGTGGGGCATCTATGGCACCGGTCGTGCCAAGTACGAGTTCCGGTTAGAGCGCCCTCTCTCGATCATCCCGCGTGCTAATCAATTAGTCGTCAAGATTCCGGATGCCACGCCCGAGATCATTGCAGCCCACGCACTGGGCGATGAGCAGGCACTGCTGGCCAAGGTTCGCTACAACCGACTGATCGACATCTTCCTCGGCGTCACCGCATCCTCGTTGCAGAATCACCTGCGCACGACGGTGAAGGACATCGGTCAGATTGAGATTGATGAGCTTTACGTCGGCCTGGATCGTAATGGTGCGCAGTACGTGGTGCCTGTGCAAGCCAAGGGTGGCAAGGACAAGCATGGCCGGCAGCAGACGGAACAGGACATAGCCTGCTGCCGGGAGAAATTCCCGGCGCTGGTCTGCCGTCCAGTGTCTGCACAGTTCATTACCGCAAACAAGATTGCCATGTTCGAACTTGCCGTCCAGGACGATGAGATTCGGGTTGTGTCCGAAGAGCACTACGAGCTGGTGCCTTCAGCAAGCATCACTGCGGGTGACCTAGCTCTATATGCGGGGCGAAAAAGGGGCTAGCCAATGTGGGAGGGTGCGGCAGACGCATTCCCCCACACTCATCGCCACTCGCACCGCGAAAGATGCCATTCAAGTGAATCCCTACTGACCGTTTGCTCCCCTCGCACAGTGGTGGCGAGCTGCGAGCCTGTCAGAGCGGCGTATTCACTATCTCGCAGTAAGGGCGCGGTCAGTACCCTCAGACTGCCCGGATCCACTGCGATCAAGCAAAGATCGAACAACGTATGCACATCCGCGCGCAGTAGAAGACCATTTGTTACCGAGTTGGTGGCCTCATTCTTGTACGGATAGACGTGGGCGGCTTCCAAAATCTCGACTAAGCCGCACCCAGTCACAGCGCATCGAAAGTCATACGCTGCGAGCAAGGCTTTGCGGAACGCCGGTTGGCCACGGCGTCGAACGATGCTCGCAACCGCCCGACGCCTTTGGTCTTCGACGTTACTAGGCGAGAAAACATGGGCCGCTTCTGCCAGGCGTTCCTCTTCCTCAAGCTCTTTCTGAATCGCATTGCTTAGAGAGTTGAGCCCAGCAAGCTCGCCAGTGGTTTGGAGCAGGGGAGTCAGTTGCCGGGTGATGGTAGGCCCGACGTTGGCAGCCGGGCGCAGGCCGTCAAGCCTCGGTTGCCCCAGCTGCTGCAACACGTAGGAGATGTTCTGCATCCTGTATTCCCACGACTTCGGTGATCGTCCATGACGCTGCGATAGCTCCCGGTAGACCTGAGCTTTGTTGATGCTGTGACCCTGCGCGACGCGCTGCTCCATCCAGCGGTAGGCGTCTACCGCTGCTGCCAACTCCTGCTGAGTCCAACCGCTCACGTCGCCACTCCGCCTATGAAAAGCACTGCTTCGATAGGTGGGGAGTATGCCGCATGGGCCGTAGGCAGCCCAGCCGGTGAATCAGCTGCTAACGTTTAGCCCTGGCGGAGGCCAGAACGTGTCTACTCGATTCAGGTCGTAATCCTCGCCAAATGCCAATGCCGCCTC
This sequence comes from Stenotrophomonas sp. AS1, assembly GCF_048957655.1. Classification (NCBI taxonomy): domain Bacteria; kingdom Pseudomonadati; phylum Pseudomonadota; class Gammaproteobacteria; order Lysobacterales; family Lysobacteraceae; genus Stenotrophomonas; species Stenotrophomonas sp. AS1. The sequence continues at coordinate 528,825 of NZ_JARVXM010000006.1, read as the reverse complement.
TCGGGCCGGAATGCCCGCGTAGCACCCCAGCAAGAATTCATCCATGCCCGCATCCGCATGGTCGATAGCGAAGAAGCCCAACATGGCCTCGTCGAATGCCTCAAGCCAATCCCCGTCAATCCTGGTCATCTGTGGTCCTCCCGATAGGCCAGAGAGGATGTCGCCACGCCGTCCCAATGCCTGCGACTGAGCCGGGCCAGTTGCGTCGCACCGTAGACGCCGCCAACCAACCCCCGCCAGATCAACAGGAACAAGCGATTTCCCATCCTCCGCACCAACGCGCATGGTGTTCATCGGAGCGTAGAAACTCCTCTAGCTGGAAAATGTTGGACGTTCCTTTGTCGGGAGGGTGGCTAATACAACACCCTCGTGGAAATACGCCCGCCGGTTCCAGCTAGACGGTTTCTAACCTCCCGACGCCCTTGCCATCCCGGCAAGGGCAAGCCCTGCAGGAGGTCCAACATGTTGACGCCGTGGGAAGACGAACCCGATGACGTGCGCCCCAAGCGCAAGCCCTACGCCCGCCCCGCACGCAGCTACCGCGTAGGCGCGCTGACGTACCCTGACCGCGAAGAGTGCGGTCCCACCGAGATTGTTCCCTACCTCAAGCTGCGCGGCCGCTGGCTGGACAAGCTCGGCTTCGACGTAGGCGCCCGCCTGAAGGTGGAGGCCACGCACGGCATCATCACCCTTACGGTGGTGGAGCGGCCCGTGCCGGTGGTCAAGAAGATCCCCCGCAAGTTGCAGCGCCGCACCGGTTGAGCGCCCGCGCCCACCCGCCGGGTGGGCCGCTGCACGGCTAGTGCCCGCCAGCCTTGCGGGCGGCCTGGCCGCACAGCCGCAGTGCCTGCCCCGGTTCGGCAGCGCTGCGCTGTGCCAGGCGCAAACGCCAGCACGTCACTGCACGCCCGGTGCAGTGTGGATGTAGAACCTGTTTCATAACCCAGCAGTGGGAGGAACGCATGAGCAAGAGTGTCTTCATGCAGTTGGAAATGGCCGCTGGCCTGCGCACCAGCTTTCAGCACGCGGCGGCGCGCGAGCACCGCCCCGCCGAACAGGTGCTCCAGCGGTTGATGCGGGAGTATGTGGTGCGGCAATCGTGTGTGGATGCCGACGCAGAGGCCGGGGCCTTTGACCTGGTCAAGCGGGGCGCCTGCGCCATGCAGGGAATGGCAAGCAGTGCTATCCGCCCCTTGTCGTCTCCAAGCGTGCCGCCGTAGCATTCCTCAATCGAAAACAGGGGGAATGCATGGTCAGCACAGGGATTGGCACGATCAACCAAGCGCCGGATGTGCGCCATGCGTAATCCGGATCAGGCTGATACGGCCGCATCGCCGCTCACCTACGAGGTGGTGCTCACCGACGGTGCCATTCGCAATGGCTACATCACGGTGGATCCCGGTTGGGAGGGCTTTTCTTCCGCCATGCTGGGGCGGCCAGACGTCCCTTCGGGCAGGGCCGCAGTGTTCACCTTCCCCGACGGCTATCAGGTCACCTCCGACCTGCGTGCAAGTGGCCCAGGTTCCGCCCGCATCCGCTCCCGTGTGGCGCCCGCGTTCAAGCGGCTGGGCTTGGTGGCAGGCAATTCGCTGATGCTGGTGCGCGAGCGCGAAGGGCAGTACCGGATAGAGCCGCGCACCGGTCAACAGCGGGATACCTTCGAGCTGGGCTATGTGAGGCTGCGCGAGCGATTCCTGGCACGGTTCCCGGATTTTATCGGCTTTGATGACCCGCGGCTGCTGCGCGAATCCAGCTACAAGCGGCAGTTGATCAACCACTACGAAAGCATCATGGCCCCGGCGCTTCGGGACGGACCGGCGCAGGAGGTCTGGACAGCATTGATCAAGCTGCTGCGTGTTCGGGTGGGCGGTGATAACCCTCAGCCCCAGAACGTGGTTGGCTGGCGCATCGTTGCCCAATTGGCTGACCTTCCCGAACACGACCAGATACAGTTGGGCGCCGGGGTGATGGAGCTGCTTCACCTGCAGGGACCGGGTGACCGGCTGGATGATTTCAATGATTGCCTGTCCGGGCTCAGCACGCCCCTGCAGCCGGCAGCCCAGCGATCGCTGTCGAGCCTGCTGCTTACCCTGAATGATCCCACCGGCTATTTCTTCATCAAGACCGGACAGATGCGCCGGGCGCTGAGTCTGCTGGATCCCACCTTCGATTTCGGCAAGGGCGGCATGGTGACCGAGGAGTGGGAGCGCATCCGCGCCTTGGCCGCGCGCCTCGCCGAACGCCTCAACGAAGACGGCTGGCCCCCGGAAGACATGATTGATATCCAATCCTTCCTGTGGGTGGCCATCGCCTACGAGCAAGGCGACGGCGCCGAGCCTGAAGACGAGGCCGAAGAAGCCGAGGACGAGGCCGTAGACGACGAGGCTGAAATGACCCCCATGCACCGCCCCACCAACACCATTCTGTACGGTCCGCCGGGTACCGGCAAAACCTACGGCGTGGTGGAAAAAGCGCTGGAAATCCTCGACCCGCAACTGCTGGCTACGGCACCCCGTCAGGGCGCCGGCGGCCGGGCACTACTGAAGCAGCGATTCGATGCGCTGCTGGATGAAGGCTACATCCGCTTTGTCACCTTCCACCAGAGCTTCGCCTACGAAGACTTCGTGGAGGGCCTGAAAGCTCGAACGGGCGACGGCGGTGCGCTGGAGTATGCAGTGGAACCCGGCGTGTTCCTGGAACTCTGCATCGAGGCCCAGCACAGCGATCTGCCGTATGTGCTCATCATCGATGAAATCAACCGGGGCAACATCGCACGCATCTTCGGCGAGCTGATCACCCTTATCGAGCCCAGCAAGCGGCAGGGCATGGACGAGGCGCTGTCAGTGCGCCTGCCGTACTCCAAGCAGGTATTCGCGGTGCCGGCCAACCTGCACCTGATCGGCACCATGAACACCGCTGACCGTTCCTTGGCGGCCATGGACGTGGCCCTGCGCCGGCGCTTCCGGTTCATCGAGATGCCGCCACAGCCACAGCTGCTGGACGCTGTCATCGACAATGTCCCTTTGGGCGAGCTGCTGGGCACGATCAATGACCGCATAGAGGTGCTGCTGGGGCGCGACCACCTTATCGGCCATGCCTACCTGATGGGCGTAAGCGACCTGCCATCGCTGGCCGATGCCTTCCGCCTGCGCATCCTGCCGTTGCTGCAGGAGTACTTTTTCGAGGATTGGCAGCGAATTGCCTGGGTGCTCAACGATGGCGTCAAACCGGAAGGCGAGCGCTTCCTGCGGCAGCGCGACCTTCAGCTGGGCCGATTGTTCGCACCGGATGTGCAGCTCGCGCCAGATAGCGCCCGGTGGTACATCCACGAGGCGGCGTTTGAGCAGGCGGCCAGCTACCGGGGAATTCTCGCTGGCCGGGCTGGCTGAGCCGTGGCGGTGCTCACGGTCCGCGAGTACGCGCGGATTGGCGTCTGCGCCGATGCGCCGCGTCAGGAGGGAATGGATGCGGCCTGGCTGCCGCAGGCGTCCTTCGATTGGCTATGCGCGGAGTTCGAGCGCCTGCGTGGCGGCGGCGCGGCCCTGGTGCAGCGCGACGGTGCCCGCTGGTTACGGCTGGACCAGTATGTAGGGGTAATGGAGTGCCCGGACGGCACAACGTTGGAGGTGCTGCCCAAGCATGTCACCGCCGACGGCGACCACGCCTCCGCCCGTCGGCTGCTGCGGCGCATGCTGTGCACGGTGCTGGACATCCCGCCGCGCGAAGGCAGCCTGGCCGGGGTGGCGCTGTTCGACCTGCCCTTGAACGAATGGGTGATGGCGCGCTTCCTGGCTGCGCTGGATGAGCTGGTCAAGCGCGGGCTGCGTTTCGACTACACCCGGGTGCGCGAGGAGCAGGTGTTCCTGCGCGGGCGCCTGGATACCACGCGGCAGCTGAGGCAACCGCCCACCCGTGCCCATCTGTTCCACCTGGAGCACGATGTCTTCAGCGAAGACCGCCCGGAGAACCGTCTGCTGCGGTCTGCGTTGGGCTGTGTGTGCGCCCGCACGCGCAACCCCGGTAGCTGGCGGCTGGCGCATGAGCTTTCTACGCGCATGGCGGGCGTGCCGCGCAGCACCCACGTCGCCGCGGACCTGCGTGCTTGGGGTACTGATCGGCTGATGGCGCACTACCGACCTGTGCGCCCGTTGTGCGAACTGATCTTGTCGGGGCAGAGCCCGCTGGCGCTGCGGGGGGATTGGCGCAGCCCCAGCATGATGTTTCCAATGGAGCGTCTGTTCGAACGCTATGTTGGCGTATGCCTTGCCCGCCAGCTTGCGCCGGCATGGCAGGTGGGTGGTGCGGCGTCTGAACACCTGTGCAGCCACCAGGGCAGGGGATGGTTCAACCTGATCCCCGACTTTCTGCTGCGCCGGGGTGAGGAGCTGCGCGTGCTGGATACCAAGTGGAAAATGCTGGACAGGCGCGCAGCCGACCCGCGCGAGAAGTACGGGTTGAAGCAGGCAGACTTCTACCAGATGTTCGCCTATGGACAGCGGTACCTGGGGGGCGTGGGTGAGATGGCGCTGGTGTATCCGCAGCATGCCGGGTTCGATCAGGGCCTGCCGGTATTCGCGTTTGATGATCAGCTGAGGTTGTGGGTGCTGCCGTTCGATGTGGAGCAGGGGAAACTGGTGATGCCAGTGGGTTGGTAGACACGTGCCTTGGGCCGGGAGATGTAGCCGATAACGGCGCAGGCCATAGCCGCAGCCCATCCTGCTACCATTCCCTGGCAAACCCAGCCAGCCCACCCAGCGCAGACAGATGCGGGGCCGGCCGTCACTCGTACGGCCCAGCGAGCCAGGACACCCTCCCGTGCCCCTTCAAGGAAGCTCGCATGTACCGCAATTTCGTAATCCGCTCGGCTGCTCTGGCCCTCGCCATCTCCCTGAGCCTTGGCGCCCCGTCCGCGTTCGCCGCTGATCAGACCACCGCATCTGCCAGCAGCACCGCCGTCCAGCGCAAAGCCATCGCCCAGGGGCTCTATGAGCTGGCCTTCAGCCCCAAGCAGAATGCCGTGTTCGTCGCCTCCTCGGGCGGCTTCGGTGATGCCGCTGGTCCGTCCCAGGTCCTGCGCCTGAACCCGGAAACTCTGGCCGTTGAAACCGCCATCCCGCTGGAGCGCAAGGCGTTCGGTGTGGTGCTGGACGACGCCAACAACCGCCTGTATGTCGGCAATACCGTCGATACCTCGGTCACCGTGGTCGACACTGCCACCAACAAATCGGTCGGCGTCGTGCAGCTGATGGAAAAGAAGGTCGGCAAGGACGGCAAGGCTGCCTACACCCACGATCTGCGCGAGCTGGTCGTTGATGGCGCCAACAACCGCCTGTACGTCACCGGGCACTCGGGCGAGGGCAGCGTGCTGTTCGTGGTGGACACCCAGTCGCTGAAGGTCATCAACACCATTCCGGGCCTGGGCAACGCTAAGGCACCGGGTCTGGCACTGGATGCCAAGGCCAAGCGCGTCTACACGTCCAACCTGCTGGCCGAGGTCGTCACTGTCGGCACCGATAGCGGCAAGGTCGAGCAGCGCTTCAAGGTCAGTGCCGAGCAGCCGATGAACATCGCGCTGGACCCGGCCGGCAAGCGCCTGTTCGTGACCGACCAGGGCTCGGAGATGATCCGCAAGTACCAGGCTAGCAGCTCGGGCTTCGAATCGAAGCACCCGGGCCAGCGTGTGTTGGTGCTGGACCGTACCAGCGGCAAGGAACTGGCCAGCATCCCGACCGATGCCGGCCCGCTGGGCATCCTGCTGGATGCACCACGCAAGCGCCTGTACGTGACCAACCGCGATGGCGGCACCGTCACCGCATACAACAGCGACACCTACAAGCAGGTGGCGACGTACGCGGTGCCGACGCATCCGAACAGCCTGGCGCTGGATGCGAAGAAGAACGTGCTGTACGTGACCGTCAATAACGGTGACAGCGAGCCGAAGGGCAGCGAAGAGTCTGTTGCGCGGATCGCGCTGTAAATTATGGTGGGTAGTGACCGGCCGCCTTTTGCGGCCGGTCACTACTCAAAGCGCTGACGCGTATCAAGACTTCGTATCAGGCCACCTAGATATTGCCCATGCAGAGAGTTCTCCAGCTCGTTCAGAGAGCGACTCAGGTGTCCAATCTTCGTAACGATCAAGCACGCGCTTTGTCGTGGAGAAGACCGTCTCAGTCCTCAGTAGCTTCCGCGCTTCGGACCAAGAGCGAGACCCTTTCTCCGAATTCGCCTTTCCTGACAATGGAACCAAGTTCGCCCACGTGTCTCGCCACTGATCGATGTCATTCTGGGTGAACTTCTCCCGCCATGCATCTTTGGCAGTCTGTGGGAGGAGATGATCAGCAGTCATTTCTGGGAACGAGCTAAGCACATCGCCCTTGGTGAATGATCTTTCAAGCTCGAGCATCGCGAAGTTTCTTATCTTTCTGGAGTACATCGGTGCACTTCGAATCGATATGTCGAATTCAGCGTCGTTAGGGAACTTGATGGTCTTTGTCTCTAGCGATCTCCGAACGTCGGCTTCAACCGCACCGGCCACGTTCCATAGGCCTTTGAATACAGCGTGCAACCCCGTAGGCTCCATGCCAGAGAGTGCGCGTCGGAACAAGAAAGATTCAATGGTTCTGACTATATTCGCAGCTGTCTTTCCATCTACCTCGGTAGCGAGGACGGCGGAATGAAGTGAAAAGATGTAGGGAAAGACCACTGAGGGCGCGCGCATACGGGAAAGCGCTGACATCGCCTCCGCGTACTCCCTGTGAGCGCCTGGCAGAGGGGTCCCGTCTTTAAGATGTCTGTAGACGCCGACATGCTCTCTAAGATCGTTCATGATCGCTTCGACCTGCTCCGCAGGGTTTGCAGCAGTTCCATGCGAGCTGAGCCAACGCTTTGCAAGAGAATTAAAGGTTCTTGACTTCGTTATGGAGCTGTCGCGCGTTAGTGCATGAGGAAAGAAGTAGCCTTCCATCGAATCCAAAGAGTCGAATCCCGTCTCAAATGGACGCCACGTGCTCGCGTAGACTTCTTCAGCTGCTGCTGGATCGTCGCGAAGCCGTTTTAGGACCTCATTGCGCACCAGGTCAACGATACCTAAGCGGGCGCCTTCTTTGTTAAGTCTATCGAATACTTCATTGGCATCATGGCGCTGACCCAGGCGAATCTCGACAAATTCAAGTCGTTCTAGAAGGACCTCTCTCAGCTTCGCGACGGCCTCCGGAGACGCCTTGCCATCCGCATCAAGGCACCTATCCCGGACTGATCTTTTAATCAACTCATACGCCACAGACATTGCACCGGAGCTGTCTCCGGTCTCGCGTGCTTGTGAAACCCTAGCTTTTCCTGCAAGTGCGCTCAATACGATTTGATTGAACTGTCTTGTATCACGCAGAGTTGGGTAGAGCTTCGGCATCTGCCGAGAGGTCGACTTTCGCGAAAGTAAGTATTCTTCGGCGAGTGAATCGGAAGCATCAGCAGCGTCTGCCTCACGCGCTACTAGTGCTAGGGCACACAGGCTTAGATACAGCGTCGTCAATCGCTGCTGACCATCGATTACCCAGTACGAGCCAGGCGCACTCGACGTCGACGCAGACTCGTTATCGAAAACAAGCGCACCGAGAAAGCGTACGTCGCACTGCCCGTCCAGTACGGAGTCGATGTCATCCCACAGCCTATTTATGTTTTCTGATTTCCAAACATAAGGCCGCTGAAAAAGCGGACACCTCAAGATGTTGTCGGCGGAAAAAAGTTGATGAAGTGTTACTGGATCGGCAGCTAGTTGCTCTGAAGTGGCCACGAATGAAATTCCCCCTGTTGCTATTAATAGGCATCCCCGCAAGCGCGTGCGCAGCAAGTATGGCGGAAGCTATCACGTACGTGCTTTGAATTGCCATTGCCTATACCAGTGGGGCAAACCGTGAGGTGAAGGGGGCGTCGTACTGCCCTAAAGCCTGCATCCGCTAGTCCTCGCGAATTGCAAAGGTTGCCTGTGCGCCGTTGAACAGGCAGGGCGGTACCAGTCAGCCCTGTGCACGCCACGTCAGCGCCCTGCCGATTTCTTTCACGGCTCACCCAACCCCCTCTCCCTAGGATCGAACCTTCCTTCCCCATCGCTCCAAGGAGTTCCCATGGCTGCTTCCCGCGTTCGCCTGCACGTTGAAGATTCCGGTGGTACCGGCCGCCCGGTGGTTCTTATCCACGGCTGGCCGCTTTCGGCCGAATCGTGGAAGGCCCAGGTCCCCGCGCTGCGCGATGCGGGCTACCGTGTGGTGGCCTACGACCGCCGTGGTTTTGGGCGATCGGACAAGCCGGCCGACGGCTACGAGTACGACACACTCGCCAACGATCTGGCCGGTGTTCTCGAGGATCTCGATCTGAAGGAGGCCACCCTGGTCGGCTTCTCGATGGGCGGTGGTGAAGTGGCGCGCTATGTCGCCAATCATGGCGAATCGCGCCTGCACAGCGTGGTGTTCGCCTCGGCGGTGCCGCCGTACATGCTCAAGACCAGCGATAACCCCGAGGGCCCACTGACCCAGGAAAAGGCCGATGAAATGCGCGAAGGCCTGGAGAAGGACCGTGACACGTTCTTCGATGGCTTCACCAAGGATTTCTTCAGCGCCAACGGCGAGCTCAAGGTCAGCGAGGAAGAGCGGCAAGCCGCCATCACGCTCTGCCAGCAGTCCGACCAGACTGCGGCGCTGGGTTGCATGAAGGCCTTCGGCACGACCGATTTCCGCGGCGATCTCAAGAAGGTCACGGTGCCGACCTTGGTGCTGCATGGTGACAGCGACGGCACGGTGCCGTTCGAAGGCTCGGGCAAGCGCACCCATGCGGCCATCGCGGGTAGTGAGGTGGTGGTGCTGAAGGACGCGCCGCACGGCTGCAATGCCAGCCATGCCGATGCCTTCAACAAGGCGCTGCTGGACTTCCTGAAGAAGTAAGCCGCAGGTCGTTATGCGCTGTACGCGCCCGGCACGTTGAGCTCACGTGTCGGGCGTTCTTGTACGCTGTCCACGCGCAGCAAAACTGTAGCGCCAGCCCACACGAGACCGTCCATGCGCCAGTCCCAGACACCGCCCTGGAAGAAGCCCAGTCCCAACGGGAAGAAGAAGTCGCAGCCGCTCTCCGAGGCGCAGAAGGATGCGGCACGTCAGCGCGCCGAGGAAAACGGGCGGCGCTACCCCAATCTGGTCGACAACATGTGGGCGGCCAAACTGCCACGCGGCAGTTGACCAACCCCTTTCTCAGCGCTTGACTGCAAGCACCCCATCCATCGCCAGCTCGGCCTTGAAGCCTGCCTTTTCCAGCCGCTTGGCGACCTCGCGCGGCACATCGCGGCCGCTGGTCAGTTTGTTCGGCGCTCCGGTGTAATGGAACATCCGGCCACCCTTGCGGATGACGCGCGCAAGCTGGTCATAGAACACCTGTGAATACAGTTCGCCGGCGATGCCGAAGCGCGGCGGATCGTGCAGGATCGCGTCGACCGAGGCAGTCTCCAGCCCTTCGATCTCCTGCGACACGTCACCCTGGCTCAGCGCCAGCCGACCGCCGCTGCTCTCCGCGTCCGGATCCGGCGACCACGGATTGAGGGTGCGCAGCCACAGCACATCCGGGTTCTTCTCGAACGAGCGGATACGCGTGACGCCGCCTTCCAGGCAGCACGCCGCGAAGTAGCCCAGGCCGCCGCAGGTATCCAGCACGGTCTTGCCGGCCGGCGCGATCAACGCGACCTTGCGGCGGGCATCCTCGAACGGGGATACCTGCGCGCTGGGCAGCATCTTGATGCCGTCGATCTCGAAGGTCGGCGCGTCCCAGTCGGTCGGCACCAGCTTGATCAGCGCCGAGCCGAAGCGCGAGATGGCCAGAAACTCCTCGCCGTCCCAGTAGTACAGGGTGCGGTCCTTGGTCTTGCCGGGATAGGCGTAGGTCTCGCCCTTCCACTGCCAGTGGTCGGCCGCCAGCGTGGCGGTGCAGGTGGAGCGGCCGAGGTCGAGCGAGCCGGTCCATTCCCCGGTGCCGGCATCGCGGGCGCGGGTCAGGCTCTCGGCGAGCGGGCGGGTCAGCAGGGGGCCGGTGTAATGGGGCACGGGATCCAGGGCCGCGGCGCAGGCGCCAGGCGGTATGTCAGTCAGGGGTGGGCATCGTACCTGAGATGCCCCTGGCCGCCCTCATGCGACCGATTCATGACCGGGAGTCCGACCCGCGCATGCGCTGGTGTCCGAGGTGCGCACGGGGAGTGCGCTGATCGCGCTGCAGCCGGCGGCTTTGGATACTTTGGCCATGTCCTACGACCACCTCCTCTGGCCTACCGGCACCGCCTACTTCTTCAGCGCGCACCTGCGCGATCGCAGCAGCAGCCTGCTGGTGGAACAGGCGCAGACCCTGCGGCTGGCGTTCCGGGTGGCGCAGCAGGCGCGGCCTTTCCGGATCAACGCGATCGTGGTGCTGCCGGACCATCTGCATGGGGTGTGGACACTGCCGGAGGGCGATGAGGAGGGTCATCGCCGTTGGGCACAGGTCCAGGCGATCTTCGACCGGCAGTTGCCGATGGTTGATCCGCGGCTGCAGCTGCGGCGGGACCGCAGCCTGCGGCCGCTATGGCACAACGGCTACCGCGAGCACCGGATCGTTGACGCCGAGGACCTGCAACGGCACGTGGCCTATGTGCACCACAACCCGGTCAAGCACGGGCACGTGAGGGATGCCACGCAATGGCCATACAGCTCGATCCACCGCGGTCGCCGCGAGCCGGAGGAGCCAGGCTGAAGGTTGGAGATGGGGATGGGGTTCCCGCCTGTGTACGACCGCGGGCGGGGATGTTGGGGATGGGTGTCGCGGACCGGGCCACCGGTGCGGGCGGGCGGTTGCCGCCCCTATCAGTGGCCCGGTGGGCGGGATCCGGAAACCTTGCCCATCAGGGGCACTTCACCGGAAACACTGGGCCGGCGCCGATCAGCACCAGCGCCATGTAGTCGCTGTCCTTGGCCTTGCCCTTGAGCGTGGCGCCCGGGTTGAATTTGAAGATGCCGAAGCCGCCACCGGGGCGGACCAGCGCTTTGTTGATCTGGTCGGCATCGTCGCGGAAGAACTGGGCGATCTCGGCGCGGCTGGATTCCTGCAGCGGCGTGGCATCGCGCTGCCATTGCTCATCGCGGTTGAAGGACACGTAGTACTGGCCGCTCTGCTGCTCAATGCGGAATTCGGCGGGCTTGCGCGCGTGGGTGGCATAGCAGCCGAGCATCGGATCGGAGGAGAACACGCCGGCGCTGTTGTCCTTGCCGCAGCCGGTCAACAGCAGCGGCGACAGGAAGAGCAGGCTGGGCAGTACACGCATGGCAGATCCTTGGCGGCGGGTGTGGGAGCATTGTCCAACACGGCGTGAAAAGATGCCGTCTGCGTGCCCCGTGCCCCGTGCCCCGTCGTCGGCAGGCAATGGTGTACGGTGACGCGATTCTCAGGAGACCCCTCGTGCCGCCAGATTCTCCGCAAGCGCCGCGCTCATCGTCTGTCGCACCGATGTCGGCTCAACGGCTACCGCTACTTGGCCTGGTCAGCTTCTTCGGCCTTCCCGTCGGGGCGGCCGCCGCGCATATCGCCACCGCCGCCAACCACGGGGTCACCGCCGGCGCCAGCACCACCGGCGTCTCGATCGGCGTACTCGCTTCAGCAGCCGTGGGCCTGATCGCCACGGTCGGCTCGCGCGTGCGCCAGGAGCGCTGGCCGTGGCTGGGCATCGTGGGTGCAGTGCTCAGTGCGGCGCCGCTGGTGCTGTTCCTGGTCGGGATGATGTTCATGCACTGAGCCGGGCCGTCCGCTCAATGCCGGTGGCGACGCCAGGCATTCCACACATGCGTGCTGGCCAGCAGCAGGCTGCCGACCACGGTCATCGGGGTCTCGGCATCGTGGCTCGGCCATCCCATGGCACCGGCCAGCAGCAATAGGAGTCCGATCGCCGCGCCGGCCATCGCCAGCACGGGCAGGCGATGCTGGCGGTGGGCGCGCCACAACGCGAAGCCGGTCACCGGCGCGGCGATGGCCACGAACAGGGCATGCACCCACTCGGCCTGGGCCCACACGCCCATCAGCGGGAGCATCGCCGCGAGCAGCGGCAGGGCCAGGCAGTGCAGCAGGCATAGGCCGGAAAGCGCAATGGCGCCGGCATCCAACAGGGCAGAGGATCGCTTCATGGAGCGTGGGGGCCTTGGTCAGTGAATGTTATATAGTAACATTTCATTCCCCTTCCTGACCTGCTCTGCCATGACTGCCTCTGCCTCCTTTGATTCGCGTCTGCCGGTGACCGTGCTGTCCGGCTTCCTGGGTGCCGGCAAGACCACCCTGCTCAATCAGCTGCTGCGCAACCGCGAGGGCCGCCGGGTCGCGGTGATCGTCAACGACATGAGCGAGATCAACGTCGATGCGCAGCTGGTGCGCGAGGGTGGCGCCGCGCTGAGCCGCACCGAGGAAACGCTGGTGGAGTTCAGCAACGGCTGCATCTGCTGCACGCTGCGCGATGACCTGCTGCAGGAGGTGCGCCGGCTCGCGGCGGAGGGGCGCTACGACTACCTGCTGATCGAGTCGACCGGGATCGCCGAGCCGATGCCGGTCGCGGCAACCTTCTCGGTGCGCGATGAGGATGGCTTCAGCCTCAGCGACATCGCGCGGCTGGATACACTGGTTACGGTAGTCGATGGCGTGCGGTTCCTACACGACTTCGGCTCAAGTGACCGGCTGATCGACCGCGGCCACCAGGCCGGTGAGGACGACGACCGCGGTGTGGTGAATCTGCTCGCCGAGCAGATCGAGTTCGCCAACGTGCTCGTGGTGAGCAAGTGCGATCTGATCGACGATGACACGCTGCAGTCCACGCTCGCCGTGCTGCGTGCGATGAACCGCGATGCGCGGCTGGTGCTGTCCGAGCAGGGCAATGTGCCGCTGCACGAGGTGCTTGATACCGGCCGCTACGATTTCGTCAAAGCGCAGCTGGCGCCGGGCTGGATGCAGGCGCTGCGTGGCCAGCACACGCCCGAGACCGAGGAGTACGGCATCACCAGCTTCGTCTACCGCTCGCGCCGGCCGTTCCACCCGCAGCGTTTCGCACGGCTGCTGGAGACCGGGCTGGGCAGCGTGATCCGCAGCAAGGGTTTCTTCTGGCTGGCCAACCGCATGGACTGGGTGGGCGAGCTCTCCAGCGTCGGTGCCGCCACCCAGACCTCGGCCGCCGGCTTCTGGTATGCCTCGCGCGAGCGCATGGAGGCCGGCCTGGAAAACACCGCGCCGCTGCTGCCGCCCACGCGCGTGCCCTATACGGATATCGGCTGGTCCCGCCAGCAGGCGGCGTGCTGGACCGCGCCGATGCCCAGCGTGGAACAGGTCGGCGATGCCGGCGAGTACCAGGCGATGCGTAAACTGTGGCATCCCTGGTGGGGCGACCGCCGCCAGGAGCTGGCGGTGATCGGGGTGGCGATGGACGAACCCGCGGTGCGCGCCGAGCTGGATGCCTGCCTGCTCAACGATGAGGAACTGCGTGCCGGGCCGCTGCTGTGGCAGCTGCTGCCGGATGCGTTTCCGGCGTGGGCGCGTGCATGAACAAACGGATGCCGGAAAGCAGATCGATCTCCAGCCTTGGGTCCGTTGCTTGAGCGGGATACGCCCGCCCTCGCGCTCACATCAGCTGCCACCCACTTCTCGTGGCCTTCAGGCGATGCGTCAGCTGCACGGACTCCAACAAGGCGTGGTCGTGCGAGACGATCATCAACGTGCCGGTGTACTGACCGAGCATCTGCTCCAGTGCGCCCAGCGAGGGCAGGTCGAGGTGATTGCCGGGTTCGTCGAGCAGCAGCAGCTGCGGCGGCGTCTGTGCGTACAGCACCGATGCCAGCGCCGCCTTCAAGCGTTCGCCACCGCTGAGCGTGGCCACGGGCCGCAGGCTGCGCTCGGCATCCAGGCCGAGCAGGGCCAACTGCGTGCGCAGCGTGCCTTCGTCGGCCAACGGATGCGCGCGCTGCAGTAGTGACAAGGCCGAGGCGTCGTCCGGCAGCAGCGTGAGTGACTGGTCGAGCAGGGCGACGCTGGCCGCTACCTCGACCTGCCCCGAGAGCGGTGCCAGTGTGCCGGCGAGCAGCCGCAGCAGCGTGGATTTGCCGCTGCCGTTGCGGCCCTGCACGCCGATCCGCTGGCCGCGCTGCACGGTGAGATCCAGTGTGTTCCAGGGCGCTTGCACCCATGGCAGTTCGGCGGCGATGAGCTCGGCCGCGCGCTGCGGCCCGGGCTGTTGGATCGCCGGGGCGAGCAGGGCGATCTCGATGTCCTGCTCCACCTCGCCGGCAGCCTCGCGCACGCGCGCATCCAGTTCGGTGCGGCGCTCGTTCTGCTGTGCCTGCCAGCGGCCGGCAGTGTGCTCGCTGCGGTTCTTCATGCCACCGAGCAGGATCGGTGCCTGGTTGGCGGTGCGTGCATCGCGTGTAGCGCGCGCCTGCCGATGCGCCATCTTCTCGCGCTGATCGCGCAGCTCGGTCTGCTGCTGGCGGCGCTCGCGCTTGCGCAGGGCCAGCTCGGCCTGGGCACTGCGCCGCTCGCCGTGTTTCTGATCGGCGTAGAGATCGTAGGTGCCGCCGTACTGGCGCAGCCCGCTGGGCGACAGTTCGACGATGCGCGCCATGTGCCGCAGCAGCGTGCGGTCGTGGCTGATCACGATCAGGCCGCCGTGCCAGCGCTGCAGCGCGTCGATCAGGCGCTCGCGATGGTCGGCGTCGAGGTGGTTGCTGGGTTCATCCAGGATCAGCCCCTCGGCACCGGACAGGAACGCACCGGCCAGTGCGACCTGCATCGCTTGGCCACCGCTGAGCGTCGCCGCCGGCTGCAGGGGATCCAGCGCGGGCAAGCCGAGCAGGTGCCACTGTGCCTGCAGCTGCTCGCGCAGATCCCAGCGCTCACCCACGCAGCTGAAATCGCCCGGATCGACGCTGCCGGCTTCGATGCGGAGCAGGGCATCGAGCGCCGCACCGACCCTGGCCAGATCGGCGATGCGGCCCTCGGGTACGCCGCTGTGCTGGGTGAGCAGGTGCACCGGCCCACTGCGCAGGATGCGGCCGGAGGTGGGCGCGAGATCGCCGCTGAGCAAACGTGCGAGCACGCTTTTGCCCACGCCGTTGCGCCCGACCAGACCGGTCGGGGTGCCGTCGAACGCGGCGGACAGTTCGGAAAACAGGACCCGGCCGTCGGGCAGGGTATGCGTCACGCGGTCGAGCGTGAGAGCAAATGCGGTCATGCGACCTCCATTGGATGCCAAGGACTCCCCTCCTGCGGAACAGGTGGGTGGAGACGGGCCGTCAGACGACGGCGGCATCAATGGCGCATGTAGGCCTACCTCGGCAACAAAGGCGGCTGGCTGCCGCGCGGCCAGTATAGAACCGCGCGGCGGCGGGCCGATGAACGCGGCCTGCTCAGCAGCTGCTCAGCAGCTGACGCCGGTCAGCCGGGCGCTGATGAAATCGATGAAGACCCGCAGCTTGGGCAGCACATGGCGGCCGGAGGGCCACAGCAGGTAGAAGGTGCCGCAGGCATGGATGCGCTCGGCCATCACCCGCTGCAGCCGGCCGTCGGCCAGTGCCTCGCGCACCGAGTGCTCGGGGATGTAGGCGATGCCGCGCCCGGCCAGCGCGAAGGCCAGCCGCGCTTCGATCGTATTGCTGACCATCGAGACCGGCAGTGCGAGCGGCGCGGCGCCCGGTATCTGCGGCAGCGGCCACGGCTCCAGTTTGCCGCTGCTGGGGAAGCGGTAGTGCAGGCAGTCGTGCTGCAGCAGGTCCTCGGGCACACGCGGCGTACCGCGCCGGGCGAGGTAGTCCGGCGAAGCGACCAGGTAGCGCGGGAACACGCCGAGCTGCCGGGCGCTGAGGCGCGAGTCGGTGGGCTCGCTGACCCGCAGCACGGCGTCGAAGCCTTCCTCGATCACATCCACCAGCCGGTCATCGAAATCCAGCTCCAGGCGGATGCCGGGATAAGCCGCCATGAACTCGGTGAGCAGCGGCAGCGAGATGTCGCCGACCAGCGGCAGGCTGACCCGCAGCACCCCCGTGGGTGCCTCGGTCTGCTGGACCAGCTCGTCACGGGCGGCGTCACGCTCATCCAGGATGCGCCGGCATCGGACCAGGAAGCGCTCTCCCTCGGCGGTGAGGGTGACGCTGCGGGTGCTGCGATGGAACAACCGCACGCCGAGTGCCTGCTCCAGACGCGACACGGTCTTGCCGGCTGCCGAGGCGGAGATGCCGAGCATGCGGCCGGTCTCGACGAAGCTGCGGGTGTCGGCGACCTGCACGAAGGTCTGCAGGTTGCCGAGGTTGTCCAAGGCTGACATGGGTGGGCACACGGGAAAAGAGCCTTCACTGTAGCGGGCGTCATGGCCTGCGGGGACAGGCGTGGTGCGATGCTGCTGCAACAGTGAGGATCGCAGGTGGCCGGTGGCCACCAGTGGCCCGATTGACGCGCATCCGCGCCGCACGCGACCATCCGTCAGCCCTGCTGTGGGGCCTGCTCAGCGTCAGGGGACGTCATGCAACTCGTATTTACCAAGGGGTCTGGAAAGCACGACCGGATGGACCTGATCCGCGACGGGCATATAGCCGAAAGCATCGAGTGCCCCAAGCAGGGCATCATTCCCCACGACATGGTCCACTTCGCTGTCGAAAATGTGCTCCACAAGCGGGGGTTCATCGGTCGCGTGCTGGAAGGTGAGGCGGCGTCATTCCAGATGCAGGCCGATTCTGAAAGCGATGGCGTGGAGCGGCTGGTGGAGGTGTTCCAGGCCGATGGCTGGTCGGGCTGGAGCACGGCTGCGGCGGACATGCTGGATCTGTATCAGGTGACCTGCACCGCGCGTCACTGCGCTCCGCTGGAGGTACTGGCAGCGGATATCGAAGCGGTTCGCGGGAAGATCCTTGAATTGACCGCGCAATGGCAGTCGGTTCCGGTGGGCAAGTCGTTGACGCTGCAGTTCGTGCATGGCGCGGGTGCACACTGACGCGCGGGGCGGGGATCCCGTCACCCTCACGTGACCCGTTGGCCTGCTGTGTGAGGCCGCCGGGGAGCATGACCGCGATTGCGGAGCTGGCAGTCCGGAATGTACGGAGCGCTGACCCGCTGTTTCCCCAGCGGCTCAGCCCCTACGGTGGCGCTCCCCCCCCACCTACGGCGCCTCCATGTCTTTCTTCCCTGACGTCAGCGGTTCCACTGTCGCGCTGGATGCGGCCCCCACCCGGGTGCACCCATGAGCGGTCACGCGGTCGATTCCACCGCCGTGCCCCTGCCCAACGCGGCCACCCGATTGCCTTTCGGTGGTCTGCTGGCGCTGGCCTGCGCGGGCTTCATCACCGTCCTCACCGAGGCATTGCCGGCGGGCCTGCTGTCACCGATGAGCGCCGATCTGGGCGTCAGCCGCGCGCTGGTCGGGCAGCTGGTCACCATCTACGCCCTGGGCTCGCTGGTTGCCGCACTGCCGATGACCGCATTGACGCGGCGCTGGCCACGCCGCCCGCTGCTGCTCACCGCGATCGCCGGTTTCGTGGTGGTCAATACCATCACCGCGATGACACATCACTACGGCCTGATGCTGGTCGCACGCTTCTGCGCCGGCATCAGCGCGGGCCTGCTGTGGTCGCTGGTGGCGGGGTACGCCAGCCGCATGGTGGTGCCGCAGCTGCAGGGCCGGGCGATCGCGGTGGCGATGGTCGGCACGCCGCTGGCGCTGTCGCTGGGCATCCCGGCCGGTACGCTGCTCGGCCAGACCATCGGCTGGCGCTGGGCGTTCGGGTTGATGTCGCTGCTCAGCGTGGGCCTGCTGGTGTGGGCGCGGCTGGCGCTGCCGTCGTTGCCGGCCCCGGGCGCAGCGGCCCAGCAGCCGTTGGGCAACGTGCTGCGCCTGCGCGGCATGCGCACCGCGCTGATGACGATGTTCCTCTACGTGTTGGCGCACAACGTGCTCTACACCTACATCGAGCCCTTCGCGGCGCTGTCCGGCGCGGCGGCGTGGCTGGATCGCCTGTTGCTGGTGTTCGGCGTGGCCGCGCTGGTCGGCATCTGGATCACCGGACTGCTGGTGGATCGCTGGCTGCGCGCGCTGGTGATCGCAAGCACCGTGGCCTTTGCACTTTCGGCAGTGGCGTTCGGCCTGTGGCCCGGCTCGCCGTGGGTGCTGGTGATCGGGACGGTGGTGTGGGGCATATCCTTCGGTGGCGTTCCCACGCTGTTCCAGACCGCGGTGGCGCGCCGTGCGGACGAGGCCGGGGACATCGCGCAGTCCTTCGTGGTGACCGGCTGGAACCTGGCCATCGCGCTGGCGGGCATCCTCGGCGGCGTGATGCTGGAAACCGTCGGTGAGCGCTGGCTGCCAGCGGTCCTGCTGGTGCTGCTGCTGGCCACGTTGATGGTGGTGTTGCGCCAGCCGCGCGCCTGGGCACCGATCACGCACTGAGCCCAGCCGCCGCACCCGGCAACATGGACCGTGAAGCCCGGCGCTATGCTGGGGCCGGGTATCGCGATGGGAGCAGCGGGTGCGCAAGGGAGTTCTTCGAAGTGCTGTGCTGGCCCTGCTGTGCCTGGCCGGCATCGCCCACGCGGCGGCGCCGGAGCGGCGCATCGCGCTGACCATCGATGATCTGCCCTGGCAGCGCCTGGACGAACGCGCCGAGCCCGAGCTTGCCGCCCGGCATGCGCAGCTGATCGCTGCCCTGAAGCGGGCCGACGTGCCGGTGGTGGGCTTCGTCAACGAGGTCAAGCTGGAGGTGGACGGGCAGGTGCAACCGGCGCGGGTGCAGATGCTGCGCGACTGGCGCGATGCCGGCGTTGAGCTGGGCAACCACACCTATGGGCATGTCGACCTGCATGCGATCGGGCTGGCTGCCTACGAGCAGGACATCCTGCGCGGCGAGGTGGCGCTGCGTCCGTTGCTGGCCGAGACCGGGCAGGCGCCGCGCTGGTTCCGGCATCCTTACCTGCGTGCGGGGCAGTCGCCGCAGGAACGCGCGGCGCTCGGGGAGTTCCTGCAGCAGCACGGGTATCGGGTTGCACCGGTCACGGTCGACAACAGCGAGTGGATCTGGGCGTTCGCCTACGATCATGTGCGCGATACCGACACCGATCCTGTCTCGCGCGAGGCGCGCCTGCGCCAGCTGCGCCGTGGCTACGTGCCTTACATGCTCAAGAAACTGGACTACTACGAACAGCAGGGCCAGCAGCTGCTGGGCCGGCTGCCGGCGCAGGTGTGGCTGATCCATGCCAACGCGCTCAGTGCCGACTGCGTGGAGGAGCTGGTTGCGGCCACGCGCCGGCGGGGCTATCGCTTCATCTCGCTGGAGGCCGCCTTGCAGGATCCGGCCTATCAGCATCCCGATGGCTACAACGGCGCCGGTGGCATCAGCTGGATCCAGCGCTGGGCGATGGCGGAAAACAAACCGCAGGCCTTCTACGCAGGCGAGCCGCCGGTGCCGGCATGGGTGATGACGCTGGCCGGGCTCGAGGGGGAATGATGCGCCGGCTCAGGCCACGGGGTCGCTGTTGGGGTTCTGCATGTTTTCGCGTGCCTGGCCGTACTGCTGCTTGCGCTGCTGGTGGAAGGCCATGAACTCGGCCGGGGCCAGCGCCTTGGAGAACAGCCAGCCCTGCCCGAACTCCACCTGGCGCGCCTGCAGATAGGCCAGCTGCGCCGGGGTTTCCACGCCTTCGGCCACGGTGAACAGGCCCAGGGTCTTGGCCATGTCGATGATGTGCGAGGTGACCGGGCTGGTCGCGCTGTCGGTGCCGATCGCATCGATGAAAGATTTGTCGATCTTCAATGCATCCAGCGGCAACTGCTGCAGGTACTGCAGGCTGGAGTAACCGACACCGAAATCATCGATCGCCACGCAGTGCCCCAGCCGCCGCGCATTGGCCAGGCTGGTGCGGGCGCGGCGGACGTCGATGAAGCCACGCTCGGTGGCCTCCAGCCAGATCTGCTGCGGGTGGATGCCGGTGCCGTGCAGCTTGCTGGAGAGCACCTTCAGCGCCCGGCCGCTGCTGACATCCTCGGCGGCCAGGTTGATCGCGATGTGGGCGGTGCGGTCCTGCACCAGCAGCTCGCGCATGTCGGTGATCACATGGTCGATGACCTGGTCGGTCAGCGCTTCGATTAGGCCGGCCTCTTCGGCCAGCGGAATGAACAGGTCCGGCCGCACCAGCGTGCCGTCGGCACGGCGCCAGCGCACCAGCGATTCGGCACCCACGCAGATGCCGGTGTCCAGTTCGATGATGGGCTGGTAGTGCATGAAGAACTCACGCCGGCGCACCGCCGTGGCCAGCTCGCCCCGCAGCGACAGCCGCCGCCGCGACAGCCACACCACGCCGCCGATCATCGCCAGCGCGCCGAGCACGCCCAACGGGATGAACTGCCCGATCTGGTGGCGGAACGCGGCGACCAGATCGGTCCGCGGCGCCATGGCGATCGCCAGCCACTCCTGGTCCTGCGCGCTGGCGTACAGCGTCTGGCCTTCCAGGCCGCTGGCCGGTTCACGCAGCAGGCGCTGCAGCAAGGCCTCGTCGGGGATGTCCTGCTGGGCGATCAGGCGCCCATCGGGGCTGGCCACCGCCAGGCGTACGTTCGGGTCGACGATCACGTCGACCAGCCGGGCCGGGTCCATGAGGATGTCGTAGCGTCCCAGTTGCAGGGCCAGCAGCGGTTGCTGGGGAGTGCCTGCCAGCGGCCGCACGTCCAGGGTGATGCCCGCGCCTTCGGCGGTGACATAGGCCGGCGGGCGCTGGATGATCTGCGCGTCCATCGGGCCCCAGGACGTGCAGGCCAGCCGGCCGTTCTCGAAATAGCCCACCTGTTCGGCCGAGTGGGTGCGTATCACCAGGCTGCGCATCAGCTGCAGGTGCTCGGGTGAGCACGGTGCCAACGTGCTCTGGTTGAGCTCGCGCAGGGTGGCCAGCGCCGTCTCGTAGGCGCGGTGCGCGCGCTGCAGGGTGCGCTCGGCGGTGGTCTGCAGCCGCACCTGCTCGGATTCGCTGGCGCGGCTCCAGGTGAAATAGAACACGGTGGCGATCGGCACCAGGGCGCCGAGCAGGGCAAGCACTACGGTGGCGGCAATGATCCTGGCGCGGTTCAAGCAGACCTCGATGCCCTGGCGGAGCCCTATATGACCATCAGCGGGCAGGGATTGGAACCATCCGGCGGGGGCGCCATCGCCCTGCCGGCATCACGCGCGGTGGAGCGAGGTGAATCCGTCACATCATCGCCCCGGGCAGTGCCCGGCCACGGCCCCCGCGAACGGCCCGATGGCGACTGGCGCAACGCCTCGCGGAGGTCTATGTTCGGACGCTTCGCCCCTGCCGACGCTGCCCCATGACCGATCCTGCCGTCCCGCCGGAACACCTCCGGCGCAGCCTCTCCAACCGCCACCTGCAGCTGATCGCCATCGGCGGTGCCATCGGCACCGGTCTGTTCATGGGCTCGGGCAAGACCATCAGCCTGGCCGGCCCGTCCATCGTGCTGGTGTACCTGATCATCGGCGCGATGCTGTTCTTCGTCATGCGCGCGATGGGCGAGCTGCTGCTTTCCAACCTGCAGTACAAATCCTTCATCGATTTTTCCACCGACCTGCTCGGGCCGTGGGCCGGGTTCTTCTGCGGGTGGACGTACTGGTTCTGCTGGATCATCACCGCCATCGCCGATGTGATCGCCATCGCCGCGTATGCGCAGTTCTGGTTCCCCGAGCTGGCACCGTGGATACCGGCGCTGCTGTGCGTGATCCTGCTGCTCAGCCTCAACCTGGTCACGGTGAAGCTGTTCGGTGAAATGGAATTCTGGTTCGCGCTGATCAAGATCATCGCCATCTGCGCGCTGATCATCACTGGCTTCGGGCTGGTCGCATGGGGGTTCACCGCCCCCTCCGGGCACGTGGCGTCGTTCTCCAACCTGTGGAACGACGGTGGCGTGTTCCCGATGGGCATGGCCGGTTTCTTCGCCGGCTTCCAGATCGCGGTGTTCGCCTTCGTCGGCATCGAACTGGTCGGTACCACCGCAGCCGAAACCGCTGATCCGGAGCGCAACCTGCCCAAGGCGATCAACTCGATCCCGGTGCGCATCCTGGTGTTCTACGTGCTGGCGCTGATCGCGATCATGGCCGTCACCCCATGGCGTGAGGTGGTGCCCGGCAAGAGCCCCTTCGTGGAACTGTTCGTGCTGGCCGGCATTCCCGCCGCGGCCAGCCTGATCAACTTCGTGGTGCTGACCTCGGCCACGTCGTCGGCCAACAGCGGCATCTTCTCGACCAGCCGGATGATGTATGGCCTGGCCGAAGAGGGGCACGCACCGAGCGCGTTCCGGCGCCTGTCGCGCGCGGCAGTGCCGGCGCTGGGGCTGGTATTTTCCTGCGTGTGCCTGTTGCTGGGCGCGATGCTGATCTATCTGATCCCGAACCTGGTGACCGCGTTCACCCTGGTCACCACGCTGGCCGCGGTGTTGTTCATGTTCGTGTGGTCATTGATCCTGTGCTCGTACATCGTCTACCGCCGCAAGCGCCCGCACCTGCACGCCGCCTCGGCGTTCAAGATGCCCGGTGGCGTGCTGATGTGCGGGGTGTGCCTGGCCTTCTTCGCCTTCGTGCTGGTGCTGCTGACCCTGCAGCCGGACACGCTGTACGCGCTGGCGATCAGCCCGCTGTGGTTCGCCCTGCTCGGCCTGGGCTACGCCGGCAAGCGGCTGCTGGCCCGCCGCCACTGAGTCAGCGCCGGGCCTGCCAGCGCGGCAGGCCCGGTATTCACCTTCGGTTCGCGCCTCCGGCCGGATGATCGCGCCGCACCCTTCCGTGCCCCGATCCGAGCCCGATGAATCCGACCCTGCCTGCCGCGTTGGCCCTGTTGTCGTTGCTGCTGCCTGGCCTGGCATCGGCGCGCACGGTCTATCGCTGCGTGCAGAGCAACACGGTCAGCCTGGCCACGGCACCCGAGCCCGGCTCCAGGTGCACTCCGCAGCAGATCGACGACAACGCCGTGCAGACCCCCAACCTGTGGGGCAACATGGGCGTCTTCAGCGGCACCCTGTACGAACGTGAGCAGGACGGTGCACTGGTCTACTCGACCCGCAACCTGCCGGGCTCGCGCGTCTTCCTGAAGTTCACCGTGGCCACACCACCGGGCGAACCGGCGCACGAGGGCCTGGGCAAGGTCGGCGCGCCGCAGTTGAACCGGCACGCCAAGCAGTTCAAGGCGGCGGCCAAGGCCACCGGCGTGGACGATGCCTGGCTGCGTGCGATCGCCCATGCCGAAAGCGGTTTCGATGCCGGCGCGATCTCACCCAAGGGCGCGCAGGGCGTGATGCAGCTGATGCCCGATACCGCCACCGAATACGGCGTGGCCGATCCGCTCTCGGCCGAGCAGTCGATCAGCGGGGGCGCGCGCTACATGAAGGCGTTGTTGCGCCGGTACAAAGGCGACCGCGTGCTGGCGGCCGCCGCGTACAACGCCGGCATCGGTGCGGTGACCCGCTACAAGGGCGTGCCGCCGTATGCGGAAACGCTGGCCTACGTGGAGAAGGTCAGCGCGCTGTATGTGCGCTATCGCGAGGCGATGGGGTTCAAGGTGGAGACGCCGGCGAAGTAGGCGCTGCTCCGGGGCGAAACGTCACGCGCTGTACCGCGCATGGGTCGCCACGCGGCCCACCGTGTTCACCGCCGCCTTGACCTCGGCACGCTGCGTGGGCGGCTGCCAGCGCGCGTGGACCATGAGCGCTCCCGGCGTGCAGGGTTTGCAGGCACGCCACGAGCGGCTAAGGTCGTGTCCCGAACAGCAGCAAGGACAGCGATGACGCGCGGACGATGGACGATGGTGGTGCTGATCGCCGCTCTGATGGCGGCAGCGCTGGTTTGGACCTTCCTGCGTGAACCGGCCGCGCCGGCACCGCCACCGGGCCCGGTGGCGACGGCCCTGGGCTGGACGCCGGCGATCAGCGTACTGGCCGGCGACGGCGTGGGCGGCAGTACGGAAGGCCCCGCAGCCCAGGCGCGCTTCGCCGATCCGTACGGCCTGGCAGTGGATGCACACGGCGTGGTCTACATCGCCGATGCCGGCGACAACAACCGCATCCGTCGCGTCCATCCCGACGGTCGCGTGGATACGCTGGCCGGGCAGGGCGAGGGTTGGCGCGATGGCGCCGCCCTGCAGGCGCAGTTCAACACGCCCTCCGGGATCGCACTGGATGCGGGCGGCAACGTCTATGTTGCCGATACCGGCAACCACGTGATCCGCCGCATCGCGGTGGATGGCACGGTAAGCACGCTGGCCGGTGATGGTCAGCGGGGGTTCGTCGATGGCCCGGCCGCCCAGGCGCGCTTCGATGGGCCGATGGGCGTGGCGGTGGATGCGGGCGGCCGCGTCTTCGTGGCCGATACCTACAACGACCGTATCCGCGTCATCGAACCCGATGGACGGGTGCACACCGTCGCCGGTGGCGAGCGCCCGGGCCTGGTCGATGGTATCGGGGCGGCCACCCGCCTGGATACGCCGGTGGCGTTGGCAGTGGATCCGCACGGCAACCTGCTGATCGCCGATCTGTTCAACAACGCGATCCGCCAACTCGCCCCGGATGGCACGCTGGGCACCCGGCTCGCCGATGGCGGCCTGCTCAGCGGACCGATGGCGCTGGCGGTGACCCATGACGGGGTGATCTACGCCAGCGACATCAACGGCAAGGTGGTGCAGATCTCGGCCCAGGGCCATCAGCTGGCACTGGCTGGGGTACCGCCGCAGCCCCGCTTTGCGCGGCCCACCGCACTTGCGCTGGATGCCGAGGGCGGCCTCTATCTGGCCGATGCCGCCTCCTACCGCGTGCACCGGCTGCGTGCCCTCGGGCCTGGGCAGACGGCGCCGCCGGCGTTGATCGGCCCGGCACCGGAGGCCCCCTTGCCCGACACCGCCGGCCGGTGGCCCCTGGCTCCGCAGGACGGGTGGCACGAAGTGGTCGGCACGTTGGGTGAGGTGCGCGGGGACTTCAAAGGCGAGAGTCGGCACCATCTGCATGGCGGGTTCGATATCCGCGGCGATGTCGGCCAGCCGGTGTTGGCGATCGCCGATGGCAAAGTCGACACGCCGTTCGCGGCGTGGTCGGTCGGCGGCCAGGCCGAAGGCCTTTCGCTGGGCCGGCTCAAATACATCCATATGAAGGTGGGCCGCGATCCGCGCGATCGGCCGTTCGATGCGCGCTGGCAGCAGGTGTCCGGTGAGGACGGCAAGCTCGAACGCATCCGCGTGCGTCGCGGCACCCGGTTCGCCGCCGGCGAAGCCTTGGGCAGCATCAACCGGATGGCGCATGTCCACCTGAGCGTGGGCGCCAGTGGTTTCGAGCGCAATGCGGTGGCACTGGGCTTCACCGGTTACGCCGATACGTTCGCGCCGCGCATCACCGAGGTCGCCGTGCTGGACGACCTGGACCAGCCGGTCAAGGCGGGTGCCGACGGGCGCGTCGCGATCCCGCGCCAGGGGCCGGGCGTGCAGATCGTGGTGGAGGCGTGGGACCAGGTGGACCGCAATCTGCCACGGCGCCGGCTGGGCCTGTACCAGGTCGGCTACCAGGTCCTGGATGCGCAGGGCCAGCCGCTGGCCGGGTACGAGCAGCCGCGCTTCAACATCGTGTTCAACCGGATGCCGCGCGAAGACAGCGCCACCCGCGTGGCCTACGCACCGGACAGCGGCATCACCGTGCATGGCAGCGCGGTCACCCGGTTCCGCTACCTGGTCACCAACACGGTGCGCGATGGGTTGGTCGAGACCGGACGCTGGCAACCGGATGCATTGCCGGCCGGCGAATACATCCTGCAGGCCAGTGCGCGCGACTACAGCGGCAATGAGGCCATCGGCCCGCGCGATCTGAAGATCACGCTGTTGCCTTGAGCGGTGTCAGGCGCCGACGCGCACGCGTTCGGCGTCCATGTCGGCCAGCGGGCGTACCTCGATGCTGCCGAAGCGCGACCACGGGAACTGCTGCGCAATGCGCATCGCCTCGGCGTGGTCGGGCGCGTTGATCAGGTTGAAGCCGGCCAGCAGTTCGTGGGTTTCGGCGAACGGGCCATCGGTGATGCGGGTTTGGCCCTGGCGCACGCGCAGCGTGCGCGCGCTGTCCACCGGTTCCAGCTTCTGGGCGAGCACGAGGGTACCCTCGGCCTGCAGGCGGTCGGCGTGGTGCAGGCAGTCATGCATCAGGCGGTCGTATTCGTCGCCGGGCAGGGCCTGCAACAGGCCCTCGTCGATATAGATCAGCAGAAGAAATTGCATGGCCGGACCAGGGTGGGCGGGGAAACCGCATGATGCCCCAGCCCGCGGTCGTGGCGTGTTGCAGCGCCGCAGCGCGGCCCTGTTCAGCGACGAAAAAATAGTTCGTCGTGCGTGTCGATTTCCATCCCCTTGGCACGTTGTATCCAGTGAACGGCCCGGGTTCCGGGCTGGCACACAGGAGCACCCCGTGAAAGTCATGGTACTGGTCAAGGCAACCGCCGCCACCGAGGCCGGTCAATTGCCGACCGAGCAGGAAATCCGCGCGATGGGCGCGTACAACGAGCAGTTGGTCCAGGCCGGGATCATGCTGGCCGGCGAGGGCCTGCACCCGACCTCGCGCGCCCGCCGCGTGGCCTTCGGCAGCGAGCCGCCGCGGGTGATCGATGGGCCGTTCGCCGAAACCCGCGAGCTGGTCTGCGGGTTCTGGCTGTGGCAGGTGCGCTCGCTGGACGAGGCCACCGAATGGCTCAAGCGCGCACCGTTCGCTGCCGGGGATGTGGTCGAGCTGCGGCCGATCCTCAGTGCCGAGGATTTCGGCGCGGCCTTTACTCCCGAATTGCAGGCGCAGGAACAGCGTCTGCGCGACCAGATCGGCACCGCCGATTGATTCCCCCCCGCACCCCTGGAGCACTCCCATGAAACTGATTCCGTTCCTCGGCTTCAACGGCAAGACCCATGACGCCATGGCCTTCTACGCGCAGGTACTCGGCGGCAAGGTCACCTCTGAAATGAAGTACCGCGACATGCCACCCATGGAAAGCCAGGAGGGCTGTGGCGAGATGCAGCCGGAGACACTGGACCACGTCGCGCACAGCCAGCTGGAAGTGGGGTCGGCGATCCTGATGGCCGCCGATGGCCCGTCTTCCGACGGGCAGGGCAGTACCACGATCAACATCGATGTGGATTCGATCGAGGAGGCCGAGCGCGTGTTCAACGCGCTGGCCGACGGTGGCGAGATCAAGATGCCGATCACCGAAACCTTCTGGGCCCACCGTTGGGGCTTTCTGATCGACCGTTACGGCAAGCCGTGGATGGTCAACTGCATGAAGCAGCCCTGATTCTTTCGTTCAAAAGGAACCATCCACATGACCAACGCTACGCAGCAGATGATCTTCGTGAACCTCCCGGTGCGCGACCTGGAGGCGTCCAAGACGTTCTTCGCCGCCCTGGGATACACCTTCAACCCGACCTTCACCGATGAGAACGCAGCCTGCATGATCATCAGCGACAGCATCTTCGTGATGTTGCTGGTGGAGACGTTCTTCGCGCAGTTCACGACCCAGCCGATCAGTGATGCGCGCCGCCAGACCGAGGTGATCACCTGCCTGTCGGCGCAGAGCCGCCAGGCGGTCGACGGGCTGGTGGACAAGGCGCTGAAGGCCGGTGCCCGCGAGCCGCAGCCGGCGCGCGATTACGGTTTCATGTACCAGCGGGGCTTCCAGGACCTGGATGGGCACCTGTGGGAGATCGCGCACATGGACGGCGAACCGGGGTGATGCCACGCCGCGGTGCGGCTTGTGCGCCGGCCGCACCGGTGCTCTGATCGGCCGCATGGACACGGCACTGACGCAACGACTGGAGACGATCTGGCGCATGGAGTCGCCAGTGTTGACCGCCCGCCTGACCCGCCTGCTCGGCGGCGATGTCGGCCGTGCCGAAGAGCTGGTCCAGGACACCTGGCTGGCCGCGCTGGAGCGCTGGCCCAGCCAGGGTGTGCCGGACAATCCCGGAGCGTGGCTGATGACCACTGCGCGCAACCGCGCCATCGATGTGCTGCGCCAGCACCAGCGCGTCGCCGGCCAGCACGCGCAGTTCGGCAGCGCGCTGGCGCCGCTGCCGTTGCCGGCGCCGGACGACAGCGACGCGCTGGAAGACGACATCGGCGATGACCTGCTGCGGCTGATGTTCGTTGCCTGTCATCCGGTGCTGGCCGCCGACGCGCGTGTCGCGCTGACGCTACGGCTGCTCGGCGGCCTGACCACCGATGAGATCGCACGCGCGTTCCTCGCGCCGGAGCCCACCATTGCCCAGCGCATCGTGCGCGCCAAGCGCACGCTGGCGCACAAGCAGGTGCCATTCGAAGTGCCGCGCCAGGCGGCGTTGCCGGAGCGCCTGGCCTCGGTGCTGGAGGTGGTCTACCTGATCTTCAACGAAGGCTATGCGGCCAGTGCCGGCGATGACTGGATGCGCCCGGCCCTGTGCGACGAAGCGCTGCGGCTGGGCCGCGTGCTCGCCAGTCGGTTGCCGACCTGGCCGCAGGTGCAGGGGTTGCTCGCCCTGATGGAACTGCAGGCCTCGCGCACCGCCGCCCGCACCGATGCCACCGGCACGCCGATCCTGCTGCCCGACCAGGACCGCACGCGCTGGGACTGGTTGCAGATCGCCCGTGGCCAGGCCGCCCTGCAGCAGGCGGTGGCGCTCGGTGGCGGTGACGATCCCTATGCATTGCAGGCCGCCATCGCCGAGTGTCACGCACGCGCTCGCCGCGCCGAAGACACCGACTGGGCGCGGATGACCACGCTGTACGCACGGCTGGCACAGCGCCAGCCCTCGCCGGTGGTGGCGTTGAACCATGCGGTGGCGCTGTCGCGGGCCCAGGGCGCGGCGGCCGCGTGGCCGCTGGTCGATGCGCTCGGTGACGATGCGCGGCTGCGCGACTATGCGCCGCTGGCTGCGGTGCAGGGCGACCTGCTGGCCCAGCTGGGGCGGCACGCCGAAGCACGGGCGGCATTCCAGCGTGCGGCCGCGCTGACCGCCAATGCGCGTGAGAAGGCGATGCTGCTGGCCCGTGCGGCAGCCGTGTAGACCGGCACTGCACTGCGCGGCGGCTCTGGCCTACACTCGGGCGATTGTCGGTCAGTCATGAGGTGCAGCGTGAAGCGTGTGGTAATCAGCCTGTTGGCGTTGTCGGTGTCGTCGGCCTTGATGGCCGCCACCCCCAAATTCGATGGCGCGCGGATCTCCGCCGACGTCAAGGAACTGGCGTCGGACGCCTACGAAGGCCGCTCGCCGGCCACTGCCGGTGAAGAGAAGACCATCGCCTTCCTGAGCAAGCAGTTCGCAGCGGCGGGCCTGCAGCCGGGCGGCGACCTCAAGGACGGCAAGCGCCTGTGGACCCAGGCCGTGCCGCTGCTCAAGGGCGATATCGTCGGCACCCCGAGCCTGTCGTTGAGCAGCAAGGGCAAGCCCCAGACGCTGAGCCAGGGCAAGGAAATCGCCGTGCGCGCCGCGATGAACGGTGCCAGCGCGGTGGACATCAAGAACGCGCCGCTGGTCTTCCTCGGCTACGGCGTCAAGGCCGCCGAGCGCAACTGGGACGATTTCAAGGGCGTGGACCTGAAGGGCAAGATCGCCGTCGTGCTGATCAACGATCCGGACTTCGAAAGCGGCCAGGGCGACTTCGACGGCAAGGGCATGACCTACTACGGCCGCTGGACCTACAAGTACGAAGAAGGTGCGCGCCAGGGTGCCCTCGGCGTGCTGATCGTGCACGAGACCGCGCCGGCCTCGTACGGCTGGGCCACCGTGGCCGGCTCCAACACCAACACCATGTTCGATGTGGTCCGCGACAACCCGGCCGAGGCGCATCCGCTGCTGGAAGGCTGGATCCAGCGCGATCTGGCGGTGGAGCTGTTCAAGCGTTCGGGCCTGGATTTCGAGGCGCTCAAGAAGCAGGCGCAGACCCGTGATTTCAAGCCGGTGGAGCTGAAGGGCGAGACCTTCTCGGCCAAGTACGCGGTCAAGACCGAGGTGATCACCTCGCACAACGTGGCCGCGCGCCTGGAAGGCAGCAAGCATCCCGACGAGACGGTGATCTACAGCGCCCACTGGGACCACATCGGCGTGGGCAAGCCGGACGCGAACGGTGACACCATCTTCAACGGTGCGCTGGACAACGCCAGCGGCACCGCCTCGCTGATCGAACTGGCCCGTGGCTTCGCCAAGGGCAAGCGCCCGGAGCGGTCGGTGCTGTTCCTGGCCGTGACCGCCGAGGAAAAGGGCCTGCTCGGCTCGGAGTACTACGCCACCCACCCGCTGTACCCGCTGGGCAAGACCGTTGCGCTGATCAACATGGACGGCATGGCGCCCTTCAGCCCCTCGCGTGACTTCGGGATCTACGGCTCGGCCAAGCTGGAACTGCTGGACCAGCTCAAGGACGTGGCCAAGGGCTGGGACATCCGCTACACGCCGGACCCGAAGCCGGAAGCCGGCCTGTTCTTCCGCTCCGATCACTTCCCGTTCGCCAAGCGTGGCGTGCCGGCAGTGTCGTACTCGGCGGGCCAGGATTGGGTGGAGGGGGGCGTGGCGGCCGGCAAGGCCGCTTCGGATGACTACACCGCCAAGCGCTATCACCAGCAGGGCGATGAGTGGCAGCCGGACTGGACCTTCGCCGGTGCCTCGCGCGATCTGGAAGTGCTGTACACGCTGGGCAACCAGCTGGCCAACTCGCGCGCCTGGCCGAACTGGAGCGAAGACTCCCAGTTCCGCGCCCCGCGTGACGCCAGCGCCGCCGAGCGGAAATAAGGCGCGTCCGGCCGGCACGCCGGCCGGACCCTCGCCGTAGAGCCACGCCATGCGTGGCTTCGCGGTCTCGAACCCAGACGTAGAGCCACGCCATGCGTGGCTTCGCGGTTCCGGAAGAAGGCCAGCCACCCATGGGGTGGCTCTACACCGCTTCGTCCCCCCAAACCCCGCCTTCGTCGCATGCCGCTTGTTCCCGCTGGCGGCAGGGCTATGCTCGCCTCACTCCCTATGTGATGACGCCGCCGTGTTCGCCAGCCTCTCCCTGATTTTCCGCATCCTGTTGGCCTGGGCCGCCGCCATCGTGGTGGCGGGGTTTGTCTGGAGTGGCTTCTTCCATGGCATGGACGAAGGCCCCGGCTGGGTGTTCGGCCTGCTGGCCCTGTTCGTGATGGTGACCGCCCTGGGCAGCTGCATCGCCCATATCCGGCGCGTGCAGCACGTCGCCGGGCGCCTGGACGCGGCCACCCTGTCCAGCCGCCAGCGCCGCCAGATCGAGGTGCCGATGGATGCCGGCCCGGCCTTTGCCCTGGTGGAAGCCGCCATCGCCGAGCTGCCACGCGTGGAAGACATCGAAAGTGCACCGGGCAGCCTGCAGGTGCGTGCCTACGTGCGCCGCGTGGATCCCTACAACGGCCGCCCGCCGTCCCGCTGGAACCTGCCTGCGCGGCTGGCGATCAAGCGCAACAGCGTGCTCGCCACCGTGACGCCGGGGCAGGGCACCAGCAGCGTGACCCTGCTGTTCGAGCCCGATGCCGGGGTCTGGGCCGATCTGCTCGCGGTCGACGAAGGCAGCAACCACGAGAACGCCGAAGCGGTCGGCCGTGCGATCACCCGCCGGGTGGCCGAACAGCGCCGCGACGAGCAGGCCGCCGCCGAGCAGACCGCGACCGAGAAGGAACTGTCGGTGGCCAAGCTCAACCTGCTGCACGCCCAGGTCGAGCCGCACTTCCTCTACAACACGCTGGCCAACGCGCAGGTGCTGACCCGGACCGATCCGCCGCGCGCCGACCAGATGCTCGGGCACCTGATCCAGTACCTGCGCAGCTCGCTGCCCAGCGTGGAGGAATCGATGTCGACCCTGGGCGTGGAGCTGGAGCGCACCCAGGCCTACCTGGAAATCCTCAAAATCCGCATGGGCGCCCGCTTGGCCCTGCAAGTGGACGTGCCCCCGGCCCTGCTCAGCCTGCCGCTGCCCTCGATGGCGCTTCAGACCCTGGTCGAGAACGCGATCAAACACGGCCTGGAACCCAAACCCGGCGGCGGCACGGTGTGGATCATCGCGCGCGCCTTCGAGGACCATGTCACCCTCACCGTGGCCGACGACGGCCTCGGGTTCGGGCAGGGCACCAGTGGTACCGGGATCGGCCTGAAGAACCTGCGCGAACGCCTGCGCCTGACCTGCGGTGAGCACGCTGGCGTGGCGATCGTGTCCAATTTCCCCACCGGCGTGGCAGCGACGATCACCCTGCCGCGCGATGCCCGCGAGGCGATCCATGCAGCTTGACGCCCTCATTGCCGAAGACGAAGACCTGCTGCGCCAGTCGCTGGTGGCACAGCTGCAGCGGTTGTGGCCGGAACTGCGGCTGGTGGCCGAATGCGAGGACGGTGCCAGTGCGCTGGAGCGCCTGGCCGAGCTGAAGCCGGACCTGGCCCTGCTCGACATCCGCATGCCCGGCATCACCGGCATCGAGGTGGCCCGAGCGCTGCCGGAGATCAGCCCGCGCACCCAGGTGGTGTTCGTCACCGCCTACGACCAGTATGCGATCGACGCCTTCGAACAGGGCGCGATCGACTACCTGCTCAAGCCGGTCAGCGATGAGCGCCTGCTGGCCACGCGCGAGCGGATCCTGGCCCGCATGCGGCTCGGCCGCCCGGACAGCGGCATGCTCGAGCAGCTGCTGCAGCGCCTCGGCAATCAGCCCGCCGCCGCCTCAAGCGCACCGCCTTTGGCCTGGATCACCGCCAGCAACGGCCGCGACACGCAGCTGATCATGCTCGAAGATGTGATCTACTTCCGTGCGGACAGCAAATACACCACGGTGGTGACCGAGCAGGGCGAAAGCCTGCTGCGCACCTCGCTGCGTGAACTGCTGGATGCGCTCGATCCGCAACGTTTCCGCCAGATCCACCGCTCCACCATCGTGAACATGAAGGCGGTCGCCGCGGTCACCCGCGATGACACCGGCCGCGGCCAGCTGCGCTTGAAGCACCGCACCGAAGTGCTCAATGTCAGTCAGCCGTTCATGAGCCTGTTCCGCGGAATGTAACGCGCCTTTTTCTTCGTCTGGAGCCTGCCATGCGTATCGCTGTTGTCGTCAGTCTCTGCGTGCTGGTGCTGGCCGCCTGCCAGCAATCGAGCAACACCTCCGTCACCCGCATCCGCGCCAATGGGGTGGATACGCTGCACAGCAAAACCACGGTGGACAACGGCGTGGCCAGCTTCGCCTGCATCGCCAGCAGCAGCGGCCAATGCCATTACCTGGTGCTGGATGCGCGCTGTGCGAAGGACACCGACTGCCCCTATCCGCCGCTGCACCGGTTGGCGGTGGCGGTGGGCAGGACGGAGCAGATGACCGGGCTCCCGGCCGGCCTCCAGCACTGCGTCAGCGCCGTCCAGAAAGAACAATGCCACCGTGAGTGATCACGGTGGCATCGTGGCTCCCCCCGCTTTTCAGTAGGGTCAGAACGCGGGCTGCAGATGCAGGTTGGTGCCGTTGGGCTGCTCGCCGACATGATTGAGCTGGCCCACCAGTTCGGTGTGCTGCTTCATCCGGCCGATCTCGCGCATGATGCGGATGTCCTCGTGGCGCAGCTCGCGCTTGGCGCTCACCGCCTGCTTGTAATCCAGGACTTCCGGATAGTGCTGGGCCATGTCCAGCGCCTCGGCCACGCATTCGACCGTATCGGCATCGGAGGTGATCCGGGCGCGGCTGTTGAAGGCCTTCATCCAGCGCTCGAAGCCGGCGGTGTGATCGAACATGTTGGCCATGAACCAGATCACGAACAGGATCGACACCCACGAACCGAACACGATCACCACGCGGGTGAAGGTGATATGGAAGTCATCCTTCCACAGGTAGTTGCTGATCAGGCCGAGGATGAGCAGGGAGGACGCCTGCCAGCCCACGATCGAGGCCATCAGCCACTGGCCCTTGGCTTTGGCCAGTACCGCGACTTCTTCGCGGATCTGCTGTTCACTCTTGTTACGCCAATGCGCGACCTGTTTTTCGAACGGGCTGCTGTACAGCTCGTTGTCCTGCAACAGCAGACCCAAACCTTTGAACAAAGCGATCATGACGAGCTCCTTCTGGAACGTGCGGCAGCGCATTGGACGACGTTGTGGCGTATCCAGTTCTAGCACTTTCACGGCGCTTGGCAATGGGCAAAGCGCAAAGATCCGGCGCCATTTCTGCCTGAATGGGCAAACCCGCAGCGGATTTGCGCACTGCGGCACGTAAATCGCCGGGTAAATACGGCTTGGACGGCGGCTCCCATGCTGCATCTGCACAATGCGCAGGCCCTGTCGGGCACCCGCCTCGCCAGCCCCACCGGTATCACGCAGAATTGACGCATCCGCGCGAAATGCCGGTCCGCTCGCCCTCGGTACTGCTGATGTCCTCCCTGCTGCGTTCGCTTGCCCGCCCTGCAACCGCCCCCATACGCCGCTGGGTGCTGGGCGCCTTCCCCCGCGGCCAGAGCGGGATCGACTACGACCACCCGCTGGGCGACCCCGGCTGGTTCGGCCCCGACAGCATCACCTGGCGGGTGCATGCCGAGTTTCCCGGCATGCTCGCCGGCGGCCTGTGCGCCCTGATGCTGCAGACCCTGCATCCGCTGGCCCTGGCCGGCGTGTACGACCACTCCAACTTCCGCGATGACCTGGTCGGCCGCCTGCGCCGCACCACCGCGTTCGTCGCTGGAACGACCTACGCACCCACCGCGGAAGTGGAGGCGTTGATCGCCAAGGTGACCCGCATCCATGCCCAGGTGCGCGGTCATACCGCCGATGGCCGCGCGTATTCCGCCGACGATCCCGCGCTGCTCACCTGGGTGCACGTCACTGAAGCGTACGGTTTCCTGCAGGGCTGCCGACGCTATTGCCGCGACGTGCCTACGGCGGTCGCCGACCAGTACTACCGTGAGTACAAGCGCGTGGCCGAAGCGCTTGGCGCTGTAGACGTTCCCGCGTCGGAAGCGGAGGTGGACGCGTACTTCGCGCGACAACAATCGCAGCTGGTGTTCGATGCGCGCTCGCGCGAGGTGCTGGCGGTGCTGTCAGGCATCCGCCTGCCGGTGCCGATGGCGGGTCTCTCGCGCGAGCTGTTCCTCGGTGCAGGTGCAGCGCTGCTGCCGGACTGGGCGACCGCGATGATACAGCGCACGCCGATGCAGCGTGCGCAGTCGCGGGCATCGGCGGTGATGCTCAAAGGCATGGCGCCGTTGTTCCGGCGCGCGCTGCAGGATGGGCTGGCGACGCGGGCGTGCACGCGGATGGGTGTGTCGGCTGGGGTGCTTGCTGATTGGCCTTGAAGCGGCAAGTGCCCTGTGCCCGCTGGTTTGGTCGGGCACGCACAGGCTTCCGCGACCCGCTGCTCTGCAGCGAAAAAAAACGGGCGCCGAAGCGCCCGTTCTCTCATCTCAGCAACGTGCGGTGACGCACATCACCACACCTTGACCCGCTTCTCCGGCGCCAGATACAGCTTTTGGCCTTCCTTCACCTCGAAGGCCGGATACCACGCATCCAGATTGCGCACCGTCAACGCACGGAACTGACCCGGCGCATGCACATTGGTCAACAGCGAATTGCGCAGCGCCTGCTCACGCGCCTTGCTCCGCCATGCCTGCGCAAAGCCCAGGAAGAACCGCTGATCCGGCGTGAAGCCTTCCAGCGTCTGGCCCGGCTTGCCCTGCAGCGACAACTGATACGCATCGTAGGCCGTCGAAAGACCTGCCACGTCCGCAATGTTCTCGCCCAGCGTCAGACGACCATTCACCGATACCCCCGGGAACGGGCTGTAGCTGCTGAACTGCGCCGCCAGTGCATCGCCGGCCGCGTTGAACTTCTTCAGATCTTCGGGCGTCCACCAGTTCTGCAGCTTGCCCGTCTCATCGAACAGCGCACCGGCGTTGTCGAAACCGTGGCTGATCTCATGGCCGATCACCGCACCGATCGCGCCGTAGTTCACCGCATCGTCGGCCGCGCCGTCGAAGAACGGCGGCTGCAGGATCGCGGCCGGGAACACCAGGCGGTTTTCCAGCGGCACGTTCATCGCATTGATGGTCTGCGGCAGCATCGCCCACTCGCTGTGATCCACCGGCTTGCCCAGCTTGGCGATGTTGCGGCGGTACTCGAACAGCTCGGCACGCTCGGCATTGCCCAGCGCGTCATCACGCTTGATCTCAAGACCGGTGTAGTCGCGCCACTTGTCCGGGTAGCCCATGCCCACGGTCAGGCCATCCACCTTGGCCTTGGCACGCGCCTTGGTCTGCGGCGACATCCACTCCAGCGCATCGATGCGCTTGGCGAACGCAGCGATGATGTTCTTGGCCATCGCGTCCGCGCGCGCCTTGGTGGCCGGATCGAAATGACGTTCGACGTACAGCTTGCCGATCGCTTCGCCGACGGCATGGTTGCTGTCATCCACCGCACGCTTCCAGCGCTCGCTCTGCTGCGGGGTGCCGTTGAGCGTGGTGCCGTGGAAGGCGAAGCGCGCATCGGCGAACGACTTGGGCAGGTACGGCGCGGCGCGGTCCAGCGCATGGAAGGCCAGGTAGTCCTTCCAGACCTCCAGCGGCTCGGTGGCGACCAGGCGCGAGATTCCCGCGACGGCCTTGGGCTGCCACACGATGAAGTCCTGCTGGGCGTCCAGCCCGGCCGAGGCCAGGAACGCGTTCCAGTCCATGCCCGGTGCCTTGGCGCTCAGGTCGGCCTGCTTCCAGGCATTGGCGCCCTTGGCGACGTCGTTGGTGTCTTCCTGGGTGGCGTGGGCCTGGGCGATCCTGGTCTCCAGCGCGAGGATGCGCTGCGCCTTGGCGGCCGGATCGGCGACGCCGGCCAGCTGCAGGACCTGGGCGATGTAGGCCTGGTACTGCTTGCGGATCTCGGCCATGCGGCCGCCCTGCAGGTAGAAGTCGCGGTCCGGCAGGCCCAGGCCGCCCTGCACCAGGTACGGCGCGGTGCGGTCCGGCTGCAGCAGATCCACCGAGACCCACACGCCGAACAGGCGGTCGGTGTAGAAGTTGGTGGCGTTGAGCAGG
The DNA here is from genome assembly GCF_048957655.1 of Stenotrophomonas sp. AS1. NCBI lineage: Bacteria > Pseudomonadati > Pseudomonadota > Gammaproteobacteria > Lysobacterales > Lysobacteraceae > Stenotrophomonas > Stenotrophomonas sp. AS1. The sequence goes on along the minus strand of NZ_JARVXM010000006.1, from coordinate 491,754 downwards.
TCCACGTCGGCGCGCAGCGTGCCGCCGAGCGCGGTGGCCAGCGCGGCCTTGTCGCTGATCCCGGCGATGGCGTCCAGTTCCGGTTTGACCGGGGCGACGCCGCGCGACTCGATGCCGCTCTCGTCCATGAAGGCGGCGTAGTAATCGCCGATCAGCTTGGCCTCGCCCTCGGCCTTGGTGTCGGCCGCGGCGCCTTCGAGGATCGCGCGAGTGTCGGCCAGGGTTTTTTCGGAGATGACATTGAAGCTGCCGTAGCTGGAGCGGTCGGCCGGGATCTCGGTGTTCTTGACCCAGGTGCCGTTGGCGAAGCCGAAGAAGTCATCGCCGGCGGCGACGCTGCGGTCCATGCCGGCGGCGTCGAAGCCGAAGCTGCCCAGCTGCGGCTTGGGCGCGGCCGGTTCGGCCGGGGTGGTCTCGGGGGCGGCCGCGGCCGGTGCAGTGGCCTCGCGGTCGCAGGCGGCCAGGCTCAGCGACAGGCTGGCGGCAATGGCGAGCATCAGGGTGGGGCGGCGCAGCTTGGACATTGAGCTTCTCAGCAACGGAAACACCCAAGTCTAATCCCGTACCGGGCGCGCGGTTATGCCGGCTTCGGCGGCATCGGGTACCGGGTGTGCCGGTCTTCCGGGTTCACCGATGTGAACCCCGGCCGCGGTGCTTCCCGTGCCGTACGCGCTGGTGCATGCTGGGGCCTGCACGGATTCCGCGGGCGCCGGCTGGCGCCCGTGTGACGAGCTAGGCGTCAAGAATCCCGGGCAGCGGCCGCTCAGGTTTGGGGAAACCAGGAAGCGTTTACAGATGAAGTCAGCCTGTCGTTCGGGAAAAGGGTTGCGATGCCCGCGTTGAACCGTGCCCTGGCACGGCCACTGCGGACGTTCGTGTGGCTCGGGGTATCCCTGGGCGTGCTGCTGGGCGCCGGGCTGGTGGCGACGCTGCTCAATGACTGCCAGCGCCGGCAGGAAGCCGCGCAGCGCCAGAGCTCGGCGCTGGCCACCGGCGCCCAGCGCCTGCTGCGGCTGGAACTGCGCAACCTGGAGCGGGTGATGCAGGGCATCTCCCGCGATGGCGCGCTGCTCTTCCAGCGGGTGCCGGCGCAGGCACCGGACCTGCTCGATGCCAGCATCGCCGGGGCCCTGCAGCGGCAAGCCGAACTGCACAGCATCGTGGTGGTCGACCAGTACGGGCGGGCCCTGACCAGTGGCAGCGGCGACCTGCAACTACCGCTGTGGGCGGTGGATGGCAATCGCGGCCTGGGCAGCCAGATTTTCCTCGGGCCGCCGCAGGCGCTGGATGCCACGCACTGGATCCTGCCGCTGGCGCTGCCGATGGGCGGTGAGCGCTGGCTGTTGGCACGGCTGCGCACGGCGGAACTGCAGGCCATCATCGGCGGCATGGATACCGGCGATGCCGGGGTGGTCTCGATCACCGACCCGCATGGCTACGTGCTGGCGCGCAGCCCGGATCCCGGCGCCGTGGCGGGGCGTCGCTTCGGGCTGGCCAAACGCGAGCTGCTGCGCCGCGACGCACTGACCCCGCTGGGCACCGAGACCAGTGCCGTGGATGGCATCGAGCGCATTTCCAGCCTGAGCACGCTTGCCCAGTACCCGCTGGCGGTCTACGCCGGCCTGGGCCGGCGCGATGTGCTGGCGGCCTGGTGGCCGTATGTGCAGGCCTCGATCGGGGTCTACCTGCTGTACTGGGCGCTGTTTGCCGCGGTGTATGTCAGCCTGCGCCGCGCCACCCGCGACCAGGACAGCCTGAGCGAGGAACTGCGCACCGGCCATGCCGAGCTGCGCATGGCCCACCAGGTCGGCAAGGTGTGTACCTGGTATGTGGACGAGGATGCCTGCCTGCTGCGCTGGTCGCCGCTGGCCCGTGAGATTTTCGGCATCGACATCGAGAGCCTGCCCGTCGCGGATTTCTTCGCGCGTGTGCACCACGACGACACCGCGCGCATGCAGCAGGCCTTCGATGCCGCCTTTGCCGGCAGCGGCGTGCTCGATGAGATGTTCCGCCTGGTGCTGCCGGGTGGCGCGACCCGCTGGGTCGCCGCGCGCGGCCAGCGCGTGGCGGTGGTGGACCGCGAGCGCCGCATGATCGGTGCGTTGACCGATGTCAGCGAGCGGGTCGATGCGCTGGCCCGCGTGCAGCAGGCCGAGCGTCAGTTCCGTTTGTTGTTCGATCGCAATCCGGCACCGTTCTGGGTGTTCGATCCAGACACGCTGCGCTTCCTGGAGGTCAACGAAGCGGCGGTGCGCCAGTATGGCTACAGCCGCGATGAATTCCTGGCGATGAGCATCCTGGACATCCGCCCGCGCGAGGGTTGGGAGGAGATCCGCGGGGCGATCGCGCAGGCGCGCATCGGCGACGTGCAGGATGCGCAGGTCCGCCTGCACCAGCGCAAGGACGGCAGCGTCTTTGAAGTGCGTGCGCATCTGGCGCGGCTGGATTTCGATGGCCGCCAGGCCTGCCTGGTGCTGGCCGAGGACGTCAGCGAGCGTTTGGCTTACGAGCGCGATCTGGCGTACCACGCCACCCACAACCCGGCGACCGGTCTGCTCAATACGCGCGCGCTGGCCGCGCAGCTGGATGAAGAGGGAGGCGCCTACACGATTGCCTACGTGCAGTTCCGCGGCCTGCAGCTGGTCTCGGACACGCTCGGCCGCGAGGTCGGCGACGTGGTGCTGCAGGCGATGGCCAAGCGCCTGGGCGGGCTCGGCGTGCGCTACGGGCTGCTGGCGTTCCAGCCCGCCGAGGATTTCATCTTCGCCATCCGCGATGACCATCAGCGCCAGACCGCGCTGGATACCCTGGTGCAGACCGTTTCCGAACCGGTGCGGGGGCAGGATTGGCTGCACCAGTTCGAGCCGCGCATCGGTGTCGCCGTGAAGGCCGGCGACGATGCCAGCACCGCCGAACAGGTGATCGGCATGGCCGCGCAGGCCGCCCACGCGGCGCGCGACGAAGGCAATGTCATCGCCTGGTACGACGCGACCGTGAGTTCCCGTTTTGCCGAGCGGCTGCGCCTGGCCGGGCGCATCCACAGTGCGATCGATACCGAGTTCGAGCTGTACTACCAGCCGATCTGCCACGCCGGCGACAGCAGCCCGGCCGCGCTGGAAGCCCTGCTGCGCTGGCCGCAGGCGGATGGCAGCTTCATTCCCCCGGGCGAGTTCATCCAGCTGTGCGAAGACACCGGGCTGATCCTCGCGCTTGGCCGCTGGGTGATCCGCGCCGCGGCGCAGGCGCAGCGGCAGCTGGTCGACGCGGGCTGGGACCTGCCGATCGCGGTGAATGTCTCGGCGGTGCAGTTCTTCAACAGCGACCTGGTGGCCGAGTTCACCCGCGCCAGCCACGAATTCGGGCTGGCCCGCGGTGCGCTGCAGGTCGAGCTGACCGAAAGCAGCCTGATGCGCAAGCCGGGCCAGGCCAAACAGACCATGCAGCGCCTGCACGAGCAGGGCATCTGCATTTCGCTGGATGATTTCGGCACCGGCTATTCCAACATGTCCTACCTGCAGCACCTGCCGCTGGACATCCTCAAGATCGACCGCAGCTTCGTCGCCGACGTGGAAACCAACCCGCGCAACGCCTCGATCTGCCGCGCGCTGTTGTCACTGGGGCACAGCATGGGCCTGACCATCATCGCCGAGGGCGTGGAAACGCCCGGCCAGCTGCAGTGGCTGGCCGCCCATGGCTGCGACCAGGTGCAGGGCTATCTGCTCGGCCGGCCGATGCCGCTGGCACGGCTCATCGGGCAGCTGGAATCGGTGGAGGCATAGCGCCGGGTGGTGTCTGGTGGCGGATGCCGCGCGGCATCACGCCAGGGCGTCCACCAGGTAGTCGATGAAACTGCGCACCTTCGGGGCCAGGTGGCTGCGGCTGGTGTACACCGCATGGATGCCCACGCCCGGCACCTGCCACTCGGGCAGCACGCGCTCCAGCCGCCCATCGGCCAGCGCCTCGGCCACCAGGAAATCCGGCTGCACGATGATGCCCATGCCGGCGATCGCGGCCTCGCGCAGCACATCGCCGTTGTTGGCACGCACACCGCCGTGCACGGGCACCGAGACCTCCCCGCGCGGACCGTGCAACTGCCATGCATCGCCGCCGGCCCAGTAGCTGTAGTGCAGGCACTCGTGCGCGGACAGGTCTTCCGGCTCCTGCGGGCGCCCGTGCGCGTCCAGGTACGACGGCGCCGCGCACAGGCTGATCTGCGCGTCGCCCAGCTTGCGCGCGATCAGGGCCGGGCTGGGCTGGCGGGTGATGCGGATGGCCACGTCATAGCCTTCTTCGACCATGTCCACCAGACGGTCGGACAGCGACAGGTCCAGTTCCACCTGCGGGTAGCGCGCGCGATACCCGGCCAGCAGCGGGCCCAGGCGGGCGATGCCATAGCTGACCGGTGCGTTGATCCGCAGCCGCCCCGAGGGCTCCAGCGCCTGCGCACTGATGCCGGCTTCCAGCGCATCGAACTCGGCCAGCAGCCGCACGCACTCGGCGTAATAGGCCGCGCCCGTGCTCGTGGGGCTCACGCGGCGGGTCGTACGGTTGAGCAGCCGGGTCGATAGGCGCTTTTCCAGCGCCGCGATCTGCCGGGTCACTCCGGCGGTGGACAGGTCCAGGGCCTGCGCGGCGGCACTGAAGCCGTTGCGCTCGACCACGGCGACAAACACACGCATGGCGTCCAGAGTGTCCATTGTTTCTTTTTCCGAAATAAACAGCGTCAGTGCATCGTATTTATTGGCCGATCTGTTCGCAATACGCTGATCTGCAGATCGACCCGTTGGGTCCTGCCATTGGAGTCCGTGATGTCCCGCTTGCCGTCCCTTTATATCTCCCATGGCTCGCCGATGACCGCACTCCATCCCGGTCTGGTGGGCGAGCGCCTGGCCGCGCTGGCGGCGCGCCTGCCGCGCCCGCGCGCGATCGTGATGGCCTCGGCGCACTGGCTGACCCATCAGCCGGCGGTGGGTGGACATGCCAAGCCGCCCACCCTTCACGATTTCGGCGGTTTCCCGCAGGCACTGTTCGACCTGCAGTATCCGGCCCCGGGCGAGCCCGCGCTGGCGCAGGAGGTCGCGCAGCGGCTGGGCGCTGCCGGTCTGCCGACCGCGATCGATCCGCAGCGCGGTCTCGATCACGGTGCATGGGTGCCGCTGCGATTCCTGTATCCGCAGGCGGACATCCCGGTGGTGCCGCTGGCGATCCAGCCACTGCTCGGGCCGGCTCACCAGTTCGCGCTGGGGCGCGCGCTGGCGCCGCTGCGCGAGCAGGGCGTGCTGTTGATCGGCTCGGGCAGCATCACCCACAACCTGCACGATTGGCGCAGCTACCCGGACGGCAAGGAGGCGCCTTATGTGCGGCCCTTCATCGAATGGGTCGAGCAGCGCCTGGCGGCCGATGACAGCGCCGCGTTGATCGATTACCGCCGCCAGGCCCCGCACGCGGTGCAGGCGCACCCCAGCGACGAGCACCTGCAGCCGCTGCACTTTGCGATGGGCGCCGCCGGTGGCGAAGCGCTCGGTGCGCAGCGCATCGATGCCGGGATCGATGCAGGCTTCCTGGCGATGGACATCTATCGCTTCGATGGCGCCGACGCGCAGCAGCGCGCCGCATGAGGGGCCGGCTGTCCGCCGACTGAGCCTGCCACGCCCCGCGCATTCGCGTGGCGGCGCACGTGTGGTACGTTTTTTCCTGTTTCCGGCGCCGGCTGTCCGCAGCCTCCCCCGCGCTGCTTACTGGAAAATGCATGCATACCATTGAAGTCGTTCTGGCGATGCTGGTGGCGGTGGTCGCCAGCGGCTACCTGGTCCGCGTATTGCCGTTGTCGCTGCCGTTGCCGCTGGTGCAGATCGGGCTGGGCGCGGTCATTGCCGGGGTGTTCAACCGCGGCCACGCGCTCGAGCCGGAGATGTTCTTCCTGCTGTTCCTGCCGCCGCTGCTGTTCCTGGATGGCTGGCGCATCCCCAAGCAGGGCCTGTTCCGCGACAAGGGCGTAATCCTGGAACTGGCCTTCGGGCTGGTCGTATTCACCGTGATCGGTGCCGGTTTCCTGATCCACTGGATGATCCCGGTGATGCCGCTGGCGGTGGCCTTCGCGCTGGCGGCGATCATCTCTCCGACCGACCCGGTGGCGGTCAGCTCGATCGCCTCGCGCGCGCCGATTCCCAAGCGGCTGATGCACATCCTGGAAGGCGAGTCGCTGCTCAACGATGCGTCCGGCCTGGTCTGTTTCCGCTTCGCGGTGGCGGCGGTGATGACCGGGACCTTCTCGCTGGCGAATGCCTCGCTGACCTTCCTGTGGGTGGCGGTGGCCGGACTGGCGATCGGCGTGGCGGTGACGCTGGGCGTGTCCACCTTCCAGCGCTGGCTGTGGCGGCGCTTCGGCGAGGAGCCGGGTGCGGCGCTGCTGGTCAACCTGCTGATCCCGTTCGCGGCCTACCTGCTGGCCGAAGAACTCAATGCGTCGGGCATTCTCTCGGCGGTCGCCGCGGGTGTCACGATGAGCTACGTGGAGCTTACCGGCCGCGTCTCGGGCAGCATGCGCGTGCAGCGCACGGCGGTCTGGAACATGCTGCAGTTCAGCTTCAACGGGATCATGTTCGTGCTGCTGGGCGAACAGTTGCCGGGCATCGTGGAACGCGCGATCAAGACCGTCAGCGAGAGCGGGCACCACAGTGCGTGGTGGCTGCTGGTCTATGTGGTGGTGATCAACCTGGCGCTGGTGCTGCTGCGCCTGGCCTGGGTGTGGCTGTCGCTGCGCTGGAGCCTGCTGCGTGCGCGCCATCGGGGCGAGGCCCGGCAGGGCACCTCCTGGCGGATCGTGGTGGCGACCTCGGTGGCGGGCGTGCGCGGTGCGATCACCCTGGCCGGCGTGCTGACCCTGCCGTTGTTCCTGCCCGACGGCAGTGCCTTCCCGGCACGCGACCTGGTGATCTTCCTGGCCGCGGCGGTGATCCTGATCTCGCTGGTCGGTGCCAGCATCGCGCTGCCGCGCCTGCTCAAAGGCCTGGAATTGCCGGCCGATTCGGGCGAGCGCAAGGAAGAGGACCTGGCCCGCAAGCTGGCCGCCAAGGCGGCGCTGGCCGGCGTGGAGCGCACGCGCCAGCAGCTGGTGCAGAACCAGACCACCGAGAACGTGCAGCTCTACAACGACGCCGCCTCGCGGGTCAGCCTGCTGTACCAGCGCAACCTGGAGAAGGAAGCCGGGCCGGATGCGGATCCGGAGAAGGTCAAGCGCATGGAGCAGGGCTATCGCCAGCTGCGCACCGCGGGGCTGACCGCCGAGCGTGAAGAGCTGTTCCGCCTGACCCGGCGGGGCAAGATCTCCGATGAGATCTCGCGCAGGCTGATCCGCAATCTGGACCTGCTGGAGACGCGGCAACGCGATTGAGGCCGCACCGTGCCACGGGTAGAGCCACCCCATGGGTGGCTGCCCTTCGTCCCTGACGCGAGGGTTCCAATGGGTCCGCGCAGCCACCCGTGGGGTGGCTCTACCCCGCCACACGTGGATCAGACGTCTCCGGCAGACGTGGGATCAGGCGTCCGGCTTCTGATCCAGGAAGTAGGCCACCACGGTACCCTTGACCTTGATCGTCATCGGGTTGCCGCGGCGGTCGCGGGCCTTGCCGGCCTGCACGCGGATCCAGCCTTCGCTGACCGAATATTCTTCAACGTTGTCGCGCTCGACATCGTTGAAACGGATGCCCACGCCGCGCTCCAGCGCAGCGGCATCGTGGAAGGGGCTGGCCGGGTTGATCGCCAGGTGATCGGGAGGGGTATCGCTCATGGTCACAGGATGCTGACGACCACCAAGGCCGTCTTCTGCCGCACAGGATAAACCGCAGCGGGCCCCGCGCCGAATTTCGCTTCCTGCCAACGCCCTTGCACGGCAGAATGCGCCCCTGTCTCCAGGATTACCGGCCATGCCCGACAACAGCGATTATTTCGACTTCGAAGAAGAAGAGCGCGATTTCGACGAGGACGATTTCGAGGCGCGGATCTGGAATCTGTTCGTGCTGATCAACCCGGGCGATGAAGAACTGGCGCTGCAGCAGTTCAACCGCTGGCGCGAGGCGCTGCTGGAAAGCGGCGAGGGCATCGATGAGGACGCCGACTGGCTGCCGCCGATGATGGCCGCGATTGCCTGGCAGTCCGGGTTCGAGGTGGAGCGGGGCGATGCCGATGCGCTGATGTCGGCGGTGAACGAGCTGTCCGCGCGCTGGAACCTGCAGATCGACTGGGGCGGCGACCTGGACGATGAGGACTTCGCGGCGGAGGTGGATGCGCCGATGTTGATGACCACCGCCCACGACCGGCTGCGCGAGCACAACTACGCGCTGTGGAGCGTGGATACCGGCAATGACACGCTGGCCGGCTGGATGGCGCTCAACCGCGATGACGATGCGATGCTGGCGCTGTGCTCGCTGCTGGGCGTGGAAGTGCGGCCGGGCAGCGATCCGTTCTGAGGGCGCGATTGCGGCCTGCGCATGCCGACCCACGGTCGGCAGCTACGCCTGATACTGGCTTCTTGCGTTGGCGATCACGGCTTTGACCCGTTCGCGGTCCGTATGCCGTGAGATGGCCTGTGCGCCCAAGGCAATCGCCTGCAGGCGCAGCGGGGCGGGCACGTCGTAGTGCGCGCCGCTGCGGCGGTTCTGGAACGCCCGCCGTGGAATCCCGAGCTGCGCCGCCATGGCGTGCAGCTCGGGCAGGGTATCGGCCATCAGATGCGCCCAGCGCTCGCCGCGCCAGGGATGTACTGCATCGTCGATATAGACCGTCACCGGATCGCCGTGGCTCAGGCCTGCGGCTTGTCGTCGCTGGCGGCCGGGGCGGCGTCGGCGGCGGCATCGGTGCCGGCCTCGTCTGCGACCTTGGCGTCGTCGCCGGCGTCGGCAGCGGTTTCGGCGTCTTCGCCTTCCTCGCCTTCCACACCTTCAAACTCGGAGACCAGCTGGGCCAGGTACTCGTCGGCGGTCTTGCCTTCGTCGGCGGCCAGGTCGTCGATCAGCTGCTGCAGCTGGGTCGAGTACTCCAGGTTGACCTTGCGGCCTTCCTTTTCCTGGACGTTGGACAGGTGCTTGAGCATGGCCAGCATCGGCACCGGGTTGTCGGCGTTGCCCATGGTCTGGCCGCCGATGGCCAGCAGCCACTCGGTGCCCTGCAGGCCGATCGCGGCGACGACCTGGCCTTCTTCGTTGGTCAGCACGGCATGGTTCTGCACCGGCTGCTGGGCGTTGAGGCGGTTGATCGGGCGCTTGGGCTGCTGCTTCTTGCGCTTGTCGCGCTTGGCCTTGGACTGCTTGGACATGGGTGCGGTCTATCTACAAAAGGAAAGACCCATTGTAGTGCCGGCCGCTGGCCGGCTCCACGGATTCCCTGAATTCCCTCTGCTGCCGCCTTCGTCGCACCCCTCAGGGCGCGACAGCCGGCGCGAGCGTCGCCTGGATATCGGCATCGGCAGCGGTGGGCGACAGGGCCACTTCCTGCCCGGCGCCGGCCAAGGCTGCCGCTTCGGCCGCCTTGGTCATCACCACGATGCTGATCCGGCGGTTGATGGGGTTGTCCGGCTGCGTGCGGTCGAACAGCACCGAGGAGGACAGCCCGACCACCCGGGTCACCTTGTCCTCGGTCATGCCGCCATCAAGCAGCGCCCGCCGGGCGGCATTGGCGCGGTCGGCGCTGAGCTCCCAGTTGCTGTAGCCGTGGGCCGCGTTGTAGGCGGTGGTGTCGGTATGGCCGGTGATGCTGATCCGGTTCGGCACGTGGTTGATGAACTGCGACAGCTCGCGAAGGATCGCGCGCGTGTAGGGCTTGAGCGAGGCGCTGCCCATGTCGAACATCGGCCGGTTCTGCTTGTCCACGATCTGGATGCGCAGGCCTTCCGGGGTGAGGTCGAGCAGCAGCTGATCCTTGAACGGTTCCAGCGCCTGGCTCTTGCTGATCGCTTCTTCCAGCTCCTGCTTGAGCGCTTCAAGCTGGCGTTTCTCGCGCTCGCGCTCGTCCTGCTGCGGCACGGGCCGGGAGGCCTGCTGGTTCTGGAAGGGATCGTTGCTGTTGCCGCGCGAGATGTCGGTGGCGCCGCCCAGCTTGATCATCGAGGTGCTGGCGCCGCCCGGTCCGGCCATGCCCGGGGCCGGGGTGGAGCTGCTGCCGGCCAGCGGGCTGGGGTTGCGGAAGTATTCGGAGATCGCCGCGCGCTCGGGCTTGCTGGTGGCGGCCATCAGCCACAGCACCAGGAAGAAGGCCATCATCGCGGTCACGAAGTCGGCGTAGGCCACTTTCCAGGCACCGCCATGGTGCGCGGCATGACCGGCCTTCTTGACCCGGCGGACGATGACGGTGGGTTTGGTCTCGGCCATGGCGCTGCCTTACTTGACCGTCTTGAGGTGCTGTTCGAACTCGCTGAAGCCCGGGCGCACGTTGGACGGCAGGGTCTTGCGGGCGAATTCCAGGGCGATCTTCGGGTTGTAGCCGCGCAGGCAGGCCAGCAGGGCGGTCTTGACCGATTCGTAGATGCGTGCGTCCTGTTCGGCGCGCGCTTCCACGGCCGAGGCCAGCGGGCCGACGAAGCCATAGGCCAGCAGGATGCCCAGGAAGGTGCCGACCAGCGCGCCGGCGACGTGCGCGCCGACTTCCGTGATCTCCCCGCCGATCGAGCCCATGGTGATCACGATGCCCAGCACCGCGGCAACGATGCCGAAGCCGGGCAGGCCGTCGGCGACCTTGTTGAGCACCGCGGCCGGCTGCATCGCCTCGCCATGGTGCTTCTCCAGTTCCAGCTCCAGCAGCGGCTCCAGCTCGTGCGGCTCGATGTTGCTGCCGATCATCAGGCGCAGGCAGTCGGTGATGAAATCGACCAGGTGGTGGTCGGCCTGCACCTTGGGATAGTTGGCGAAGATGCTGCTTTCGGCCGGGCGCTCGACGTGGTCTTCCAGCGCCATGAATCCTTCGCGGCGGGCCTTGTTGAGCAGCTCATAGAGCAGGCTGAGGACGTCGATGTAGTCCTGCTGCTTGTAGCGTGGCCCCTTGAACACGCCCACGGTGGCCGCCAGGGTCTGCTTCACGGTTTTGACCGGCGTGCCGACCAGGAACGCACCCAGCGCCGCACCGCCGATGATCACCAGTTCGTAGGGCTGCCACAGCGCGCCGAGTTTGCCGTGCGCCCCGACGTAACCGCCGAGCACGCTGAGGATGACGACGAGAAGTCCAACGATGATGAGCATGGGGCCGACGCGGGAAGGGGATACCTCCATGTCGGCCCCTTCACACCCTTTCTGAAGGGGGGCGTTCGCTCGACGTCACACTTTCTCGGATTCAGCCTGCCGGGCCAGCCTCGGCACCACCGCGTTGCAGCGGGTCCGGATAGGCCTGCCCATTGGGGGTGAACGACAACGAGACCGAGTTCAGGCAGTGGCGTTCATGGGTCGGCGGCGGGCCATCGGGGAAGACATGGCCGAGATGGCTGTCACACCGCGCACAGACGATTTCGGTGCGGACCATGCCATGGCTGGCATCGCGGATCTCGCGGACATGGGCCGGATCGAAGGGGGCAAAGAAGCTCGGCCAGCCGGTGCCGGAGTCGAACTTGGTGCTGGAGCGGAACAGCGGCAGGCCGCACAACCGGCAGCCGTAGACCCCGTCCTGCTTGTTGTCCAGGAACACCCCGCAGAACGGCGCCTCGGTGCCGTGGTGCAGGAGGACACGCTGCTCATCGGCGCTGAGGCCGGCCACCAGGGCTTGGCGCTGGGCGTCGGTAGGTGGGGACAGGTCAAAAGCCGTCATAAAGGTTCCCTATTGGTATGGCAGTTAGATTGGGCTTTTGCCTCTCAAGGTACAAGCCGGCGTTCATGGTGCTGATACCCGTGCAGGTGCATGGTGAAGACCTGAACCGCCGCCGGGAGATCACCATGTACCGCCCACGCCGCCTTGCCGCTGCCCTGCTGGCGTTGCTCCCATTTGGCGCGGCCGCGCAGATCGGGCCGCCACCCAGCCCCACCGCGACCCGCCCGGTCGTGGCCCCGCCGCCGACCCCCGCGCCCCTGCCGATCCCCGCGCAGCCGGCCCCGGCCGACAGCCTGTCCGGGCAGATGGCGCCGGTGAAATCGTCCTCGCAGACCCAACAGCAGCTGCGCACGCACCCGATCCAGAGCAAAGGCCCGTCGCAGCCGGCGCCGATGCGGGGGCCGGCCGTGCAGAGCAAGGTCTACGACCGAAACGGCCGGATCATTCCGGGGGTCAAGCAGGTGGGCCCCAACCGCGTGCTCGATACGCGCACGGGGCGTTACTACGACGCGGTGCCCAGTGGCGATGGCCAGCAGATAAAACCGTGAGGGCTGCGGCGCTGGGACGCGGAGCATGAATGGTTTACATCGGGCTGCCCGCAGTCATCGCCGTCAACGCACCACCTCACTGTTTTTTCGCCTGTGATTAACCGGATCGGCGGGACCCTGTACCCGCGCCGCAACCCAGCGCATCCCCGAGGTTTTTCGAGAAGAGTGCAATCATGGCTAACCAGCAGAACCGCAGTCCCGGCAAATCGCCGCAGGAGCAGCAGGGCAGTCAGCAGCAGAACCAGAAGCCCGGCCAGCAGAACCAGCAGCAGTGGGACCAGCAGAATCAGAAGGGCGGCAAGCAGCAGGACCAGAAGCACCAGGACCAGAAGCAGCAGCGCTGATGCGCTTGACGCAATGAACGAAGGCGGTGCGCACACGCGCGCCGCCTTTCTGCGTTATCGGGCCGACATCAATCCGGGATCGGCAGGGTCAGGGTTTCCTTGACCTCTTCCATCACGATGTAGCTCTTGGATTCACGCACGTGCGGCAAGGTCAGCAACGTGCTGCCGAGCAGCTTGCGGTAAGAGGCCATCTCACTGATGCGTGCCTTGAGCAGATAGTCGAAATCGCCCGACACCAGGTGGCACTCCAGCACGTTGGGCAGCTTCAGCGCCGCGCGCCGGAACTCCTCGAAGATATCGCCGGATTTGTAGGCCAGGCTGATCTCCACGAATACCAGCAGGCTGGCCTTGAGGTAATGCGGATCCAACTTGGCGTAATAGCCGGTGATCGCGCCGTCGCGCTCCAGCCGCCGGACGCGCTCGGTGCAGGGCGTGGTCGAAAGCCCGACCCGCTCGCCCAGTTCGGTGAAGGAAATGCGACCCTCGGCCTGCAGGATGCGCAGGATCTTGCGGTCGATCTTGTCCAGTTCACGGGCACGCGTGGCCATCGGCGTCAGCCTCTCGAGGATGTTGGCGGGACAATATCCTGCCTGATGCAGGAAAAACAGGCGAATTGATTGGTTGTGGCTGACTATACTTCCTCAATTATGGTCCCGGCGTGCTCCTGCGCAGGGAATGATCGGGTTGGAGAGGTGTCATGCGCGTTCTAGTCCTTGGCAGCGGTGTGATCGGCACGACCAGTGCCTGGTACCTGCGGCAGGCCGGGTTTGAAGTCACGGTCGTCGACCGCCAGCCCGGTCCGGCGCTGGAAACAAGTTTCGCCAACGCAGGGCAGCTGTCGTTCGGCTATACCTCGCCGTGGGCCGCCCCCGGCGTGCCGCTCAAAGCGGTCAAATGGCTGTTCTCCGAGCATGCGCCGCTGGCGATCCGCCCGGGCCTGGACTGGCACCAGTACCGCTGGCTGGCGCAGATGCTGCGCAACTGCACGCACGAGCGCTACGCGATCAACAAGGCGCGCATGGTGCGCATGTCCGAGTACAGCCGCGACTGCCTCAACGAGCTGCGCCGCGAGACCGGCATCGAATTCGAGGGCCGCGACCTGGGCACCACCCAGTTGTTCCGCACCCAGCAGCAGCTGGATGCCTCCGCGCAGGACATCGAAGTGCTGGCCCAGTACGGCGTGCCGTACCAGGTGCTCGACCGCGCGGGCATCATCGCCCATGAGCCGGCCCTGGCCGGCGTGGCCGACAAGCTGGTCGGCGCGTTGCGCCTGCCGCGCGACCAGACCGGTGATTGCCAGCTGTTCACCCGTCGCCTGGCGCAGATGTGCGTCGATGCCGGCGTCGAATTCCGTTTCGACCAGGACATTGCCGGCCTGCACAGCGATGGCGACCGCATCACCGGCGTGCGCATCGATGGCAAGCTGGAAACCGCCGATCACTACGTGGTCGCGCTGGGCAGTTACTCGCCGTCGCTGGTCGCACCGCTGGGCATGCAGCTGCCGGTGTACCCGCTCAAGGGCTACTCGCTGACGCTGCCCATCACCGATCCGGCAATGGCGCCGACCTCGACCATCCTGGATGAAAGCTACAAGGTGGCCGTGACCCGTTTCGACGACCGCATCCGCGTCGGTGGCATGGCCGAGGTGGGCGGGTTCGACCTGTCGCTCTCGCCGCGCCGCCGCGCCACGCTGGAGAAAGTGGTACGTGATCTGTACCCGGATGGCGGCGATCTCTCGCGCGCCGAGTTCTGGACCGGCCTGCGCCCGGCCACGCCGGACGGCACCCCGGTGGTCGGCGCCACGCCGTACCGCAACCTGTTCCTCAATACCGGCCACGGCACCCTGGGCTGGACCATGGCGTGCGGCTCCGGCCGCTACCTGGCCGACCTGATGGATGCCCGCCAGCCGCAGATCAGCACCGAAGGCCTGGATATCTTCCGTTACACCCACCACGCCGCCTCTGTCCGTCACCGTGAGCCGAGTTCATGCGCCCAGCCCGTGCGTTGATTGATCTGGACGCGCTGCGCAGCAATTACCGGCTGGCGCGCGAACTCGGGGGCGGCAAGGCCGTTGCGGTGATCAAGGCCGATGCCTACGGGCACGGCGCAGTGCGCTGCGCCCGCGCGCTGCAGGCCGAGGCCGATGCCTTTGGCGTGGCCTGCATCGAGGAAGCACTGGAACTGCGCGCGGCCGGCATCACCGGCCCGATCCTGCTGCTGGAAGGCTTCTTCGACGCCAGTGAGCTGCCGCTGATCGTGCAGCACGACCTGTGGTTCGCGGTCGGCGCGCCGTGGCAGGTCGAGGCGGTAGCCGCGTTCCAGACCACCGCCACGCTCACCGTGTGGTTGAAGCTGGACAGCGGCATGCATCGCCTGGGCCTGTGGCCGGACGAGTTCCGTGCCGCGCACGCCACGTTGAGCGCGTTGGCGCATGTCGGGCCGATGGTGCTGATGACCCACATGGCGCGGGCCGACGAACTGGACAGCCCGCGCACCCGCGAGCAGGCCGACGTCTTCGCGGCCACCATCAACGGGTTGGCCGGGCAGACCAGCCTGTGCAACTCGCCAGCGCTGCTGGGGTGGCCAGACGTACGCAGCGACTGGGTGCGCCCGGGTCTGATGCTGTACGGGATCAACCCGATGCCGGCGCATACCGCGCTGACCGGGCGCCTGCGGCCGGTGATGAGCATGCGTTCGAAGATCTTCGCCGTCCGTGACATCGCGGTGGGCGAGCCGGTCGGTTACGGCGCGCGCTTCGTCGCGCAGCGCCCGACCCGGGTTGGCGTGGTCGCGCTCGGTTACGCCGACGGTTACCCGCAGTTCGCGCCGAACGGCACCCCGGTGCGGATCGACGATCAGCCGGGCATCGTGATCGGCCGGGTCTCGATGGACATGCTCACGGTGGACCTGACCCACCTGCCGCAGGCCGGCATCGGCAGCACGGTGACGCTGTGGGGCGATGCCCCCCGCATCGAGGCGCTGGCACCGCTGTGCGGGGTCAGTGCTTACCAGCTGCCGTGTGGGGTGAAGCGGGTCGTGCGCGAGTACGTCGACGTCTGAACCGCCACCGGCGATACCGCGTGCATGAAAAAAGGCGGCGCTGATGCGCCGCCTTTCTCATGTGGGCCCAAGGGCTCAGGTGCTGGCCGTGGCCTCGTTGCGCAGGTCGCGCCGGATCCAGTCATCCAGCAGGCGCTTCTCATAGCGCAGCGGGTCGGTGTCGCTCTGTCGCCCGATGTTGTGCAGGTAGCCGGTGTCCTGCAGCTTGCGTTCCCCTTCGCTGATCACCTGGCCCTGCGCATCCTTCAGGGTGTAGGTCAGGGTCACGCGCGGGGGGTAGATATCGCGCATCACCCGGATGTCGTTGGCGCGAGGGCCATGCCAGGGCTCGTAATCGCCGGCGCGCTTGATGTCGGTAAAGGTGACCTGCAGCGTCTGGCCGGGCTGCAGCGCCTTGCTGGCCGTGGTCTGCACATACTTGGCCAGTTGCTGCACCCAGTCGCCGCGTTCGGCCTCGAAGCGGTTGTTGCTCAGCCGGATCTCGGTGAACTGGGCCGGGTCGCTCCAGGTCACCTGGACAGGGCCTTCGGTCTTGAGCGCGCGCGGGGCCTGCGGGTCGGTCACGGTACGCGGGGCGGCCGCCGCGCTGCCGATGAGCAGCAGCCCGGCCAGGGCCCCGGCGATCAGGGAGGTGCGGTTCATGACAATGCCTGGGTCGCGATCACAAGTGGGATCAGGTACCAGTGTGATCCCGATCCGGGTGGCGGACAATCCACGCGTGTATGCTCCGCGTCTGCGGTTGGCGCCAATTCACCCAGGCCCGCCCCAGACCCCCGGCGCTTGACGCTGCGAATACGCGCGTTGGCCGATCCTGTCCTCCTCTGTTTCGCCAGTTGCCTCATTGAAGCCCTTGCCCAGCCTGCCCACTTCGACGTTGGAACGCGCCTCTTTCCTGGCTTCATCGCCGGATCCGGCCCTGTATCGCACGGTCCTTGAGCGCCTGAATGCGGGGTTCTGCATCATCGAGGTGATCTTCGACGATGCCGGGGTGGGCGTGGATTACCGGTTCGTGGAGGTCAACGAGGCGTTTTCGCGCAATACCGGCTTGAGCAATGTCTGCGGGCAGCGGATGACCAGCCTGCAGCCCGGCCATGAGACGGACTGGTACCGCACCTATGGCGAGGTGGCACTGGGCGGCCAGGCCCGGCAGTTCGAGATGGAAGCACGCGCGCTGAACCGGTGGTATTCGGTCGAGGCGGTCAGCGTTGGCGAACCGGACGAGCATCTGGTGGCCGTGGTGTTCTTCGACATCACCAACCGCAAGCACATCGAGGTGGAGCTGGCCGAAAGCGAGGCGCGCTTCAGTGCGCTGGCCGATGGCCTGCCGATGCCGGTGTGGGTCCTGGATGAGCGCGGGCATTCGCGCTTCGTCAACAGTGCCTTCAGCGAGTTCTTCGGCGGCGACGAGCAGCGCGTACCGGACGATGTCTGGCGTGGCCTGGTGCATCCCGACGATGCTTCCGTGTTCGATTACGAACTGCAGGAGGCACTGAAGTCGCAGCGCTCCATGCATGCACTGGTGCGCGGTCGTCGCGCCGATGGCCAATGGCGCTGGCTGGAAATGAACGCGCGGCCCCGCTTTTCCAGGATGGGCCGTTTCATCGGCCTGGCCGGCAGCAGCCCGGATGTGACCGAGCGTCGCGAAATCGAAATGGCGCGCGAAGAACTGCTGCAGTCCGAGCGTGCCGCGCGCAGCGCCGCCGAGAACATGGCGCGGCTGAAGGATGAGTTCCTGGCCACGCTTTCGCACGAGCTGCGTACCCCGCTCACCACCATCCTGGGCTGGAGCGAACTGCTGCTGCAGCGCATCGACAACACCAGCCCGATGTACAAGGGGCTGGGCGTGATCGCCAACAGTGCGATGGCGCAGAAGCGGCTGATCTCGGACATGCTCGACCTGAGCAGCATGCTGCTGGGCAAGGTCCAGCTGGAAGTGGAAATGCTGGATCTGCGTGCGCAGCTGGAAGAGGCCATGCGTGCACAGGAGCTGGTCGCCGAAGGCAAAGCGCTCTCGATGGAACTGGTGATGCCCGACGAGCCGTGCCTGGTGCTCGGCGATGCCACGCGCCTGCAGCAGGTGCTGTGGAACCTGCTGTCCAACGCCATCAAATTCACCCCGGCCGAAGGGCGCGTGGTGCTCACCCTGGCCGCCGATGGCGGGCACTGGTCGATCACCGTGACCGACTCCGGCGACGGCATCGCGCCGGAGTTCCTGCGCCATCTGTTCAGCCGCTTCCGCCAGGCCGACGGCACCACCACGCGTCGCCATGGCGGCCTGGGGCTGGGGCTGGCGATCGTCCAGCAGCTGGTGGAACTGCATGGTGGCGTGGTTGCGGCCAGCAGCGAAGGCCACGGCCAGGGCGCCAGCTTCAACGTGCGCCTGCCGCGCTATCAGCCGCAGGCCGATGGCCGCCCGCTGCGCGAAGTGTTCAGTGGGCCGATCACCGAACAGATCATCGAGCCGTATCCGCTCAAGGGCCTGCACCTGCTGGCCGTGGAAGACCAGCCCGAAGTGCTGGAGTACCTGCGGCGGCTGTTGGAAGAGCAGGGCGCCTCGGTCACCACGGCGTCCTCCGCCGGCGAAGCACTGGCACTGCTCAACGAAAACGGCCACAGCGGTATCGATGCCCTGCTGACCGACATCGGCATGCCGGGCATGGATGGGTACGGCCTGGTACGCACACTGCGCGACAACATGGGCGTCGAGCCAGAGGCGTTGCCGGCGGTGGCGGTGACGGCGCTGGCACGTGCGGACGACCGCAAGCGCGCATTGGCGTCAGGCTTCCAGGAGCACGTTGCCAAGCCGTATTCGGTCGCCCAGCTGGTGGCTGCGGTGCGTGGCGTACTCGCCAGCCGCTGAGCCGGCGCCGCTGCGGGCAGCCGTTGGCAATGTGTTGACGCCGCGGCGGGCACACTGAGGGCGTACGCCACAGGAGTTGCCATGTCACGTTACGCCCCCCGCATCCACACCGATCCGGCCGCCATCGCGGCCTTGGAAGCGCTGCTGCCGCAGCTGCATGGCCAGACCCAGGTCGAGCTCACGCTTGATGACGGCAGCCGCCTGTTGGGCACCGTGGCAGTGCAGCCGACGCTGCAGCAGTACCGCGATGCCGACGAACATGAAGGCAGCAACGGCCAGTTGCGATTGGACGATCTGGATACGCCGGTCCAGCAGCACCTCATCTGGCTCGATCAGATCAGGGCCATCCGGCAGCTGCCCTACCGCGAGTGATCGCGGCGGGCAGCGCCTCGGCGTCGGCTCAGTGGGTGAATTCGCTGGGCTCGGCTTCGAAGCGACGCGCGTAGGCTCGCTCATCGGCGATCCGCGCCACCTCTTCATCGGCCATGTCCGGCGCCCCATAGACCGCATAGGCCACGTTGCCATCGGAGGTCTTCCCGATCTGGTGCAGGCGGTAGCGCGAATGGCCGCCGCCGGTGTCTTCGGGGTAATGCACCGGTGGTTGGCTGCCCTCCATGTCCATTTCGCTGTTGTCGACTACGCCACCGACGAACAATGCACGCATGAGCCATCTCCACGGGAAGTGAGGCTCCACCCTGCCGGTTTGGATGTTGTCAGGGCATCAACAGGACGTTGAATAAACGCAAATCCGGGTCCGGCGGGGCGAACCGGTAGAATGGCGGCCTCTTTTCAAGATGTGCCCCCGCATGGCTGCCCAGCACGACGCTCCCCTGGAAACCCTGTTCCTGCCCTTCGCCAGTGGCGCACTGTCCTGGCCGGCCGGCCCCGTGCTGTTCCTGCGCGCCCGCGACGGCGCGCCGCTGCGCGAGCACGCCCAGCCGGCCCAGCTGGTCTGCGAGCAGAGCTTCCGCCCGTTCGCCGATGCGCTGGAAGCCAGTGGCTGGACCGTACGCGACGAGCAGCAGCTGGCCAGCGACGCCACCCGCTACGCCGTGGTGCTGGTCCTGCCGCCGCGCCAGCGCGAGGAGGCCAAGGCCCTGTTCGCCCGTGCGCTGGCGCTGGCCGCGCCCGGCGGCATCGTGGTGGCCTGCCAGCACAACAACGAAGGTGCCCGCTCCGGCGAAGGCGACCTGCAGCAGTTGGCCGGCCTGGGCGGCAAGCTGACCAAGAACCACTGCCGCGCCTACTGGACCGCGCCGCTCAATGGCCAGCACGACGCCGCGCTGGCGCAGCGCTGGGCGTCGCTGGACGCGCCGCGCGCGATCCTGGGCGGCCGCTTCCAGAGCCGCCCCGGCATCTTCGCCTGGGACCGCATCGACCCGGCCTCGGCGCTGCTGGTGGAGCAGCTGCCGGCCGACCTGGCCGGCCGTGGCGCTGACCTGGGGGCCGGCTTCGGCTACCTCTCCGCTGAAGTGCTGGCCCGCTGCCCGAACGTGAGCGCGCTGGACCTGTACGAGGCCGAAGGCCGCGCCCTGGCCCTGGCCCGCGAGAACCTTGCCGCGCTGGGCAAGCCGGCGGCGCTGGGCTTCCACTGGCAGGACGTCACCGCCGGGATCGAGGGCGAGTACGACTTCATCGTGACCAACCCGCCGTTCCACACGCCCTCGCGCGCCGACCGTCCCGACATCGGCCAGCGTTTCATCGCCGTGGCCGCGCAGGCGCTGCGCCCGGGCGGGCGGATGTGGCTGGTGGCCAACCGCCATCTGCCGTACGAGCAGATCCTCAACGAAAGCTTCGGCCAGGTCCGCGTGGCCGCCGAGCGCGATGGCTTCAAGCTGATCGAAGCGACCAAGGCGAGCAAGGGCGCGACCCCGGCCCGTGCCCCGCGCAGCACCGAGCCGAAGTGGGGCCGCGGAGGCCGCGCATGAAGCTGGTCAAGCTGTTGGCCAACCTGGGCTATGGCAGCCGCAAGCAGGTGCAGGGGATGTTCCGCGCTGGCCTGATCACCGATGCCGACGGCGAGGTGCTGTACGCCGACGACGCGGTCGCGCATGAGGCGATCCGGGTCGAGGGCGAGCCGCTGGATCCGCCGCAGGGGCTGACCCTGATGCTGCACAAGCCGCGCGGTTACACCTGTTCCACCAAGGACAAAGGCCGGCTGATCTACGACCTGCTGCCGCCGCGTTACCGCGAGCGTGCGCCGGTGCTGTCCTCGGTGGGCCGCCTGGACCGCGACACCAGCGGCCTGCTGCTGATGACCGATGACGGCGCGCTGCTGCACCGGATCGTGTCGCCGAAGTCGCGCCTGGACAAGGCCTACGAGGTCACCCTGGCCGAGGACCTGCGCGGCGATGAAACCGCGCGTTTCGCCAGCGGCGGGCTGCTGCTGGAATCGGACGACAAGCCGTTGCTGCCGGCCGAGCTGCACGTGAACGGCCCGCGCCAGGCGCAGCTGGTCCTGCACGAGGGCCGCTACCACCAGGCGCGCCGGATGTTCGCGGCGGTCGGCAACCACGTCGAGGCGCTGCACCGCAGCCGCATCGGCGGGCTCTCGCTGGGCGATCTGCCGGAAGGCGAGTGGCGCACGCTGGACGCGGCCGATCTCGAGACACTGTTCAACGTCCCATGAGTGCTTTCGCCGCGCTGCCGTTCCTGCCCGACGCCGTCATCTTCGACATGGACGGCCTGATGATCGACAGCGAGCGGGTCTCGATCGCGTGCTGGTCGCAGGCGGCGCAGGAACTGGCGCTGCCGTTCCCGGAGGGGTTCTGGCTGCGCATGGTGGGCCTGGGTGACCGCGACTGCGAGCGCCTGCTGCTGCAGACGGTGAATGCCGAGCAGGTCGCTGCGCTGTTCGCGCGCTGCCATGACCTGTATGAAGCGCGCACGCAGCAGGGCCTGCCGCTGCGCCCGGGCATCCTGGAGATCCTGCAGCTGCTGCACGATCACGGTGTGCCGCGCGCGGTCGCAACCTCCACGCGCCAGCCGCGCGCCTCGCGCAAGCTGGCCGCCGCCGGCCTGCTGCCGTTCTTCGAGGTGGTGGTGACCAGCAGTGACGTGTCGCGTCCCAAGCCGGCGCCGGACATCTACCTGCTCGCGGCGCAGAAGCTGGGCAAGGACCCGGCGCGCTGCCTGGCGCTGGAAGATTCCCCGGCCGGCATCCGCGCGGCGGTGGGTGCGGGCATGACCGCGATCCAGGTGCCGGACCTGGTGCACCCGGATGAGGAACTGCGTGCACTGGGCCATCGCATCGTGGGTTCGCTGCTGGATGCGCGGGCGTTGTTGATGCCGTTGTTGCCTCCTCCTTGAGTTTGCCCAACGGCCTGCCAGCGGCAGCGGGGCTCGGCTCGCCGATACACCGGCATAAAAAAGCCCGGCACATGGCCGGGCTTTTTCGTGTACGTCGCCGCTGCAATCAGATGCGGCTGAACACCAGCGCTGCGTTCGTGCCACCAAAGCCGAAGCTGTTGGACATCACGGTGTTCAGCTGTGCCGGCTGCGTCTCGCGCACGATCGGGAAGCCTTCCACCAGCGGGTCCAGCTCGCCGATGTTGGCCGAGCCGGCGATGAAGCCGTCACGCATCATCAGCAGGCAGTAGATCGCTTCGTGCACGCTTGCCGCGCCCAGCGAGTGGCCGGACAGCGCCTTGGTCGAGGACAGCGGCGGGATGGTCTCGCCGAACACTTCACGGACCGCCTTCAGCTCGGTGACATCGCCCAGCGGGGTCGAGGTGCCGTGCGTGTTGAGGTAGTCGATCGGGCCGGTGAGGTGCTCCATCGCCATGTTCATGCAGCGCACCGCGCCTTCACCGGACGGGGCGACCATGTCGGCACCGTCGGAGGTGACGCCGTAGCCGACCAGTTCGGCGTAGATGCGCGCGCCACGGGCCACGGCGTGGTCGTAGTCTTCCAGCACCAGCATGCCGCCGCCACCGGCGATGACGAAGCCGTCGCGGTCCTTGTCGTACGGGCGCGACGCCGAGGCCGGGGTCTCGTTGAAACGGGTCGACAGCGCGCCCATCGCATCGAACATCACGCTCATCGACCAGTGCAGGTCTTCACCACCACCGGCAAACATCACGTCCTGTGCGCCGTGGCGGATCAGGTCGGCGGCGGCGCCGATGCAGTGCGCCGAGGTAGCGCAGGCGGCCGACAGCGAGTAGCTCAGGCCCTTGATCTGGAACGCGGTGGCCAGGCAGGCCGACACGGTGGAGCACATCGTGCGCGGCACCATGTACGGGCCGACCTTGCGCACGCCACGGGCGCGCAGGATATCGGCCGATTCCACCTGCCACTGGCTGGAGCCGCCACCGGAGCCGGCGATCAGGCCGGTACGCGGGTTGGCGACCTGCGCCTCGTCCAGGCCGGCATCGGCGATGGCGTCGCGCATGGCGATGTAGGCATAGGCCGAGGCATCGCTCATGAAGCGCTTCACCTTGCGGTCGATCTGCGCATCCAGGTCCAGTTCGATGTTGCCGCCGACGTGGCTGCGCAGGCCGGCTTCGGCGTGGTCCGGCAGGTGGCGGATGCCGGCGCGGCCTTCACGCAGTGCCGAGGACACGGTGTCCAGATCGTTGCCCAGGCACGAGGTGATGCCCATTCCGGTAATGACGACGCGACGCATCAGAAGTTCTCAGTGGAAGTGAACAGACCTACACGCAGGTCTTTGGCAGCGTAGATTTCGCGGCCATCGACGAGCATGCGGGCGTCGGACTGGGCCATCACCAGCTTGCGGTTGATGACGCGCGAGATATCGATTTCGTAAGTGACCAGCTTGGCGTTCGGCAGCACCTGCCCGGTGAACTTCACTTCACCGCAACCCAGGGCGCGGCCACGGCCGGGCGCACCGATCCAGGTCAGGAAGAAGCCGGTCAGCTGCCACATGGCATCCAGGCCGAGGCAGCCGGGCATGACCGGGTCGCCGAGGAAATGGCAGTCGAAGAACCACAGGTCAGGGCGGATATCCAGTTCGGCGCGTACCATGCCTTTGCCGTGTGGGCCGCCGTCCTCGCGGATATCGGTGATGCGATCGAACATCAGCATCGGATCATTGGGCAGGCGACCGCTGCCCGGGCCGAACAGTTCACCGCGGGCGCTGGCCAGCAGCTGGTCGCGCGAGAACGCGTTGAGACGAGTCATGGAAAACGCAATCCTGAAGAAGTTGTCGTCGGGGTGAGCCGACCACAGGTCGACTGCTCTTGCATGAAGCAAGTGCTCAAGAGTGCATGAGAAAAAGTGATTCAATCAAACGTTTTAACCGTACGCCGCCGTAGTGTTTTCAGGTTCAAAAACGCATGTTGTTGTTATCCAACAACCATACTGCGGCGTGTGGCTGTAATCTTGTTCATCTGAATCCGAGTGCCCACGCCCGTGTCCCGCCCCCGCAAGATCATTCACGTCGACATGGATGCGTTTTACGCGTCCGTGGAGCAGCGCGACGATCCCTCGTTGCGGGGCAAACCGGTGGTGGTGGCGTGGCGCGGCATGCGCTCGGTGGTGTGCGCGGCCTCCTACGAAGCGCGCGTGTTCGGGGTGCGTTCGGCGATGCCCGCGGTGCGCGCGGAGCGGCTGTGTCCGGATGCGGTGTTCGTGCCCCCGGATTTCGTCCGTTACAAGGCGGTGTCCCGCCAGGTGCGCGAGATTTTCCTGCGGCATACGGAGCTGGTGGAACCGCTCTCGCTGGATGAGGCGTATCTGGATGTGACCGAGCACAAGGGCGGCATGACGGTGGCGACGGAGATTGCACAGATCATCCGCGCGCAGATCCGCGAGGAGACGCAGCTGACGGCGTCGGCGGGGATCGCGCCGAACAAGTTCCTGGCCAAGATCGCCTCGGATTGGCGCAAGCCGGATGGGCAGTTCGTGGTGCCGCCGCATCGCATCGAGCAGTTCCTGACGCCGTTGCCGGTGAACCGCGTGCCAGGCGTGGGCAAGGTGATGGCGGCCAAGCTGGCCGAGCTGGGCATCGCCACGGTGGGCGATCTGCGTTCGCTGCCGCTGGAGGAACTGGAGGCGCGCTTCGGAACGTTCGGCGGGCGCTTGTTCAATCGTGCGCGCGGCATCGATGAGCGACCGGTGGAGCCGGATCAGCCGGTGCAGTCGATTTCGTCGGAAGACACGTTCGCGGAGGATCTGCTGCTGGAGGATCTGGCGCCGGCGATCGTGCAGTTGGCGGAGAAGACGTGGCAGGCGACGCGCAAGACCGACCGGGTAGGGCATACGGTAGTGCTGAAGTTGAAGACCTCGCAGTTCCGGATCATTACGCGCAGTTTCACGCCGGAGTCGCCGCCGGATTCGATGGAGGAACTGCGGGATATTGCGCTGGGGTTGCGGGCGCGGGTGGAGCTGCCGCTGGAGACGCGGTATCGGTTGGTGGGGGTGGGGTTGGGAGGATTCCGGGAGCGGGAGGTGGTGCGCCAGCCGGGGTTGTTTGATCATCTGGGCGATGTGTAGTTGGTCGTTTTTTTGGCCTTTTTCAAGATCGATATCAGCGTTGACCCCAACGCTAACGCTAACGCCAACGTCAACGGCGGATGCGCTGGTGTTCGGGTGATGAGGGTTTGGGACGACGCGGGTGGGGTAGCGGGACCCGCTGCAAGTACGTCCCTGTAAGCTCGTGTGTTGCCATCCATGGCAACACACGGTCCCGATACCCCACCCGCGCCGTCCCTCCGACACTGGGTCGGTGCGCAGAGAGGAAACGCGTCGCGCTTTTCAATGTGCGCAATGACGTTGGGCTTCTACGAATGCGCCCTTACGGCCACTGCATTTCACCCTTGGCTACTTTCGCGCTCAGTTCCAGTGAGCTCTCGCCCGCCAGGGTCGGATAGCGTTTTTTCATCGCGGCAATCAGTGCGTTGGCGTCGTTGCTGCGTGCCGTTTCTTCGTCGAAGGCGCGGATGTAGTCGGCGGTGAAATCCACGGCGCTGATGTCCAGGGCGGCACCCGTTGCGTAGTGGCCCGGGATGACGCGCGTCGGCTTCAGGGCCTTGATGGTGGCCAGGGTCTGCAGCCAGTGCGCGTGCGATTGGGCGCTTTGGGTGTCGGCCATCCAGACGTGCTCGCCGGCGACGATCGGGATGCCGCCGAGGAGGGTGCGCAGGGCGGGGATCCACAGAACGGTGCGGTCCGGGGTGGGACCGGTGAGGCCGATGATCTTGATCGGTTGGCCTTCGAGGGTGAGGGTGTCGCCGTCGAGGGGTTCGGGGATGACGATGCGGGTGGGTTTGCCTGTACCCATCTGCGGGCCCCAGTACGCGAGTTTGGCGGCCTGGGTGGCGTTGATGTGGGCAACGGTTGCGGGGGTGGCGAGGACTTGGGCGTCGGGGAAGGCGTCCTGCAGGGTGGCCAGGCCGAAGTAGTAGTCGGGGTCGCCGTGGCTGATGTAGATCGTGGTCAGCCGTTTGCCGGAGGCGCGGATGCGCTGCACCAGCTGGGCGGCGTCGGATGCGGCGAACTGGGCGTCGACCAGGATGGCGTCGTGGCGGCCGGTGATCAGGGTGGACGCGACCGAGAACAGCGCCTCGTCGCCGGGGTGGTAGGGCTGCACCTGCAGCACGTGGGCTTCGGCGGTGGCCGCAGCGGCGTGGCTGATGGCCGGTGGGCTGACGGCGAGCGCGGTACCGAGCGCCAACGCCAAGGCCAGGGTCGTGCGGGAAACGTTCGGCATTTCAGGAACTCCTGTGCAGCGCAACCCCGGCATCACACCGGGGCGATATGGCCCCGACATGACCCCGGGGCGGGACGGCCCCGGCATCACCCCGGGGCCGGTAGAGCCGACCGTTGGTCGGCTGCTTCACATCGGCGGCCTGGTCAGTACGCAACCGTGGCGATCTGCCGCACGTACTGCGGGGTTTCGATCTCGCTGACGAAGGCGTCGGCGTAGTCGGCGTAGCTGATCCGGCTGTGTCCGTCGGCACCGACCAGGAAATTCTTCGCCTGGCTGCGGAAGCCGCCGCGCTGCGGGCCGGGGCCGATCTCGGCGGCGGGCGAGTAGAAGGTCCAGTCCAGGTCATCGACGGCCTGCAGCTGCTTCAGCGTCTCGCGCGCGGCCAGGGCGACCGGCTTGTAGGCATCCGGGAAGCCCTCGGTGTCCACCAGTTGCACGCCCGGGGCGACTTCCAGGCTACCCGCACCGCCGACCATGATGAAGCGCGGTACGCCGGCCTGGCGGGCTGCCTTGACCAGCGCGGCGCTGGTGGTGGTCACGGTGCTCGGCGCATCACCCGGGCGCGGGCCGAAGGCGCTGGCCAGCACGTCGTGGCCGGCGATCACGGCTGCCAGGGCATCGGTATCGTCCAGCGCGGCGACGGCCAGCTGGGCGCCCTCCAGTTCGGCCGGCAGGTCGGTCTCGCGGCGCACGATGGCGGTGACCTGATGGCCGCGGGCGAGGGCCTGGCGGGTGATTTCACGGCCGATATTGCCGGTGGCACCAACAAGCGCGATTTTCATGGGGCAGGTCCGTTGAGGAAGGAAGGCCAGCGTATGCCTCTGGAATCGAACGAAAAACCGCGTATAACGGCCTAATTTGTTGCACGGATCGATCAAATGGACCGGATGACCGCCATGAACGTGTTCGTCGAGGTCGCCGAGCGCGGCAGCCTGACCGCAGCGGCCGAGGCACTGGAGATGTCGCGGGCGATGGTGACCCGTTATCTGGCCGAGGTGGAGCGCTGGCTGGGCGCGCGGCTGTTGCACCGGACCACGCGCCGGATCAGCCTGACCGGGCCGGGCGAAGCCGCGCTGCTGCGGTTCCGTCAGATGCTGGCGATCGGCGATGAACTGCGCGCTGAGCTGGCCACGGACAACCCCGAGCCGCACGGGCTGCTGCGGGTCACCGCGAGTGTCTCCTTCGGGCAGATCCACCTGGCGGCGGCGGTGGCGGCGTTCGTCAAACGGCATCCGCTCACGCGCGTGGAACTGCTGCTGGTGGATCGGGTGGTGAATCTGGTCGAAGAGCGCGTGGACATCGCGGTGCGCATCTCGCGCGCGATCGATCCGAGTCTGATCGCGCGGCCGTTGGCGCCGTGCCGTTCGGTGCTGTGCGCGGCGCCGTCGTACCTGGCCGAGCACGGCACGCCGACCACCGCCGATGCACTGGCCGCGCACAACTGCCTGACGCACCACTATGTCGGCAAGAGCGTGTGGCACCTGCAACGCGACGGACGGAAGATCGCGGTGGCGGTGGGCGGCAACATCAGTGCCAATGAAGCGTCGCTGCTACTCGAAGCGGTGCGTGCCGGCGCCGGCATCGCGATGTTGCCGACGTACCAGATCGCCCCGTTGCTCCGCAGTGGCGAGCTGATCGAGGTGCTGCCCGATTACGAAGTGGAAGGCTTGGGTATCCACGCGGTATATGCGTCACGCCGGCAGCTGCCGACGATCATGCGCAGCTTCCTGGATTTCCTGGTGGAACGTTTTGCCAGCCCGGCATTCCTGGCGCAGCTGTAAACGCGGCGCTAC
Source organism: Stenotrophomonas sp. AS1 (assembly GCF_048957655.1). Taxonomy (NCBI): domain Bacteria; kingdom Pseudomonadati; phylum Pseudomonadota; class Gammaproteobacteria; order Lysobacterales; family Lysobacteraceae; genus Stenotrophomonas; species Stenotrophomonas sp. AS1. The sequence continues at coordinate 463,693 of NZ_JARVXM010000006.1, read as the reverse complement.
CCGGGCGTGCATCGGCATCACACACGCACCTCCGTACAATGGCCCTTCCCTGCTGTGGAAGTGAGCATTGCCTTGTCTTACCCGTATCCGTTGGTGGTGTTCGATCTGGATGGCACGCTGGTGGACAGCGCCGCCGATATCGCCGAGGCGTTGAACCGCACGCTGGAGGACTGGCAGTTGCCGCGCGTGCCCGAGGCCACCGTGCTGACCTGGATCGGCGATGGTGTGCGCCGATTGGTGGAGCAGGCATTCGATGCGGCTGGCAGCGCCGTCGAACTGGACAAGGTGATGCCCGGTTTCATGCGGCACTACGAGGCGTGCCTGTTGCGCAGCCCACGTCTGTTTGATGGTGTGACCGACACGTTGGCCGCATTGCGCGAACGCGCGGTGACGCTGGCGATCTGCACCAACAAGCCGTCGGCGCTGGTGGCGCCGTTGCTGCAGCATTTCGGGTTGCAGGATCAGTTCGCGCTGGTGCTGGGCGGAGATTCGCTGCCGGAACGCAAGCCCAGTGGTGTGCCGTTGCGGCATATCGCGGCGCACTTCGAGGTGGCCGTCGAGGCGGCCCTGATGGTGGGCGATTCGATCACCGACTACCGCGCCGCGGTGGATGCGGGCATGCCGGTGGCGCTGGTGCGCTATGGCTATCCGCGCGGGCTGGATCTGGACAATGTCGAGGCAGTGGCCGTGATGGACGATCTGCGGGAATTGTTGGCGCTCTAATACGCGTGTGCCGACCAACGGTCGGCACCTACCAGGTTCAATGGTTGTGCCGACCAATGGTCGGCAGCTGCTGAGGGCGGGACGGCAGCGGTGCCGCCGTCCCGTGCGCTTATTTCGGCTGGTAACGCACGCTCAGGCGGTACTCGCGGCCCGGCTGGTTGTACCAGGCAACGGTTTCGTAATCGCGGTCGAACACATTGCTGACGCGGCCCAGCACCGACCAGTCGCGGCTCAGCGCGTATTCCAGGCGCAGATCCACGGTGCCATAGCCACCCAGGCGCACGGTGTTGGCCGCATCGTCGTAACGCTTGCCGGCGCCGTTGGCGGTGAGGCCGGCACGGAAGTCACCGAAGCGGCGATCCACGTCCAGGCGCGCGGTGTTCTGGGCGCGGCGGGCCAGCCAGTTGTCGAACTGCGGGCTGCCGTCGGTGCGGTTGCGCGGGTCGGTGTGGCTGAGCTGTGCATTGAGGTCGAACCCGGCCACGGTGATCGCACCGGTCAGTTCGGCGCCGCGGATGCGGGCCTTCTCGACCTGCGACATCATGAAGGTCGTCGCGTCGTACGTGATCAGATCATCGATGCGCGTTTCGTACACGTCCAGGCCCCAGCGCCAGCCGTCGCCCTGCTGGGCAATGCCGACGTTCGCGCTCTTGGATTTTTCCGGGTCCAGGGTCGGCACGCCGCTCCACGGGTCGTAGAGGTCGCTGAAGGTCGGGGCCTTGAACGCCGTGCCGTAGCTGGCGTTGAGGCGGAACCCGCTGCCCAGCTCCAGGCCCCAGCCGAGGCTGCCGGTGGTGTGGTTGCCGAACTGCTCGTTGTCGTCGTTGCGCACGCTGGCCTGCAGGTGGTGCGCGCCGAAGCGGCCCTGGTACTGCACGAACACGCCGGTGTTGTCGCGGCTGTCGACCAGATAGCCGGCGCTGCTGCCGTCCAGGTTGTCCTGGCTCCAGTCCACGCCGGCGCTCAGCAGCTGGCCATCGGCGATGCCGATATCGGCCTGCACCGAGGCGCTGTCGCGGTGGGTCTGCGCGTTGCCCAGCCAGGTATCACCGTTGAAGTTGTCCGATTCGTTGTCGGCACGGCCGACATTGACGGTCAGGTTGAAGCGCGCGCTGGGGGTGTAGCGCAGCTTGCCACCGAGCACCTGCTGCAGGGTCTCGGAGTAGTTGTAGTAGCCGTCGTAGTGGTTCTCGCCTTCGGCGCGCAGCGCGGTGCCTTCCAGGCTCAGCGTATCGGTCAGCGCATAGCCGCCGCGCAGGCTCATCGACAGGTTGCGGTAGCCATCGCGGTCGGGCTCATTGGCGCCACAGCCGGCGAACGGCGAGACGGAGCCGCGGCAGGCGTTGATGCCGTCGGTGTGCTGGTAGGCGATGTCGGTGCCGAACCAGCCACGCTCGCCACTGCCACCGAAGCCACCGCTGGCCTCGCGCAGGCCGTTGCTGCCGCCGCCGAGCTGCAGGTGCGGGGCGAACTGGCCGGCATTGCGGCGGGTGAAGATCTGGATCACGCCACCGATCGCGTCGGCACCATACAGGCTGGACTGCGGGCCACGCACGATCTCGATGCGCTCGATCTGCGCCAGCGGCAGGTCCTGGATCATGGCCAGGCCGAGGTCACCGGTGTTGATGCGCACGCCGTCGATCAGCACCAGGGTGTGGGCCGAGTTGGTGCCGCGCAGGAACAGCGAGCTCTGCTTGCCCAGGCCACCGCTGTTGTTGAGGTTGATGCCGGCCCGGCCGCGCAGCAGGTCCTGCAGCGACGGTGCCTGGCTGCGCTCGATCTCGGCGCGGTCGATCACCTGGGCCGGCGAGATGCTGTCCTGCAGGGCGATCGGGGTGCGGGTGGCGGTGACCAGTACCTGGTCCAGCGCGGTCGCCTCGTCCTGGGCCGACGCCAGCAGGGGCAGGGCCGACAACACGGCCAGGGAAAGGACTTGGATCTGCAGCTTCATCGATGACTCCATGCACCGCGCACGCCCGCGCGGCAAGGGGTGGGGATGATCGCGCTGCAGGGATGGATCGACGGTGGGCGGACGCGCACGGCGCCGCTTGCCGCCGCCATGCCCGCCGCATCGCAACCAGTCGTCTTCCAGGCCGGTCTCCGGGCTTGCGGGTCGATGGCGGTGCCATCGTGCCAGGCGCCTTCCCATGCCGGAGCACAGTGGCGTGTTGCCTGGTGTTTCCTCGCTTACCGTTGCGGGGGCAGCGCCGGAGTGGCGGCGGGGCACGAGGCCTGACGCGTCACCGGCTTCCCGTTTCAACCCGGCGGCATTGCAGCCCCGGGTCACCTGAAAGTGGGCGCAGTCTAAGCCATCGGCCGGGCCGGTGGAGCGCACCGGTTAGAATGCGCCTCGCTTTTTCGATGTGATCTCCATGACCCCGACGTGGTTGCAGCACCCTGGTACCGACGCCCGTGACCCTCACCGGCCGGCCGCAGCGGGCAGCAGAGGGGGCCCGGCATGATCCTCGACCTGATCCGCCACGCCAGCACCGGCCGCGACGACCATCTCGATGGCCGTACCGATCCACCGCTGCATGAGGGCGCCACCGATGCGCTGTGCGCGCGCTACGCGGCGCTGTCCTGGGAGCGCGTGCTGTGCTCGCCACGGCAGCGCGCCGTGCGCACGGCCGAAGCGCTGGCGGCCCCGCTCGGGCGGGGGGTGGACACTGACGAGGAATGGGAAGAGCTGGATTTCGGCGACTGGGATGGGGCCGCGCTGGAGGCGCTGCCGATGGACGCGCTGTCGGCGTTCCATCTGGACCCGCACGCCAACCCGCCGCCGCACGGCGAAAGCTGGGGCCACTTCGAGCGCCGCATTGCGCGTGGGCTGCATCGGCTGCTGGATGATCCAGACCCGGTGCCGACCCTGATCGTCAGTCATGGCGGGCCGCTGCGCATGGTGCTGTCGCAGGTCTGCGGATTGCCGATGGCGATGTGCTGGGCGCTGCGCATCGACCACGGCACGCGGCTGCGGCTGCGCGTGGAGCGCGAAGACGATCAACTCTGGGGCGAGCTGCTGGAACTGCAGCAGGTATGAAGCGCGCAGGACCGACGATGCGTCGGTCCGTGCGGATCAGCGAGGCTCGTCGTCGCTCTCGAACGGCGGTGCGTCATCGCCCTCATCATCGCGATGCTCGACCGTGCGGTCGTAGACCGGGCCGGACGCGGGCGGCGCCTTCTTCAGCGGCTGCTCGGCGATGATGGCCTCGTACTCGGCCACCAGCACGGTGCGGCGTGCTTCCGGCAGTTCCTGCCAGTGGCAGTCCTGCAGCGCGCCTTCCAGCGAATAGAGCAGGTTCAGGCTCGGTTTGAAGCCGGCACGGCGCACCTTGACGAAGGCACCCACGGCGCCGACCGCCACCAGGTCTTCCGGCGTACGCAGACCGACCTGGCGCAGCCATGCTGCGCTCTTCGGGCCGATGTTGCGCAGCTTGGCGCCACTCATCCCAGGGCCTCGACGAACACGGCGGCGATCGCTTCAAGGCCGGCCTGGTCCTCGGCGTCGAAGCGCGCCAGCGAGGGACTGTCCAGATCGAATACACCGACCAGGTTGCCGTTGTGGACCAGCGGCACCACCAGCTCCGAGCGCGAGGCCGAGTCGCAGGCGATGTGGCCCGGGAAAGCGTCCACGTCTTCGATGCGCTGGGTAACCCGCTGCGAGGCGGCGGCGCCACACACGCCCTTGTCGAGCGGAATGCGCACGCAGGCGGGCAGGCCCTGGAACGGGCCGACGACCAGCTCCTTGCCATCGAAGAAGTAGAAGCCGACCCAGTTCAGGTGCGGCAGGGCGTGGTAGACCAGCGCCGACAGGTTGGCCGCATTGGCGATGCGGTCGCGCTCGCCATGCACCAGGGCACGGGCCTGGGCCAGCAGCTGGCCGTACTGTTCCGGCTTGCTGCCGGTAAGCGTGGAGGTATCGAACATGGCCGCAGTCTACCAAGCCGCACGCCCGCCTGCGCCGGGGCCGGCGGAACGCAGCAGACCGCACCGCGGCGTTGCCGGGACGGCGGATAATGACGCGTTTCCAGCCCTGGTCGTCTTTCATGTCCCTGCCTGCGCCGTTGCCCGCCGCTTTGTTCGTCACCGGTACCGATACCGGCATCGGCAAGACCTTCAGCAGCTGCGTGCTGCTGCATGCCCTGCGCCGGCATGGCGGCACGGCCGTGGGCATGAAGCCGGTCGCCAGCGGCTGTGAGCGCACCCCGCAGGGCCTGCGCAACGAGGACGCCACCGCCCTGCTGGCCGCCAGCGTGCCGACGCCCGGGTACGACGACCTGAACCCCTTTGCGCTGGAGCAGCCGCTCGCGCCGGAGATCGCCGCGGCAGAAGCGGGCGTGCAACTGTCGCTGGCGCCGATCGAAGCTGCCTTCGCGCGCCTGCGTGCCAGCGCGGACACGGTGGTGGTGGAGGGCGTCGGCGGCTGGCTGGCGCCGCTGTCGGCCACGCTGGACCAGAGTGATCTGGTGCAGGCGCTGAAGCTGCCGGTGGTGATGGTGGTCGGGCTGCGGCTGGGTTGCCTCAACCACGCACGGCTGACCGCCGAGGCGATCGCGGCCCGCGGCGCGCACTGCATCGGTTGGATCGCCAACGAGGTGGACCCGGCGATGGCGCGCCGCGATGAGAATGTCGCGTTGCTCAAGGCGCGGTTGCCGATGCCGTGCTGGGGCCGCCTGCCGTATGCGCCGGGTGCGGATCCGGCGAGCCTGGCAGACCGCCTGGTGTTCTGAGCGTCAGCCCGCCGCGCGCGCCTGCAGCGCGTTGGCAAGCCGGCCGACGGTGGCGATGGCACCGACGAAGCGCGCATCCAGTTCCTGGCAGCACGACAGGCGCAGGCAATGCCGGTATCGCGCACCGCGTGAGTACACCTGGCCGGGCATGAACACCACGCCTTCGGCCAGCGCTTGCTCGAACAGGTCCCCGGCATCGATCGCCGCGGGCAGTTCCACCCACAGCAGGAAGCCACCGGTCGGCTGGGTGGCCGAGGTGCCGGGCGGAAAATGCTGGGCGATCAGCCCACGCACGTGGCTCACCTGGTCGCTGTAGAGCCGGCGCAGCCCACGCAGGTGGTGTTCGTAGTTTCCGGCCTCCAGGAATGCCGCCACCGCATCGCCGAGCAGGCGTGATTCGGCGCCGGAGGAATGGAATTTCAGCAGCTGGATATCGGCAGCGAAGCGACCCCCGTCGAGCCAGCCGATCCGGTAATCCGGCGCCAGCGTCTTGGAGAAACCACTGCAGACCATGATCCAGCCATCGCGATCGAAGCTCTTGGCCAGCGGTTCCAGCGGCTCCTTGAACTGCAGCTCGGCGTAGACCGCATCTTCGATCAGCGGCACCTGGTAGTGGTTCACCAGTGCGGCCAGGCGCTGCTTGTTCGGCACCGGCATGCTGCCGCCGAGCGGATTGTGCACGGTCGGCATGGCCATGATCGCGGCGATGCCACCGGCGGCGAGCAGGGCTTCCAGCGCATCCAGATCGAGCCCGTCGCGTGGATGGGTCGGCAGCTCGATCGCGCGCAGTCCCAGGCTGCGCAGCAGCGGGTAGATGTTGAAGTACGAGGGCGCTTCGATGGCCACCGCATCGCCGGGTTTTGTCGCCACGCGCAGGGCCAGCTGCAGGGCTTCCATCGCCCCATGGGTCAGCACCAGCCGATCCACCGTGGTGTGCAGCCCCAGCCGCGGCCCACGTTGCACGATCTGCGCCAGCAGCCGCGCGGCGCCGTTCGGGCGGGCGTAGGTCTCCACCGTGGTGGCGGCACGACGCAGCACCTGCGCGGTACTGCGGGCCAGCTGCGCGCCGGGATAGAAGCGCTTGCCGCGCGGGCCGGCGAAGGCCAGATCGACGATGCCCGGCTGCTGCTGCGCGGCCAGCACGCGCGCCATCATCGCCTGCTGGGCGGGTGCGCTCGGCGGCGACGGTGCCTGCCGCAGCGACTGCGTGGGTTCGGGCAGTCGCGGGCTGACCACGAAGCCGGCCTTGGGCCGCGGCAGCACCAGCCCGGCGTCTTCCAGCTGCCGATAGGCCGCGATCACCGTGTTGAGGCTGAGGCTGCGCTGCGTCGCCAGCCCGCGCAGCGAGGGCAGGCGGGCGCCGACCGGCAAGCGTCCGCTGCGGATCGCGTCGGCCATTTCATCGGCCAGGGATTGGTAGAGGTTGGTCGCCATCGGCAGCTGCATCCACGGGATCTGTAACCGTGCGGATGCCAGTCATCTGCATCTGTATCCGCGTCTGGCGCCAGCCTACCATGTGGTCTTGCGACTTCCCCGCGCACGGCAGGTCACTGTGTGCCGTGCGTTTTTTCTCCTTCCAGAGCGCGCTCAGCGGGCCGAAATCGTGGTGCTCACCAGGCGCGGCTGCTCGCGGTACAGCGCCGGGTACTGTTGCTTCAGCGCGACCACCTTGGGCAGGTCGTTGATGCGGATGTACAGCGATTCGGGGTGCAGCGTGAGGTAGTTCTGGTGGTAGCCCTCGGCGGTGAAGAACGGCTTGCCGCCGTCGACCTGGGTGACCACCGGCGCGGCGTAGGTCCTGGCCTGTTGCAGCTGGGCGATGTAGGCACGGGTGGCATCGCGCTGGGCGGCGTCGTCGGCATAGACCGCAGAGCGGTACTGTGTGCCGCGGTCCGGGCCCTGCCGGTTGAGCTGGGTCGGATCGTGCGCCACCGAGAAGAACACCTGCATCAACTGGCCGTAGCTCACCTGCGAGGGGTCGTAGGTCACCTGCACCGCCTCGGCATGGCCGGTACCGCCGCTGCCGACGCGCGGGTAGGTCGCGTTCGCCGCGCTGCCGCCGATGTAACCGGAGAGCGCACTATCCACGCCCTTGGTGTGCTGGAACACGCCCTGCACGCCCCAGAAGCAGCCGCCGGCGAATACCACCTGGGCGCGCTTCACCCCCGGCTGGTGCAGGTCCGCCTTGCCGGTCGGTGCAGGCACGGCCACCGTCGCAGCGGCCGCGGCAGCCTGTGCGGGCCGATCCAGGCCCACCACCACGCTGGCGGTGAGCGCCGCGATGGCAACGGCGATGCCGCCGGCAACGAGTTTGTCGAATGCGATCTTCATGTGATGGCTCCTCAACCAAACGTAAAGGCGTAGGCGCGCACGCCCGGATCGAGGAACTCGATCTCGAAGGTGCGCTCCTGCACGTCGCCGGACTGGCGGATCAGCTGATACAGGCGGTTTTCATCCACGACACCGTCGCCGTCGGCGGAAACATCGCCACCGGCCGCGGGGCCCGGCGCGTGCCCATCGATGCGCACGCGGAACCGCACGGGCTTGCCGTCTTCGCCCGGGGCCAGCACGAGGTGCAGGTCGCGCGCATGGAAGCGGAAGGCGATGCGGCCGCCGCCCGTCTCCAGCCGGGCATCTTCGTTGCCCACGGTCCAACGCCCGGCCAGGGCCCACTGGTTGTGCTGCAGCGTCGCAGGCACGGCGTAGTCGGCGGGTTGATCCTTGCGCTGGCCGCCGGGCGAGGCGAAGTTCTCGGCCCGTGCATGGCCGAGGTAGGTCTCCGGCGATTTGAGGTTGTCCATGTCGGCCTGGCGCGCCACGCCGTCCAGCGTCATGGCCACTGGTGCATCGTCACCGGGCAGCGTGTTGCCGGCCTCGCGCAGCAGCTGGCGGATGATCTGCTCGGACTGCGCGTAGTTGCCCTCACCGAAGTGATGCGCACGGATCCGGCCCTGCGCGTCGATGAAGTAGTGGGCCGGCCAGTACTTGTTGTTGAAGCCGCGCCAGATGGCGAAGTCGTTGTCGATCGCCACCGGGTAGGTGACCTTCAGATCCTTCACCGCGCGCTGCACGTTGGCCAGGTTGCGCTCGAAGGCAAACTCCGGCGCATGCACGCCGATCACCACCAGCCCGTGGTCGCGGTAGCGCTCGGCCCACTCGCGCACGTAGGGCATGGCACGCAGGCAGTTGATGCAGGAGTAGGTCCAGAAATCGACCAGCACCACCTTGCCGCGCAGCGCCTGCGCATCCAACGGCGGGCTGTTGAGCCAGCCGGTCGCACCGGCCAGCGGGGGCAGGGTGCCTTCCACCGGCAGCGGCTGACCGGGGGCACTGGCCGCGCTCGTCATCGCGGCACCGGCAGCAGGCTGCTGTGCCGGCAGCACGTCAAGCAGGCCCTGTTCCAGCTTGGCGGTGCTGACCGTGGAGAGCCGGGTCAGCACGCCGGTATCCCAGCCCATCGCGATGGCGACCACCGCCAGCAATGCGGCGATGCCCAGCCCGCGGCGTACCCACTCCCCCACGCCGAGGCGACGCTTGAGCGCGGCGAACACACGCCCGCCGATCCAGATCGCCAGGGCCAGCGAGGTGGCCGCGCCCAGTGCATAGGCGAGCAGCAGCCCGCTGGTGCCGACACTGGCCCCCTGCAACGCCGCGCCGGTGAGGATCAGGCCGAGGATCGGACCCGCGCACGGTGCCCACAGCAGGCCGGTGGCGATGCCGATCAGCAGCGAGGTGCCAACGCCCCCGCGTCCGGCATCACTGGCCGCATCGGCCGAGGCGCTCAGCCGCGCGCCCAGCCGCTGGAACGGGGACAGCAGGCGGTCGGCCAGCGCCGGCCATAGCAGCGCCAGCGCAAACACCGCCATCACCACCAGCGCGATCCAGCGTCCGATCTGGTTGGCCTGCGCCACCCACTGGCTGCTCACCGCCGCCAGGCTGGCGACCACGGCGAACATCAGCGCCATGCCGATCAGCAGCGGCAGCCCACTGCGCAGGAAAGGGCGGTCGGACCGTGCGAACACGAACGGCAGCACCGGCAGGATGCAGGGGCTGAGGATGGTGAGCACGCCACCGAGGTAGGCCAGCACGAGCAGAAGCATGGAGAGGTCCTTCTATGACGCAGGGAGTGCGGCGCTCAGGCCGCGACGAAATTCATGGCCACGCCGTTCATGCAATAGCGCAATCCGGTCGGGCGCGGGCCGTCATCGAAGACGTGGCCGAGGTGGCCACCGCAACGCCGGCAGTGCGCCTCGACCCGGACCATGCCCAGCGTGATGTCGCGGTCTTCGCCGACGGCATCGTGCAGCGGCGCCCAGAAGCTGGGCCAGCCGGTACCGCTGTCGAACTTGGTGGAGGAGGAGAACAGCGGCAGCGCGCACCCTGCACAGGTGAAGGTGCCGCGCCGGTGTTCCTTGTTGAGGGGGCTGCTGAACGGCCGCTCGGTGCCCTGCCGGCGCAGCACGCTGTACTGGGCCGGGGTGAGCTGCTCGCGCCACTGCGCATCGCTGCGCATGACCTCGAACTGGCGCGCAGGCGCGGCAGGGGCCGCCGGGGCGGGCCTGCTGCAGGCGGTCAGGCCGAACAGACCGGCCGCGGCCGCCATGCCCCCCATTCCAAGCACATTGCGACGTGTGTAGCGCATGGCCGATCTCCGGGTACGGGAACGATGCGGCCATGCTGCGCCCGGCCCGGTCAACGAATCCTCACGCAGGGTTAAATTTTCCGTGACACATTCCGGTCGCGATCCGCCGACAATGCCTCATGCCCTCCCGCCGCCCCCCGAGCCGATGAGCAGCGCCAAGCGTGTCCTGATCGTCGAAGACGATGTCCACATCGCCAACCTGCTGCGCATGCACCTGCGCGATGAGGGCTATGAGGTGACCCATGCCGCCACCGGCGATGAAGGCCTGGCCCTGCTCGAAGCGCAGCCGTGGAGCGCACTGGTGCTGGACCTGATGCTGCCCGGCGTGGACGGCCTGGAGATCTGCAAGCGCGCCCGCGCGATGACGCGCTACACCCCGATCATCATCACCAGTGCCCGCGCTAGCGAAGTGCACCGCATCCTCGGGCTGGAGCTGGGTGCGGATGACTACCTGGCCAAACCGTTCTCGATGCTGGAACTGGTCGCACGCGTGAAAGCACTGCTGCGCCGCGTGGAAGCGATGGCGCAGAACGCGCGCATCGATGCCGGTGAAACCGAGGTGGCCGGGCTGCGCATCGACCCGGTCGCACGCACGGCGCAGGTGGAGGGCAGGCCACTGGAACTGACCCCGCGCGAATTCGACCTGCTCTACTTCTTCGCCCGTCACCCAGGCCAGGTGTATTCGCGCATGGACCTGCTCAACCAGGTCTGGGGCTACCAGCACGACGGCTACGAACACACCGTCAACACCCACATCAACCGGCTGCGCAACAAGATCGAGCGCGATGCGGCCAATCCGCAGCGCATCCAGACGGTTTGGGGACGGGGCTACAAACTGGTCGATGGCAACGAAGGGGGCGGCGCATGATCCGGCTCACGTTGTCGCAGCGCCTGTCCGCGGTGTTCTTCGCGCTGCTGCTGTTGTGCTGTGGCGCGCTGGTGTGGATCCAGATGCGCAGCACCACGGTGCATGAGCAGGAAACCGTACAGCGCCTCTCGCGCGGGCTGGCCGAACACATCGCGCGCAGTGGCGAGTTGATGGATGGCCGTGGCATGCGCAACGGCGAAGTGCGCGCGCTGTTCGGCAAGCTGATGGCGGTCAACCCGAGCGTGGAGGTATACCTGCTCGACGACCAGGGCCGCATCCTCGGCCACGATGCTCCGGACGGTCATCTCAAGCGCAGCCGGGTCGATCTGGCACCGGTAAAGGCGCTGCTGCGCGACGAGCCGCTGCCGATCCTCGGCGATGACCCGCGCAGCGCCACCGGCCGCAAGGTGTTCAACGCGGCGCCGCTGTGGGTGCAGGGGCATCAGGCCGGCTACATCTACGTGGTGCTGGTCGGTGAACAGCGAGAAGCACTGGCGGCCAACATCGCCGCAAACAGTACGCTGCGCACCACGCTGTGGTCGTTGGCGATCGTCGCGGTGGTGGGCCTGCTGGCCGGCCTGGTCGCGTTCCGTTGGGTCACCCGCCCGCTGCGCCAGCTGACCCGGCGCATCCAGTCCTTCGATGTCGATGCCGCCACTCCCGATGCCGCCCCGCCGCCGGCGCCGCTGCGCAGCGGCGAGCGCGATGAACTGGCCATCCTGCAGCACAGCTTTGGTCACATGGCCCAGCGCCTGGGCGAGCAATGGCAACAGTTGCGCCAACAGGACCTGCAGCGGCGCGAGCTGGTGGCCAATATCTCCCACGACCTGCGCACGCCGCTGTCCTCGCTGCACGGGTATCTGGAAACGCTGGCCCTCAAAGACGCCACGCTGGGCGCCGACGAGCGCCAGCGCTATCTCTCGATCGCGCTGTCGCAGAGCCACAAGGTCGGGCGCCTGGCCCAGGCGTTGTTCGAGCTGGCCCGGCTCGAACACGGCGGTGTCGTACTGGACCGCCAGGCGTTCTCGCTGCCGGATCTGATCCAGGATGTGTTCCAGAAATTCGAGCTGGCGGCCGAGTCCCGCCGGCAGACACTCAGCGCCGACATTCCGCCGGGTATTCCGCCGGTGATCGCGGACCTGGCATTGATCGAGCGGGTGCTGACCAACCTGCTCGACAACGCGATCCGCCATACGCCGGAAGGCGGGCGCATCACGGTCACCCTGCGCGCGGCCGATGGCCAGGTGCAGGTCAGCGTGGCCGATACCGGCCCGGGCATTGCCGCCGAACGCCGCGCCACCCTGTTTACCGCGATGCCGGCGTTGAGCAGCCAGCGGCCGGACAGCGGTGGGCTGGGCCTGCTGATCGTGCATCGCATCGTGCAGCTGCACGGGCGTGAGATCCGCCTGCTGGAGAGCCGGGAAGGGGCGTTGTTCGTGTTCTCGTTGCCGGCAGCGCGGTAACAGCGCCCAAAAAAAAGACCCGACAGAGGGAGGGTTCTGTCGGGTCTGGGATTGCGTGGGGGGAGGGACCCACGCAAATTCGATGTTCTTCGGCTCAGCCGCGGGTCTTGCCCGCGCTGGGCGTGGCGGCCGCGAACGGCTGCCGGGCGAGTTCGCTGAAGGCTTCGGAGGCCTTCAACCCCAGGCCGGCCACTTCCTGGCTGGCGCTGGTCCAACGGGCGAGGTTGTCACGTGCCAGTTGCGCGCCCTTGGGCAGCAGCGACTGCAGCGTGCCGGAATCCTGTGACTGCACGATTTCACCGAAGAATCCGCTGGTGGCGGTGATGTTCTTTTCCAACGTCTTCAACTGCACCCCGAACATGCTTTCGGCATTTTCAAGCGCGAGCCGGTTGGCGCGCGTGGCCGTGGCGGCCAGCTGGCGGGTGTAGTCGCTGAAGGAATCGGTGAACGCGGACGCCATGGTCAGGACGGCTCGAGAACGTTGATGCAATGCAGCATACGCCGAAAATATTGCATTGCAACATTTCGTTGCCAGTTGTGGTCCGGTTTCACCTGAACCGCTTTCCGATCAATGGGTTGCGTGGGTCGGGGGCCGCGATGACTGGCGGGCAGCCGACCAACGGTCGGCTCTACCGCGCTGTGCACCCGCGCGCCGCCAATCAACCGCGGTAGCGGCAGCCGGAGGTGCAGGTTTCGTGCACCGTGACTTCGCTCAGCTCGGGCAGGGCCGGCTTGAGTTCGTTCCAGATCCAGACCGCCAGCCGCTCGCTGGTCGGGTTCTCCAGGCCGGGGATGTCATTGAGGTAGTGGTGGTCCAGGCGGTCATAGATCGGCTGGAAGGCGGCTTTGACGTCGCCGAAATCCATGATCCAGCCGGTCTGCTCACCTGGCTCGCCCTCCACTTTCAGTTCCACCCGAAACGAGTGGCCGTGCAGGCGCGCGCACTTGTGGCCCGGCGGCACATTGGGGAGGTGGTGAGCGGCCTCGAGGGTAAAGACTTTGAAGATTTCCATGGCCGCATTGTAGCGGTGGCCCGGGGGCGCGGCAGCGCCAGGCCGTTAATTGTTGCTAACGAAAACATTTCCATCCGGATGAAGAGATGTTAGTTTCTCTTATATCCGTATGAAGAGATGTTATTGGCCGTGGTTCAGCCAGACATGGACTACTGCGGAACTTGTCGTCCACCACCCCACTGAAGTTCATGCCCAAGCCCACTCTTCTTGTAGCGGCGTTGTCCGTCGCTCTGGCAACGCCTTTGACCGCGTTCGCCGACGCCGCCCCCGATGCCGCCGCCGCCGGCGACAGCAAGACCCTCGCCGCCGTGCGGGTCACCGGGTCCAACATCAAGCGCACCGATACCGAGTCGGCCAACCCGGTGCAGGTGATCGAGCGCCAGCAGTTGGAGGAGACCGGCAAGGCCACCGTCGCCGACCTGCTGCGCTCGATCTCGGCCAACACCGGCAACGCCAACAACGAGACCACCAACAACGGCTGGGCCTCCGGTTCGGCCGGCATCGGCCTGCGCGGCCTGTCGCAGAAGAACACGCTGGTGCTGCTCAACGGCCGTCGCCTGGCCAACTACGGCTTCCCGGCCGGCGGCCTGTCGGACACCTTCGTCAACCTCAACGCGCTGCCGCTGGTGGCCGTGGAACGCATCGAAGTGCTCAAGGACGGCGCCTCGGCGGTGTACGGCTCGGACGCGGTGGCCGGCGTGGTCAACATCATCACCCGGCAGAATTTCCAGGGCGCCGAACTCGGTGGCAGCCTCGGCACCGCCGACCAGGGCGGGTTGGACGAGCAGAACCTGAAGTTCATCGGCGGCATCGGTGATCTGGACACGGATGGCTACAACATCCTGGTCAGCCTGGAAGGCTACAACCGCGAGCGCCTGGACCAGGACCAGCGCGACCTGACCAAGTCGGGCATCTACACCGACAAGCCCGGCGGCCGCTGGAACGGCTGGTCGGCCAAGGGCGCGCGGTATCTGGTCAACGGCACCTCGGTGCCGATGCTCGATGCCAACGGCAACTGCCCGGAGGGCACCACCCTGGTCGCCAGCGCGCCGATCGATGGCCTGGCCGGCAACACCTGCGGCTTCAACCAGGCGCCGTACACCACGCTGATCCCCTCGACCAAGCGTTACCAGGCCTACGTCAACGGCACCTTCCGGGTGAACGACAACGTCGAAGCCTTCGGTGAAGTGCTCTACAGCGACATCAAGGGCGTCTCCTGGTTCGGCAGCAGCCCGTTCTTCACCCTGGAAAGCGGCCGCTTCGCGCTCAACGCCGATACCGGGCTGGCCGAGCCGGTCTCCTCCAATCTGCCGGCGAGCAGCCCGTACAACCCCTACGGCCGCGCCGTGCCAATCGAGTACACCTTCTTCAACCTCGGCGCGACCATCAAGACCAACCGCTCGCAGGCCTACCGCGGCCTGGTCGGGCTGCGCGGCAGTCTGCAGAACTGGGACTGGGAAGTGGGTGCATTCGGTGCGCGCAGCAGTGAGCGCGAGACCGTCTCCGGTGGCTTCGCCAACCGCTATGCGCTGGCCGATGCGCTGGCCACCGGCAGCTACAACCTTCTCAATCCCGCGGCCACCCCGCAGGACGTGCTCAACGCGATCAACATCAGCACGCTGCGCCCGGCCGAGTCGGTGCTGCAGGGCGTGGATGCCAAGATCTCCGGCGCGATCGGCCACACCTGGGCCGGCGAGATCGGCTTTGCCGCCGGTGCCGAGTGGCGCCGCGAGAAACTTGATTCCAACAATCCCTGGCAGATCGATGCGGGCCTGCAGATCCGCCCGGCGATCGCCGAGGTGCACGGTGAGCGCAAGGTGACCGCGGCCTATGCCGAAGTGAACGTGCCGCTGGCCGAGCGCCTGGAGCTGCAGGCCGCTGCGCGCGCCGATCATTACAGCGATTTTGGCGATGCTTTCTCGCCCAAGCTGAGCCTGCGCTGGCAGCCGTGGGACATCCTGCTGGTGCGCGCGGCCGCCTCCAAGGGCTTCCGTGCGCCGTCGCTGTCGGAGAATTCCAACAGCACCAGCATCGCCTACGGCAGCGTGATCGATCCGCGCGATCCGGATGTGCCGGGCTCGCGGCAAAACCCGACCTTCTTCACCGTGGGCAACAACGACCTCAAGCCCGAGCGCACCAAGAGCTTCAACGCCGGCATCGTGCTCTCGCCGTGGTCCAACACCAGCCTGAGCGTGGACTACTACCGCATCGAGCTGGAGAACCTGGTAGGCACCAACAACACCCAGACCCTGGTCACCGACGACGTGCCCGGTGCGGTGCTGCGCGATGAGCGTGGCAAGCTGCTGGCGGTCTACAACCGCTATCAGAATCTGAGCGAGCTGAAGACCTCCGGCTTCGATGTCGAACTGCGCCAGCGCTTCCCCACCGAGCGTGCCGGCAACTTCGGCCTGAGCACTGCCTTCACCCACGTGCGCGACTACAGCCGCCCCACCGTGGTCGGTGGTCCGCTGGTGGATTACGCCGGCAGCAACCTCGGCGCCACCCTGCCCAAGAACAAGGCGACCACCACCTTCGATTGGAGCTATGGCGATTTCCGCACCGCGCTGACCTGGTACTACACCAGCGGCTACGACCAGAAGGCCAGCGCCGCGGCCACCGCCGTGCAGGACCGCGTGGATGCCTACAACCAGTTCGACCTGTACCTGGGTTACACCGGCATCGACAAGCTGACCCTGTACGCGAAGATCCAGAACCTGGCCGATGAGGAACCGCCGTACGACGCCTCGTTCCCGGGCATCCGCGCGCCGTACGACTTCAGTCAGTACGACCTGCGCGGCCGCTACTTCACGGTCGGCTTCGACTACCGCTTCTGAACCTGCGGGCCGGTCGCCTTCGCGCCGGCCCGGCACCTGGCTGCACCGGAGCGTGCGCATCCAACGGGGCCGGCGGAGATGCCGGCCCGCTTCATGGGGAACTGCTGTGTCTTTGCATCGTGTCGTGTCACGTCCCATCACCTGGCTGGTGGGCGCGTTGTGGTTGCTGGCCGCGCCAGCGTTCGCGCAGAGCGCGTATTTCTTCCCGCAGGGCGGCGAGTTCGATCCGTCCATTCCAACCCCGCAGCAGTTCCTCGGCTATGAGATCGGCAGCCGCTACACGCGGCACGACCAGCTGGTGGCGTATTTCAACGAACTGGCCAAACACTCCGACAAGATCAAGGTCGAAGAGATCGGGCGCAGTTACGAGGGCCGCCCGCTGCTGATCGCCACGGTGACCTCGGCACAGAATCTGCAGAACCTGGAGGCGCTGCGCCGCCAGCACGTCACCCTGGCCGATCCGGCGCAGCCGCTGAGTGCGGCCGGCAGCAGCCCGGTGGTGGTGTGGCTGGGCTACAGCGTGCACGGCAATGAAACCTCCAGCGGTGAAGCAGCGATGCTCACCGCCTACTACCTGGTCGCCAGCCGCAGTGCGGAAACCGCGCAATGGCTGCAGCAGGCGGTGGTGCTGTTCGATCCGGCGCAGAACCCGGACGGGCGCGACCGCGCGGCGAGCTGGCACAACGCGTATGCGTCCTCGCCGGCCTCGGCCGATCCGGCCGACAAGGAACATGTCGAACCGTTCCCGCAGGGCCGTACCAATCACTACTTCACCGACCTCAATCGCGACTGGCTGGCGCTGACCCAGCAGGATACGCGGCCGAAGATCGCCTATTTCCACCAGTGGTATCCCAACGTCCAGATCGATTTCCACGAGATGGGCAAGGACAGCACTTACTACTTCGAACCGTCGCCGGCCAGCATGCACAGCCCGCTCATCCCGGCGTCGTCGTATGCGTTCAACAAGACCCTGGCCAAGTACCACGCACAGTCGCTGGATGCGCTGGGCTCGCTGTACTACACCGGGGAGAACTTCGATAATTTCTCGCCGGTCTATGGCTCGACCTACCCGGACTTCCACGGTGCGGTGGGGGTGACCGTGGAGCAGGCCAGCTCGCGCGGCCGCGTGCAGGAATCGGTCAACGGCCTGCTGACCTTCGGCTTCACCATCCGCAACCAGGTGGCCACCGGCCTGGGCACCGTGCGCGGCGCGGTCACCGAGCGCGACGGGCTGCTGAAGCTGCAGAAAGATTTCTTCCAGTCGGCCCTGAAGCAGGCCAACCAGCAGCCGGTGAAGTCGTTCGTGTTCGGCGACGCGGCCGATCCGGGCCTGACCCGGCGCCTGCTGGATCTGCTGCTGCAGCACCAGATCACCGTGCAGGCATTGAGCGCCCCGGTGACGGTGGACGGCCAACGCTTCGAGCCGGGCAGCGCCTACGTGGTCCAGGCCGCGCAGCCGCAGTTCCGCCTCGTCCATTCGATCTTCGCCGACACCCCGCCGATCAAGGGCGATGTGTTCTACGGCAGCACCTCCTATGCGATCGCACCAGCCTACGGCGTCGCATTCGCCGCCAGCCGCAGCCGGATTGCCGGTGGCGAGCGCGTGGCCAGCGTGCCGAACGCGAACGGTGGCGTGGTCGGTGGCCAGGCGGGCTATGCCTACGTGTTTGACTGGCGCGATTACAACGCCAGCCGCGCGCTGTACGCGCTGCAGGCCAAGGGCCTGCTGACCCGCGCGGCCTTCCAGCCGTTCACGGCAGCCACCGCGCAGGGCGAGCAGTCGTTCGGCTACGGCAGCGTGGTGGTGCCGGTGGCGGGCCAGCCGCTGGCCGGTGCAGAACTGCTCGCGGCGGTCGACGCCGCGGCACGCAGCAGTGGCGTGCATATCCAAGCGCTGTCCAGTGGGCAGAGCCGTGGGGGTATCGATCTGGGCAGCGACAGTGTCAAGGCACTGCGCAAGCCGGCGGTCGCGCTGGTGATGGGCGAGGGCGTGAGTGCCACCGAGATCGGCTCGGCCTGGTTCCTGCTTGATCAGCACCTGCAACTGCCGGCCAGCAAGATCGATCCGGCCCAGCTCGGCAAGGTCGCCCTGGATCGCTACACCACGATTGTCCTGGCCGGGGGCACGTACGGTGGCGTCGATGCCACCGCCGTGGCCGCGCTCAAGCGCTGGATCAATGCTGGCGGCACGTTGATCACCTATGGCACCGCCGCGCGTTGGGCGATCGAGCAGAAGCTCAGCGACGAAGTGCTGGGGCCGGAGGAGAAGGAACCGGAGGCGGCACGACGCGCCTTTGGCGATCAGCGCGACATCGCCGCGATCGAACGCGTGAGCGGCAACATCCTCAGCGCCGACGTGGACACCACGCATCCGCTGGGCTTCGGCGTGCCGCGCCGGCAGCTGGCGGTGAACAAGGAAAACGGCCTGAGCTTCCAGCCCAGCCGCAACCCGTTCTCCACGGTGGTACGCATTGACGAAGCGCCCAAGGTCAATGGGTATCTGTCCGAGCGCAACCGCAGCCGCGTCGCTGGTGCGGCCTGGCTGCTGGTCTCGCCGCAGGGGCAGGGCAACGTGGTGCTGTTCGCCGATGACCCGGCGCATCGCAAGTACTGGCACGGCACCGAGCGCCTGCTGTTGAACGCGATCTTCTTCGGCAACCAGCTCAACCCGACCAAGCCGCGCGGCTGACGCCTTCGGCAGCGGTAGTGCCGGCCGCTGGCCGGCTCCCGACCACACCCGGGGTGACACGCCGGCCTCCCCCGCTATGTGTCCGACACAGCCGACCAACGTCGGCTGTGTCGGTTGCTGGACACCATCACACCCCATGTGAAAATTCCGTATTGCGAATCATTCGCAATAAGAATAGGATGGCGCCCGCCGCGATCGCCCGGCTGTTTCCGCGAGAAGCCGCCCGCCTGATCGCTGCGCGTCCACGTTGTCGAACCGTAACCGTCCTTTCTCCAGGGGAACCACCATGAAGATCGTCCCGCTCACCGCGGCCCTGCTGGCACTGGTGCTGGCGCCGGCCGCCCGTGCACAACCGGCCACCAAGGCCACCCCTGTGTCCCCAACCGCGGCCGCCTTCCTGGCGCAGTTCGCCACCGAAGGGACCGACAGCGTCAGCTGGGCCCAGTTCGAGGCCTTCCGCAAGCAGCGTTACACCGACACCGACCGCAACCAGGACGGCCACGTTGACGAACAGGAATACGTCGATGAGTACCTGCAGCGCTTCGATGTGCGCCTGGCCGACGCGCGCGCTGGCCACCTGCGCCAGACCGACACCCGTTTCAAGGCACTGGATCGCGACGGGAACGGGGCGATCAGCCGCGCCGAGTACGATGCCGCCGGCGAACGCACCTGGGCCGGCTACGAGGCCTCGCAGAACGCCACGCAGGAGACGGCCGCGGCGTCTTCGCGCGATCCGCTGAAGATGCCGACCTCGCACACCGCCAACGGCATGCTGGAACTGTACGACCGCAACCAGGATGGCGCGGTGGATCGCGAAGAGTTCGACGCAGTGCGCGCTGCGGGCTTCGCCGCCACCGATGCCGACGGCAACGGTACGCTGTCGCTGGCCGAATACACCGCCGAGTTCAGCGGCCGCCTGGAGCAGCAGCGCCAGCGTGTCCGTGCCGATGCCGCGCGCCAGGCCCGCGTGCGCTTCGCCTCGCTGGACAAGGACACCGATGGCCGCATGACCTTTGCCGAGTACCAGCTCTCGGGCAAGCGCATGTTCGACCGCGCCGACAGCAATGGCGACGGCGTCGTCGATGCACGCGATCCCGAGCCGGTCGCCGGCGCGCATTCGGCCAACGGCAACCGCTAGCGGCCTGGACGTGCCCTGCACGTCGCACGCCTGCACCCACGGATGAACCCGGCGCGCGCCCCCTGCGCGCCCTTGCCCCCCAGCC
Organism: Stenotrophomonas sp. AS1; assembly: GCF_048957655.1. NCBI lineage: Bacteria > Pseudomonadati > Pseudomonadota > Gammaproteobacteria > Lysobacterales > Lysobacteraceae > Stenotrophomonas > Stenotrophomonas sp. AS1. The sequence goes on along the minus strand of NZ_JARVXM010000006.1, from coordinate 443,511 downwards.
CCGCTCGATCCACCGATCGCCGCAGCCAGGAACGGCCCGCCGCCACCGCGGCCTCACGCCATTTCTTTCCCCTCCTGCGGAGCTTGATCATGAAGTCGTCCCTCACCCTGCTGGCGCTGGCGGTTGGCGCCAGCCTGTCCGTCACCGTGCATGCTGAAACCGCTGCCGATGCCAGCACGCTCGATACCGTGCGCGTGCAGGCCGAGCGCGCCAAGAAAACCCGTTCGACCAACCAGAACGTCACCGTCCTTACCGCGGCCGATCTCGACAACGAGATGGCCAACACGATGGAAGAAGCGATCCGCTACATCCCCGGTGTCAGCATCGTGGACATGGGCCGATTCGGCGACAACGGCTTCAATATCCGCGGCCTGGAAAGCGACCGCGTCGCGATCACCGTCGATGGTCTGAGCCTGGGCGAATCGGTGGAAACCGCGCGTTCCTACGAGTTCTTTCGCGGTGGCCGCGGCGATGTGGACATCGATACCCTCAAAAGCCTGGCCGTGATCAAGGGCGCCGACTCGATCAGCGCCGGCAGCGGTGCGCTGGGGGGTGCGGTGGTGTTCACCACCAAGGACCCGGCCGACTACCTCACGCGTACCGGCAACGATACCCACCTTGGGTTCAAGGCGGGGTACTCCGGTGCCAATGACGAAACCATGGGCACGCTGACCTTTGCCAACCGTACCGGCATCGTCGAATCGATGCTGGTCTACACCCGCCGCGAAGGCCATGAATCCGAGTCGTGGTATGACACCACCAACGACCGCATCGGGGTCGGTCGCCGCACGCCGGATCCGGTGGACAGCACCCGCGACAATCTGCTGGGCAAGTTCGACCTGCAGCTCGACGAGGCCAACACGCTGGGCTTCCTCTACGAGCGTGGCCGCGCCACCAACGACGTGGACAACCTCTCGCGCGTCTACGCGCCGGGTTACCTGTCGCGCAAAGGTCATGACACCAACGACCGTGACCGCTACGGGGTGAACTACCAGTGGCGCGCTGACAACGCGCTGTTCGATACGCTGGATGCACAGCTGGACCGCCAGGTCACCGACAGCCGTGGCATCACCACCATCGTGGCCGGCAGCGGCTGCCCCGGCGGCACGACGCCATGCCTGCGCAGCGAGAACCGCTCGACCAAGCAGACCCTGGACCGCGCCGCGGCCGACTTCAGCAAGGTCTTCGCCACTGCCGGCGCGCGCCATGACGTGGTCTACGGCCTGGCCTGGCAGCAGCGCGACATCGATTTCACTGCGGTTGATACGCGCTGGAACGCGGCCGGCGCGGTCGCCTCGGTGGAGATCGACCCGCGGCAGGTGCCCAAGACCGACGTGACCGCCTGGAACCTGTACCTGCGCGACAGCGTGCAGCTGCTGGACGAACGGCTGACGCTCAGCGCCGGTGCGCGCTACGACCGTTACGATTACTCACCGCAGGTGGATGCCACCTTCGTGGACCGCACCGGCACCGTGCGCGATGTGAGCTTCGCTTCGCCGAGCTGGCAGCTGGGCGCCGAGTACCGCTTCCTGCCCGATCACGCGCTGTGGGCCCAGGTGGGTCGTGGCTTCCGCGCACCGACCGTGGCGGACATGTATTCGCCGACCAGCGCCACCCAGGTCATCAACGCGCAGAACGGCCAGCCGCTGCTGCTCAACGACACCGTCTCCAACCCGGACCTGGAGGCGGAGAAGAGCCTGAATCTGGAGTTCGGCTACCGCTGGAGCACCGATCGCGCGCAGCTGGGCCTGTCGGTGTTCCGCGACCGCTACGAGAACTTCATCGAGTACACCAACCTGGTCCAGTCGGTACCCGGCGGCTTCCGCACCACCGCCACCGGCCCGGTGCTGTATTCGCGCAACTACACGATGCCGACCAACGCGGGCGAAGTGACGGTGAAGGGCGTGGAGCTGGAAGGGCGCTGGCAGATCAGCGACGCCTGGTCCTCGCGCCTGGCGGCCTCCTACAGCGAAGGCGAGAAGCGCAACGGCGACCCGCTGGAGAGCATCGTGCCGGCCAGTGCGGTACTGGGCGTGCGCTACGCACCGTCGCCGGTGTGGAACCTCACCGCCAGCGTGACCCACGCCGTGGCCAAGAAAGCGAAGGACGCCTACACCACCGACGCCACCGGCAAGGTCATCACGCCCGCCTTCGTCGACAAGGCCGATGGCTACACCGTGCTGGATCTGTACGGCACCTGGAACGTCACCCCGCAGTGGAAGCTCAGCGCCGGTATCTACAACCTGACCAATGAGGAGTACTACCTCTGGCAGCGCGTGCGCAACATCAACAAGGGCACCAACACGCTGTACGGCTACGTCAACGATGAGGGCATCGGCCGCTACAGCGAGCCCGGCCGCAATGCGCGGATCACGGTGGCCTACAGCTTCTGAGTCGGGGCGCCGAGCCACTGCCGGACAGGCGCCAACGACCGGGCCGGTAGTGCCGGCCGCTGGCCGGCTCCCGAGACACACAAAAAAGGGCGACGCAGACGCGTCGCCCTTTTTGCGTTTCAGCGATGCCCGTAGGAATCAGCTGGCGCGACCGCCGCCGCCACCCTGGCTGCGACCGGCACCGCCACGGCGCTGGCCCTGCGGCTGGCCACCGCGCGGTGCACCGCGACCGGCGCCATCACGCTGGCCGCCACCGGCCTTCTTCGGGCCGGCATGGGCGTGGCGCGGGGCCTCGCTGTGCGGACGACGCGCATGCTTGCGCGGCGAACGATCGCCACCCGGCACTTCGGCCTTGCCCGGCGCACTGTTGCCCCAGCGGATCGGGGTCTGCGGCTCGAAGCCCGGCACGTCGCGGATGTCCATGTCCTTGTCGAGCAGGCGCACGATCTGGCGCAGCAGCTTGGCTTCGTCCTGGGCCACCAGCGAAATCGCCTGGCCGGTCGAACCGTTGCGGCCGGTACGGCCGATGCGGTGCACGTAATCCTCGGCCACCATCGGCAGGTCGTAGTTGATGACCTTCGGCAGTTCGTTGATGTCGATACCGCGTGCGGCGATGTCGGTGGCCACCAGCACGGTCACGCGGCCGGCCTTGAAGTCACCCAGGGCACGCAGGCGCTGGCCCTGGCTCTTGTTGCCGTGGATCGCCGCGGTCTTGATGCCGGACTTGTCCAGGAACATCGCCAGCTTGTCGCAGCCATGCTTGGTACGGCCGAACACCAGGGTCTGCTCACGGCTGTCCTGCGCCAGCAGGTGCAGCAGCAGTTCGCGCTTGCGCGCGCCATCGACCGGATGCACGCGGTGGGTGATGGTCTCGGCGACGGTGTTCTTCGGGGTCACCTGGATCTGCGCCGGATCGCGCATGAATTCCAGGGCCAACTGCTTGATGCTCTCTTCGAAGGTGGCCGAGAACAGCAGGGTCTGGCGGTTCTGGCGCGGCAGCTTGGCGAGGATCTTCTTGATCGACGGCAGGAAGCCCATGTCGAGCATGCGGTCGGCTTCGTCCAGGACCAGGATTTCGATGCCGGACAGGTCGACGCTGCGACGCTCGATGTGATCGATCAGGCGGCCCGGGCAGGCGACCAGCAGGTCCACGCCACGGCGCAGCACGTCGAACTGGTTGCCCATGCCGACGCCGCCGTAGATGCAGGCGCTCGGGATACGCAGGTACTTGCTGTAGCCGCGCAGGCTGTCATGCACCTGGGTGGCCAGTTCGCGGGTGGGGGCGAGCACCAGTGCACGCGGCTTGCGCGGGCCATTGACGGCCTGCGGGTTGGTACCCAGGTGCTGCAGCAGCGGCAGGCCGAAGGCGGCGGTCTTGCCGGTACCGGTCTGTGCGCCGGCCAGCAGGTCGCGACCTTCCAGGGCGAGCGGGATGGCCTGCTCCTGGATCGGCGTGGGGGTATCGTAGCCCTGCTCGGTCAACGCGCGCAGCAGGAACGGGGCAAGGCCCAAGGATTCAAAAGACATCGGGTGGAAGCTCCAAAGACAAAGTAACGCCAGGCCGAATGGCCGGACGCGAGGCAGATCAATGTGATCGGCTGACTCGGAGCGTTCCCGTGAACCGCGCTGCGAGAATTGGGTGCAGTCGACGCGGTGCGAAGACTGGAATGCATGACGAATGGCGTCGGAGTGGGGGCGGGCGACGGATCGTTGATCCATATCGCCGGCGATCCCGAAGGGAAACGGACGGCCGCTGCAGACCCAGATAGTCTAACGGATGTTTGAGACCCATACCAAACCCCCCTGTTCAGCTTGGGAGGAGGGCGGAACGATAGAGCCACGCCATGCGTGGCTGCTCCTGCGCGTAGGCAATGCATTACGGTAAGGCGATGCGGCGGTGCAGCTGGTCGGCCCGCCAGCCATTTGATTACACTTGAAACCTATTTTCGCGATCCCGGATACCCACCCATGAAGCTTGGTTCTTTGAAGGAAGGCGGCCGCGACGGCACCCTGATCGTGGTCTCGCGCGACCTGCGCCAGGGCGTGCGCGCCACCGGCATCGCCGCGACCCTGCAGCAGGCCCTGGAAGACTGGAGCCACCTGGCCCCGCGCCTGAATGCCCTGTACGAATCGCTGAACGATGGCGACGCCGACGGCGTGTTCGACATCGACCTGCAGGCGCTGGCTGCGCCGCTGCCGCGTGCCTATGAATTCGTCGATGGCAGCGCCTACCTGCCGCACGTGGCCCGCGTGCGCCGCGCCCGTGGCGCCGAAGTGCCGGAGAGCTTCTACACCGACCCGCTGATGTACCAGGCCACCAGTGCCGGTTTTTACGGCCCGCGCGACGCGGTCAAGGTGATCAGCGAGGAATACGGCATCGATCTGGAAGCCGAGCTGGTGGTGATCACCGACGACGTGCCCATGGCGGTGACGCCGGAGCAGGCCGCCGGCCACATCCAGCTGATCGGCCTGGTCAACGATGTCTCGCTGCGCAACCTGATCCCGGGCGAGCTGGCCAAGGGCTTCGGGTTCCTGCAGTCCAAGCCGCGCTCGGCGCTGTCGCCGGTGTTCGTCACCCCCGATGAGCTGGGTGACGCCTGGCAGGACAGCAAGGTCCACCTGCCGCTGCTCACCCATATCAATGGGGAATGGTTCGGCGCGCCGGAAGCCGGCGTGGACATGCAGTTCAACTTCGCCCAGCTGGTCGCGCACGCCGCCAAGACCCGTCCGCTGGGCGCCGGTGCGATCGTCGGCTCGGGCACCATCGCCAACGAGGACACCAGCAAGGGTGCGTCCTGCTTCGCCGAACAGCGCACCGTGGAAACCCTGCGCGATGGCAAGCCGAGCACGCCGTTCATGTCCTTCGGCGATGTGGTGCGGATCGAGATGTTCGATGCGGCCGGCGAGAGCATCTTCGGTGCGATCGAACAGCGCATCGAGCAGGCGGCCAAGCCCTGAGCAACGGCCGGGAGACCGCCATGGAACCGATCGAGCTGTTCAGTTACTGGCGCTCCAGCGCAGCCTACCGCGTGCGCATCGGGCTGAATCTCAAGGGCCTGCCGCACCGGATCACCCCGGTGCACCTGGTCCGCGAGGGGGGCGAGCAGCACGGCGCGGCCTATGCCGCGCTCAACCCGCAGGAGCTGGTGCCGACCCTGCGCCATGGCGAGCGCGTGCTGCAGCAGTCGATGGCGATCCTGGAGTATCTGGACGAGGTGTTCCCGGCCCCGCCGTTGCTGCCCGCCGATGCGGAGGGCAGGGCACGGGTGCGTGCGCTGGCGCAGCTGGTGGCCTGCGACATCCACCCGCTCAACAACCTGCGGGTGATGCAGTATCTGGAGCGCACGCTGCAGGCCGGCGCCGAGGCACGCACCCAGTGGACGCTGCACTGGATGGCGGAGGGGTTCGCGGCGATGGAAACGCTGTTGGCCCGCGATGCCAGGACGGGCACGTTCTGCCAGGGCGACCAGCCCGGCCTGGCCGATGCCTGCCTGGTGCCGCAGCTGTACAACGCGCACCGGTTCGGGCTGGATCTGGCGCCGTACCCGACGCTGCAGCGGATCGAAGCCGCGTGCCTGGCCCTGCCGGCATTCGATGCAGCCAGGCCCGAGCATCAGATCGACGCAGGATGACGGTGGGCATCGACAGATCGACGCGGGGAGACGGGTAGGCATCGACCGTTGGTCGATGCGCCGTGTCAGATGCCCCCACCAACGGTGGGGAACCGCTAGAACCCGTGCGTGATCGCCGGTGCGGAGGCAGCCGAGTAATCTGCGTACGGATCGTGTTCGCTGCCGCCTTCGGACAGCCGGAATTTCAACGCCAGGCCATCGCGCGAGTCGGCCGCGCGCAGCGCCTCCTCCTGCTCGATGATGCCGTTCTTGGCCATCCGGAACAGGCACTGGTCGAAGCTCTCCATGCCTTCTTCCAGCGAGGCCTCCATCGCCGCCTTGATCTCGTGCACCTGGCCGCGGCGCAGCAGGTCGCGGATCATCGGCGTGTTGATCAGCACTTCGGTGGCCGGCAGGCGGCGCCCGTCCTTGCCCTTGACCAGGCGCTGGGAGACGACCGCACGCAGGTTCAGCGAGAGGTTCATCAGCACGTTGCGGTGCGCGCTCTCGGGGAAGAAGTTGAGGATGCGCTCGATGGTCTGGTCGGCGTTGTTGGAGTGCAGGGTGGCCAGGCACAGGTGCCCGGTTTCAGCGAAGGCGATGGCCGCCTCCATGGTTTCCGCATCCAGGATCTCGCCGATCAGGATCACGTCGGGCGCTTCACGCATCGCGTTCTTCAACGCGTCGTGGAAGGTGTGCGTGTCCAGCCCGACCTCGCGCTGGTTCACGATCGACATCTTGTGTTTGTGCAGGTACTCGATCGGATCCTCGATGGTGAGGATGTGCCCGGTCGTGGTGCTGTTGCGGTGGTCGATCATCGAGGCCAGCGAGGTCGACTTGCCCGAGCCGGTCGAGCCGACCACCAGCACCAGCCCGCGCGGGGTCATGATGACGTCCTTCAGGACCTGGGGCAGGTTGAGTTCTTCGATGCTGGGGATCTTGCTGCGGATCGCGCGGATCACCATGCCGACCTCGCCGCGCTGCTTGAACACGTTGACGCGGAAGCGCCCGGCGTCGGGCAGGGCAATGGCCATGTTGAGCTCGAGCTCGCGCTCGAACTGCGGGGCCTGGCCCTCATCCATCAGCGAGTAGGCGATCTTCTTGACCATCCCGGGCGGCAACCCGGTATTGCCCAGCGGATAGAGTTTCCCCTCGATCTTGATGTATACCGGTGCTCCGGTCGTCAAGAACATGTCCGACGCGTTCTTTTCGGTCATCAGCTTCAGGAAATAGCCGATATCCATGCGAAATGTTTCCCCAACAATCAGCGGCTTGCCATTGCAAGCGCACCGCAGGCTTCCGACAATGGCCGCGCACACAACTCTGGCGACGGCACCCCCAATGAAACCTAGCTTCGCACAAATACGACGGGCCCTGTATGTGACGGTGTGCGCATTCGCGCTCTCTGGTGCCGCACAGGCGCAGGATGGCGCGCTGGAACTGATGCAGGCCCGGCAGGCGGTCGACAAGGCCACCCAGGCCGATGCCGACCAGTACGCCCCGGACCTGATCGCCGTGGCCCGGCAGGGCCTGGAGCAGGCCCAGCGCGCCGCCGGTGACCGCCGCGAGCGCAAGAACGCGCCGATGCTGGCCGTTCGCGCCACGGTCGACGCCGACCTGGCCCGCGCCCGCAGCGAGGAAGCCACCGCTACGGCCCAGCTGCAGCTGCGCCGCAATGAAGTCACCCAGCTGCAGCGCCAGCTCGCCACCGGGGAAGACCGCTGATGATCTCCACCAAGATGCGCATGCCCTGCCTGCTGCTGGCCGCCAGCCTCAGCCTGCCGCTGATGGCCCAGGCCGCCGATGACCCGGCGGTGGCCCAGCTCACCCAGCGCCTGATGGCGATCCAGGCCAACCCGGATGCCGCCCAGCTGGCCGCCTTCGAGCGCCTGCAGGCCCAGCAGGCCGTGGCCGACCTGGCCAAGGCCAAGCGCCGCGATCTGGACCAGGCCCGTTACCTGGCCGAGCGCCGGGTCGAGATCGCCGAGACCAGCGTCCGTGCCGCGTTGGCCCAGCGTGAGGTCGACCAGCTCGAGCGCACCCGCAGCGAGTTGTTGATCGAAGCCAGCCGCCGCGATGCCCAGCGGGCGCGCCAGGAAGCCGAGCGCCTGCGCGTCCAGGCCCAGATCCAGGCCGAGGAAAGCGAGCGCCTGCGCCAGGCGGCCGAGCAGGAAGCGTTGGCCCGCCAGGACGCCGAAACCGCGCTGACCAGCGTGGCCGGCAAGCAGACCGCGCGCCTGAGTGCGGCCCAGCAGAATGCCGCCAAGCTGGTCCGTGAAGAAGCCGAGCTGGTGTCGGGCAGCAAGCTGCCGGGCTCGAAGTTCGAGTCCCGCGGGGAAGTGTTCACCTTCAGCGGCGACGCCTTTGCCGCCGGCAAGGGCAGCCTGTCCGGCGGGGCCAAGGGCCAGGCCAAGGCCCTGGCCGAGTACCTGAACATCGGCAAGAAGGGCCGGGTCCGGATCGAAGCCTATGACGCGGCCGCCGGCGTCGGCCAACAGCGCGCCGAGGCGCTGCGCGATGCACTCGTGGCCGCCGGTGTCAGTGCCAGCCGGCTGCAGGTCAGCGGCAAGAAGGCCGCGGCGACCAAGGCCCGTTCGGCGGAAGTCATCATCGCGCCCTGATGCCGGGCCGGTGTTGCGTCATGACCGCGGGTCATGACGCAACTGGTTGTTTTTGTTTAATTTCCGTTGTTCTGCGCGTTCAGCCTGAACCCTGCCTAGGCGCGGTCGACGATATCGTTTGAAAGGGTTGAACCGGTCCCGAAGCAAGCGTAGGGTCAGTTGTCCGGGTCGCCTTCCGCGGCCTGGACGATTGGAGGGCCGGCAATGCACCAGCGCCACGAACCACAGCAGTCGCAGGTCCAGTACGCACTGGACGCCGCCGCGGGTTCGCAGGTCACGGTTGCCCGGCACTCCGCCCCAAGCAGCGCCCCGTGCCGTCAGGCCGGGGCGTTCTTGTTTCTGCAGAAGCGATAGGAGGTTCATCATGTTTGAAGGTCAGCCCCAGAGCGATATCGACGCACGGCGCAAGCAGGATCCCGAATTCAAGGCGCTCTACGAACGGCACCAGAAGTTGAACAAGAAGTGCATGGATGCCGAGCTGGGTGTGCTCCCGATAGACAGCCTCACCCTGGGACAGATGAAGCGTGAAAAGCTGCTGGCCAAGCAGAAACTGGAACGGATGTACGCCTCCCCCGTGCACTGACCCCTCTTGCCACCCTACGTCGCGGGCGGTTCCGGTCTCCTCGTCGACCGGTGCCGTCCGCGCCGCTCCGGGTCCGTTCCCGCAGCGGCAATCCGGCCGCAGGGCCGATGAACGCGGCAACCTGACTTTCGCCGCCAACCGTCGGATAATCACCGGTCCGGCCGCATTGCGGCGCGAATCGATGTGAACCGATGGCAATCCACTCCTCCGTACTCGAACTCATTGGCCAGACCCCGATCGTCAAGGCCCAGCGCCTGGATACGGGGGTCTGCGAGCTTTACCTGAAGCTCGAGAGTGCCAATCCCGGAGGATCGATCAAGGACCGCATCGGCCTGTCGATGATCGAAGCCGCCGAGAAGCGTGGCGACCTCAAGCCGGGCGCGACCCTGGTCGAGGGCACCGCCGGCAACACCGGCCTGGGCCTGGCGCTGGTCGCCCAGCAGAAGGGCTACAAGCTGATCCTGGTCGTGCCGGACAAGATGAGCCGCGAGAAGATCTTCAACCTCAAGGCGATGGGCGCCGAAGTGCGCCTGACCCGTTCGGACGTGGCCAAGGGCCACCCGGAGTACTACCAGGACATGGCCAAGCGCGTGGCCGAGGAAACCCCCGGCGCGTACTTCATCAACCAGTTCGGCAACCCGGACAACCCGGCCGCGCACGAATTCGGCACCGGCCCGGAAATCCTGGCGCAGATGGACGGCGACCTGGACGCGATCGTGTTCGGCTGTGGCAGCTCGGGCACCATGACCGGCCTGTCGCGCGCCTTCGCCACCCTCTCGCCGAAGACCGAGCTGGTCCTGGCCGATCCGGTCGGCTCGATCCTGGCCGAGTACATCAATGATGGCGTGCTCAACGACAAGTCGGGCAGCTGGCTGGTGGAAGGCATCGGCGAAGACTTCCTGCCCTCGATCGCCGATTTCAGCCGCGTCACGAAGGCCTACGCGATCAGCGATGCCGAGAGCTTCCACACCGCCCGTGAACTGCTGGGCAAGGAAGGCATCCTCGGCGGGTCCTCCACCGGCACCCTGCTGGCCGCGGCGCTGAAGTACTGCAAGGAGCAGACCACCCCGAAGAAGGTCCTGGTGCTGGTCTGCGACACCGGCAACAAGTATCTGTCCAAGATGTACAACGACTACTGGATGCTGGACAACGGCTTCTTGGAGCGCCCGCAGTCGGGCGACCTGCGCGACCTGATCCTGCGCCCGTACGGCCAGCGCGACACTGTCGTGATCGGCCCGAACGACCTGCTGACCACCGCCTACCAGCGCATGAAGCTGTATGACGTGTCGCAGCTGCCGGTGATGGACGGCGACCAGCTGGTCGGCATCGTGGATGAAAGCGACGTGCTGCTGCATGTCTACGGCGATGAAGCCCGTTTCCGCGACCCGGTGGCCACCGCGATGGTCAGCAAGCTGGACCGCCTGGACGTGAAATCCCCGATCGAGGCCCTGCTGCCGGTGTTCGACCGTGGCCAGGTGGCCATCGTGATGGACGGCGCCAATTTCCTTGGCCTGATCACCCGGATCGACCTGCTGAACTACCTGCGTCGCCGCGTACAGTAAGCCGTAGTGTCGCAATGAACCCATGTTTATCCGCGTCAACGGCCGATTAAGCCACCGCTGATAGACTTCCGCTCCTTTTGCGGGGGCCCCCTTGGGGCTCCTCTTGCTGGGAAACAACATGTCCGATCACGCTTCTTCCGGGCACGGCGACCGCTCGCTCGCCCTGGCTACCCTGGCCATCCACGGCGGCCAATCGCCGGACCCGAGCACCGGCGCGGTGATGCCGCCGATCTACGCGACCTCCACCTACGCCCAGTCCAGCCCCGGTGAGCACCAGGGCTTCGAGTACTCGCGTACCCACAATCCCACCCGCTTCGCCTACGAGCGTTGCGTGGCCTCCCTGGAAGGCGGCAGCCGCGGCTACGCGTTCGCCTCGGGCATGGCCGCCAGCTCCACGGTGATGGAACTGCTGGATGCCGGCAGCCACGTGGTGGCGATGGACGACATCTACGGCGGCACCTACCGCCTGTTCGAGCGCGTGCGTAAGCGTACCGCCGGCCTGCAGTTCAGCTTCGTCGATCTGACCGACCTGGCCGCCTTCGAGGCCTCGATCACCCCGCAGACCAGGATGGTCTGGATCGAGACCCCGACCAACCCGATGCTCAAGATCGTGGACATCGCGGCAGTGGCGGCGATCGCAAAGCGCCACAACCTGCTGGTGGTGGTCGACAACACCTTCGCCTCGCCGATGCTGCAGCGCCCGCTGGAGCAGGGCGCCGACCTGGTCCTGCACTCGGCCACCAAGTACCTCAACGGGCACTCGGACATGGTCGGCGGCATGGTCGTGGTCGGTGACAATGCCGAACTGGCCGAACAGATGGCCTTCCTGCAGAACTCCATCGGCGCCGTGCAGGGGCCCTTCGACAGCTTCCTGGCCCTGCGCGGGCTGAAGACGCTGCCGCTGCGCATGAAGGCGCATTGCGCCAACGCGCTGGCCCTGGCGCAGTGGCTGGAAAAACACCCGGCGGTCGAGAAGGTCATCTACCCCGGCCTGACCTCGCACCCGCAGCACGAACTGGCGACGCGCCAGATGAACGGCTACGGCGGCATCGTCTCGCTCGTCCTCAAGGGCGGATTCGATGCAGCCAAGCGTTTCTGCGAGAAGACCGAACTGTTCACTCTGGCCGAATCGCTAGGTGGTGTGGAAAGCCTGGTCAACCATCCTGCGGTGATGACGCATGCCTCGATCCCGGTCGAGCGCCGCGAGAAGCTGGGCATCAGCGACGCGCTGGTGCGGCTGAGCGTGGGAGTGGAGGAACTGGGGGATCTGCAGGTGGATCTGGAGCGGGCCCTGGGTGCCGAGGCCGCTTGAGATGGGCATCCTTTCGGTATTCGGAAAGAACCGCTCGCTTGCCTACGAACTGACTCAGCGTGAAGTGCTGGGCCGGTACCGTGGCGCGAGCTTCGGTCTGCTGTGGTCGTTGATCAGTCCATTCCTGATGTTGCTGGTCTACACGCTGGCCTTCGGCTTCGTGATGAAGGGGCGCTGGCCCGGTTCGAGTGGTTCCACCACGGATTTCGCCCTGATCCTGTTTGCCGGCCTCACCGTGCACGGGTTCTTCGCCGAATGCTTCATCCGCGCACCGCAGCTGATCGTGGGCAATACCGGTTATGTGAAGCGCGTGGTGTTCCCGCTGGACATCCTGGTCTGGAGCATGACGTTCTCGGCGTTGTTCCACCTCGCCATGAACATGGTGGTGCTGCTGATCCTGTATGTGTGCGTGAAGGGCAACATCCATCCCACCGCGCTGCTGCTGCCGGTGGTGCTGGCACCCCTGGTGATCCTGACCGTGGGCGTGGGCTGGGCGGTATCGGCGCTGGGCGTGTACCTGCGCGACATCGGGCAGATCGCCGGCGTCGTCGCCACCGCCATGCTGTTCCTGTCGTCGGCCATCATCCCGGTCGAATCGGTGCCGGAGAGCTACCGCATCGTGTTCGAACTCAATCCGCTGACCTTCATCATCAACCAGGTGCGTGAAGTGGTGATCTGGGGCCGTCTGCCGGATTGGACCGGATTGGCGATCTATACCGTGATTGCCTGCGCGATCGCATTCATCGGGCATCGCATTTTCACCAAGCTGCGCGTGGGGTTCGCCGATGTCCTCTGAAATCACTCCGGCGGAAACCGTCATCGAGGTCCAGGGCGTCGGCAAGGCGTACCACATGTACGAGCGGCCCTCGCATCGCCTGTGGCAGGCGCTGGCCGGCAAGCGCAAGTCGTTCTACAAGGATTTCTGGGCGTTGCGCGGGGTCAGCTTCTCGATCCGTCGTGGCCAGACCGTGGGTATCGTCGGTCGCAACGGCTCGGGCAAATCGACCCTGCTGCAGATGATCGCCGGCACCTTGAACCCCACCGAAGGCCATATCTCGGTCAAGGGGCGCGTAGCTGCCCTGCTGGAACTGGGCAGCGGCTTCAACCCGGAGTTCACCGGGCGCGAGAACGTCCTGCTCAACGCCACCATTCTCGGGTTGCGCCGTGAGCAGATCGAGCAGCGGATGGAAAGCATCCTGGCGTTCGCCGACATCGGCGAGTTCATCGATCAGCCGGTACGCAGTTACTCCAGCGGCATGTCCGTGCGCCTGGCGTTCGCGGTGATTGCCCATGTGGACGCGGACATCCTGATCATCGATGAGGCGCTTGCGGTCGGCGATGCGTTCTTCTCGCAGAAGTGCATGCGTTTCCTGCGCGAGTTCCAGAAACACGGCACCCTGCTGTTCGTGAGCCACGATGCCGCGGCCGTCACCAACCTCTGCGAGAACGCGGTATGGCTGGAGAACGGCAAGATGCGCCTGGCCGGGACCTCGCAGGAGGTGGTCGAGGCCTACATGACCGAACAGCACGTCGTCGGCCGGCGCGAAGCAGCGGCCGAAGACATCGTCGTGGCGGCGAAGAAGAAGCCCCGCCGGCTGTCGACCGATCATGCCGATTTCCGCCAGGACGCCTTCAATGACGCGGGCGTGCAGAATCGCATCGCGTTGTTCGAGTTCGATCCGGAGAATGTGGGCCAGGAGTTCGGTGCTGACGGTGCGCGCATTGTCGATGTGCGCATGACCGATGCCGAAGGCACGCCGCTGTCGATCCTGGAAGGTGGCGAGCTGGTGCGCCTGGAGGTGCGGGTCGCCCTGCGCGAAACCCTGGACAACCTGATCGTCGGCTTCTACGTGAAGGATCGACTGGGCCAGCGCCTGTTCGGCGACAACAGTTACTTCGCCTGCAAGGATGCGCCCGTGTCCGGCGAGGCGGGCGAGACCGTGGTGGGGGCATTCGTCTTCCGGATGCCGATCATGCCGTCCGGTTCCTACATGGTCGATGTTGCCGTGGCCTCAGGCGACCAGCACGACCATACACAGCAGCATTGGATCCACGACGCGCTGGAGTTCCGCGCGCTGGATGAAACCATGCGGTTCGGCCTGATCGGGTTGCCGATGCTGTCCATTGAAGTTTCCAAGGAGTCGCGATGATCGAGTTTACCGGCGAGCGCTTTGTGCCCACTGAGCACGGCGTGATCAGGCAGGAACACCTGCATCGCTATGCGTGGTGCCTGCCGCTGGTGGAAGGCAAGGACGTGCTCGATGTCGCCAGTGGCGAAGGCTATGGCAGCGCCATGCTGGCCTCCAAAGCGCGCTCGGTGCGCGGCGTGGATATTTCCCACGATGCAGTGAACCATGCTGCCGAGCGGTATGCCGCGCTCGGCAACCTGCAGTATCTGCAGGGTTCGGCAGCGGCCATTCCGCTTGCCGATGACAGCGTGGATGTCGTGGTGTCCTTCGAGACCATCGAGCACCTGCTGGAGCAGGATGAAATGATGGCCGAGATCCGGCGCGTGCTGCGCCCGGACGGCATTCTGGTCATGTCCTCGCCGAACAAGGAGGTCTACTCCGACCAGGCCGGCTACCACAACGATTATCACGTCAAGGAGCTCTATCTCAACGAGTTCCGGGCCCTGCTGGAGAAGTACTTCCCGGCAGTGGAACTGTCCGGCCACCGGATGGCGGTCTGCTCCACGATCACGCCCCTGGATGGCGCGCCGGAACAGCAGGTGTTCCAGGCGTTGGCCGATACCGGCGAACGCGTGGAGCAGCGCGTGGCGCGCATGCCGGCGGCGGTCTACTTCGTGGCCATCGCCGCGGCGGACCGTGGGCTGATCCCGGTGCTGCCTGCCTCGGTGCTGTATGCCGAAGGCGAAGATCTTTACAACCACCATCATGAAGTGGCCCGGTGGGCGAAGGCGCAGGATGCGGAAATCGCGTCGTTGCGCGGTCACGTGCAGCGTGAGCAGGCCGAGGTCGCGTCGTTGCGCGGTCACGTGCAGCGCGAGCAGGCCGAGGTCGGGTCGTTGCACGGGCACCTGTCACAGCAGCAGAACGCGCTGGAGAAGCTCGCAGACGAATTCGAGCGGCAGCGACAGACGGTCGAGAGCCTCGCAGGGGAGCTCGAGCATCAGCGCCAATTGATGAACTCACGGGGGATTGAGCTTCAGCAACAGCAGCATCATGCTGAAGTCCTCGAGCGCAACCTGGCGCACGCGCAGAATGTGCTGAGCGCCGAGCGCGATCACGCCCGCCGGCTTGAAAGCGCCATCGCGGCGCTGTGGGAAGCGAAGATCCAGCTGGAAGTCGAACTGTCCACTCTCCTGGGCAGCGCACGGGATGACCTCCACAGGCATCACCTTGATATCGGCCAGTTGATGGCCTCGGCGGGGGGAGTACCCACTGAATCGCCCGCCGCGGACGTGACCGCTGATCGTCGGCGCGAACAGGAACTGGCCGACGTCGTGCAGCGCTATCGTGGTGAGTTGTCGTCGCTGCAGGCGTTCACCAGCACGTTGTTGCAGTCGAAATCGTGGAAGGTCACGCGGCCGCTGCGGTTCCTGTCCCGTGTCGTGCGGGGTGACAGCGATGCGGTGTTGAATTCACTGCGTGCCACTGGCCTGGCACGGCATCGCCTGCTCGCGCCCCTGGTGCCGACGATAAAGCGGTTCTTGATGCGTCGCCGGGACGCTGTCGTGGTTCCGGTAGAGGGCCTCAAGCTGGATCAGATTCTCCAGAATCCCGACCAGGCGCTGCAGGACCTGCGTTTCGAGCCGGTCGAGGCGCCGGTGGTCAGCATCGTCATCCCCACCTACGGCAATTACGAACAGAGCCTGGCGTGCGTCGCATCGATCGCCCGCGCCGGTGCGGAGGTGTCGTTCGAGGTACTGGTCCTGGAGGATGCTTCCGGCGATCAGGACATCAAGAAGCTCGCCCGGATTCCGGGCCTGCGGTTCCACGACAACCCGACGAACCTCGGCTTCCTGCTGTCATGCAATCAGTCCTTGACCCTGGCCAAGGGCGAGTTCATCTACCTTCTCAACAACGACACCGAAGTGACACCCGGCTGGCTGGACGCGCTGGTGCAGGTCTTCCGGACACACCCGGACGCCGGCATGGTCGGCTCCAAACTCGTCTATCCGGACGGGCGGCTGCAGGAGGCCGGTGGCATTGTCTGGGCCGACGGCAGCGCCTGGAATTTCGGCCGTCTGGATGTTCCCGGCAGAGCGATCTATTCCTACCTGAAGGAAGTGGACTACGTCTCGGGTGCATCGATCATGCTGCCGGCGACCTTGTTCCGGACGCTCGGTGGCTTCGATGAGCGCTACGTACCGGCCTACTATGAAGATACCGACCTTGCCTTCCGGATCCGCGAACAGGGGTTGAAGGTCTATCTCCAGCCGGCATCGGTGGTCGTGCATTACGAAGGTCTGTCCAGCGGCACCGATGAAACGACTGGCGTGAAGGCGTTCCAGGCGGTCAACCGCGAGAAGTTCCTGGCACGCTGGGGAAACACGCTGCGCGACGAACAGTTCCCGAATGCCCAGGATGTGTTCCTGGCGCGCGACCGCTCCCGCAACCGCCGACACGTGCTGGTCGTGGACCATTACGTGCCGCAGCCGGACCGCGATGCGGGGTCACGGGCCACCTGGCAGGTGATCCAGACCCTCGTCCGCCAAGGCTGCCAGGTGTCGTTCTGGCCCGCCAATGCGTACGAAGACCCGATCTATACCCCGCCGCTGCAGCAGCTCGGCGTCGAGGTGCTGTGTGGCTCGGAGTATGTCGGACGCTTCGACGCATGGCTGACCGAGCACGGAAGCTACCTTGATGCGGTGGTGCTGAACCGGCCGCATATCTCGGCCGAACTGGTGGGCAGCGTACGCCGGCACAGCCGCGCGAAGGTCGTCTACTACGGGCACGATATCCATCACCTGCGCATGCAGCAGCAGCTGGCGCTGCATCCGGATCGTGAACTGGAGGAAGAGACTCGTCGCTTCCGCGACTTTGAACACGGTCTGTGGAAGCAGGCAGATGTGGTGCTGTATCCATCCACTGACGAAACGGCCCATGTCCGCAGTTGGCTGGCCGAGCATGAGCCGGGTGTCGACATCCGTGCGGAAACCATTCCGCTGTACGCGTATGACCCCGTGCCCGAGGCTGATATGGCCGGGCCGGAGGGCCGCGAGGGCATCCTCTTCGTTGCCGGTTTCGCTCACGCGCCCAACGTCGATGCTGCGTTGTGGTTCGTTCGCGAGGTCCTTCCGCTGGTCCGCCGTGAGGTCCCCGGCGTCCGGTTGAGCCTGGTCGGCTCCAATCCACGGCCGGAGGTCCTGGCGATGGCTTCGGAGCATATCGAGGTTACCGGTTACGTCAGCGATCAGGTCCTGACCCAGCGATACCAGCACGCACGCGTCGCGGTGGCCCCGCTGCGTTTCGGCGGTGGCGTGAAGGGGAAAGTGCTGGAAAGCCTGCAGCATGGTCTCCCCTGTGTCACCACCTCGATCGGCATGCAGGGCCTCGGCGCTGCGTCTTCTTTCATGCCGGTGGGTAATGCGGCGGAGGAAATGGCCGCCCATATTGTCACGCTGCTGCGTGATGACGAGGCTTGGCGGCAGGTCTCTGATGCGGAACGGATGTTCATCCGGAGTTTCTACTCGCACGACGCTCTTTGGCGTGTACTGTCTGCGGCCATCGAGCCGCGCTTGTAACCAACCTGGTCGCATTGGCTGGCCGGGGTACGCGATGTCGCGCTGTGTGATGGCTGACGATCAGTCAGGAATTGATGTGACAGGAGTAAAAATTGGCATGAACAAGGCGACGCGCAACCTCATGGGTGCGGCGACGGTGGCGGTGATCGTACTGGTGGTTGCTGTCGCAAGGTTTTCCGGCATCGCGATCCTGCATGGTCCGGACGCCGACGACGTGCTTGTACCGATGTACTTCGACATCAGTCGATCGATAGGTGAGCACGGGCTGTTTGCCGGCATGTACGACTCCGGCCTGGTGGCAGGCCTGTCGTACTGGGGCAGCCCGAGTTTTCATCCCCTGTATCCGTTCTATTTCAACTGGCTGGGCAGTGATTCTACGATTCTCGATACGCTGGATCGCCTGAAGCTGGTTTTCATTCTCCACATGGGGATCTACGGCGTCGGCAGCTATCTGCTCGGGCGTTGCCTGGGCCTGCGGCAGCTGCTGGCGATCTCCGTTGGCCTCGTCGCTCCCTTCCTGCCTGCGTTCCAGAGCGTCGGAGTGTGGCCGCCCATTTCGGCTTCACTGGCATGGTTGCCGTGGATCCTGTTCTTCCAGGCGCGGATCTACCAGCGAGGTTGGGCGCCCGGGGCGGCCATCGGCCTTGCGGCCACGGTGACGCTACTTATCTATGCGCAGCCAGCGCAGAATCTGGTGCTGGCCTTCATTGGCTCGGCAATCGTCGGGGCGGTCTACAGCGCCGTCGTGCTGAGGCAGCGGGGGTGGCAGGAAGCTCACGTCCACCTTCGGCCTATCTATGCGTCACTGGCGTTGGCCGCGGCGGTGATCGTCGTCGCTTGTTATCCGTACCTGTCCGGGGTGATGGACTTCCACAGCGATTCGATCCGGTGGCTGGGTGATGGTCGGGACATCAGCGGAAAGGACAAACTGCCCCTGTCCGCGCTGACGGCCCATGGGCTGGGCTGGAAGGCTGTTTTTGCACCCTTCGCCTTCGCTCATCAGTACAGCATGGTGGTGGGCAACCTTTATCTGGGCGCTCCCCTTGCACTGGCCTGTCTGTCCTATCCATGGTTGTTCAGGACGAGGCCGCTGATTACTGCCCTGCTTGCATCAATCGCAATCAGCGCCATCTTCTGTTTTGCTGCATTCGGCTGGCTGCTGTATCTGTTGCCGATTGCCAACAAGGTGCGCGAAGTAAACTGGTGGTCGCTGTACGTCGTCATGCTGGCTCTTCCGGTGGGTGCGCTGTGTCTGCAGCGGCTTGTGTCGTTGATCCGCCGCAAACAGCAGCGTCAGTGGATCTGGTGGCCCGAGATCTCGGCAGCGGCCATTGTCGTCATGGCATTGCTGGGCGTGCTGGTCAGTGGCGAGTTCTATTGGCAAATAATCCCTGTGGTGCTGGGCGCTGCGCTGTTGTGGTGGTCGGCCAGCAGAGGTGTCGTGATCAACAAGGCGCTGCTGAGCTTGGTCGTCATTGTTTCGGCTGCGGTACCGGTTGTCGTTGCCAAGACGCCGAGCCTGGGGCAATCGATGATCGTGCGGGGCGAACGGATAGAACAACGCCATTCGATGGCGGCCGTGTTTGCAGCCTTGGAGAGTCCGGAGAACTACCGCGTCGCCGTAAGCGAGAAGCTGCCTGATTTCAAAATCCTTGGCCACCAGCTGGCCAATCTCGGTGCCCGGGGCATTCGCGGGGACCTGAATCCACAGCGACGTTCAAAGTTCGAACTGCTTTACTTCCCCAAGCCTGCGGTGGCCCAGCTGTATGGCGTCCGCTACACGGTGGTTGCGGCAGGCACCGAGGGCGCGCGAGCCATTGATGATCGCTACGCGCTCCTCGACGATCCTGCAGCGCTGCCTCGTCTTTTCGTTGCGGAGGGTGGCCTGGCGGTCGTCCCTTCGCCTGCTGCATCACTTCAGGCAGCGGACGGCGCTCAGGTCGACCACATCTATGCCACCCCCAGGGCGGTCGAGAGACTGGGAGTAGGGCAGACGACGCTTGGCGAAGGGACATTCTCGGCGCGTCCGGTTGCTGCCTGGCATAACTCGGCTGTGATGCTGCAGGCGATCGTGGAGACCAGTGGTCCCGCCCTGCTGGTGTTGAACGAAGACAGCGACGGCAGGTGGTATGCCATCGTCGATGGCGACGTTCGACCAGGGGTGGCCGTGAATGGCTTCCAGACGGCATTCGCATTGCCGGCGGCGGGAAAGCATAGCGTCATCATCCGTCGACCTGCCGGCTTTGCCGATTACTTTGCCGGGCTGCCCGTGGGTGGACAGCAGTGAACGGTGAGCGCTCGCCGCTCGCTGGATCGGGCGCTCCCGGCCCACTGCAGCGCTTCTTCAAGGATCAGCGCGTCCTCTTCCTGATCGTCGGTGGAGCAAATACAGCGTTCAGCACGGCGTTGTTCGCGGGCCTGGTGCTGCTGCTTGGCCCCAGCGTTCCCTCCGTGACCAGCCTGGTGATCGCATGGGTTGTGTCGCTGGTGCTGGTGTTTTTCGTCTATCGCCGTTTGGTGTTCCGGGTATCAGGTCATGCGTGGCGTGACTTCGCCCGCTTCGCCAGTGTCAACCTCGGCAGTCTGATGATCAACATGGCAGCCCTGGCACTCCTCGCGGATGTGCTGGGTCTGCCCCCCATTCCGACGCAGATCCTCATCACGGTGGTCGTGGTGATCTTCAATTATGTCGGTCACAAGTATTTCTCGTTCCGGCGACGCCCGGAGCCTGGTTCCAAGGAGGAACGTTGATGACTCCTCGAGTGTCGGTCGTTGTACCTGCCTACAAGAATGCGGACTACCTGCAGCAGACCCTGGATTCGATCCTGGCGCAGGATTATCAGGATTACGAACTGGTCATTGCCGATCATTCATCCGCTGATGGAACCGAGACACTGTTGGCGCAGTATGCCGAGCACCCGCGCGTACGTGTTCTGTCACCGACCCCACCGGGCGGCGGTGCCAAGGCCAACTGGGACCGGGTAACTCAGGCCGCACGTGGTGAGCTGTTGAAGCTGGTGTGTGGTGACGACCTCATCGCACCGGATGCGCTCAGCAAGCAGGTCGCCGCGCTTGATGCCCACCCTTCTGCGGTGTTCGTCGCCTGTAAGCGGGATCTCATCGACGCGCAGGGGAAGGTGGTGATCGGTGCCCGTGGGCTCGGCGCTCTCAATGGCCTGGTCTCGGGCCGTGACGCCGTGCGCGCTTCGGTGATGGCCGGAACAAATCTGTTCGGCGAGCCCGGGTGCGTGATGTTCCGGCGCGAGCTGCTGCCTGCCAGCGGATGGGACAACAGTCATCCCTACCTCATCGATCAGGCGAGCTACACCAGCGTGATGCTGCAGGGGGACATGGTGGCGCTACGCGAAAGTCTGGCCAGCTTCAGGATCAACGCCGGGCAGTGGAGCGTGCGTCTGATGCATGAACAGGCGAATCAGGCTATCGCATTCCACAACGCGCTGGCTGCGGCAGATCCCACGCTGTTGCCAGGCCTGACGCTTCGCGTGGGGAATCTCAAGGCGCGCTTGATGGCCCATGCGCGCCGCTTGACCTATGTCTGGTTGGGTCGCCGAATGCAGGCCGGTTGAGGCCGGTTGCCGGAGTGAAGCCCCTGAGGGATGAGCGGATGACCTGCTTGCTCTCCAGGGGCGCAGTGGCGACGTTCCGCCGGCAACGTCAACGCGCTCAGCTCTCTGGCGCGTCATCCACGTTGGCGGTTTCGCCAATGATGTACTGGGGGCGATTATTGATGTTCAGCAGGATTCTGCCGGTGTACTCGCCAATCGCACCCAACGCCAGCAACTGCAGACCGCCCATGAAGAGAATGGTGATGATCAGCGAAGGCCACCCGACAGCAACCTGAGGGGAGTGCAGTTTCTGCCACAGGACGATGATCGCAAGCAGAAAGGCGATGCACGAGGCCACGATACCTGCGAGGGATACGAACCTCAGCGGAACGATCGAGAAGCTGGTGGCCATCTGCAACCACAGCGAGATGGACTTGCTGAAGCTGTAACCGGACTGCCCATCCCCACGTGCATGGTGCTGCGCGGTGACTGTTGCGATGCGTTTGTGGCTGGTGCTCTGGATCAGCAGCCCATCAAGGTAGACAAACGGTCCGTTGTACCTCCGTGCCTCTTCGCCGAGTTCGCGGACGAATCCCCGGAACGGAGAGAGGTACAGGCCCTTTGGCTTCTTGAGCAGGCGCGCGGCAACCATGTCGTTGAAGCGGCTGCCGAGCCGCTTCCATAGCGCGTGCTGCTTTTCCGGAAACTGCGCGTAGCACAGGTCTGCGCCTTCACGCAGTTTGGCGACGATCCGAGGAATGTCGGCAGGGTCGTGCTGGAGGTCGTCGTCCATCGTCACGATGTATCGACCGCGCGCTATGCCCAGCCCCGCCATGATCGCATTGTGCTGCCCTGCGTTTCGTCGTAGATCCAGGCCACGCAGCCAAGGGCGTGCCTGGGCCTGCTGCACGATGACCGACCATGCGTCATCGGGGCCGGCGTCATGCACCAGAATGACTTCAAAGCCGCCGTCCCCGAACGCCGGGAACAGTGTCTCCTCCAGTCTGGCCACCAGGTTGGGCAGGATGCCAGCGCTGCCATAGACAGGTATGACGACGGAGATTTCAGGATTCATGGGGCTGGCCGTAGTACTTGTGGATCACGCGGAGAGGGTAGTCTGGACCAAAATCCAGCCCGATGTCGCGCGCCGTGCGCTCGGCCAGCGCGGTATCAATCACCATCTCCTCCCCCCTGTCCACCGCGATGACCTGCGCGCGGCGTCCCAGTACGGACTCGAACAGGCTCACGATCTCCGTCATCGGCAGCGACCATGGGGATGCGATCGAGGCCACCTTGGGCACCGGTCCCGCGCCGGAAAGCAGCTGCGCGGCGATGCGGACGACGTCGTCGATATCGATCAGATTGCGGCAGGCGCGTGTCCAGACGGTCACCGGATCGCCGGCCAGGATGCGGTCACGCAGGAAGTTGGTGAGGGTGTTCGGATTGCGGGTATGCCCGACCACCTGCGGAAGGCGCAGCACGATACCGGCCGGATGCGCGGCGACCAGCGCTTCCATGGCACGTTTGTGCCGGAAATAGGGGGAGTCCTGCAGCGGGTTGACCACATTGCAGCTGCCGAAATAGACCAGCCGGGTGATGTCGCCGGCCAGGTACTGCGCCAGCATGGCACGCTCGCGCGCGAAGGCGGCCGGGTCTGTTTCGCTGGAGTTGGAGACCCCGGAGGCGAATATGACGGTTCTTGCGTCGTCTGCGAACAGGGGCGTGAACGCTCGGGCCACCAGTCCCGAACCGACGATCATCGCAGGTCCCCGGTCGGTAGGCAGTGGCGGAAAGGTACGGGCATATCGAATCACGTCCATGCTGGGCGGCCGGTGGCAGCGCTGTGGCCACCCGGGGGGCTTACCTTACGCGGCCTGGACGGCCCGCGGAAAGAGGCAGGGCGTGAGGGACGAGGCCATCACGCCCTGCGGGGCGGGCTCAGCCCAGCGCCGCTTCCAGCTCCGGCAGCAGGGTGAACAGGTCGCCCACCAGGCCGATATCGGCGATCTCGAAGATCGGCGAGTCCGGATCCTTGTTGATCGCCACGATGGTGCCGGCGTCCTTGATCCCGGTCAGATGCTGGATGGCACCGCTGATGCCCACGGCCACGTACAGCTCCGGCGAGATGATCTTGCCGGTCTGGCCCACCTGCAGGTCGCTCGGCACATAGCCGGCGTCCACGGCGGCGCGCGAGGCACCCACGGCGGCGCCGAGCTTGTCGGCGAGCTGGAAGATCACCTTGAAGTTCTCTTCCGAGCCCACGCCACGGCCGCCGGAGACCACGCGCTTGGCGCTCTGCAGGTCCGGTCGGTCGGTCGCGCCGGCGGCCAGGCCGATGAAGCGGGTGTGGCTCGGCAGGGCCGCATCCACGTTGGCCGCTTCCACGGAGGCGCTGCCGCCCTTGGCCGCTTCCGGCCACGAGGCAGCGCGCACGGTGGCGACCACGATCTGGTCGGCCGGCACCTCGACGGTGATGATGGCGTTGCCCGCATAGATCGGGCGCTTGAAGGTGTGGCTGCCTTCGACGGTCATCAGGTCGGAGACCTGGTTGACGCCCAGCAGGGCGGCCACGCACGGCATCAGGTCCTTGCCGAAGGTGGTGGAGGGGCCGAACACGTGGGTGTAGCCGGTGGCCAGCTGCGCGATCTGCGGGGCCAGGACCTGGGCCAGCGCCTGCGCGTTGGCGGCGTTGGTCACGGTCAGCACCTTGGCGACGCCGGCCAGCTGCGCTGCTTCAGCGGCGGCTGCGGTCGCGTCGGCGGCCAGCACCAGCACGTCGATGCTGGCGCCGCTGATCGCAGCGGCCGCACTGACGGTCTTGGCGGTGGCGGCGTTGAGCTTGCCGTCGTGGTGTTCAGCGACAACGAGGATCTTGGTCATTACAGCAACCCCTTCTGCTTGAGTGCAGCGACCAGTTCGGCCGCGTCCTTGACCATCACGCCCTTGCTGCGCTTGACCGGCGCGGCGTACTGGGTGGTCTTGAAGGTATCGGCGGCTTCAACGCCGAGGTCGGCCAGCTGCAGGGTCTCCAGCGGCTTGGCCTTGGCCTTCATGATGTCGGGTAGCTTGATGAAGCGCGGCTCGTTCAGGCGCAGGTCCGTGGTGACCACGGCCGGCAGGTCCACTTCCAGCGTTTCCAGGCCGGCGTCGACTTCACGGGTCACCGTGGCCTTGCCGTCGGCGATCTCCAGCTTGCTGGCGAAGGTCGCCTGCGGGCGCCCCCACAGCGTGGCCAGCATCTGGCCGGTCTGGTTGGCATCGTCGTCGATGGCCTGCTTGCCGAGGATCACCAGGTCCGGCTGTTCCTTCTCCACCAGCTTGAGCAGGGTGCGGGCGGCCGTCAGCGGCTGGATCGCCTGGTCGGTCACGACGTGGATGGCGCGGTTGGCGCCCATGGCCAGGCCGTTGCGCAGGTGCGCCTGGGCATCGGCCGGTGCGATCGTGGCGACCACGACCTCGGTGGCGATGCCCTTGTCGCGCAGGCGCAGCGCTTCTTCCAGGGCGATTTCATCGAACGGGTTGGGGGACAGCTTGACGCCGTCGGTGACCACGCCGGAACCGTCCGGCTTGACCTGAATGCGGACGTTGTAGTCCACCACGCGCTTGTACGCGACGAGGATTTTCATCTGGTGCTGGATCCTTCAATAACGGGAGAACGTCCGGTTCTTTGAGTAGCAACCGGTTCGGGGGTGGGACCGCGATTCTAACTGGCCCGGGGGGACCATGCGAATGCGTATGGTTATGCTGCATTGCGACATGAAATTGCGGGGTGAGGTCTGTTGTTCACACTGCGCGGGCAGTCGTGAAGACGGCCGCCATGTATCCTGTGGCGCTGAGTCGGGGCGCCATCAGGCCCCTGCGCGCATATCGAACAGGAGAATGGGTAGTGCCCACATGGCTTGTCACCGGCGGAGCCGGATTCATTGGCGGTAACTTTGTCCTCGAAGCGGTCGCCAAAGGCGTGCGCGTCATCAACCTCGATGCGCTGACCTACGCGGGCAACCTCAAGACCCTGGCCACGCTTGAGGGCAATCCGGACCACGTGTTCGTCGAGGGCGACATCGGCGACCAGGCGCTGGTATCGCGCCTGCTGGCCGAGCACCAGCCCGACGCGGTGCTGAACTTCGCCGCCGAAAGCCACGTGGACCGTTCCATCGACGGCCCGGGCGCGTTCATCCAGACCAACGTGGTCGGCACCCTGGCGCTGCTGGAAGCCGTGCGCGATTACTGGAAGGCACTGCCGGCCGACAAGGGCCAGGCGTTCCGCTTCCTGCACGTATCCACCGATGAGGTCTACGGCACCCTCGGCGAGACCGGCAAGTTCAGCGAGACCACCCCGTATGCGCCGAACTCGCCGTACTCGGCGTCCAAGGCGGCCTCGGACCATCTGGTGCGCGCGTTCCACCACACCTACGGGCTGCCGGTGCTGACCACCAACTGCTCCAACAACTACGGCCCGTACCACTTCCCCGAGAAGCTGATCCCGCTGGTGATCGCCAAGGCCCTGGCCGGCGAACCGCTGCCGGTCTACGGCGATGGCAAGCAGGTGCGCGACTGGCTGTTCGTGAGCGACCACTGCGAAGCGATCCGCACCGTGCTGGCCAAGGGCCAGGTCGGCGAGACCTACAACGTCGGCGGCAACTCCGAGAAGCAGAACATCGAAGTGGTGCAGGCGATCTGCGCACTGCTCGATGCACGCCGCCCGCGTGAGGATGGCCAGCCGCGCGCCAGCCAGATCACCTATGTGACCGACCGCCCCGGCCATGACCGCCGCTACGCGATCGATGCCTCCAAGCTCAAGGACCAGCTGGGCTGGGAACCGAAGTACACCTTCGAGCAGGGCATCGGCTTCACCGTGGACTGGTACCTGGACAACCAGGACTGGGTCAACGGCGTACTCGACGGCAGCTACCGCCTGCAGCGCATCGGCACCACCGCCTGAGTGCGGTGATCACCAGACTGAGGACAACCGCATGACTCAACGCAAGGGCATCATCCTCGCGGGTGGTTCGGGCACGCGCCTGTATCCGATCACCAAGGGCGTCAGCAAGCAGCTGCTGCCCGTGTACGACAAGCCGATGATCTACTACCCGCTCAGCGTGCTGATGCTGGCCGGGATCCGCGACGTGCTGATCATCAACACGCCGCACGAGCAGGCGCTGTTCCAGAGCCTGCTCGGCGACGGCTCGCAGTGGGGCATGAACATCGAGTACGCCGTGCAGCCGAGTCCGGACGGGCTGGCGCAGGCCTACCTGATCGGCAAGGAGTTCATCGGCGGCAAGCCGAGCTGCCTGGTGCTGGGCGACAACATCTTCCACGGCCATGGCCTGCGTGAAGTGCTGCGCAATGCCGACCAGCGCGATACCGGTGCCACGGTGTTCGGTTACTGGGTCAATGATCCGGAACGCTACGGCGTGGCCGAATTCGACGCCGCCGGCAAGGTCATCGACCTGGTCGAGAAGCCGGAGAAGCCGCGGTCTAACTATGCCGTCACCGGGCTGTACTTCTACGACGGCAACGCCAGCGATTACGCCGCCGAACTGAAGCCCTCGCCGCGTGGCGAGCTGGAAATCACCGATCTCAACCAGCGTTACCTGCGCGAGGGCAACCTGCATCTGGAAGCGCTGGGTCGTGGCTATGCGTGGCTGGATACCGGCACCCACCAGTCGCTGCTGGAAGCCTCCAACTTCATCGAGACCATCCAGACCCGCCAGGGCCTGCAGGTCTGCTGCCCGGAAGAAATCGCCTTCGGCCAGGGCTGGATCAATGCCGAGCAGCTGGAGAGGCTGGCAGCGCCGTTGATCAAGAACGGCTACGGCCAGTACCTGCACACGCTGGCTGTGCGAGGAGTAGTGCCGTGAAGATTGTCGAAACCAAGCTGCCCGGTTGCGTGGTGATCGAGCCTGCCGTCTTCGGCGACGAGCGCGGGTTCTTCTTCGAGACCTGGAACGCGGCCCGCTTCGGTGAGCATGGACTGCCGACGAAATTCGTACAGAGCAACGTCTCCAGCTCGTCCAAGGGCGTGCTGCGCGGCCTGCACTATCAGTGGCCGCGGCCGCAGGGCAAGCTGGTCAGCGTGCTTGAAGGCGAAGTCTACGACGTGGCCGTGGATATCCGTCGCGGCTCGCCGACCTTCGGCCAGTGGGCCGCCGTGGTGCTGAGCGCGGAGAACAAAAAGCAGTTCTGGATTCCGGAAGGCTTCGCGCACGGTTTCGCCGTGCTCTCCGAACGCGCGATCTTCAGCTATCTGTGCACCGAGGTGTACCTGAAGGACTTCGACGCCGGCGTCCGCTGGAACGATGCCGACATCGCCGTCGACTGGCCGATCAGCGCACCCACGCTGTCGGCCAAGGACGAGTCCGCGCCGTTCCTGAAGGACATCGCCGAGGACCGCCTGCCGGTCTACCAGCCGTGACGATCCTGCTGCTGGGGGCCAATGGCCAGCTTGGCCAGGAACTGCGACGCGCGCTGGCCCCGCTGGGGACGATCGTGGCGACCACGCGCAGCGGCGCGCTGCCCGATGGCAGCGCGTGCGAAGTGGCCGACTTCGACCAGCCCGCCTCTCTGACCGCATTGCTGGACCGCGTCCAGCCGACGGTGGTGGTCAATGCCGCCGCGTACACGGCGGTCGACCGTGCCGAGGGCGACCGCGATGCCGCGTTCCGCGCCAATGCCGAAGCGCCGGGCGTACTGGCGAAGTGGTGCGCGCAGGCCGGCGTCCCATTGGTGCATTACTCCACCGATTACGTGTTCGACGGGCAGGGCACGCGCCCGTACCGGGAAGACGATGCGACCGCCCCGCTGGGCGTGTATGGCGCCAGCAAGCTGGCCGGTGAGCAAGCCATCCGTGCGGCCGGTGGACGCCACCTGATCTTCCGCACGGCCTGGGTATACGCCTCGCACAGCGCCAACTTCCTGCGCACGATGCTGCGGGTGGGGGCCGAGCGCGACGTCCTGCGTGTGGTGGCTGATCAGGTCGGTACGCCGACGCCGGCAGCGTTGATTGCCGATGTGACCGCGCAGGCGCTGCAGCACGACGGCGCACTGTCGGGCACGTGGCATCTGACCGCCAAGGGCGAGACCAGCTGGCACGGCTTTGCCGAAGCGATCTTTGCGGAGGCGGTGGCAACAGGCGTGCTGCCGCGGGCGCCGAAAGTCGAGGCGATCACTACGGCCGAGTACCCGACGCCGGCCAAGCGCCCCGCCTATTCGCACCTGGATGTGGCGAAGCTGGAGCAGGACTTCGGCGTTGTGCTGCCGAGCTGGCAGGACGGCCTGAAGCGGGTCATCGCGGACGGTTGAGCCAGACGTGGAGCCACGCCATGCGTGGCTGACGCGGTGTCAGGATCCCAGGCAGGGCAGCCACGCATGGCGTGGCTCTACCCGCAATAAAAAAACCCGGCCTTGGCCGGGTTTTCTGTTTATCTGCCTGCCGTCGATCAGGTACGGCCGTAGGTATCTTCAAACCGCACGATGTCGTCCTCGCCCAGATAGCTGCCGGACTGCACTTCGATCAGTTCCAGCGGCAGCTTGCCCGGGTTCTTCAGGCGATGGGTCACGCCCAGCGGAATGTACGTGCTCTGGTTCTCGGTGAGCAGCAGCACTTCCTCGCCGCGGGTCACTTCGGCCGTGCCGCTGACCACGATCCAGTGCTCGGCACGGTGGTGGTGCATCTGCAGGCTCAGCGTTGCACCCGGCTTGACGGTGATGCGCTTGACCTGGAAGCGGGCACCGTTGTCGATCGAGTCGTACGCGCCCCAGGGGCGGTACACCTTGCGGTGCCAGGTTGCTTCGGGGCGCCCATCGGCCTTGATCTGCGCGACCACCTGCTTGATCTCCTGCATGCGGTCGCTCTTGCCGACCATCACCGCATCATCGGTTTCCACCACGATCACATCGTCCAGGCCGACCAGGGCGATCAGCCGCTCGCCGTAGGCGAAGGTGTTGCGGCAGTCGATCGCGATCACATCGCCGTGGTGCGCGTTGCCATCCCCATCCTGTTCGGATACATCACGCAGCGCGGTCCACGAGCCCACATCGTTCCAGCCGGCATCCAGCGGCACGACCACGGCATCAGCGGTCTTTTCCATCACTGCGTAGTCGATGGAATCCGAGGGCACGGCGGCGAAGGCGTCCTTGTCCAGGCGGGTGAAATCACTGTCACGACGCGCCTGCTGCCAGGCGGTGCGGCTGCCGGCCAGCATGGCGGGGTGGAACTTCTCCAGCTCGGCCAGGAATCGGGACGCCTTGAACAGGAACATGCCGCTGTTCCAGAAGTACTCGCCCGACTGCACGTAAGCGGTCGCGGTCTGTGCATCCGGCTTCTCGACAAACCGGTCCACGGCGCGGACATCGCCGCCGGAGGCCGCCTTGATGTAGCCATAGCCGGTTTCCGGGCCGGTCGGCACGATGCCGAAGGTCACCAGCTTGCCGGACTCCGCGGCCGGCACCGCACGCAGCACCGCAGCGCGGAACGCATTCTCGTCGGCAATCACGTGGTCTGAAGGCAGCACCAGCAGCAGCGCATCATCACCGTCACGGGTCGCTTCCAGTGCCGCCACCGCGATGGCAGGTGCGGTATTGCGGCCGACCGGCTCCAGCAGGATCGCCTGCGGCTGCACGCCCAGCTGCTGCAACTGCTCGGCGGCCACGAAGCGGTGTTCCTCGTTGGCGACGATCAGCGGCGCGCGCCCAGCGATCGCTGCTACGCGCTGCCAGGTCGCCTGCAGCATGGTCTGTTCGCCGGCCAGGGCCAGGAACTGCTTGGGGTAGGACTCGCGCGACAGCGGCCACAGGCGGGTGCCGGACCCACCGGAAAGGATGACGGGAAGAAGGTTCTGCATGGTGGGGTATTCGCCTCAGGCGTCCTTGAGCAACTGGGAAATTTCGTCGGTGCGTGCGCGCAGCAGCGCTGCGTCGCCGCGGGTTTCAACATTCAGGCGCAGCAGCGGCTCGGTATTGGAGCTGCGCAGGTTGAAGCGCCAGTCGCCGAAATCGGCGCTGATGCCATCGGTGTGGTCCAGCGACGGTGCCTGCGCAGCGTAATGCTCCATCACGCGGGCAACGGAACGCTTGGCGTCGGCCACCTTGAAGTTGATCTCGCCGCTGCACGGGAACTTCTGCATGCGCGCCTCGACCAGGTCGGCCAGCGAGCGGCCGGACTCGGAGACCAGCGCGGCGATCAGCAGCCACGGGATCATCCCGGAATCGGCGTAGGCGAACTCGCGGAAATAGTGGTGCGCGCTCATCTCGCCGCCATAGACGGCATTTTCCGAGCGCATCTTCTCCTTGATGAAGGCATGGCCGCTCTTGCACAGCACCGGCTGGCCACCGGCTTCCTCGACCATTTCCACCGTGTTCCAGGTCAGGCGCGGGTCGTGCACGATCTTGCCGCCGGGCTGGCGCGCCAGGATCGCCTGGGCGAGCAGGCCGACCAGGTAATAGCCTTCGATGAAGCGGCCATTGTGGTCGAAGAAGAAGCAGCGGTCGAAATCGCCATCCCAGGCGATGCCGAAGTCCGCGCCATGCTCGCGCACGGCCTGCGCGGTGACCTCGCGGTTCTCCGGCAGCAGCGGGTTGGGGATGCCGTTGGGGAAGCTGCCGTCGGGTTCATGGCAGATGCGGATGAACTCCAGCGGCAGGTGCGGGGCGAGCAGATCCACGATCATGCCGGCGCCGCCGTTGCCGGCATTGACCACCAGCTTCAGCGGCTTGAGCGCCTTGGGCTCGATGTAGCTCAGCAGGTGGGCGATGTAGGCGCTCTTGTCCGGATGCGACTGCAGGCCGGCGCTCGGCTCGGCTGCGGGGGCCTGGTCGGCCTCGACCGCGTCGGAGATCGCGAACAGGCCGGTATCGGAGCTGATCGGACGGGCCTGCTCCTTGACCAGCTTCATGCCGTTGTAATCCATCGGATTATGGCTGGCGGTGACCATTACCCCGCCGGCCGCCTTCAGGTGGTCCACCTGGAAATAGACTTCTTCGGTCCCGCACAGCCCGATGTCGAGCACCTCGCGGCCGGCGCCGCGCAGGCCGGCTGCCAGGGCATCCTGCAGGGCCCCGCTGGTGAGGCGGACATCGTGGCCCACCACCACCGTGCCGGGCGACAGCTGGGCGGCCAGGGCCACGCCGATGCGGCGGGCCAGATCTTCGTTCAGTTCATCCGGAACCCGGCCGCGGATGTCGTACGCCTTGAATGCGGGGAGCGTCATCTATTCAGTCCTTCTGACAGTCAGCGCACTAGTTTAGCCGCTGCCGTGTATGGGAATCGTTTTCACCGGCGCGGGCCGGGTCAACGCCGGACCCCGGGGGCAGGGAAAGCCCCGGGCAATGGCTACAATGGCCGCTTACATCAACGAGGTGAGGGCGTAGATGAGCAAGTCCCCAGACAACGCCGGGCGACGTGGCAAGCAGTACGCCAGTGCGGCTGAAGCGCTGCAAGGCGCCATCGCCGATGGCCAGACCCTGGCGGTCGGCGGGTTCGGCCTGTGCGGTATTCCCGAGGCCCTGATCGCCGCGCTGCGCGATACCGGTGCCAAGGACCTGACCGTGATCTCCAACAATGCGGGCGTGGATGGCTTCGGCCTCGGCCAGCTGCTGGCGACCCGCCAGATCCGCAAGATGATCTCCTCCTACGTGGGCGAGAACAAGGAGTTCGAGCGTCAGTACCTGGCCGGCGAGCTGGAGCTGGAGTTCAACCCGCAGGGCACCCTGGCCGAGCGGCTGCGCGCCGGCGGTGCGGGCATTCCGGCCTTCTTCACCGCGACCGGCTACGGCACGGTGGTGGCCGAAGGCAAGGAAACCCGCGAGTTCGACGGCAAGCACTACGTGATGGAGACCGCGTTGCGCGCCGACATCGCGCTGGTCAAGGCGTGGAAGGCCGACGAGGCCGGCAACCTGGTGTTCCGCAAGACCGCGCGCAACTTCAACCCGGCCTGCGCGATGGCCGGCAAGCTGTGCATCGTGGAAGTGGAAGAGGTGGTGCCGGTGGGCAGCATCGACCCGGACCAGGTGCATCTGCCGGGCATCTACGTGCACCGCATCGTGCACAACCCGCACCCCGAGAAGCGTATCGAACAGCGTACCGTGCGCCAGGAGGCGAACTGAGATGGCCTGGACCCGTGATGAAATGGCACAGCGCGCCGCGCGCGAGCTGACCGACGGTGCGTACGTGAACCTGGGCATCGGTCTGCCGACCCTGGTGGCCAACCATATTCCCGACGGCGTGGACGTGTGGTTGCAGTCCGAGAATGGGCTGCTGGGCATCGGCCCGTTCCCGACCGAAGCCGAAGTGGATGCCGACCTGATCAACGCCGGCAAGCAGACGGTGACCGCACGCGCGGGCGCCAGCTACTTTGGCAGCCACGACAGCTTCGCGATGATCCGTGGCGGTCATATCAACCTGGCCATCCTCGGCGCGATGCAGGTCACCGACAAGGGCGATCTGGCCAACTGGATGGTGCCCGGCAAGATGGTCAAGGGCATGGGCGGGGCGATGGATCTGGTCGCAGGCGTGCAGCGCGTGGTGGTGCTGATGGAGCACACCGCCAAGAACGGCGAGCACAAGATTCTGTCCGAGTGCAATCTGCCGCTGACCGGTGTTGGCGTGGTCGATCGCATCATCACCGACCTGGCCGTGTTCGATGTCACCGACAAGGGCCTGGTGCTGATCGAGTCCGCGCCGGGCGTGGGTATCGATGAGCTGAAGGAAAAGACCGGCGTGGCCTTCGGCCAGGCCTGATCGCTGTCGCCGCCGTGGTGCCCGTGCGACGGGCACCACGATAGTCGTTGAGGATTCCATGGATCTGCATCTGCGCGAGGCCGAGGTGAGTTGGCACCGCCACTGGCTGCCCCGCGACGCCGCCGACACCCTCCAGCGCACGCTGCGCGAGGATGTCCCGTGGGAGGTACACAGGATCCGCATGTTCGGCCGCCAGGTCGATTCCCCGCGGCTGAGCTGCTGGATGGGCGACCCGGCCGCCCGTTACCGCTATTCCGGTACCGAGTTCGTGCCGCAGGCGTGGCATCCGGCGCTGCTGCCGCTTCGGGATCAGCTGGCCGCATTCTGTGGCCACGCGTTCAACAGCGTGCTGCTCAACCGTTACCGCGATGGTGATGACGGGATGGGCTGGCACAGTGACAACGAGCCCGAGCTGGGGCCGGCGCCGGTGATCGCGTCACTGAGCCTGGGCGCCGGGCGGCGGTTCCTGCTGCGGCGTCGGGACGACCATGCGAAAAAGGCCGAGGTCCTGCTGGACCATGGCGATCTGCTGGTGATGGGTGGGCAGACCCAGCGCCATTACCAGCATTGCCTGCCGAAGAGCGCCCGGCCGCTGGCCGAGCGCCTCAATCTGACCTTCCGCTGGATCAACGCACCCGGGCAGGGGTAACCGCGCTGCGGGCGTGATCCTGCTCGCCGGTCACCAGCGTCCAGCCCACCACGTTCGTGGTCAGTGTCTGCAACCCCTGTTCCAGCGCGGCGGTGACCTGGGCGACGTCGGTGCTGCCGACCGGGTTTTCCTGGCGGAAGGTGCGGTCGGCGACCACGCGCTGGTCGATCACGTGGATCAGTTTGGCGTTCACTTCGATCAGCGCGGTCGGCGTGGCCTGGCCGCGGTAATCGGCTTCGAAACGGCGCACGTCCATGGCCAGTTTGTAGTCGGCGCGGATGCCGGTGGTGACCCGGGCCACGCCGTTGATGCGGCCGGAATCCTCGAAGCCGCGCACCAGCGCGTCGTCGAGCATGTCGGTGGCCGGCTGGGCCCAGCTCACGCCCTTGTAGACCTCCAGCTCGGAGGGGGTCGGACGTACGTTGATGCGCGGGCTGTCGACCACGCGGGCGGCGCTGGGCTTGACCAGCACCAGCTGCCAATCGACGGTCGGCCAGCTCGGGTCGGCCTGGATGCGCACCACGGGCGAATAGATCGTCACCGCGCTGCGTTCGTTGCTGCCCAGCAGCGAGCAGCCGCCAAGCGCGGCGATCAGGGCGATCGGCAGCAGGGGCCGGAAGAAGGTCGCGTGGCTCATTTGGGTTCGAACTCCTTGGGTGCGTCACGGCCGAGCAGATAGCGTGCCGGGTTGTTGTCCAAGCGGTCGCTGACCCGGCGCAGGTCGCGGATCAGGCCGCGCAGCTCGGTGAGGGTCGGGCCGAGCTGGGCCAGGCCATCATTGGCGAAGCTGTTGATCGCGGCACGGTTCTCGCCAAGGATCGAGTCGGCATTGCCGGCGGCCGAGTCCAGCTTGCTCAGCGTGGTTTCCAGCTTGTCCAGGATCGGCGGCAGCTGCTGCACCAGATTCTTGTCCAGCCGCTGGATGGTGCCGTTGGTGCTCTTGAGGGTCACATCCAGGCTGCGGGCGGCATCACGCGCGCTCAGCAGCAGCGCCTGGGTACCCTGGTCGCGGTCGGCCAGGCCGCCGCTGATGGTTTCCAGGTTGGCCAGGGTGGCGTTGATGCTGGCCACGTTGCGGTCGCTGAGCACCTGATCCATGCGCTCGACGATGCGGTTGGCCACGTCGGTGATGTTCTGCAGCGCCGAGGGGGTGGTCGGGATGATCGGCGCCGGATCCTTGTTGACCGCGGTCAGCGCGGGCGACTGCGGCGTGCCGCCACTGAGCTGGATGATCGACGGGCCGGTCAGGCTGGTGATCGCCAGCTTGGCGCGGGTGTCGGTCTTGACCGGCGTATTGGAGTTCAGGCGGATCCGTGCGACCACCTGGCGCGGATCGTCCGGTACCAGGTTCAGTTCGGTGATCGAGCCGACCGCGATGCCGTTGTACTGCACCGGGCTGCCGACCGACAGGCCGGTGACGGCCTCGCGGAACACCACGCGGTACTCGGTCCAGGTGCGATCGGAGGAGTACTTGGCGGCCCACAGGCCGAAGGCCAGCAGCGCCAGGCCCACTATCAGGGTGAAGGCGCCGATCAGGACGTAATTGGCTTTGGTTTCCATGGCTTACTCGCTCTCGTGCTTTGCATCGCGCGCAGCACGCGCGCGCGGTCCGTGGAAGTACTCCTGGATCCACGGGTGGTCCAGTTGTTCGATCTCGTGGAGCGGGGCATTGGCGATGACTTTCTTGTCGGCCAGCACCGCCACCCGGTCACAGATCGCATACAGCGTGTCCAGATCATGTGTGATCAGGAAGACCGTCAGGCCCAGCGCTTCCTGCAGGGTCTTGATCAGGCGGTCGAAGGCGGCCGCGCCGATCGGATCCAGCCCGGCGGTGGGCTCGTCCAGGAACAGCAGCGGCGGGTCCAGCGCCAGCGCCCGGGCCAGGCCGGCGCGCTTGCGCATGCCGCCGGACAGCTGCGAGGGCAGCTTGTTGATCGCATCGGCCGGCAGGCCGGCCAGCTTCACCTTGAGCAGGGCCAGCTCGTAATGCCAGCGCTCGGGCAGCTCGCCGTGGTGTTCCTTCAGCGGCACCTGCACGTTCTCGCCCACGGTGAGCGAGGAGAACAGGGCGCCATCCTGGAACAGCACGCCGGTGTTGCGTTCGATATGCAGGCGGTTGGCCGGGTCACTGGAGCGGGCGTCGACGCCGAGCACCTCGATCTGGCCGTCATCGGGCGTGCGCAGGCCGAGGATGCTGCGCATCAACACCGACTTGCCGGTACCCGAGCCGCCGACCACGCCGAGAATCTCGCCGCGGCGCACGTCCAGGTCCAGCCCGTCGTGCACGACCTGCGCGCCGAAACGGTTGGTCAGCCCGCGCACGCGGATCAGCAGTTCACCATCACCGGTGGCGGCGTCGTCGCGGTCAATGGCCGGGGCGGTATCGGTGCTCATCGGTTACCAGCCCATCTTCATGAACCACAGCGCGGCGAACGCGTCGAGGATGATCACCAGCGAAATCGCCTGCACCACGCTGGAGGTGGTGCGCTCACCGACCGACTGCGCGGTGCCTTCAACCTTGAGGCCTTCCAGGCAGCCGATCAGGCCGATCACCAGCGCGAACACCGGGGCCTTCGACAGCCCGACCAGCATGTTGCGCACTTCCATGGTGTCGTGCATCCGCGCGATGTACATCTGCGGCGGGATGTCCAGATCGAACGCGCCGACGGTGATGCCACCGGCCAGGCCGGCGATCATCGCGATGAAGGTCAGCAGCGGCAGGGTGATCAGCAGGGCGATCAGGCGCGGCAGCACCAGCAGGTCGACCGGGTCCAGGCCGAGCGTCTTCATCGCGTCGATTTCTTCGCGGGCCTTCATCGCGCCGATCTGCGCGGTGAACGCACTGGCGGTGCGGCCGGCCAGCACGATGGCGGTCAACAGCACCGCGAACTCGCGCAGGAAGGCGATGCTGACCAGTTCGACTACATAGATCTCCGCGCCAAAGTCGCGCAGGATCGTGGAGCCGAGGAAGGCGATCACCGCGCCGACCAGGTACGACAGCAGGGCCACCAGCGGCACCGCGTCCAGGCCGACCTGCTCCATCTGCGCGACGGTGGCAGTGAGACGGAAGCGGCGCGGTTCCTTGATCAGGCGCGCGCCCTTGACCAGGTTCTCGCCCAGGAAACTGGCCAGCGCCACGATGTTGTGGCCCATGCCGTGCACGCTGACACCGAGCCGCTCAAGTGCGGCTAGCACGCCGAAGTCGCGCTTGGCCTTGGGCCGGTCGTCGGCGACTTCCTCGATGGTGGAGACCAGCGCGCGATGCTCCTCGCGGAACGTCACCGCGTCCTCGCCCAGGTCGGCGCGGTGCGCGACACGCAGCAGCTGCAGCACGCCGGCCGAATCGAGCAGGGTGATGCCGCTGGCGTCCAGGCCGGTCACTTTCTCCGGAAGGCCGCGCAGCACTTCGGCCGCGTCCAGCGCGGTGCGTAATGTCCAATGGCCAGACAACCGGATCAGGCCGGGGTCCTGGGCATCCTGCTCGAGATGGGGGGCTTGGTCTGAGGTCATGTAGGCGTCCTGCGCGCAGCATACCCTGTCCGGGTGCATGGCTCGCGTATGCGCCGGACCGGTCCGTACACGCCGCTCGGCACTGCCGGGCATGCGCGCGCCAGCATCATGACACCGGGATTCTTCAGGCCGGGGCGTGTTCGGGTAATACTACGGCGCATGTCTGCCGACGCCCCCACCATCGTTGCACCACCGGCCACCTACGCTCAGCGCGTGGCCTTCGTTTCGGAAATGGCCGGGCGCCTGCACAGCTATGGCACCACCGCGCAGCGGCTGGAGGCGGCGGTGGTCGCCCTGGCGCAGCGGCTGGACCTGGATTGCGAGCCGTGGTCGAACCCGACCGGCCTGATCCTGAGTTTCAGCGACCCCACCAAGGCGATCGGTTCGTCGGACATCACCCGCGTGATCCGCCTGGCCCCCGGCGAAAACGATCTGCATAAACTCAGCATCGCCGACCAGATCACCGATGCGGTGGCCAACGGCACCATGAGCATCGCGCAGGGGCATACCGCGCTGCGGCAGCTGGACAAGGACCCCGGGCGCTGGGGCAAGGTCCGCACGATTCTCTCCTACAGCCTCGGCGCGGCCGGCGTGGCCGGGCTGTGGAAACTGCCGTGGCTGGATATCGCCACCGCCGGCGTGATCGGCCTGCTGATCGGCGTCATGGGCATGTACACCGACCGCCGCCCGGCCACGCGCGAGGCCAACGAAGCCCTGGCGGCGCTGCTGGCCGGTTCGGTGGCAACGCTGGTGGCCTCGTTCATCGGCGCGCTCAACCTCAATACGGTGATCATTGCCTCGCTGGTGGTGCTGCTGCCCGGGATGTCGCTGACCAATGCGGTCAACGAACTGGCCAGCCAGCACTGGGTCTCGGGGACGGCACGCTTCGCCGGTGCGGTGACCACGATTCTGAAACTGACGGTGGGCGCGGTGATCGCGGTGACCCTGTCCGGCATCGTCGGGCTGGAACCGCTGGTGCGCGCGTCGCGTCCACAGGCCGATTGGGTCGAGTGGGGTGCGTTGCTGCTGGCCGCCTTCGCGTTCGCGATGCTGTTCAAAGCCAACCGGCGCGATTTTCCGTGGGTGATGGCCGCGGCGGTGGCCGGCTATGCGATTTCAAAATTCGCGGGCCAGGCGTGGGGCATACCGGCCGGCATTTTCATGTCGGCGATGCTGCTCACGGCCGCAGGCAACCTGTTTGGTCGCCTGGCGCAGCGCCCGGGCGCGATCATCCGCTTGCCCGGCATCATCATGCTGGTGCCCGGCAGTACCAGCCTGCGTGGCGTGCTGACCCTGGTCCAGCAGCAGGACATGAGCGCCGGCCAGACCGTGCTGATGACCGTGCTCAACGTGGTGATGGCACTGGTGGCCGGGCTGCTGTTCGGCAATCTGCTGATCCCGGCACGCAAGAATCTTTGACCGCCGCGGCCATCGCGCAGGTGTGCGCCAGGAACGAAAACGCCGGCGCGAGGCCGGCGTTTCCATGTGCGTCAGTAACTGACCGGCTTACTTCTTGATCAGGAACTCTTCGACCTTCTTGCCCTTGGCGGTATGCGCGGCCAGCCAGCGCGGCTGCTTGCCACGGCCGGTCCAGGTTTCCTTCGGGTTGGCCGGATTGCGGTACTTCGGGGCCACCTTGCCAAGCTTGCGCACGGCCTTGGCCGGGGCCTTGGTCGCTTTGCCCGCGGCACGGCCGCGTGCGGCCGGCGCGGCGCCGCCGAACAGTTCTTCCACCGAATAGCCCTGGGCCTTGGCCAGCTTGGTCAGCTGCGCGCGGACCTTGCTGATCGCCGGACGCTTGGCCACGATGGTCTGCTGCTTCTTGGCGTTCTTGATCAGCGCGCCCAGCTCTTTGGCGGACAGGCCGCTCAGGTCAATGCTCATCTACTACTCCGCAATATATTAAGGACAGGGTGAGCCGGTCCTTGGCATCGGAAACAGCATACATTCTCTTTTGCGAAATACACAAACAAAACGGAGATATTGAAACCGGGTCCGCCATTGAAAAGGCCGGGTTATTCACCCGGCCTTTGTCATTACTGCGTCAACTTCGCCAGCAGTGCGTCCTTGTCCAGGACTTCGGCTTCGGCCGCGCTGCGCGCGCGGTACTCGAACGTGCCGGCGGCGACACCGCGTTCGGACACCACGATCCGGTGCGGCACGCCGATCAGTTCCATGTCGGCAAACATCGCGCCCGGGCGCAGGCCGCGGTCGTCCAGGGCCACGTCCAGGCCGGCGGCCTGCAGCTGTGCAAGCAGCTCGGCGGCAGTGGCCGACACGGTCTCGTCCTGCTTCGGGTTGATCATGCAGACCACTACCTGCCACGGCGCCATCGCGTCGGGCCAGATAATGCCGGCGTCGTCATGATTCTGTTCAATCGCCGCAGCCACGATGCGCGAAATGCCGATGCCGTAGCAGCCCATCGCCAATACCGCAGCCTTGCCGTTCTCGTCGAGCACGGTCGCATTCAACGCCTGCGCATACTGGCGGCCGAGCTGGAACACGTGGCCGACCTCGATGCCGCGCGCGATTTTCAGCTCACCCCCATCGGCGGCGCGATCACCGGCCTTGGCGTTGCGGATATCCGCCACTTCCGGTTCGGGCAGGTCACGGCCCCAGTTGACGCCGGCGATGTGGAAACCGGCTTCGTTGGCGCCGACGACGAAATCGGCCAGCGCGGCGACGTCGCGGTCGGCGACGATGCGGATCGGCTGGGCCGGATTGAGCGGGCCGAGGAAACCGGGCTGGCTGCCCAGGTGCGTGGCGATCTCCGCCTCGCTGGCCATGCGGTAACCCTGCAGGCCCTCGACTTTACCGAGTTTGATTTCATTGACGTCGTGATCGCCACGCACCAGCGCCAGCACGAAGCCGCCCTCGCTCATGATCGCGATCGACTTGACCGTGCGCTCCAGGCCCAGGCCGAGCAGGGCGGCCACCGCTTCACAGGTTTTCTGCGTGGGCGTGTCGACCTTGCGCAGTGCTTCGCTGGCGGCCGGGCGCTCGCCCGGGGCCGCGGCGATGGCCGCTTCCATGTTCGCGGCGTAATCCGAGCCGGTGGAAAACACCAGCGCGTCTTCGCCGGACTCGGCGATCACGTGGAATTCCTGCGAGGCGTCGCCACCGATCGCGCCGGAGTCGGCCTGCACCATGCGGAAATCCAGGCCGAGGCGGGTGAAGATGCGGGCATAGGCCGACTTCATGTTTTCGTACTCGCGCACCAGGCACTCATCGTGCAGGTGGAAGGAGTACGCATCCTTCATCAGGAACTCGCGCGCGCGCATCACGCCGAAACGCGGGCGGATCTCGTCGCGGAACTTGGTCTGGATCTGGAAGAAATTGACCGGCAGCTGCTTGTAGCTGGACAGCTCCTGGCGCGCGAAATCGGCAGCGGCCTCTTCGGCCGTCGGGCTGTAGCAGAAGACCTGCTCCTTGCGGTCCTTGATCTTCAGCAGCTGCGGGCCGAACTTTTCCCAGCGGCCGGTGGCTTCCCACAGTTCCTTGGGCTGGATGGTCGGAATCTGGAATTCCACCGCGCCGGCACGCTCCATTTCCTCACGCACGATGCGCTCGACCTTGCGCAGCACGCGCAGGCCCAGCGGCGACCAGGTGTACAGCCCCGAGGCCAGCTTGCGGATCATGCCCGCGCGCAGCATCAAGCGGTGGCTGGTCAGCTCCGCGTCGCTGGGGGTTTCCTTGGTGGTGTGCAGGTGGAACTGGGAGAGGCGCATCGTCGGCTTCGCTGAACGGCAGAAGCCGATATTCTGCCAGTCCGGCCGCCGCGATGGGTGCTGGCGGTGGTTTTGACCCTTGCGGGGACCGGCGGCTCAGGCCTTGGGCGTGCAGTACGCCTGGATGGCGGCCTCGGCCAGGGTCCTCTGGGCGCTGCGCTGCGCGTCGGTCAGGGCGGTATCGGCCTTGCCGTCGCCATCGGTGTCCTGCATGACCTTGCCCGGCCCATCGAGCAGGACGATATTGCCGCGGGCGGTGGTGCAGGCGCTGTTCTCGGCCGGGGCGGCCGCCGCCTCGCGCGGGGCCGGGTCGTGGTGTTGGACCTGGCGGGCCTCGTATTTCTGCCCGGTGGGCGGCTTCTCCGAATACTGGGTCACGCCATGGGCGTCTTTCCACTTATAGACGTTGCCGGCACTGGCCGTCGCACTGGCGAGCAGCAGGGCGCTCAGACGGGACAGGGCACGCATGGCGACTCCGGAGACGGGGCAGAAGCGCGATTGCAGCACCCCGGGCCGGCGCTGGCAAGCCGATCACGGCAGCAATGGCAGGGCGCGGCGCGCTGGCACTGCCCCAAAGGGCACCGCAGCCACTAAACTGGCCGCATGGATCAACTGAAACCCCCGCCGCGCTCGCGCAGCATCTACCTGCTGCCCAACCTGTTCACCACTGCAGGCCTGTTCGCCGGCTTCTACGCGATCATCGCCGCGGCCAACGGCGACTTCGTCAATGCCGCCATCGCCGTGTTCGTCGCGGCGGTCATGGACGGCCTGGACGGCCGCGTGGCCCGGCTGACCGGGACCAGCAGCGAATTCGGCGTGCAGTACGACTCGCTGGCCGACCTGGTCAGTTTCGGCATGGCCCCGGCCCTGGTGATGTACCACTGGTCGCTGTCCTGGCTGAAGTTCGACGACCCGGTACTCGGCCGCGTCGGCTGGGCGGTCGCCTTCCTGTATGCCGCCTG
Organism: Stenotrophomonas sp. AS1; assembly: GCF_048957655.1. NCBI lineage: Bacteria > Pseudomonadati > Pseudomonadota > Gammaproteobacteria > Lysobacterales > Lysobacteraceae > Stenotrophomonas > Stenotrophomonas sp. AS1. The sequence goes on along the minus strand of NZ_JARVXM010000006.1, from coordinate 401,570 downwards.
CGCCGCGTTGCGCCTGGCCCGCTTCAATACCCAGGTCACGGTGGTCGACAAGCGCTGGTTCATCGGGCTGGCCAGCCCGGCCGCCGCCGGCCTGATGATGTCCTTCGTCTGGGCCTTCGCCGATGGCAACCTGGGCTGGGACGGCAACCAGCTGCGCTACGTCGCCCTCGGCGTGACCCTGGTCTCGGCCCTGCTGATGGTCAGCCGGATCCGCTTCTGGAGCTTCAAGGGCAGTGGCGAGAAGGGGCCGCGCGCGGATCGCGTGCCGTTCCTGGCGCTGGCCCTGGTGCCGATCGCCATCGCGATCATGGTCATCGATCTGCCGCGCGTGCTGTTCGCGGTGGGCTTGGTGTATGCCCTGTCCGGCCCGTGTTACTGGGTGTGGCAACGCACCCGCAGGCCGGTCGAGCCGAACGCGTGAGCGGGCAGGCGCTGCCGCCATTGTGGTCGCCGGCGCAGCAGTCCTGGCTGCAGGCCATGGGCTACACGGTGTTTGTCGACGGCAGTGTCGCGCCCGAGGCGGTGGTGATGCCGGAGATCGAGCTGCGCGCGGCCCCGGTGGACGAGCCGTCGGTGCCCGTACGCCCCGCACGGCCGGCGCCATCGGCGGACGCGCCCGCACCGGTACGGCGCAGTGCCCCGCGCACGGTGGACGAAGGCGCGCCCAGCAGCCCGCCGGCCGCGACACCCGTGCGCGCGAGCGGTGGCCGCCGCGCCGCGGTGCGGATGCCTGATCGCCTGCAGATCGCGCTGCTGCGTGCCTCCGGCTGCAACCCCGCCGAACCGGATACCCAGGCCTTGATGGCCAGCTGGAACCTGGATGAACTGCGCGGCAGTGCGGCCGCCAAGCGTGCGTTGTGGCCGCAGTTGCGTGCCCTGCGCAGGAAGAACCGCCCGTGAGCGCGGTGAGCTCGCCACGGCCGTTGTCGCTGCGCGCGCTGCGCGAAAGCGACCTCAATGCGGTGATGGCGATCGAGGTGCGCGGGTATCCGTACCCGTGGACCCGCGGCATCTTCCAGGACTGCCTGCGCGCCGGTTATCCCGGCCTGGCGATGGAAGAGGACGGCCTGCTGATGGGCTACGGCCTGCTCAGCATCGCCGCCGATGAAGCCCATATCCTCAATATCTGCGTGGACCCGCTGTGCCAGTCGCGCGGCCACGGCCGGCATCTGCTGCGCGCGCTGGTGAAGCTGGCCCGCGACCACGGCGCGCACCGCGTGTTCCTGGAAGTGCGCCCGTCCAATACCCCGGCGGTGGCGCTGTACCACAGCGAGGGCTTCAACGAGATCGGCCGCCGGCCCCGCTATTACCCCGCCCGCGAGGGGCGCGAGGATGCGCTGGTCATGGCCATCGAGCTGGTCGACGACGATATCCAGGTGATGCCGCCGCTCTGACCGCGTGGTGTAGAGCCACCCATGGGGTGGCCCTACGTGATCCGCAGTACCACTGCGCCCACCACGATCAGGCCTGCAGCGAGCCAGCGCTGGCGGGTGATGCGTTCGCGCAGCAGCCAAGCCGAAATCAGGATCCCGAACAGGATCGAGGTTTCGCGCAGCGCGGAGATCATCGCGATCGGCGCGACCGTCATGGCCCACAGCGCCAGTCCGTAGGAGACCAGCGTGCCGATGCCACCGATGATGCCGTAGCCCCAGTTGCGGCGCGCATAGTCGCGCAGCGCGCTGGCCCGGGTGCACAGCGCCCACAGTGGCAAGGGCAGGCCGGAGAGCAGGAACAGCCACAGCGTGTAGCTCACCGCAGCGCCGGAGTGGCGTGCGCCCCAGCCGTCAACCAGCGTGTAGGTGGCGATGACACCGGCATTGAGCAGCGGCAACCAGAGATGTTGGCGCGAGATGCCGCGTGTCATGCACAGGATGCCCAGGCAGATCAGCCCAATGCCGGCCCAGGCGACCCACTCAAGGCGCTCACCGAGGAACAGTGTGCTGACCAGCGCGACGAGGATGGGCGCGCAGCCCCGCATCAGCGGGTAGGACGCGCTCATCTCGGTCAGCTGGTAGGTGCGGGCGACCAGCAGGTAATACCCGACCTGGAGCAGTGTGGAGGTCGCCAGCCACGGCCAGCTCTGCGGCGCGGGTACGGGCAGGAAGGGCAGGCCGATCGCGGCGATCACCGCCGCCGAGCCGGTGACCAGCAGCGTGGTCATCAGCTTGTCCGTGCCGCGTTTGACGATCGCGTTCCAGCTGGCATGCAGCAGGGCGGCGAACAGCACGATGCAGAAGATGGACAGCGACATCATCGGCCCAAGGTGGAGCCACCCATGGGTGGCTGCGCGTCATCCCGCCCCGGAAGGCAGCCACGCATGGCGTGGCACTACCTCCCCCCAGCGCTTACAGCTTCGCGCGCTGCGAACGCAGGCCTTCCAGCTGCGCGGTCCACTCGACCAGGCGCACGCGCTCCTGCTCGACCACGGCCGCCGGCACCTTGTCGGTGAACTTGGCCAGCTTGGTCCCGCTCTTTTCCTTTTCCGATTCCACCCGGGCGATTTCCTTGTCCAGGCGCGCGCGTTCGGCGCCCAGATCGACCAGGCCCTCCAGCGGCACCAGCAGGGTCAGGTCGCCCACGATCGCGGTGGCGGCTGGCGGCGTGTCGCTGCCGTTGGCCAGCCACTCGATGCGCTCCAGCTTGAGCAGGAACGACAGCGAGGCGGTGAAGCGGGTCATGCGCGCGCGGTCGTCGTCATTGCCGCCCTGCAGCAGCAGCGGCACCAGCTTGGACGGCGGCACGTTCAACTCGCTGCGCACGCGGCGCAGCGCATTGACCATCGACTTCAGCCATTCCACGTCGGCTTCGGCGCGGGCGAAGTCACCAGCGAATTCCTCCGCGGTCGGATACGGGCGCTGGGAGAGGGTGTCATCGGTGATGCCCAGGCGCGGGGCGACCTGGCCCCACAGCTGCTCGGTGACGAACGGAATCAACGGGTGCAGCAGGCGCAGCAGCGCCTCGAGCACGTACAGCAGGGTGTGGCGGGTGCTGTTGGCATCCTCGGCGTCGGCGCCGTTGAGGGCCGGCTTGGTCAGCTCCAGGAACCAGTCGCAGAACTCGTTCCAGGCGAATTCGTACAGGCACTGCGCCAGCAGGTCGAAGCGGTAGTTGGCGAAATGCGTCTGGGCTTCGGCCGAGACCGCGGCCAGGCGCGCGAGAATCCAGCGCTCGGCGTCGGTCCGCGGCTGAGGCACACCGGTGAACGTGCTGCCCTCGGTGTTCATCAGGGTGAAGCGGCTGGCGTTCCACAGCTTGTTGCAGAAATTCTTGTAGCCCTCGGCGCGGTTCATGTCGAACTTGATGTCGCGGCCGTGGGTGGCCAGGGCCGCGATGGTGAAGCGCAGCGCATCGGCACCGTGGGCGATGATGCCCTCCGGGAACTCGCGGCGGGTCGCCTTCTCGATCTTCGGCGCATCCTTGGGCTTCATCAGGCCAGTGGTGCGCTTGGCGACCAGGTCTTCGATGGAAATACCATCGATGATGTCCAGCGGGTCGAGCACGTTGCCCTTCGACTTGGACATCTTCTGACCCTGCGCATCGCGGATCAGGCCGGTCATGTAGATGTCCTTGAACGGAATCTTCCCGGTGAAGCTGTCGGTGGCCATGATCATGCGGGCCACCCAGAAGAAGATGATGTCAAAGCCGGTGACCAGCACCGCAGACGGCAGGTAGCGCTCGAAACCGCGCTCGGCCATCGCCTGTTCGTTCGGCCAGCCCAGCGTGGAGAACGGCCACAGCTGCGAGGAGAACCAGGTCTCCAGCACGTCGCTGTCCTGGTGCAGGGCGAGGTCGGCGGCGAGGTTGTTCTTCGCGCGCGCTTCGGCTTCGTCGCGGCCGACATAGCAGTTGCCCGCGTCGTCGAACCACGCCGGAATGCGGTGGCCCCACCACAGCTGGCGGCTGATGCACCAATCCTGGATGTTCTCCATCCAGTGGCGGTAGGTGTTGATCCAGTTGGCCGGCACGAACTGGATGCTGCCGTTCTCGACCATCTCCAGGCCGCGCTTGGCCAGCACGTCCATCTTCACGAACCACTGGTCGGTCAGGTAGGGCTCGATCACCTGCTGGGTGCGGTCGCCACGCGGCACCTGCAGCTTGTGTGCCTTGGTCTCGACCAGGATGCCGAGGTCTTCCAGCTCGGCCAGGATCACCTTGCGCGCGTCGTAACGGTCCAGCCCGCGGTACTTCTCCGGCGCGTTGTCGTTGATCGCCGCGTCCGGGGTGAACAGGTTGATCATCGGCAGGTTGTGGCGCAGGCCGACCTGGTAATCGTTGAAATCGTGTGCGGGAGTCACCTTGACCACGCCGGTACCGAACTCGCGGTCGACGTAATCATCGGCGATCACCGGAATCTCGCGATCGGTCAGCGGCAGCTTCACCTTCTTGCCGATCAGGTGCGCGTAGCGCTCATCGTCCGGGTGCACCATCACCGCGGTGTCGCCCAGCATGGTTTCCGGGCGGGTGGTGGCCACGGTCAGGGTGCCGCTGCCATCGGCCAGCGGGTAGCTGATCGACCACAGGAAACCGTCTTCCTCCACGCTCTCCACTTCCAGATCGGAAATGGCGGTCTTGAGCACCGGATCCCAGTTGACCAGGCGCTGGCCACGGTAGATCAGGCCCTGCTCGTGCCAGCGCACGAAGGCCTCGATCACCGCTTCGGACGGCTGCGGGTCCATGGTGAAGGTGCTGCGCGACCAGTCGCTGGAGGTGCCCAGGCGGCGCATCTGGCGTTCGATGGTGTCACCGGACTGCGCCTTCCACTCCCACACCTTTTCGATGAAGCCGTCGCGGCCCAGCGAATCGCGGGTTTCGCCCTGGCCGGCCAGCGCCAAGTTGCGCGACACCACCATCTCGGTGGCGATGCCGGCGTGGTCGGTACCCACCTGCCACAGCGTGTCGTAGCCGCGCATGCGGTGGTAGCGCACCAGCGCATCCATCAGGGTCTGCTGGAAGGCATGGCCCATGTGCAGCGTACCGGTCACGTTCGGCGGCGGCAGCAGGATGGTGTACGGCTCGCCCTTGCCGGACGGCTTGAAATGGCCGGCCTTCTCCCACGCGTCGTACAACGCGGTTTCAAAGGATTTGGGGTCGTAGCTGGAGGCGAGTTGGGTCATGCGGGAACCAGGATCGAATACGGAAGGTGGGGGTGCCGGAAGCTCAACGCCCTAAGGCGCGACGGATCTTCTGGCCGGTATGGAACGGTGAGACCGCGCAGGCGGCCCAGATCGCGGCGGGCCGCCTGCCAGACAAGGACAGCCGACTGGTAGTCGGCGCTACCTTCGAGACGTTGAGGATGCCTGCGATCGGGCGGCCGATGGTGAAGAAGGCGGACCAGGGAAAGATCAGGGCGATCAACAGGCGCATCAAGGGTCTCCGGGGGCGGCGGCGACCGGACGGACGCCACGCGGGTTACATGTCGTACTTGTTCAGCTCAAAGCCCAGCGCCTTGTACTGGCGCCAGCGCTCGCGCAGCGGTTCGCGCGCTTCCGGGTCGGCCGGGACCACCTCCAGCACGCGGTCGCAGGCGGCCAGGTAAGGATCGTCACGCAGGTTGATGACCAGCGGCCGGGCCGGGGCCTCGGTACCGGGAACGGCGATCAGCACCAGCGCCTCTTCCTCGTCCATGTCTTCGCCGGCGATCTGGTGCGGGATGTAGGCATCGTTGTCGAACGCCCACAGCAGTTCGTCCAGTTCTTCGGCCTGGGCCTGGTCGCGCGCCAGCACCAGGGTGAACAGCCCGGCGTCGTTGGCCTTGCGGGCCAGCTCACAGACCAGCCGCAACGGCTCGGTCAGGAAGCGGGGCTTGGCGATCAGGTAGAAATCAGCACGGGACATGGCAGGGCCTGGAGCGAAGGGAGAACCCGGCGCCAGGCCGGGCGGGATCGCGGCCACCGATGGGCGGCCGCGATCGGGCAGGGCATCAGGCGCGGGCGACCTGGTCCAGCAGCCACTGGCTCAGCAGGCCGACCGGGCGACCAGTGGCCATGCCGCGCTTGCCTTCATCGCTGGCCACGCCGGCGATGTCCAGATGCGCCCAGCGCTGGCCTTCGGTGAAGCGCGACAGGAAGCAGCCGGCGGTGATCGCACCGGCCCAGCGGCCGCCGATGTTGTAGATGTCGGCGAAGCTGGAATCCAGCATCGGCTGGTACTCGTCCCACAGCGGCAGGCGCCAGGCGCGGTCGAACACGTGCTCGCCGGCGGCCAGCAGTTCGTTGGCCAGGTCGTCGTGCTTGGTCATCAGGCCGGCGGTCTGGTGGCCCAGGGCAACCAGGCAGGCACCGGTCAGGGTGGCCACGTCGATCAGCGCGGCCGGCTCGAAGCGCTGCGCGTAGGTCAGCGCGTCGCACAGGATCAGGCGGCCTTCGGCGTCGGTGTTGCCGACTTCGATGGTCTTGCCCGACATCGAGGTGATCACGTCCGAGGGGCGGTAGGCGTTGCCGTCGATGGCGTTTTCCACCGCCGGCACCACCACCACCAGGTTCAACGGCAGCTTGGCCGTCACCGCCGCGACAAAGGTGCCGATGACGTTGGCGCCACCGCACATGTCGTACTTCATCTCTTCGATGCCGCCCTGGGTCTTCAGGTTGACACCACCGGTATCGAAGGTGATGCCCTTGCCGACCAGCACGTAGGGCTTGGCGTCGCCGCCGTTGCTCCACTTCAGCACCACCAGGCGCGGGCGGTTGGCCGAGCCACGGGCCACGGCCAGCAGCGAGCCCATGCCCAGCGCTTCCATCTGCTGCTCGTCCAGGATCTCCGCTTCGGCGCCGTCATGGGCCTGGGCGAAGGCGACCGAGGACTCGGCCAGGTAGGCCGGAGTGCAGACGTTCGGCGGCAGGTTGCCCAGTTCGCGGGCGTACTGCACGCCGGCGGCGATCGCCTGGCCCTGGGCCAGCGCCTGGGTGTCGGTGCCGGCGATGGCCAGCGTGGTCAGGCCGGGTTCGTCGGCCTTCTTCTTGCCCAGCGTGGCGCTGTAGCGGTAGGCGGCGTGGTCGGCGGTGATGATGGCCTGGCGGATGTTCCAGGCGGCATCGCGGCCCTTGACCTCGATCTCGGTCAGGGTGAACAGCGCGTGGTGGTTGACCCCGCTCTTCAGGGCGCGGCTGGCATCGCCCACGGCCTTGAGGTACTGCGGCACGCCGAACTTGGCCGGCTCACCGAGCCCGACCACCAGCACGCGTGCGGCGGCGACGCCGGGCAGATCGTGCAGTACGGTGGTGTTGCCGGTCTTGCCGCCCACGTCGCCGCGGGCGATCAGGGCCGACAGGCGGCCGCCGGACGCGGTGTCCAGGGCCTGTGCCGCCGGGCTCAGGGTCTGGTCGGCATAGGCGCCGACGATGACGCAATCGCACTCGGCCGAGGCCGGGGCTGCGTGGTTCAGGGTGAATTCCAGGGCCATTGATCAGATTCCGTTGGCAAATCCGTACAATCGCGAGCTGTTTACGTCCCGTCAGTAGACTGGGCAGCACCGCGAACGAATCCGAGAGTTTAAACCACCGCCCCATGTCGAAGCTCGATCGCTATCTCCTGCGTGATTTCGTCCAGAGTTTCCTGGCCACCCTGATCGTGTTGCTGGTGGTGAGCGTCGGTGGTGTCCTGGTGGACATCCTCGGCAACATCGCCGACGGCCGCCTGCCTGCCCGCCTGCTGTTCTCCCAGCTGGGCCTGCAGTTCATCGTCTATATGCCGCTGATCCTGCCGCTGGCGCTGATGCTGGGCCTGCTGCTGGCCACGGCCCGGCTGTACCGGGACTCGGAAATGGCGGTCATCACCGCCATCGGGGTCGGCCCCAAGCGCCTGCTGCGCCCGCTGCTGATGCTGGTGGTGCCCGTGGTCGGGCTGATCGCCCTGTGCTCGCTGTGGCTGGGCCCCTGGGCCGATCGCACCGGGGAGACGATGATCGACGAGGCCAACCGCAGCGTGGTCATGGCCGGCCTGGAGGCGGGCAAGTTCACCCCGCTGCCCAATGGCGGCGTGGTCTACCTCTCTTCGGTCTCCCCGGATGGCACCCAGCTGGGCAAGGTCTTCCTGCAGCGACAGAAGGAGGATCGCCTCGAAGTGATCTCCGCCGATCACGGCCGGATGTACTTCGAAGGCGCCAAGCAGCGCTACCTGGAACTGGACGATGGCCACCAGGTCGAAGGCCCGGCCAATGGCGCGCTGGACTACAAGCTGATGACCTTCGCCCGCAACGACGTGGCCATGCCCGACGGTGCCGAGACCCGCAAGGACGATGACCCCGAGCTGCTGCGCACCACCCAGCTGTTCGGCGATGAACGCCCCGAGGCCCAGGCCCAGCTGCACTCGCGCATCGCCCCGCCGCTGATCGCACTGGCCTTCGCCCTGATGACCCTGCCGCTGGCCCGCAGCTCGCCGCGCCAGCAGCGCTACGGCCGGATGATGCTGGCCTTCCTGGCCTACATGGTCGGCATGAACCTGATGTTCATCGGCACCCGCTGGATCGCCGATGGCAAGATCCCCGCCGTGGCGGGCCTGTGGTGGCTGACCCTGCCGCTGCTGGGCCTGGCCCTGTGGATGTATTTCCGCGACGGCAAACTGTCGCGCCCCCGGAGGACCGCATGAACGTGTTGCGCCCCATGCGGTTTGATCTGTACCTGGGCCGTGCCGTGTTCGGCACCGTCCTGCTGACCTGGGCGGTGCTGGTCGGCCTGGACGTGGTGATGGCCTTCTCCGGCGAGTTCAAGGACGTCGGCAAGGGCAGCTATACCCTTGGCCACGCCGCCGCCTGGGTGCTGTACACCGTGCCCCGCCGTGCCTACACCTTCTTCCCGACCGCCGCCGTGATCGGCGCGCTGATGGGGCTGGGCCAGCTGGCCGCCACCTCTGAGCTGACCGCGCTGCGTGCGCTGGGCCTGTCGCGCAAGCGGCTGAGCGTTTCGGTGGCGATCGCGTTGTCGCTGATGACCGCGGTGATGGTGTTCAGCGGCGAAACGCTGGGTCCGTGGGGCCAAAGCAAGGCCGACGACATCAAGATCAGCGCCAAGTGGGGCAGCAGCCTCAGCGCGGCCCGCTACTCGGGCGTATGGGCGCGCGAAGGCGATACCTTCCTCAACGCCCAGAGCGGCGATGAGCAGTTGCAGGCCGGCGGTGGCACGCGCCTGATCCTGCACGACGTGCGCCTGTACAAGATCGCCGACGACGGCCGCCTGGCCTCGCTCACCTATGCGACCACCGCCGAGCACGGCGCCGACGGCTGGGTCCTGAACAAAGTCCGCCGCGACACGTTCGGTGAGCGTTCGGCCACCCGCGAGACGGCCGAGTCCGAGCCGTGGGATTCACGCCTGGATGCGGCGGCGCTGGCCAGCGGCATTTCCAAGCCGCGCAATCTGACGGCGATGGATCTGCGCACCAGCATCGAGTACCGCAAGCGCAATGGGCTGGACGCGCGCGATTACGAGGATGTGTACTGGAGCCGCTGGTTCTATCCGATCAACGTGCTGGCGCTGTGCCTGGCGGCGGTGCCGTTCGCGTTCGGTTCGCTGCGCAGTGGCGGTATGGGGAAGCGCTTGTTCCTGGGCATTCTGTTCGCGCTGGGCTTCTGGTTGCTGCAGTTGTTCTTCGGGCGCATGGCAGGTGCGTTGAAGTTCGATTACCGGATTGCGTATGCGTTGCCACCGATCGTGATGATGGTGGTATCCGGGTTGTTGTTCCGACGAAAGTCGGGCTGATTTTTCTGCTCGATCGGAAGATGTCAAACGCTGGAAGGGTTGGCGCAGTGCTTCGGCAACCGCACAACCCGTGTCCCGCTGGCCCGGTCATGCCAGGTCAGCCGCTGCCGATCCACCAGCGCCCACCAGAACCCCAGCCCGGCCGCCAGCACCGACAACGTCCCCACTGCATACCGCCGCCACAACTGCCCGCGCGTCGGTACCGTGCCGTCCAACGACACCACCTGCAACCGCCACGGCCGCATTCCCAGCGTCTGCCCACCGCGGCGCCAGCTCATCGTCGCGTACAGCCCCGTCACGCCCCAGCAGCACGCCCACAACGCCCACTGCCACGCACTGAACGGCGCGATGTTTTCCCGCTCCGCGTGACCGCTCAACGTATAGACCGCCACGAACACCGCACCGAGCAGCATCCACAGCGCCAGCGCCGGGAAGAAGTCGTATAACAGTGACAACAGCCGCCACGGCAGCAACGATGCAGGGCGATCAGCAGCGGGGGACGACAGCGCGGTATCGGTCATGACCCGGAGCATACCCGGCCCGCTGCCCCCGTTCGATGGCCCACGCACGGTCTGCTCCGTATGCTGTCCGCATGTCCGACGCCACCACTCCCGCCCTGCGCCGCCAGCTCATCCAGCACCTGCCCGAGCTGCGCGATGACGACACCCTGCGCATCCAGCGCTTCCTCGACACCGCCTGGGCTGAACACGGCCTCGCGCGTGCCAGTCTGGACAGTTACCGGCGCGATCTGGAAGGTCTCGCGCGCTGGCGTGATGGCGCGGCCGGGGGGCTGGCCGGTCTCGATCGCGCTGGGCTGTTCGACTACCTGGCCTGGCGCTCCCGCCATGGCTGGTCGCCGCGCAGCAATGCCCGCCTGCTTTCCGCGCTGCGGGCCTTCTTCGCCGATGCCGTGCGCCGCGGCGAGCGCACGGACGACCCAAGCGCGCTGCTCGACCCGCCCAAGCTGCCCCGGCTGCTGCCCAAGGCGCTGGCCGAAAGCCAGATCGATGCGCTGCTGGCCACCCCCGATATCGAGACGCCGCTGGGGCTGCGCGACCGCGCCATGCTGGAGTTGATGTATGCCGCGGGCCTGCGCGTCAGCGAACTGGTCAACCTGCCGGCCAATGCGGTGAACCTGCGCCAGGGCGTGCTGCGCGTGACCGGCAAGGGCAGCAAGGAACGCCTGGTTCCGCTGGGCGAGGAGTCCCAGCACTGGCTTGAGCGTTATCTGGCCGAATCGCGGCCGCAGCTCACCGGCAAGCGCAACGTGCCGACGCCGCAGGACGGCGCCGTGCCGATGTTCCTGGAGCCCTCCCTGCATCCGCTCAGCCGCCAGCAGTTCTGGGGGCTGGTGAAAAAGTACGCGGTGCTGGCCGGGATCGACCCGGCCCGGATCAGCCCCCACGGCCTGCGCCACAGCTTTGCCACCCACCTGCTCAACCGTGGCGCCGATCTGCGCGCGCTGCAGATGCTGCTGGGCCACAGCTCGCTGTCCACCACCCAGATCTACACGCTGGTCGCCCGCGAGCACCTGCAGAAGCTGCACGCCAAACACCACCCGCGCGGCTGAGGCGGGGCCAAACCCGGCCGCGCGTCACCGTTCCACTGCGGTCCAGCTGCGTGGGCAGGCAGCTGTGCGAGAATCCAGCCTGACCTCTTACACCGGAATGCTCGATGCTCCGTGTTGCCATTGCGGCGCTCTTCGGCGCGCTCAGCCTGACTGCCTGCGCGCAGCAACCGTCCGCTCCGGCGGCCACATCCACTGCCGCCGCCCCGGCCGCCGCCGGTGATGCCGACCAGCGCGTGCGCACCGCGCTGCAGCAGCTGGACCCCAACTTCAAGCCCGATTTCATCGGCGCCGCCCCGTTCCCCGGCTTCCGCGAAGTGCTGGTCGGCGGCCAGGTGCTGTACGTTTCCGATGACGGCCGCTACCTGATGCAGTCCCAGCCGTACGACATCCAGAACAAGGCCCCGGTCAGCAGCCAGGGCCTGCTGAGCTACCGCCGCAAACTGCTCGATGGCGTGCCGCATAACGAGCGCATCGTGTTCGCCGCGCCGAATGCCAAGTACACCGTCAGCGTCTTCACCGATATCGAATGCGGCTACTGCCGCAAGCTGCACCAGGACATCGCCGAGCTCAACCGCAACGGCATCACGGTGGAGTACCTGGCGTTCCCGCGCATGGGCCTGGGCAGCCAGGACTACACCGACATGATCTCGGTCTGGTGTGCGGCCGACCGCAAGCAGGCCCTGACCGCAGCCAAGACCGGCAAGGCCGTCACCCCGAAGAACTGCACCAACCCGGTGGCCATGCAGTACAAGCTCGGCCAGCAGATGGGCGTCAACGGCACCCCGGCGATCTTCGCCGCCGATGGCACCCAGCTCGGTGGCTACCTGCCGCCGGCCCAGCTCAAGGCGGCGCTGGAACGTGTCTCTGCAGGCGGCAGCCGCTGAAACAGAACGCCCCGGCCAGGCCGGGGCGTTTTTTTTTACTCCGCGCGAGCGCCCTGTTCGATCAACGGGGCTGCGTCCGGCGCGACGGCATCACTTCAAACCGTCGCTGATCGCCTTGGTCAGGGTGCCCTGCGCATCATCGCCGCTGAACTCCCAGAAGAACGCGCCGCCCAGGCCCTGGGTTTTCACATAGCCCATCTTCTCGGTGACCATCGCCGGCGTGTCCACGCTCCAGAACGTGGTGCCGTTGGAGATCCACGTGGCCTTGGCGACGCTGTCGGTGTAGACCGGCCAGTTGAGGTTCTTGAGCACCTTCCAGTCTTCGATCCCGGCCTCGTACGTGCCCGGTGCCGCGCCGCTGGCGCTCTTATAGAGCCCGTTGTTGCCACTGGCCACGCCGGTCCAGCCGCGCCCGTAGTAGCCGATGCCCAGGTTCAATTTGCTGGCCGGCACACCGCGGCTGAGGAAGGCCTCCATCGCATCATTGCTGTTGTAGAACTTCTGGTCGCCCGTGGAAGGATCGGCCGGTGAATCGAACAGCGCCGAGTGATGGTTGGTCTGCGGATCCCACGCGCCGTGGAAGTCGTAGGTCATCACGTTGATGAAATCCAGGTACGGGTGGTAGCTGGCCGGATCGGTCACGCGGATCTTGTCCACGCCTGCGCCCACGGCGACCGTCAGCAGCAGGCCGGGCCGCACTGCGTCGAGCTGGCGGCGGAATTCGGCCAGCAGGGCGGTGAAGTTGGCATTGTCGGCCGGTGTGCCGCAGCTCAACCCGCAGGCCACCGGGTACTCCCAGTCGATGTCGATGCCATCGAACACGCCGAGTGCCGCACCCGCGCCGCCGGCACCATCGGCGACCGGCAGGTTGCCCTTGATGTAGGCATCGATGCACGAGGCCACGAACGCCTGCCGGTTGGCCGGCTGCGCTGCGCTGGAGAACCCGCGCGACCAGGTCCAGCCGCCGAGCGAGATCAGCACCTTGATGTTCGGGTGTTTGGCCTTGAGCTGCTTGAGCTGGTTCCAGTTGCCACGCAGCGGCTGGTCCCAGGTATCGCCGACGCCACTCACGCTGGCCCCGGCAGCGAAGGATTTGCCGTAATCAGCGTACGCATCGCCGCCCACGCCGGTGTTCGGGTCCGAGGCCTGGGTCACGCCCACTTCGCAGCGGTTGTTGCGCACATTGCCGAAGGCGTAGTTGATGTGGGTCAGCTTCGCTGCCGAGCCGCTGGTATCGATGTTCTTGACCTGGTAGTTGCGGCCGTAGATGCCCCATTGGGTGAAGTAGCCGATCACCCGCTTGTTGCCGCCGCCCCCGCCACCGGCGGCCGTGGTCACGCTGATCGAACTGCTCTGCGCCGACGCATTACCGGCGTTGTCACGCGCGCGCACCGTGTAGGTGTAGGCCGTGCTCGCGGTGAGGCCGCCGTCGGTGTACTGGGTGGCACTCGGCGAGCCGACCAGGCTGCCGTTGCGGTACACGTCGTAGCCGGCCACGCCGCTGCCGCCGCTGTTGTCGGTGGCGGCATTCCAGGCCAGGTTCACCGTGGTGGCGGTCCTGGAAGGTGAAGCCAGCCCACCCGGCACGCTGGGCGGCGTGGTGTCGTTGCTGGCTGCGGTGACGGTCACGCTGACCGTGGCCGAGGAGGTCACCGCATTGTTGTTGTCGGTGGCCACCGCCTTGAAGGTGTGGCTGCCCGCCGAGGCATTGCTCCAGACCACGCTGTACGGCGCGCTGGTGTCGATGCCCAGCGAGGTGCCGCCGCGGAAGAATTCCACCTTGCTGACGCTGCCGTCGGTATCGCTGGCGTTGGCGCTCACGGTGATGCTGCTGCCGGCGGTGAAGCTGGCCCCGGCGGTGGGCGAGGTCAGGCTGACGGTGGGCGGTTGGTTGCTGCCGCTGCCATCGCAGGCGCCCAGGTTGGTGTAGTAGGGCGCGCCGGCCGGGTGGTCCGGCGGTGCGTTCCAGATGTCCTGGTTGGCGCGGTACAGCACGCCTCCCTTCTGCAGGGTCTGGCCGGCCAGATAAATGGCCGCGCCGTTCCATTCGGGCGCCCCGGTACAGTTCGCGGCCTGCACCAGGGTGGGCGTGCCGGCCGCAGCGGCCAGGGCCAGGGCCAGCAGCCAGCGCCGCGGGCGCAGGGTGGGGGCTGGGGAGGTAAACGATGTCACTGCACGGCGCGCAATCGGGTCTGGCATGGTGGTCTCCGATCAGGTGGTGTGCGCATGCCGCCGGGATGGCGGCATGCGTGCAGCAGTTCCGGACGCCGGTGAGAGAGGCCGGCAACGACATGGGGGACAGACGGCACCTGGCCGTGGGCCAGGTGGTGATAACGTTGTCATGTAATCGGCGGCCAATCCGTGAACCAGTGCATGGTTCGGGTGTGAACTGGGCTGGGCACCGCCTGGGCCTGCCGAACCCCGGGGCCGGGCCGCGGCGGCCGAGTTGGGTACAATAGTGGGCCCCGTTCCCAACCACGGTTCCCCGGACATGATGGTCCTCGAGGGCGCATCCGCCCTTTCGCCGTTCCGCCGCGAACGTCTTGAATCCCGCCTGCAGTCCCTGGCCGCCGATCTGCGCATCACCGGTGCCTGGCATGTCTACTTCATCCAGACCGAGGGCGATGCGGCCCCGGACCCGGCGATCCTGAGCCGGATCCTGGAAGCCCAGCCCGCGCTGGCCGGGCGTGAGGACGGGGCGGTATCGCGCTTCGTGGTGCCGCGGTTGGGCACGCTGTCGCCGTGGTCGAGCAAGGCCACCGAGCTGGTCCGCGGTGCCGGGCAGCCGATCCGCCGGGTCGAACGTGGCCTGCGTATCGATCTGGCCGGATGGCCGGCCGACGCGGCCGCGCAGGAAGCGGTGATCCGCGCGCTGCACGACCCGATGACCCAGTCCGTGCTGGCCGAGACCGCGCAGGCGCAGGCGCTGTTCAGCGCCCCGGCCCGCGGTGAGCTGGAACGGATCGCGCTGGATGACCTGGAAGCGGCCAACACCCGCCTCGGCCTGGCGATGGCCCAGGACGAGATCGACTACCTGCGCCAGCGCTTCGGCGAACTGGGCCGCAAGCCGTCGGACGTGGAACTGATGATGTTCGCGCAGGCCAACTCCGAGCACTGCCGCCACAAGATCTTCAATGCCAGCTGGACCATCGACGGTGCCGAGCAGTCGCACTCGTTGTTCCGGATGATCAAGAACACCCACCAGCAGACCCCGCAGCACACGTTGAGCGCCTACAGCGACAACGCTGCGGTGGTCGCCGGTTTCCCGGCCGCGCGCTATCGCCCGGACCCGGCCAGCGGCCAGTACCGCAGCGAGGCTGTGGTCGATTCGGCGTTCTGCATCAAGGTGGAAACGCACAATCACCCGACCGCGATCGCCCCGTTCCCGGGTGCGGCCACCGGTGCGGGCGGCGAAATCCGCGATGAAGGCGCGACCGGCCGCGGCGGCAAGCCCAAGGCCGGCCTGACCGGCTTCTCGGTCTCGCACCTGCGCATCCCGACCCTGCCGCAGCCGTGGGAAGCGCCGCGCGCGCTGAACCCGCGCATGGCACCGGCGCTGGACATCATGCTGGACGGCCCGCTCGGCGGCGCCGCCTTCAACAACGAGTTCGGCCGCCCGAACCTGCTCGGTTACTTCCGCAGCTTTGAACTGCCCGAAGGGCAGGGCCTGACCCGCGCCTACGACAAGCCGATCATGCTGGCTGGTGGCCTGGGCGCAATCGACCAGAACCAGGTCGAGAAGCTGCGCCTGCAGCCCGGCGATGCGGTGATCGTGCTTGGCGGCCCGGCGATGCTGATCGGCCTGGGCGGTGGTGCCGCCAGCTCGGTGGCCTCCGGTGAGAGCGCCGAAGACCTCGATTTCGCCAGCGTGCAGCGCGACAACCCGGAAATGGAACGTCGCTGCCAGGAAGTGATCGACCGCTGCGTCGCCCTCGGCCTGGACAATCCGATCCGCTGGTTCCATGACGTCGGTGCCGGTGGCCTGTCCAACGCGATTCCCGAACTGCTGCACGACTCCGGCGTGGGTGGCGTGATCGATCTGGGCAAGGTGCCCGCCGATGACCCGTCGCTGTCGCCGATGCAGCTGTGGTGCAACGAATCGCAGGAACGCTATGTGCTCGGCGTGCCGCAGGCGCGTCTGGCCGAGTTCGCCGCGCTGTGCGCGCGTGAACGTTGCCCGTTCGCCGCCGTTGGCGTCGCGACCGCGGAGGAGCGTCTGGTCGTGGCCTATGGCGCGACCGTGGGCAACATTCCGGCCGATGCCCCGATCGACCTGCCGATGGACGTGCTGTTCGGCAAGGCGCCGAAGATGCACCGCGACACCGTGCACCCGCCGGCGCCGCGCTGGCCGGCGCTGAAGACGGCCGGCCTGGACCTGCATGAAGCGGGCCTGCGCGTGCTGGCCCATCCTTCGGTCGCCTCGAAGAACTTCCTGGTCACCATCGGTGACCGCAGCGTCGGTGGCCTGACCGCACGCGAGCAGATGATTGGTCCGTGGCAGCTGCCGCTGGCCAACGTCGCCATCACCCTGGCCGGCTTCGATACCGTCGCCGGTGAAGCGATGGCGATCGGCGAGCGCACCCCGCTGGCCCTGCTGGACGCGGCCGCCTCGGCGCGCATGGCGGTGGGTGAAGCGATCACCAACCTGTGCGCGGCCCCGGTCGACGCGCTGGAAACGGTCAAGCTGTCGGCCAACTGGATGGCTGCGGCCGGTCATCACGGTGAAGACGCGCTGCTGTACGACGCGG
This sequence comes from Stenotrophomonas sp. AS1, assembly GCF_048957655.1. Classification (NCBI taxonomy): domain Bacteria; kingdom Pseudomonadati; phylum Pseudomonadota; class Gammaproteobacteria; order Lysobacterales; family Lysobacteraceae; genus Stenotrophomonas; species Stenotrophomonas sp. AS1. Next base: position 384,679 of record NZ_JARVXM010000006.1, on the reverse strand, counting down.
TGCGTGCGGTCGGCATGGAGCTGTGCCCGCAGCTGGACCTGAGCATTCCGGTCGGCAAGGACTCGTTGTCCATGCAGGCGCAGTGGCAGGCCGATGGCCAGGCACACAAGTCGGTCTCGCCGGTCTCGCTGGTGATCTCGGCGTTCGCGCCGGTCGCCGATGCCACCGGCCAGCTGACCCCGCTGCTGGACCGTGACGCCGACAGCGAGCTGTGGCTGATCGGCCTGGGCGCCGGCAAGCAGCGCTTGGGCGGCTCGATCCTGGCCCAGGTGCACGCCGACCATTCCGCGCTGCCGGCCTTCGCCGGTGCGGTGCCGGACCTGGACGATGCGCAGCGCCTGCGTGCCTTCTTCGAACTGATCCGTGATGCACGCCAGGCCGGCCTGCTGCTGGCCTACCACGACCGCAGCGATGGCGGCGCGTTCGCCGCGTTGTGCGAAATGGCCTTTGCCTCGCGCCTGGGCCTGGACATCACCCTGGATGCCTGGGGCGATGATCCGTTCCGCAGCCTGTTCAATGAAGAACTGGGTGCGGTGGTGCAGATCGCCAAGGAAGACCGCGCGGCCTTCGCTGATCTGGTCGAGCGTCACGCACTGACCGAATGCGCCCAGCGCATCGCGCGTCCGACCACCGCGCCGGTGGTACGCGTCTCGCTGCAGGGCGAAAGCCTGGTCGAGTGGCGCTGGGAAGCGCTGTTCGATGCGTGGTGGTCGGTCACCCATGCCATGCAGAAGCTGCGCGACAACCCGGACAACGCCGACCAGGAGCGTGCCGTCGCGCGCAACTTCAACGCGCCGGGCCTGAAGCCGAAGCTGACCTTCGATCTCAACGAAGACGTGGCGATGCCCTTCATCAACACCGGTGCGCGCCCGCGCGTGGCGGTGCTGCGCGAGCAGGGTGTCAACGGCCAGATCGAAATGGCGAACGTCTTCGAACGTGCCGGCTTCAGTTCGTTCGATGTGCATATGAGCGACCTGATCGAAGGCCGTGTCGCGCTGTCCGATTTCACCGGCCTGGTGGCCTGTGGCGGTTTCAGCTACGGCGACGTGCTCGGTGCCGGCCGCGGCTGGGCCACCTCGGTGCTGGAGCGCAGCGCGCTGCGCGATGCCTTCGCGGCGTTCTTCGCCCGCGAAGACAGCTTCGCGCTGGGTGTGTGCAACGGCTGCCAGATGATGAGCCAGCTCAAGGACATCATCCCCGGTGCCGAGCACTGGCCGCAGTTCCGCCGCAACCGCAGCGAGCAGTTCGAAGCGCGCACTGCGCTGCTGGAAGTGGTGGAATCGCCGTCGATCCTGCTGCGCGGCATGGCCGGCTCGCGCCTGCCGGTCGCGGTGGCGCATGGTGAGGGCCAGGCGGTATTCGCCAATGCGGTCGATCAGGCGGCGGCGCGCGTGTCGCTGCGTTACATCGATGGCGACGGCAACGTAGCCACCCAGTACCCGCTGAATCCGAACGGCTCGCCCGACGGCATCACCGGCCTGACCACCACCGATGGCCGCACTACGATCATGATGCCGCACCCGGAACGCACCCCGCGTGCGATCAACCACAGCTGGCATCCGGACGAGTGGAACGGCGATTCGCCGTGGCTGCGGATGTTCCGCAACGCAAGAGTATGGTGCGGCTGATACTGCGCATCGCCTCCCAGTCGAGGCAGTGAAAACCGCGTGAAGAAACCGCCGGCTTGCCCGGCGGTTTTCTTTTGTACGCCCGACAACATGATCGGCAGCAATGAGTTACATCGCGTTACAACGTGAAATGACGTTATCGCCGTTACTCACATGCATCTAACAAAATCCTTCAATAACGCGTGGTTTTTGTGACGCACTTCGCGGTCATATGAATTTCAATGTCAAAGTCTTGACGTTGTTCAAACTGTACGTTAACACTGCATCCTCATTTCGACAGCGTTCAGTTCCACAGTAACCGCATGGATGGCGTGCACGCTGTAGGTATCTGCCAGCCATTGCGCACAACGCAGTAAATCAAGCGAAAAAACGCCCCCAGGGGACGTTGGACCACGCGGTCCGGCGTTGGCGTCGCTTTGCCTAAAACCAGCCTAATCAGGAGCCGCATCGATGAATCGGATTTATCGCAAGGTCTGGAACAAAGCACTGGGGCAGATGGTCGTCGCCTCGGAATTGGCCAGCAGCCAGTCCTCGGGTGTCGTCATCGATCAGCGCCGAACCTCTGGCGGACGCAACACCGCACTGCTCTGCGCCGCCATCGCGTTGACGCTGGGAGTGGGCATGGCAGGCGGCGCGCAGACAGCGCGTGCGCAGTCGGTGGAGGTGGGTGGGAACGCGAACTGCGTGGTTCTGAACAGCACGGTCATCGACAGCTGTGTCGTTGATGGCAATGCCACCGCCTCGGGCAGCAATGCGGTGGCGATCGGCAGCAACAGCACGGCCTCCGGGGCGAACAGCGTGGCGCTAGGCGCCGGCTCGAAGACCAACCGCGCCAACACGGTATCGGTGGGTGATGCGGGCAAGGAACGGCAGGTTACCAACGTGGCCGCCGGCACCGCCGCCACGGATGCGGTGAACAGGGCGCAGCTGGACAAGGTTGCGGTGGCAGCCGAAGGCGCGACCCGCTATTTCAAGGCCGACGGTGACGGCAACGATGCCGACGCGGCGAAGATCGATGGCGAAGGTGCACTGGCCGCAGGGGCGAGCGCCAACGCGGACGGTGACGGCGCAACGGCGCTGGGCCACAGCAGCCAGGCCATCGGCAATGCGACCACCGCAGTGGGCAGCGAAGCACTCGCGGTCGGCCTCGGGGCGAGCTCGTTCGGCCAGGGCAGCCTGGCCTTCGGTGATGCGAGCATCGCGCTCGGCCAGAGCGCCGCGGCGTTCGGTCTGGGCGATGTCGCGCTCGGTGCATCGGCAGTGGCGGCCAGTGAAAACGGCGCGGCCACCGCGATTGGCGGTCTTGCCGAAGCCAGCGCCGATGGCGCGACCGCGATTGGTGGCGGCGCACTGGCTATCGGCCCGGGCAGCACCTCGCTGGGCCGCGGTGCGGCCAGTGCCGGCGAAGCGTCGGTGGCGGTCGGTGCGTTCAGCGTTGCGGTCGCCGATTTCAGTGCGACGCTGGGTGCGAATTCCGCTGCGGTTGCGGTAGGCAGCGTGGCGCTCGGCGCCGGCTCGTACGCCGATCGCGTCGACACGGTGTCGGTCGGCAATGCGCAGAACGGGCTGCGCCGCCAGATCACCAATCTCGCCGACGGCACCGATGACAGCGATGCGGTGAACAAGGCGCAGCTCGATGCCGTCGGCGGCGTCGCCGCCAACACGGACAAGTACTTCCAGGCCACCGGCAGCAGCGACAGCGATGCCGGTGCCTTCGCGGCAGGCGACAACGCTACGGCGATCGGTGAAGCATCCAACGCGCTGGCCGACGGTGCGACCGCGCTCGGCAGCGGCGCCACGGTGACCGCGCAGAACGCGACGGCGGTCGGTTACAACGCCAGCGCCACCGGCCAGAACAGTGCGGCCTTCGGCACCAATGCGCAGGCCAACGGCCCGGGCAGCGTGGCGGTCGGCGGTGCTGCGGTGGATGCCGATGGCAATCCGCTGATCACCAATGGCGGCGTACCGGTTGATACCGGCGCGACCAGCGCCGGCGTGGGCGGCACGGCGGTCGGTGCAAGTGCGGAAGCCTCCGGGTTTGCCGCGTCGTCCTACGGCGTCGGCGCGTACGCAGCCGGTGCACAGGCGTCGGCCTTCGGCGCGGTGGCCAACGCCACCGGTGACTATTCCACTGCGGTCGGTACGCAGAGCGTGGCGACCGGCAACAGCAGCACGGCCATCGGTGGTCCGGCGGATCTGCTGCCGGGGCTGGGCTTCTTCGTACAGACCCAGGCCAGCGGCGAAGCCGCCACGGCCGTCGGCGCAGGTGCGATCGCCAGCGGCGATTACGCCGTGGCCAACGGCACCCTGAGCGAAGCCTCGGGCACTGAAGCCACCGCCGTGGGCTACTTCGCCTATGCCCCGGGTGAGGGCGCCACTGCACTCGGCGCGGAGACCTGGGCCAGCGGTGAGCTGAGCACGGCGGTCGGTTTCTACAGCACCGCGCGCGGTGCCAACAGTGTCGCGCTCGGCGCCAACTCCACTGCCACCCGTGACAACACCGTCTCTGTCGGCGACGTTGGCAATGAGCGGCAGATCACCCATGTCGCGGCCGGTACCGAAGCGACCGATGCGGTCAACAAGGCACAGCTCGATGCCGTCGCGACGTCGGCCTCGGCCACATCGGCGCAGTTCAAGGCGAACGGTGCGGCCGGCGGTGCGGTCGGAGCTTACGCGCAGGGTGAGGATGCGCTGGCGGCTGGTGAGGCCAGCAACGCATTGGGGGCCGGTGCAACGGCAGTGGGTGGCGGCGCGGCCGCCGTTGGCGATGACACCGTCGCGCTGGGCCGCAACAGCAGCGCCACCGGCAACGGCAGCGTCGCCATCGGTGGGCTGGGCCAGGCCTATGACGAATACAACCAGCCGCTGGTCGATGAACAGGGCAATGCGATCCTGATCGGTGCGACCGCGGCGCCGGACAGCGTGGCGGTCGGTGCCGGTGCACAGGCTACCGGCACCACCAGCAACGCCTTCGGCAGCGGCGCGCAGGCCACCGGCAGCAACAGCCTGGCCAGCGGCTACAAGGCGCGCGCGACCGGCGACTACAGCGTGGCGCAGGGCGACAACGCCTTCGCCAGTGGCGAAGAAACCACGGCCACCGGTGCCTATGCATGGGCTACTGCCGATGGCGCCACCGCCTTCGGTTCCAGTGCATGGGCGACCGAAGCCAACGCGACCGCAGTCGGCCAGTCGGCCTGGGCCAGCGGCACCGGATCGACCTCGATCGGCTACAACAGCTGGGCGCGCGGCAGCAGTTCCACCGCGCTCGGCCGTGGTGCCTTCGGCTACGGCGACAACAGCGTCGCCGTCGGCTTCCAGGCCCTGGGCAACAGCATCAACACCATCGCCATCGGCACCAATGTGGTGGCCGGCGGTGAAAGCGCGATCGGTATCGGCGCCGGCAGCAATGCCAGTGCGTCCAACAGCGTGGCGCTCGGCGCGGGTGCGGTCGCTGATCGTGCCTACACCGTCTCGGTCGGCAACGATGGCCGGCAGCGCCAGATCACCCAGGTCGCCGCCGGTACCGAAGGCAGTGATGCGGTCAATCTCGATCAGCTGAGCGCAGCCACCGATCAGTTCCAGGCCAGCGGTGACGGTGTTGCCGTCGCCGGTGGCGAGGAGAGTGTGGCCGCCGGTGCAAACGCGGCGACCGATGGCGATTACGCCACCGCAGTCGGTTCGAGCAGCTTCGCAGCCGGCACCGGTGCAGCGGCGATCGGCAGCGGCGCGTTTGCCCTGGCGGACAACGCCAGTGCCGTCGGCTTCAACGCCGTCGCCAGCGGTGCCAACGCAAGCGCAACCGGTGCCAACGCACAGGCGACCGCCGAATACGCAACAGCCAGCGGTGCCGAAAGCTTGGCCTCGGGTGAGCAGAGCACTGCGACCGGTGCGGCCAGCGTCGCCTCCGGCGCCGGCAGCCTGGCCGGTGGCGCGCTGTCCGACGCGGCCGGTGAAGAGTCCGTGGCGTTGGGCTACTTCAGCACTGCCAGTGGCGACGGCGCGACCGCGGTAGGTGCCGAAAGCGTGGTCAGTGGCACGTTATCGGCCGGTTATGGCTTCGCCTCCGAAGCCACCGCCAACTACACCACCGCGATCGGCGGGTATGCCGTGGCCTCGGCTTTCAACGCCACCGCGCTGGGCAGCTTCGCGCAGGCGACCGGCTCCAACAGCGTGGCCCTCGGTGGTGATGCCGAAGCGTCCGGTGCGTACAGCACCGCCACCGGCCAGGGCAGCCTGGCCAGTGGCATCAACAGTGTGGCCGTCGGTGGTGCGCTGTTCGGCCTGCTGCCTACCGAAGCGTCGGGCAATTACTCCACGGCTGTCGGTGGTGGAGCATGGTCGCCCGGCGTGAACAGCACCGCGCTCGGCAACGCAGCAACCTCCACCGGGGCCAACAGCGTTGCGCTGGGCGCGGACTCGATCGCCGACCGCGATGACAGCGTCTCCGTCGGCAGTGCCGACGCGCAGCGCCAGATCACCCACGTCGCCGCCGGTACCGACGGCACCGATGCGGTGAACGTGAACCAGTTGAATGCGGTGGCCGATGCGGCCGCCACCACCAGCAAGTACTTCCAGGCCAGTGGCAGTGCCGACAGCGATGCCGGTGCCTACGTGGAAGGTGACAACGCGCTGGCGGCAGGGGAGGCCGCCAATGCCATCGGCAACGGCGCCACCGCGCTGGGCAGTGGCAGCACCGTGATCGCCAATGAATCCACCGCCCTGGGCTTCAACGCCACGGTCACCGGGGACAATGCCGTGGCGATCGGCAGCAACGCCAGCAGCAGTGCTGCCGGGGCAGTCGCCATCGGCGATCTGAGCGCGGCATCCGGTGCAGCCTCCGTCGCCATCGGCGGGGGTTCTTTGTCGCAGGGCTTCGGTGCAGTCGCGATCGGCGCTGGCTCGGAGGCGGCAGGTCTGGCCGCGACGGCGGTCGGGTACGGTGCGTGGGCGCTGGGCCGCGAGTCCACCGCGATCGGCAACTTCGCCACCGCCGACGGCTGGCAGGCCAGCGCGTTCGGCGCCAATGCCAGCGCCGCCTTCTTCGGCACCGCGCTGGGCAGCAATGCGCAGGCGGGCGAGGTCGCCACGGCGGTCGGCCAGGGCACGCGTGCGGACATCGCCGGCGCCGCCTTCGGCGTGCAGGCCAACGCGGGCCAGTATGGTGTGGCGGTCGGCAACAACGCCGCCACCGCCGAGGACGGCGTGGCCGTAGGCTTCAACGCGTTGGCCGGTGCGGATGCAGGCAGCGTCACCCAGGGCATCCAGACCACGGCCATCGGCAGCGAAGCCTGGGCAACCGAAGACGGTGCCACCGTGGTGGGCTACAACAGCTACGCGCAGGCGCTGAACTCCACCGTGGTCGGCAGCAACACGTGGACCACCAAGGACGCCGACAACAGCGTCGCGCTCGGTGCCGGTTCGCTGGCCGACCGTGCCAATGCCGTGTCGGTCGGCGCCGCAGAAGCCTGGACAGACGCCGCAGGCGTGGTGCATGCGGCCATCGACCGGCAGATCACCAATGTGGGTGCCGGTACCGAAGACACCGATGCGGTCAACGTTGCGCAGTTGAAGGAGGTGGCGGCCACCGCCGAAGCCACCAGCAAGTACTTCCAGGCCAGCGGCAGCGACGACAGCGACGCCGGTGCCTACGTGGAAGGCGACAATGCGCTGGCTGCCGGTGAGGCCGCCAACGCCATCGGCAACGGCGCCAGCGCACTCGGCAGCGGCGCCACCGCCATCGCGGACAACGCCACGGCCGTCGGTTTCAATGCCCTGGCCAGCGCTGACGGCGCCGCGGCCCTGGGCAGTGACGCCCAGGCGACCGGCGAAGACAGCGTGGCGATCGGCAACGGCGCCAGTGCCAGCGAGATCGGTGCGAGCGCCACCGGCGCCGGCGCGCAGGCCGGCGGTGCATACGCCACAGCGACCGGCAGCCAGTCCACGGCGGCGGGCCAGCAGGCCACCGCCAATGGCTTCCGCGCCAATGCCTCCGAAGCCGGTGCATCGGCCTTCGGCAGTTACAGCGAAGCGACCGGCCAGCTGTCGTCCGCGCTGGGCTACGGGGCGGTCGCCTCCAACGCCTACGCCGTGGCGGTGGGTGCGGCCTCGACGGCCTCCGGCGCTGGTGCGGTGGCGGTGGGTGAGTACTCCGAAGCCACCGGCGATGAAAGCGTGGCGATCGGTGGCACGACCTTCTTCGGTCTGCTGCCGTCGCGCGCATCGGGTACCGGTGCCTCGGCCTTCGGTGCGGGCGCGTGGGCAACCGATGATTACGCCACGGCGATCGGCTGGAACTCGTGGGCCGATGCGGGCAATGCCACGGCACTGGGTGCCAGTGCCAGCGCGGAAGGCGTGAACAGTGTTGCGCTCGGCGCCGGTTCCACCGCGGATCGCGACAACTCGGTCTCGGTCGGCACCGCCACCGCGCAGCGGCAGATCACCAACGTTGCCGCTGGTACGGAAGGCACCGACGCGGTGAACGTCGATCAGCTCAGTGCGGTCGCCGATGTGGCCGAAACCACCAGCCGGTTCTTCCAGGCCTCGGGCAGCGGCAACGGCGATGACGTCGGCAGCTTCGTCGACGGGGCGTATGCCACTGCGGCGGGTGAGGCGGCCAATGCGTTCGGTACCGGGGCCTCGGCCTACGGCAGCGGCGCGCTGGCGTCGGGGCGCCACGCCTCTGCGTCGGGCTTCAACGCCTCGGCCACGGCCGACTCGGCGACCGCCATCGGTGGTGCGTTGTATTACGAAGATGAGAACGGCAACGTGTTGCTCGACAAGGCCACCAGCGCCAGCGCCGTCGGTGCCACCGCGCTCGGTGCGGGGGCGCAGGCCGACGGAAGCTTCAGCACTGCGACCGGTGCCGGTGCCACGGCGGCCGGGCTGCAGTCCTCGGCCTTCGGCTACAGCGCCGAAGCCGGCAGTGACTACAGCACCGCCGTCGGTACGTTCAGCGCGGCCAGCGGCGCGCGCACCACGGCGTTGGGCTACGGGGCCGAAGCCAGTGGCGATTACGCCTCCGCACTGGGCTGGGGCAGCGCCGCCTCGGGCAGCTACGCCAATGCGATCGGCTACGCATCACAGGCCAGCGGCGACAACAGTGTGGCTGCCGGTTCCAACGCCTGGGCAACCGCGGCACGCACCACGGCGGTCGGGCAGCTGGCCTGGGCGACCTCGCAGGGGTCCACCGCCATCGGCCAGGACAGCTATGCCTACAGCGGCATCAATGCCACCGCACTGGGCACCAGTTCGTCGGCCAGTGGTGCCGGCAGCGTCGCGCTCGGCGCCGGTGCCCGCACCAGCGAAGCCAACGTGGTCTCGGTCGGTGGCGGTAACGGCACCACCGGCCCGGCGACGCGGCGCATCACCAATGTCGGAGATGCGGTCAATGCCAGTGACGCGGTGACCAAGTCGCAGCTGGATTCGGTCGCTGCCACGGCCGATGCGGTCGGCAAGCACTTCCAGGCCAGCGGCAGCGGCGTGGCCACGGCCAGTGGCAGTGATGCGCTTGCCGCCGGTTCCGGTGCCACCGCCAGTGCCACCCGCAGCAGCGCGCTGGGTACCGCGGCGGTCGCCTCGGCCACTGGCGCCACCGCGGTCGGTGCCGATGCCTCGGCACGCGGTGCCAACAGTACGGTGCTCGGTCGCCAGGCCTCCACCAATGCCACCAACGGCGTGGCGATCGGCAACGGGGCGTTCGCCAGCAACGGGGCCAACAGCATCGCGATCGGGTCGGCGGCAGGCGTCTCCGGTGCCAACGCGGTGGCCTTGGGCGCCGGCTCGCGCGCGGTCGAAGCCAATGTGGTCTCGGTCGGTGGCGGCAACGGCACCGATGGCCCGGCCACGCGCCGCATCGTCAACGTGGGTGCTGGTCGCATCGCGGCGGGCAGCACCGATGCGGTGACCGGCGGCCAGCTCAACACCACCAACCAGCGCGTGGGTGCGGTGGAAACCCAGGTCGGTGACATCGACACCCGGATCGGCTCGGTCGAGAACGTCACCGCCAATGCGCTGACCTACGACGACAGCAGCCGCGACACGCTCACCCTCTCGGGTCTGCAGGGCACCACGCTGGACAACGTCGGCAGCGGTTCGATCGCGTCCGGCAGCCGCCAGGCGATCAACGGTGGGCAGTTGTTCCAGTCGCTCACCGATGTCGCCACCTTCCTCGGCGGCGGGGCCAGCGTCGGCATGCAGGGCGTGTTCGTTGCGCCGAACTATGTGATCCAGGGCGCGACGTACAGCAACGTAGGTGATGCACTGGGTGCGCTGGACCGCAAGGTCAGCGACCTCGATCAGCGTGTTGCCGGTGGCAGTAGTGGCAGTGCACGTGCACGGACTGCCTCGCTGGCGACTGCCAGCGTCGCAGCGGACACCAGCGCTGTGCAGGAGGCCAGCGTCATCAGCGCTGCCAGCGAAACCGCCGTCGCCAACGTGCAGGGTGCGCCGACCGCTGCAAGTGTCGGCAGCAGTCAGCCGATCAACGCGCCGGCCGCCGCACCTTCCCCCGTCAACGCGGTGGCGATGGGTGACGGTGCCGTGGCCAGCGGGGCCTCGGCCACGGCCATCGGCCAGGGTGCGACCGCCTCGGCGGCCAACTCGGTGGCGCTGGGCCAGGGCTCGGTCGCCGATCGTGCCGACACCGTCTCGGTCGGCAGCGTCGGCAACGAGCGACAGGTCGCCAACGTCGCGGCCGGTACGCAGGCCACCGATGCGGTCAACAAAGGCCAGCTGGATGGCGGCATCGCGACCGCCAACAGCTACACCGACCAGCGCTTCACCTCGATGGCCGACAGCTTCGACATCTACAAGGGCGAGATCGACCAGCGCCTGCGTCACCAGGACCGCCGCATCGATCGCCAGGGCGCGATGAGCGCGGCGATGCTCAACATGGCCACCAGCGCCGCCGGCGTGCGCACCCAGAACCGCGTCGGTGTCGGCGTCGGTTTCCAGGGCGGCGAATCGGCCCTGTCGCTGGGCTACCAGCGTGCGCTCAGCGAGCGCGCCACGGTGACCCTGGGCGGTGCCTTCAGCAGTGATGACAGCTCGGTCGGCGTGGGTGCCGGCTTTGGCTGGTAAGCCGTGTCAACGCGGGGCCGTGCGCGGCCCCGCCGCTACGCAATGCAAGGCCTGAGGGGGCGGGTCACGGGAACCCTGGCCAGGGCCGGCCAGGGAGCTCGCATGGAGTGTTGGCCTGAACAGTCGTTTGATCCATGACCTTGAAGAGGACGTCAACGTGACCAGTAAGCAGAACCTTCGCATCAATGTGCTGGCAGCCGCCGTGCTGTCGTTGTCCGCAGGCGCCAGCGCCTATGCCGCGGGCCTGCCGGCCAAGGAGCCGGTGCGCCAGCCGGCTGCCGCCCAGGGCGCAGAGCGCATCATCGTCAAGTACCGCCCCGGCAGTGCCGCGGCCACGGATCGTTCGGCCAAGCTGACGGCCGTGCAGTCGGCGGTCGCCCGCGCCAGTGTCGGTGGCTCCGCCGCCGGGCGTGCCAGCGCGGTGAACCCGCAGATCGTGCGCAAGCTCGGTGTCGGTGCCGATCTGATCCGCCTGCAGGGCCGTCTGAGCCCGGCCGAACTGCAGAAGGTGCTGGCCGAGATCAAGGCCGATCCGTCCGTGCAGTACGCAGAAGTGGACGTGAAGCTGCAGCGCACCGATGTGCGCCCGCGCGACGCGACCCCGCAGCTGGTGCCGAACGATCCGTACTACGCGCAGTACCAGTGGCATCTGAACAGCGCTACCGGCGGCATCAATGCGCCGGCCGCGTGGGACATCGCCCAGGGCGAAGGCGTGGTGGTGGCGGTGCTCGATACCGGCATCCTGCCGCAGCATCCGGACTTCTCCGGCAATCTGCTGGAAGGCTACGACTTCATCAGCGACGCGGAAACCTCCCGCCGCGCCACCGATGACCGCGTGCCCGGCGCGCTGGATTACGGTGACTGGGTGGAGAACGACAACGAATGCTATGCCGGCTCGCTGGCCGATGACAGTTCCTGGCACGGCACCCACGTGGCAGGAACCATCGCCGAGTCCACCAACAATGGCGTCGGCATGGCAGGCGTCGCGTACAAGGCCCGCGTGCTGCCGGTGCGCGTGCTCGGCAAGTGCGGCGGCTACCTCTCCGACATCGCCGATGCGATCACCTGGGCCTCCGGCGGCACCGTAGCCGGCGTCCCGGCCAATGCCAACCCGGCCGAGGTCATCAACATGAGCCTGGGCGGTGGTGGCGCATGCGATGCGCTCTACCAGGATGCCATCAACGGTGCGGTATCGCGGGGCACCACCGTGGTGGTCGCCGCCGGCAACTCGGCCTCCAACGCGGCCAACTTCCGGCCGGCCAGCTGCGCCAACGTGGTGGCGGTCGGCGCCACCCGCATCACCGGCGGCATCGCCTACTACTCCAACTTCGGCCCGGTCGTGGATCTGTCCGGCCCGGGCGGTGGCGGCAGCGTGGACGGCAACCCGGGCGGTTACGTGTGGCAGTCCGGCTACAACGGCTTGACCACGCCGACCTCCGGTGCCTACAGCTACATGGGCATGGCCGGTACCTCGATGGCCTCTCCGCACGTTGCGGCGGTGGCGGCGCTGGTGCAGGGCGCGGTCGCCGCGGCCGGCAAGGATCCGCTCACCCCGGCCGCACTGGAAGCACTGCTCAAGCAGACCGCGCGGGCGTTCCCGGTGACCATCCCGACCGCCACCCCGATCGGCACCGGCATCGTCGATGCCAAGGCGGCCCTGGACAAGGCGCTGGAAGAAGAGTGCACCGAGAACTGCGGTCCGGTGGCGACCCCGCTGACCAACAAGGTCGCCGTGGGCGGCCTGAGCGGCGCCGGTGGCAGCGAAGTGCTTTACAGCTTCGAGGCGCAGGCCGGCAAGGTACTGAGCCTGCTCACCTACGGCGGCAGCGGCAACGTCTCGGTGTATGTGAGCCAGGGCAAGGAGCCCACCGCGACCGCGTTCGATGCCAAGTCCACCCGGCCGGGCAACAGTGAAACCGTGCGCTTCACCGCACCGGTGGCCGGAACGTATTACATCAAGGTGGTGGGCGAGTCCGCGTTCAGCGGCGTGAGCATTCTCGCCAACCAGTAATACGGGTAAAACGCCACGGGAGTCCGTCATGTGACGGGCTCCCGTTTTTGCATCTGGACGGTGTGGAATCCCGCGTACGATCGCGGTGAACTGCTAAAGTCGCAGCGGTTGCCAGGAGAAGCTTCTTGAACGCGGTTGCCCAGGACCCCACTGCAGAATCCACCGCTGAATCCCGCATCGTCGGGGTATTGCTGGAGAAAGGTCGGCTCAAGGACAGCGATCTGGCCCGCGCGCGTCCGCTGCACCGTGAATCCGGTGGCAGCCTGCTCGGCCTGCTGGTCCGCCTGGGGCTGGTATCAGAGCGCGACCATGCACAGACCTGCGCCGAGGTTCTCGGGCTGCCGCTGCTCGACGCCAAGGCCGTGCCGGAATCGCCGCCCGAAGCGCTGCTGGACGGGCTGCCGCTGACGGTGCGATTCCTCAAGCAGTTTCATGTCTGCCCCCTCGCATTGCAGGACGACGCGCTGGATCTGTGGCTGTCCGACCCACAGGACCCGTATGCGGCCGACGCCGTGCAGCTGGCGATGGCGCTGCCGGTCCGCCTGCATGTCGGCCTGCGCTCGGAAATCGATGATCTGATCGAGCGCTGGTTCGGCCAGGGCCGCAGCGCGATGGGCGCGATCATCGAAACCGCGGACGGTGAAGGTGCGGCGGTCGACGACATCGAACACCTGCGCGACCTGGCGTCCGAAGCGCCGGTGATCCGGCTGGTCAACCTCGTGATCCAGCGGGCAGTGGAACTGCGCGCCTCCGATATTCATATCGAACCGTTCGAGAATCGCCTGAAGGTGCGCTACCGCGTAGACGGCGTGCTGATCGAAGGGGAAAGCCCGCCGGTGAATCTCACCGCTGCGGTGATCAGCCGCATCAAGATCATGGCGCGGCTCAACATCGCCGAACGTCGCCTGCCGCAGGACGGCCGCATCATGCTGCGCGTGCAGGGCAAGGAACTGGACCTGCGCGTGAGCAGCGTACCGACCGCGCACGGCGAAAGCGTGGTAATGCGTCTGCTCGACCGCGACACCGTTGTGTTCGATTTCCATCGGTTGGGGTTCACCGAGGCGTTCCTGCCGCAGTTCCGCAAGGTGCTGGAACAGCCACACGGCATCCTGCTGGTCACCGGCCCGACCGGTTCGGGCAAGACCACCACGCTGTACACCGCGCTGAGCCAGCTCAATACCGCCGACGTCAAGATCATCACCGTCGAAGATCCGGTGGAGTACCAGATCGAAGGCATCAACCAGATCCAGGCCAAGCCGCAGATCGGGCTGGATTTCGCCAATGCGCTGCGCAGCATCGTGCGCCAGGACCCGGACATCATCATGATCGGTGAAATGCGCGACCTGGAAACCGCGCGCATCGCGATCCAGTCCGCGCTCACCGGCCACCTGGTGCTGTCCACGCTGCACACCAACAACGCCGCTGGCGGCATCACCCGCCTGCTCGACATGGGCGTGGAAGATTATCTGCTCACCTCCACCATCAACGGCATCCTGGCCCAGCGCCTGGTGCGCAGGCTGGAGCCCCAGCACGCCCAGCGCTATCGCGCATCGCCCGAAGAGATCGAGAAATTCGGCCTGCGCCGGCTGCAGCCAGAGGGCGAGATTTTCCTGTATCGCGCGCAGCCCTCGGCGATCGCACCGACCGGATACCTGGGTCGGACCACCATCGTGGAATTCCTGGTGATGAACGATGCGCTGCGCAGTGCGGTGATGCGTCGGGCCGGGATGGGCGAGATCGAGCAGATCGCGCGTGCCGCGGGCATGCGCACCATGTACGAAGACGGGCTGTCCAAAGCCCTGCAGGGCCACACCACGCTGGAAGAAGTGCTGCGCGTGACGGAGGATGCCTGATGCGTGCCGGCGGCCAACACCGGGTGGGCGGCTGAGCATGCCCCAGTACCGCTACAAGGCGCTCAATGCCCACGGCGAACTGTTCGATGGCCAGATGGAGGCAGCCAGCGAAGCGGAGGTCGCCGCGCGGTTGCAGGACCAGGGCCACATGCCGATGGAGGCACGTCTGGCCAGCGAGGGTGTCGCTGGGGCGTCGTCGTGGCTGGCGCTGCTGCGCCGCAAGCCGTTCGATGGCGGCGCGCTGGTGCAGTTCACCCAGCAGCTGGCCACGCTGCTCGGTGCCGGCCAGCCGCTGGACCGCGCGCTGAGCATCCTGCTGGAACTGCCCGAAGACGAGCGTACCCGCCGCGTCATCACCGACATCCGCGACATCGTGCGCGGTGGCGCACCACTCTCGACCGCGCTGGAACGCCAGCACGGATTGTTCTCCCGGCTGTACATCAACATGGTGCGCGCCGGTGAGGCCGGCGGCAGCCTGCACGACACCCTGCAGCGGCTGTCGGATTACCTTGAGCGCAGCGCCGAGCTGAAAGGGCGCGTGATCAACGCGCTGATCTACCCGGCGATCCTGCTGGCGGTAGTTGGCGGTGCGCTGCTGTTCCTGCTGGGTTACGTCGTGCCGCAGTTCGCGCTGATGTACGAGAGCCTGGATGTCGCGCTGCCCTGGTTCACCCAGTGGGTGCTCACCGCCGGGCTGGTGGTGCGCGAAGGCTGGCTCATCATGATCGTGGTGCCGGCCGTGATCGCGCTGGTGGTGGAGCGGCGGCTGCGGCAACCGGCCGCGCGTCTGGCCGTGGATGGCTGGCTGCTGCAGCGCAAAGGCATCGGCCCGCTGCTGGGCAAGCTGGAGACCGCACGCCTGGCCCGCACGCTGGGCACGCTGCTGCGCAACGGCGTGCCACTGCTGTCCGGCCTGGGCATCGCGCGCAATGTGTTGAGCAACCGCGCGCTGGCTGCCGACGTGGATGCCGCCAGCGACGAGGTCAAGAATGGCAACGGGCTGTCGGCCTCGCTGTCGCGGGGCAAGCGGTTTCCGCGGCTGGCACTGCAGATGATCCAGGTCGGCGAGGAATCCGGTGCGCTGGATACGATGCTGCTCAAGACCGCCGATACGTTCGAGCAGGAAAGCGCGCGCGCGATCGACCGTCTGCTGTCGGCACTGGTGCCGGTGATCACCCTGGTGCTGGCCTCGGTGGTCGGCCTGGTGATCGTGGCCGTGCTGGTGCCGCTGTACGACCTGACCAATGCCATCGGCTGACCGGCCGCTGGTCAACACCCCTACGATTCGATGCAAGGAGCCTGCCACATGCAACGCCGCCGCCTGTCCCGCTTCTCTTCCGCGCGCCACCAGTCCGGCATGAGCCTGCTGGAAATCATCATCGTCATCGTGCTGATCGGCGCGGTGCTGACCCTGGTCGGCAGCCGAGTGCTCGGCGGCGCCGACCGCGGCAAGGCCAACATCGCCAAGGCGCAGGTGCAGACCATGGCCGGAAAGATCGACAACTACCAGCTGGACACCGGCAAGCTGCCGGCCAAGCTGGAGGATCTGGTCACCCAGCCCAGCGGCAGTGCCGGCTGGCTCGGTCCGTACGCCAAGCCGGCCGATCTCAACGACCCGTGGGGCCACGCGCTGGAGTACCGCGTCCCGGGCGAAGGCCAGCCGTACGACCTGATCAGCCTGGGCAAGGATGGCAAGGTGGGCGGCAGCAGTTACGACGCGGACATCCGGTACGAGTAATCGGCATTGGGAGCACTGTGGTCCATGCCGAGCAGACCGCCGCGCCGCGTGCCCACGGGCATGCATGCGCGTGGCCTGTCGTTGCTGGAAATGCTGCTGGTGGTCGCGCTGATCGCCATCATCGGCGTGGTCACCGCCACCGCGATGAACGGCGGCATCGACGGCATGCGCCTGCGCAATGCCGGCAAGGAAATCGCCACCCAGCTGCGTTACACGCGTACCCAGGCGATCGCTACCGGGCAGACCCAGCGCTTCGTGATCGACCCGCGTGCGCGGACGTGGCAGGCGGCCAACGGCCGCCACGGGCAGATTCCGGCCGCGTTGGATGTACGGTTCCGTGGCGCCGGCCAGCTTGGTGCCGCACCCGGGCAGGGCGCGATCGCCTTCTTCGCCGACGGCGCCGCCAGTGGCGGCACCATCGAAGTGAGCACGCGGGGCGCAGCGTGGGACATCCACGTGGGCTGGATCACCGGCGAAGTGCGTGCCGGCCCGCGCCGGGAGGGCCGATGAAGCGCCAGCGTGGCTACTCGCTGCTGGAGGTGATCATCGCCTTCGCGCTGCTGGCGCTTGCGCTGACCCTGCTGCTGGGCAGTCTGTCCGGCGCGGCGCGCCAGGTCGGGCAGGCCGACGTGCGCAGCCGCGCGACACTGTATGCGCAATCATTGCTGGCCAGCACGGGGGTGGAAAGCCCCTTGCAGGAAGGCAGCACGCAGGGAGAGTGGGAGCAGGGCAGGTACCGCTGGCAACTGCAGGTGGCGCCCTACCAGGAGCCCCGCAGCGCTACCGGTCCGGTCACGGTGGACCTTGGCGGCCCGACCCTGGCACAGATCACCCTGCAGGTACGCTGGGGCGAGGGCAATGGCGAGCAGCTGCAATGGCGCAGCCTGCGCCTGTTGCCGCCGGTGCCGGGCGCACCACGATGACAGCACGCGCACGCCGGGCCGCCGGCTTCACCCTGATCGAAATCCTGCTGGCGACCGCCTTGCTCGTCGGCGGCCTGGCGTTGGCCTTCGCCACCGTGCGTTCGGCCATGGCGATCAGCCAACGCGGCGAGCGCATGGCCGCGCAGAACGAGCGCATGCGCGCGGTGGAAGGTTTCCTGCGGCGGCGCCTGTCCACTGCACTGGTGATCGCGACCACCCCGCCGGACCCGACCCGCGATCCGGTGTATTTCATGGGCGAGCCGCAGCGCATGCTGTTCGTCTCGGATCTGCCGGGCTATCTGGGTCGCGGCGGGCCGTATGCACACGAGCTGCAGGTCCGCCACGCGGCGGGCGCCGAGCAGCTTGAGGTCGCGCTGACCCTGCTGCAGAACGGCGAGGCGATCGAGGAAGATCCGCCACGCCCGCCGGAAATGCTGGCCGATCAGCTGCGCGAGGTGCGCTTCCGTTATCGCGGCACCGACCCGCGCACCGGTCAGTTGACGCCGTGGCTGGACCGCTGGGATGACACCCGCCGCCTGCCGTTGCTGGTCTCGATCGAGATCGTGCCGCTGCAGGGGCCGGCCTGGCCGCCGATGATCGCCGCACTGCCACCGTCACGTGGGGATCGCCCATGAGGCCGGTACGTGGCGCCGCGCTCGTCCTGGTGTTGTGGCTGATCGCCCTGCTGACCGCGGTGGTCGGCGCGTTCGCCCTGAGCGCGCGCGTGGAGCATATGCAGCAGCGCGTGATCGGTGACGATGCCATCGGGCAGGAGTACGCGCGCGCAGGGCTGGAGTACGCGCTGCACCGCCTGCAGCCGCGTGCCGCCCAACCGGCCTGGGTTGCCGATGGCCGCCGCTACCGGTGGACGTTCGATACGCGCCGGATCGATCTGACGATCCTCGATGAAAACGGCAAGATCAATCTGAACCTGGCTGACGTGAGCCTGCTCAACGCGTTCCTGCGTGCGATGGGGGAGGAGCCCGGGCGCGCCCAGCAGTTGGCCGGCGCCATCGTCGACTGGCGTGACGCGGACAGCCTCAAACAGCCCGGTGGCGGCGCGGAGACGCCCGATTACCTCGCCGCCGGGCTGCCCTACGGCGCACGCAACGCGCGCTATGAGACGGTCGGCGAGCTGCAGCGCGTGCTCGGCATGGAGGCGGACCTGTATGCGCGGATCGAGCCGATGCTGACCCTGTACAGCCGCCAGGCACGGCCTGACCCGCGCGTTGCCGCAGGCCCGGTGCTGACCGCACTGGGGCTGGATGCAGAGCGCCTGCTGGCCGAACGCGAACGGGCGGCTGCCGCTGATGAAGCTGGATTGCCGGTCGCGCCGCTTGCAGGTGGCAGTGGCACCTATAGTATCGAGAGTCGCGCCACAGACGAACGCGGCCGGGTATCGGTACTGCGCGCCGTGGTGAGGATGGGGTCGGCAGGCACGCCGGGAACGGCATACACAGTACTTCGCTGGGAACAGGGAATGGCAGCAAGATGACGGCATGGCGTGACAGTCTGGTGCGGGCCCGCGGGCGCGTGTCGCCCGGCGTGGGCAGCAGCCTGCGCTGGTGGCGGCAGTCGTTGCTGGCCTGGCTGCCGGTGCGGTGGCAATGGGCGATGGGCTGGTCGCGTTCGCGCCTGCTGCTGCTGCACGAGGGCGAGGTACTGCGCCTGCAGCGACAGACCGGCGAGCAGATCGAGGCCATCGCGGAGCTGCCGTGGCCCGTCCCGCCCGCCGCGCTCGATGGCGTGCTCGATGCGCGCCTGCGCAGCCTGCCCCGGCACTGGTTGCTGCCGGTCGGGAGCGTGCTGCGCCGTCCGCTGCGCTTGCCGGCGGCCGCCGCCGAGCGGTTGCGCGATGTGGTCGGATTCGAAATCGATCGGCAGACCCCGTTCGATGCCAGCCAGGTCAGCTATGACGTGCGCGAGCTCGGCGCCTTGCCGGATGGCCAGCTGCAGGTCGAGCTGGTGGTGATCCCGCGCGCGCAGCTGGACCAGTGGGCGCAGCAGGCCGGGCCATGGGCACAGGCGGTGGCCGGCGTCGATGCAGCGGATGCCGCTGGCCGGCCGCTCGACGTCAACCTGCTGCCGCTGGCGCAGCGGCAGCCCTATCGCGACCCGATGGCACGCTGGAACTGGCTCCTGGCCGCGAGCACGATCGTGCTGCTCGCGTTGGCCGGCCACCAGCTGCTGGACAACCGCCAGGCCGCGGCGGACCAGCTGCGCGCGCAGGTGGATGACGCCGCGCGTGATGCGCGCCGGGTCGCGGCCGAGCGCCAGCAGTTGCAGAGCCTGGTCGAAGGCGCCGCGTTCCTGGAAGGCCGGCGCGGCGAGCACGCCAGTACCGTGGAACTTTGGAACGAGCTGACCCGCCTGCTGCCCGATGGCACCTATCTGGAAAAACTCTCGATCGATGGCAACACACTGCAGTTGATCGGGCTCAGCCGCGAAGCCTCGCAGCTGGTGCCGCTGCTGCAGGACTCGCCGCTGTGGCGCAAGGTCAACCTGACCGGCGTGCTGCAGGCCGATGGGGCAACCAGCGGCCGCGACCGTTTCACGCTGACGGCCGAGCTGCAGCCGCTGCCCGGTGCGGCCCCGCCCGCGAAGGAGGTTGCCGATGGCAGCACAACCGACGCGCCGTGATCGCTGGCTCGCGCTGGGCCTGCTGCTGGCGGTGATCGCCGTGGCATACCTGGTGCTCGTGCACCCGTGGTTGACCCGCCCCCTGCTGGCGATCAATGCCGACATCGCCGCCGTGCAGGAGCGCCAACAGCGCGTGGATGCGCAGCTGGCGCAGCGCGGGCAGATCGCCGCCCAGCTGCGCGAGGTGCAGGCCGCCCTCGAGGGCCGCCCCGGCTTCCTGCGCGAGGCCACTGCCGAATCGGCCGCCGCGGCGCTCTCCAGCCGCCTGCAGGATGCGGTGGCGTCGGCCAGCCCGGGTAACCGCAGCTGCACGATCAGCAATCGCACCCCGCTGCCCGATGCCAACCGCGAGGCTGCTTTCCCGCGTGTGGCCCTGCAGGTGCGCCTGCGCTGCGGCGTGCCGGAAATGGCGGCCGTGCTGCACACACTGGAGACCGGCAGCCCGCGCCTGTTCGTGGAGAACCTCAACCTGCTCGCGCAGCGCTTCCAGCAGTCGCCCAGCGAAACCGGCACCGGCCTGGATGTGTCCTTCGAACTGGTCGGTCATCTGCGCCCCGGCGCAGCGCTGGCGCCTGACGCACCCGCGCCGGCCCCACTGCCACCGCCGTCCGGGCAGGACGGCGGGCAGGACGTTGGCCCGGATGCGGCCCCACCCAGCGATGCAGCCGAGCCCGCGCCCGCACCCGACGCTGCCGGGGAGGCCCAGCATGAAGCTTGAAGCAGCTGGCCTGCGGACCTGGTGGCTGGGCGGCATCGCCCTGTGGGCGCTGGCGATCTGGATCGCCACGCTGTTCGGCCTGGGCCAGCGCATCGCGCCGGCCACGGACGGCGATATGGGCCCTGCGCCGCTGCCCCACCTGGCTCCCGCCGCGCCCGAGCGGATGAGCTCGGCCAGCACCTATGCCCAGATCGGCGCCCGCCCGCTGTTCGCCGAAGATCGCCAACCGCGCCCGTACCTGCTCGGTGGCACCGAACAGGGCACCGCCAGCAGCGTGTCACTGACCGGCGTGCTGCTTACACCGGGTTTCGGGATGGCGATCCTGACCACCGACCAGCGCCAGTCGCTGCGACTGCGCCTGAATGGTGAAGCGGTGAACGGCTGGCAGCTGCTGGCGCTGGAACCGCGCCGCGCCACCGTCAGTGGCCCCGGTGGCACGCAGGTCCTGGAATTGCCTGTGTTCAATGGGCAGGGCGGTGAACCACCGACGGTGCTGGGCGCTACGCCGCTCACCGCGGTGCCTCCGGCCGGTGCCGGCGCGCGCCCGATCAATGGCGCCGCAGCGATGCTCGCACCGGCGCCGGGCGCATCACCTGCGCCGCAGGCAGCGACGCCATCGAATGCGGGGGCCCCCCCGCAGAACGCGCAGGGTCCCAGCGAAGCCGACATGAAGGCGATCCGCGAGCGCATCCAGGCGCGTCGCCAGCAATTGCAGCAGCAACAGCAACAACAACAGCAGCAGTCGCAGCAACCGCCCGCGGGCGGCTCCGGCCACAACCCTTAGAGTGACAGCATGACCCTGCGCCTTTTTCCCGTGTCTTTCCTTGTCGCCCTGCTGGTGGGCTGCACCACCGTGCCCGCGCCCGAGGTACGCCGCGATGCGGTGCTCGACAGCCACCAGGTGGTCGCCGGCGACGGATCCCGTGAAGGCGTCGAGGCCGAGCCGCTGGGCAGCGCCGGCACCCCGCAGGCGGTGATCCGCCGTGGCACCGGCACCATGATCAACCGCAGTGCCGCGGCCGCGCCGCAACCGTCGCTGGGCAATGCCTCCACCGGCAACGCCACCTTCAACTTCGAAGGCGAATCGGTGCACGCGGTGGTCAAGGCGATCCTCGGTGACTTCCTGGGCCAGAACTACGTGATCGCGCCGGGCGTGCAGGGCACCGTGACCCTGGCCACGCCCAAGCCGGTTTCCTCGGCGCAGGCGTTGAACCTGCTGGAAATGGTGCTGGGCTGGAACAACGCGCGCATGGTCTACAGCGCCGGCCGCTACAACATCGTGCCCGCCGACCAGGCACTGGCCGGTACGGTCTCGCCGAGCACGGCGTCGCCGGCCAATGCGCGCGGCTTCGAAGTGCGCGTGGTGCCGCTGCAGTACATCTCGGCCACCGAAATGAAGAAGGTGCTGGAGCCGTACGCGCGCCCGAATGCCATCGTCAACGTCGACAACGGCCGCAACGTGATCACCCTCGGCGGCACCCGCAGCGAGCTGGAGAACTACCTGCGCACGGTGGAGATCTTCGACGTGGACTGGCTCTCGGGCATGTCCGTGGGCGTGTTCCCGATCCAGTCCGGCAAGGCCGAACAGGTTGCCGCCGATCTGGAGAAAGTGTTCGGCGAGGAGAGCAAGACGCCCAGCGCCGGCATGTTCCGCTTCCTGCCGCTGGAGAATGCCAATGCGGTGTTGGTGATCACCCCGCAGGCGCGCTACCTGGACCAGATCCAGCAGTGGCTGGACCGCATCGATACCGCCGGCGGCAATGCGCGGCTGTTCTCCTATGAACTGCGTTACGTCAAGGCCAAGGACCTGGCCGAACGCCTGGCCGAAGCCTTCGCCAACGAGAATGGCCGCAGTGGCCGTGGCAGCAGTTCGCTGGCGCCGGGCGCCTCGCCGATGGATATCGGCAGCCGCGATGGCAACAACAACACCAACGGCAATTTTTCCAACACCGGCAGCAGCACGGGGAGCAGCCGCGGCGGGCTGGGCGATGGCACGATGAACCTGCCGCAGCGCCAGTCCGGCAACGCCAGCTTCAGCCTGGAAGTGCAGGGCGATACGGTCGGCGTCTCGGCGGTGGAGGAAACCAACACCCTGCTGGTGCGCTCCACCCCGCAGGCCTGGCGCTCGATCCGCGAAGTGATCGAGAAGCTCGACGTGATGCCGATGCAGGTGCACATCGAAGCGCAGGTCGCCGAGGTCGCGCTGACCGGCGACCTCAGCTACGGCGTGAACTGGTTCTTCGAACAGGCCGTGACCACCGGCAAGACCGAGAGTGGCATCGACCTGCCCAGTGCTCTGGGTCGCTCGATCTGGGGCAGCATCTCCGGCACCGTCGGCGATGGCGGGGTGGGCTGGACCTTCCTCGGCAAGAATGCCGCCGCCGTGGTCAGCGCACTGGACAAGGTCAGCAACCTGCGGCTGCTGCAGACGCCGTCGCTGTTCGTGCGCAACAACGCCGAAGCCACCCTCAACGTCGGCACCCAGATCCCGATCAACTCGGTCTCGGTCAATACCGGCATCGGCGGCGACAACACCTACAGCCAGGTCCAGTACCTGGACACCGGCGTGATCCTCAAGGTGCGCCCACGCATCACCCGCGATGGCGTGGTGTTTCTGGATATCGTGCAGGAGGTGAGTTCGGCCGGCGCGATCCCGAGCGGCTGCGACCCGACCCGCACCACCTGCAACCCGCCGATCAATACCCGCAAGATCTCCACCGAAGCGGCCGTGCAGAGTGGCGACACCATCATGCTTGCCGGGCTGATCACCAATTCCGACGATGATGGCGCCAATGGTGTGCCTGGCCTGAGCAGGATCCCGGTCATCGGGGCGCTGTTCGGCAGCAAGACGAAGAAGTCCGGGCGTTCCGAAGTGATCGTGCTGCTGACCCCGACCATCGTGCGCAACGCGCAGGAGTCGCGCAACCTGACCGACGAGTACAGCAGCCGCTTCCGCGCGATGGAGCCGTTCCCCGAGCACAAGGGCAAGCGCTGAGTGCTGCCCGGCCCCGGCTGTCACCGCAGGGGCCGATCTTGCTACGCTGGCCCCGCCCAGGGGAGCCCGCGATGACACAGCGACACGGCGAAGACGGCAGTACGCAGAGGTCCGCATGAGCACGGTCGTCCTGCTGCCGATCGGGGTCGACGATGCCGCGCTGGACCGTTGCCTGGCTGCCCTGGACGCCGGTACCGCGCCGGGGACCGCCATCTGGCTGGCCGATGATGGCCAGGCCGGGCCGCGGGCCCAGGCCGTGATCGAGCACTGGCTCACGCACACCCCGCTGCAGGCCGAGTACACCCGCCGTGCCCGCGCCATCGGCGAAGTGGCCCATCTGGATGAAATGCTGGCTGCCTGCGCCGGGGCCGATGTGGTGGTGCTGGCGCCGGACGCGATTCCGGCACCGGGCTGGCTGCAGCAGCTGCAGGCCTGCCTGGCCCGCGATGCCTCGATCGGCTCGGCCACGCCGTGGTGCAACGCCGGCGAGACGGCGGCCTGGCCGCGCCTGGGGGAAATCAACCCATTACCGGATGACCTGGATCTGGCCCCGTTGGCGCAGGCCTGCGCGGCGATGCCGCCGCTGCATCCGGAGTTGCCGTGTGCCGTGACCCATGCAGTGCTGTTGCGCGGCAATGCGCGGCGCAGGGCCGGCGGGCTGGACATGCACAGCTATGCCTCGTGGAATGCCGCGCTGATCGACCTGAGCCTGCGCATGGCCGGGCTTGGCTGGCGCAACGCGCTGTGCGAGACCGCCTTCGTCGCCCGCGTGGCCGAAGGCGTGACCGGCGAGGGCGACATGGACGCGCTCGCCACGCGCTGGCCCGGTTGGCCGCCGCGGTTGGCGGGCTTCCTGATGGCTGATCCACTGCAGCAGGCACGCCACGATCTGCAGCAGCATCACCGGCAGGCGATAATGCCCAAGGCGCAGGGCGATCTGTTCGCGCCGCCTGTCACTGCCGCCCCGGAGCCGCCCGTTTGAGTCCTGCCATCGCCGCCATCATCGTCAGCTACCAGAGCGCCAGCACGCTGGATGCCTGCCTGCTGCGCCTGCGCGAGGCGCGCGACATCGCCGAGATCCGCGTGGTCGACAACGATTCCACCGATGGCACCCTGGAGATCGTGCAGCGCCACGCCAGCGCCGATCCGCGGGTGCGCTTCATCGCCAACCCGGACAACCCCGGATTCGCCGCCGCCAACAACCAGGGCGTGGCCGACAGCCAGGCACCGTGGCTGGCCTTCATCAATCCGGACCTGATGGTCGGTCCCGATACCCTGGCCCTGTTGCGCGAACGCGCGCTGCCGCTGGGCGACTGCCTGCTGGGCGTGGAACAGGTCGACGAAGACGGCCGCCCGGACGATGCGGTGCGCCGCCGTGACCCGGATTTCGCCGCGATGCTGCGCCGCCCGGGGCAGGGCGGCAAGCTGGCGATCCCGGTCGATCGCCGCCAGCCGCTTCAGGTCGTGCCGGCCCTGTCCGGCGCGCTGCTGCTGATGCCGCGTGCGCTGTTCGAGCGGATCGGCGGCTGGGATGCCGGCTATCGCCTGCACGCCGAGGACCTGGACCTGTGCCGCCGCGCGCGTGAGGCCGGCGCGGTGATCGCGATCGCCAACGACCTGCAGGTCACCCATGTCCGCGGCGTCTCCAGCCGCTCGCGGCCATTCTTCGTGGAGTGGCACAAGCATCGCGGGTTGTGGCGGTACTTCCAGAAATTCGAGGCACCACAGCGTGCCTGGCCGGTGCGTTGCGCGGTGTGGGGCGCGATCTGGGCGCACGCGCTGGTGCAGGTCCCGCGCCTGCTGCGCCGCCGGTAGCGCCCGCGCACCGCATGCGCCCAGGCGCGATGCGTGCCGTGAACGCATTCCATCCCGAGGGGGCCGGGCGTTGGTCGGACCCCCTGGCAGGCGCATAATCCCCTGCATGATCATCCAGTCCCTGCTCGACACCGACCTGTACAAATTCACCATGATGCAGGCGGTGCTGCATCAGTACCCCGGCGCGCAGGTGCAGTACCGGTTCAAGTGCCGGACCCCAGGCATCGACCTGGCGCAGTTCATCGACCAGATCAACGCCGAGATCGACCACCTGTGCAGCCTGCGCTTCAGCCCCGAAGAGCTGGACTACGTGCGCGGCCTGCGTTTCGTCAAACCGGACTTCGCCGATTTCCTCGGCCTGTTCCACCTGGACCGCAAGTACATCGCGCTGCGCCCCTCGGCCACCGTCCCGGGTGAGATCGAGCTGGACATCACCGGCCCCTGGCTGCACACCATCCTGTTCGAGGTGCCGCTGCTGGCGATCATCAACGAGGTCTGGTTCCGCAATACCACCGATTCGGACTTCAGCGAGGGCGAGCGCCGCCTGCAGGCCAAGACCGCGCTGCTGCGCGATACGCCCGGTTTCGAGCTGTGCCGGATCGCCGATTACGGCAGCCGCCGGCGCTACTCGCGCGAGTGGCACGGGCGCATGCTGCCGATGCTGCGCGATGCGCTGGGCGCGCAGTTCGTAGGCACCAGCAACGTGCACTTCGCCCGCCTGTACGGCATGACCCCGCACGGCACCATGGCCCACGAGTACCTGCAGGCCTTCCAGGCGCTCGGCCCGCGTCTGCGCGATTCGCAGGTGGCGGCGCTGGAATCGTGGGCACGCGAGTACCGCGGCGACCTGGGCATCGCGCTGTCCGATGTGGTCGGCCTGGAGGCCTTCCTGCGCGACTTCGACATGTATTTCTGCAAGCTGTTCGATGGCGTCCGGCATGATTCCGGCGACCCCTTCACCTGGGGCGACCGCATGCTGGCGCACTTCCACAGCCGCCGCGTGGACCCGCGCAGCAAGGTGCTGGTCTTCAGCGACGGGCTGAACATCGAAAAGGTCATGCAGCTGTTCGATTATTTCCGCGGCCGCTGCCAGGTGGCCTTCGGGGTGGGCACCCACCTGACCAACGACCTGGGCCCGACCCCGCTCAACATCGTGATCAAGATGGTCCGCTGCAACGGCCAGCCGGTCGCCAAGCTGAGCGACTCGCCCGGCAAGAGCATGTGCGATGACCCGGGGTACCTGGCCTACCTGCGGCAGGTGTTCGAGCTGCCGGCCGAGGCCTGACCCCGGCACCGGGTGGCACCCTTGGCCGCCGTCCGGCTCCGGCGCCGGGGCGGCCCGGTACGCACATCCGTTCAGCGAAGCGGTGGCGGGTGACGCGGCGGGTCAGGAAGCGACGCAGGGCGCTCGCTATGCAGGAAAGCCAGATGTGCCACAATATTGTGAGGCGTAGTTCACACTTTTGACCGACATCGATGCCGGTAATTGCCCGTATACCGCCTCTGCATCGTGGTTCGTCTAGGCTTTCCACATGAAGTCATCAGCATTGCTCGATTACTACCGGACCCACGCGTGCTCACGCCAGTGGCGCGGCTTCCTGCTGGCGCTCTGCGAAGAGTTCGACAGTGCGTTGCCCGATGCCGAACTGTCGCGGTTGATGGCGCGTATCGGTGAGCGCTTCGGCCGTGACCATGCGCTGCCGGCGGTCGCCACACTGGACGAACTGCAGCAGGCGGCCAATGCGGTGTGGTCCTCGACGGAATGGGGGCAGGTCGTGTTCGAGGAAGCCCCCGAACAGGTCCGCATCCACCACGCCGCCTCGCCGCTGTCAGCCGTCCTCGGCGCCCGGGCCGGGTGGGACACTGGGTTTCTGGAAGGTGTGTACCGCCAGTGGTTCCGGGCCGCCGGGATGATGTCGGTGCTGGATGTGCGCTATCTGCAGAGTGATCATCCCGATGTAGCTACCTACACGCTGTCGCGTGTGTTCTGACCCTCTCCCCCTTTCGATGGTGCCATGAGCAAGTTTCAGCAACCTGCCGATGCCGAGAGCCACGACGACGTGGCTGGTCTCTTCAACCGCCTGGGGGATCGCGATGACACGCGCGCTTACCGGGATTTCTCCCACAGCCAGTCCCGCGTGAGCACGGTGGCCAAGCCGCGCGATGAGGTGCCGCCGCCGATTCCGGCCGCGACGAACCTGCCGCCCGCGGTCACTCTCGCGCCGGTGACCACGTCGGTGACCACGCCGGTCCAGGCGACCACCGTGGAGACGCCGGCCACGGCCGCACCGGGGCGCAAGACCCCGCTGGAGCAGTTGTTCCAGCGCCTGGCGGAGGCACGTAGCGCCACGCCGGGGCACAGCCCGCTGAGCCGGCTGCGCCAGGGTTGAAACGTAGTCGGTGATCGTCCGTCGCGCCCAGCCGGGTGCGGCAACGGGACCGGCTGATGCAAGGGGATGCCGCGATCTGCGGCCGTGTTGGGGGAACATCATGAGCAAGTCATCCACCCCGAGAGGGGATGCCATTCTGGCCCGCCTGGCGCTGCTCGCGCTGGCGGTCGGCGGCGCCGTGCTGCTGGCCTTTGTGGTTACCGTCCCGATGGAGATCGGCCAGCAGTTCCTGTTCTCGGCCGTGGTGTTCCTGATCGCCCTGTGCCTGCGCAACCGCGAGAACCGGTTGATCCCGCTGGTGCTGATGGGGCTGTCGCTGGTGATGTCCACGCGCTACATGTACTGGCGCCTGACCGACACCATGGGCATGAGCAGCTTCGTCGACCTCACCCTGGGCCTGGGCCTGGTGGCCGCCGAGGTGTACTCCTTCATCGTGCTGGTGCTGGGCTACTTCCAGGTGGCATGGCCGCTGCATCGCAAGCCGATGCCGCTGCCCGAAGACCAGTCGCTGTGGCCGAGCGTGGACGTGTTGATCCCCACGTACAACGAGCCGCTTTCGGTGGTGCGTACCACCGTGCTCGCCGCGACCGTGCTGGACTGGCCGGCCGACAAGCTCAACATCTACCTGCTCGATGACGGCCGCCGCGACGAGTTCCGCGCGTTCTGCGAAGAAGTCGGGGTGCAGTACATCACCCGTACCAACAACAACCACGCCAAGGCCGGCAACATCAATGCGGCGTTGAAGAAGACCAGTGGCGAGTACGTGGCGATCTTCGACTGCGACCACATGCCGACCCGCTCGTTCCTGCAGATGTCGATGGGCTGGTTCCTTCATGACGAGAAGATGGCGGTGGTGCAGACCCCGCACTACTTCTTCTCGGCCGATCCGTTCGAACGCAACCTGGGCAACTTCGGCCGCGTGCCCAACGAGGGCGAGCTGTTCTACGGCCTGCTGCAGGACGGCAACGACCAGTGGAATGCGACCTTCTTCTGCGGTTCCTGCGCCGTGATCAAGCGTGCCCCGCTGGAGGAAGTGGGCGGTGTGGCGATCGAGACGGTGACCGAGGATGCGCATACCGCCATCCGCCTGCACCGTGCCGGCTACCGCAGCGCCTACATCCCCGTGCCGCAGGCGGCCGGCCTGGCCACCGAGAGCCTGTCGGCGCACGTCGGCCAGCGCATCCGCTGGGCACGCGGCATGGCGCAGATCCTGCGGGTGGACAACCCGATGTTCGGCAAGGGCCTGAGCTTCGTGCAGCGGCTCTGCTACACCAACGCGATGCTGCACTTCTTCTACGGCCTGCCGCGGATCATCTTCCTGACCGCGCCACTGGCCTTCCTGTTCTTCGGTGCGCACGTCATCCACGCCTCGGCGCTGATGATCCTCGCCTACGCGCTGCCGCACATCGTGATGGCCAACCTGACCAACCTGCGCGTGCAGGGCAAGCACCGCCATCTGCTGTGGAACGAGGTATACGAGACCACGCTGGCCTGGTACATCCTGCGCCCCACCCTGATGGCCGTGATCAACCCCAAGTTGGGCAAGTTCAACGTCACCGCCAAGGGCGGCCTGGTGCAGCGCAGCTACTTCGATGCGCAGATCGCCCGCCCGTACCTGTTGCTGCTGCTGTTGAACCTGGCCGGCGTGATCGCCGGCATCGTGCGGATGGTGATGGCCCAGACCAGTGGCGAGGTCAATACGATCTGGTTGAACCTGGGGTGGACCGTCTACAACATGATCATGCTCGGGGCGGTGATCGCCACCTCCAGCGAGCAGCGCCAGATCCGCCGCGCGCACCGGGTGCCGCTCAACATGCGCGCCGTGCTGCACCTGCCTGATGGCCAGGCGCTGCCGTGCCGCACGCTGAACTTCTCCACCGGTGGCATGGCGATCCGCCTGGACCAGGCACAGCCGGTGCAGCCGGGCACGCGCGTGGAGGTCGAGCTGGCTCATCGCCAGCGCAGCCAGCGGCTGCCGGCCGAAGTGCGGCATGACCGCGACGACCAGGGCATCAGCATCCAGTTCGGTGAGCTGAGCCTGGAGCAGGAGCGCTGGCTGGTCACGTCCACCTTCGCCCGTGCCGACATCTGGGTGAAGCTGTGGGGCCGCCACGACCGCGACACCTTCCTGCGTTCCACCACTGACGTCCTCAAGGCCAGCATGCGCGGCTTCCACCGCCTGGGCCAGTTCGTTTTCGCGGGCGGCCGCAAGGATGCCCCCACGCCGCCGCGCACCGGAGATTCCGCATGACCCGTCGTCACCGTTCCCTGTTCCGCCCGGTGCGCCTGCCGCGCCCGTCCGCCGCAGCGGTGGCGTTCACCCTGACCCTGCTGTGCGGGGCGGTCTATGCGCAGAGCCCGCCCGTGCCCGCGACAGCGCCCGCTGCCGTGCCAGCGACCACCCCGGCCGACGCTGCGCCGGCGGCGATGATGCCCGCCACGCCGGCTGCAGGGACCCGGCAGAGCCGCTCCACGCTCAAGCAGCTCGGCATCGACTATGAGATCACCCTGCGCGGCATCCAGGGCACGGCCGGCGTGCCGTTCTCGATCCGCAACGACCAGGTCGTGGACCGCGCATCGCTGCATCTGAAATACAGCTATTCGCCAGCGCTGCTGCCAGACCTGTCGCACCTGAAGGTGACCGTCAATGACGTCACCGTGGCGACCCTGCCGACGCCGGTGGACCAGGCCGGCCGGATGATCGAGCGCGATATCGATATCGACCCGCGCATGATCATCGACTACAACCGCATCAACCTGCAGTTGATCGGCCACTACACACGCGAGTGCGAAGATCCCGATCACACCAGCCTGTGGGCCAACATCGACAGCGCCAGCTACCTGGAGCTGGGCTGGGCGCCGCTGCAGCTGACCAATGATCTGTCGCTGCTGCCGGTGCCGTTCTTCGACGCACGCGACACCAACCGGCTGGAACTCCCGTTCGTGTTCACCGGCCAGCCGGGGCAGGGCCTGCTGCAGTCGGCCGGCATCGTGTCGTCGTGGTTCGGCGCACTGGCCGGTTACCGCGGCGCGCTGTTCCCGGCCTCCATCGATACGGTGCCCATGGAAGGCAATGCGGTGGTCGTGGCCACCCCGCGCAATCCACCGGCCGGCCTGGTGCTGCCCGACATCAGCGGGCCGACCCTGGCCGTGATCGCCAACCCCAACGATGCCAACGGCAAGCTGCTGCTGGTGCTGGGTCGCGATGATGCCGAACTGCGCATCGCCGCCACCGCGTTGACCTTGGGCGCGCCGCTGTCCGGCCCGACCGCAAGCATCGGGGACTTCAAGGAGATCGCGCCGCGCAAGCCGTACGACGCGCCGAACTGGATTCCCAGCGACCGGCCCGTGCGCGTGTCCGAACTGGTGCGGCAGACCAGCGAGTTGAACGTCGTCGGCTACCACCCGGACCTGATCCGCATCGGCCTGCAGCTGCCGCCGGATCTGTTCGTGTGGCGCCGCGACGGCATTCCACTGGACCTGCGTTACCGCTATACGCTGCCCGAAGGGGCGGACAAGTCGGCGCTGAACATCAGCATCAACGACGCCTTCGTTACCACCCTTCCGTTGAATGGTCGGCCGGCACCGCGCTCGGTCTCGGACATGGTGTGGAACAAGCTCAAGGCACCCGGCGCGATGCCGATCCAGCAGAAGGTGATGCTGCCGACCGGCCCGTTCTCGTCCAACAGCCAGCTGCGCTTCCACTTCTTCTTCGACCGCCCCCAAGCCGCCGAGTGCAAGAACACCTTCCCGGATGTCTCCGCGGCGATCGATGGCGACACCAGCATCGACCTGAGCGGTTTCGACCATTACATGGCGATGCCCAACCTGGCCGCCTTTGGCAACGCCGGTTACCCGTTCACGCGCCTGGCCGATCTGTCCGAGACCGTGCTGGTACTGCCGGACAACCCCAACGCCGATGACGTCGGCAATGTGCTGACCCTGCTCGGCCGCATGGGTGCCTCGACCGGCTACCCGGCGCTGCGCAACCGCATCATCGCCGCGCGCCAGGTCGGCGAGCACGCCGACCAGGACCTGGTGGTGCTCGGCTCGCGCCGCAGCCAGCCGCTGTTCGGCGAATGGGCGGCGCACCTGCCGATCGGCGAGGCGGGGCAGTCGCGCCGCGTGCAGCTCTCGGACTGGGTGTTTGAACGCATGCCCTCGTTCCTGTCGCCGGATGCGCGCCGCACCGATCTGCCCACCACGGCCGAAGTCTCCGTGCGTCCCGATGCCGGCGACGTCGTGTTGATGGGCTTCGAGTCGCCCCTGCGCAAGGGCCGCAGTGTGATCGCGGTGATGGCCGACGACCCGGCCCAGGTCAACCGCCTGTTCGAAGCATGGTTTGATCCGGACCGCCTGCGCGATTTCCAGGGCAGCGTGGTGCTGCTGCAGAAGGACAAGGTGCGCAGCTTGGCCGGCAACCAGAGTTACTACGTCGGCCACCTGCCGCCGCTGACCTGGCTGCGCTGGTACTTCTCGCAGAGCCCGCTGCTGCTCGGCGCCCTCGTCGGCCTGGCCTGCCTGTTGTTGGCGCTGATCGCGCGCTGGCTGCTCAAGCGCAACGCCAGGGCACGCATCGGGATGTCCGGCTGAGCATGCGCGACCCGTCCGTCCCCGCGCCGGCGCCTGCGCGCCGTCGCTTCCTGCAGGCGATGGCGGCCGCTGGTGCTGCCGCCGTGCTGCCGCTCGACGTTCTGGCACAGGCCTGCGGCACGCCGTGGCGTGAGTGGCGTGCGTTTGTCGATCGGCATATCGAGCCGGATGGCCGCGTGGTCGATCATCTCAATACCGACCTGCGCAGCACCTCCGAATCGCAGTCCTACGGATTGTTCTTCGCACTGGTGGACAACGATCCAGTGCTGTTCGACCGTATCCTGGCCTGGACCCGCCGCCACCTGTGCCGCGGCCGTGCCGACCTCAATCTGCCTGCGTGGTTGTGGGGGCGTGCCGCCGATGGCCAGTTCCGCGTGCTCGACCCCAACACCGCCGCTGATGGCGAGCTGTGGATCGCCTACGCGCTGCTTGAAGCGGGCCGCTTGTGGAAACGGCCGGGGCTGGTCGAAGCCGGCCGGCAGACGCTGGCGCTGATGCGCACGGCTGAAGTCGTCGAGCTGCCCGGCTTCGGCCCGATGCTGCTGCCCGGCAACCGCGGGTTCGTGCAGGCCGACCGCTGGACGCTCAATCCGAGTTACCTGCCGTTGTTCGTGCTGCGTCGTTTTGCCGCCGTCGATGCACGTGGCCCGTGGGCGCGGCTGGCCGAACGCAGCGTGGCGATGACGCGTGCCAGTGCGCCGGTCGGGTTCGCGCCGGACTGGATCGCCTGGAACGGCAAGGCTTTCGTAGCCGACCCGGGCAAGGGCGCGATCGGCAGCTACGACGCGATCCGCTGCTATCTGTGGGCAGGCATGACCGATCCGGCCGATCCGTTGCGGCGCACCTTGCTTGATGGCCTGTCTGGGCCGGCATCGATGTTGCGCGCGCAGAGCGGCTTTGCCGAAAAGATCGACACACGGCTTGGTGTGGGCACCGGTACGCCGTCACCGGGCTTTGCCGCGGCCCTGCTGCCGTATCTCAGTGCACTTGGCCAACCCGCATTGGCCAAGGCGCAGCTGGCGCGGATTCCCGCCGCCGGCACCCTCAACTATTACGATCGTGCCCTGGTGCTGTTCGGCAAGGGCTGGATGGATCGCCGCTACCGTTTTTCTGCCGATGGGCGACTGCTGCCCGCGTGGAGTTCGCCATGTTCCGCAAGACCCTGACACCTCTTTGCCTGGTTGGCCTGTGCGTGCTGACCGTGCCGGCCTTCGCGCAGAACGCGTCGTCGACGCAGCAGCTGGTCAGCCAAGGCAACTACTGGCAGGACCAGGGCCGCGAGGATCTGGCCGCCGATGCCTGGCGCAAGCTGCTGGCCACCGACCCCAACCAGGCCGATGCACTGCTCGGCCTGGGCCTGATCGACCTCAACCAGGGCCGCCGTGCCGAGGCGCAGAAGCGGCTGCAGCAGCTGCAGGCACGCCACCCGTCCTCGGCGCAGACCACGCGCCTGCGCATGGCGCTCGGCGGTGGCGGTGGCGGGAACCAGCTGCAGACCGCGCGTCGCGCAGCGGCGGCCGGGCGCTATGTCGAAGCGGTACGTGCCTATGACGAGGCCTTCGGCGCAGGCGGTCCGCCCAATGATCTGGCGCTGGAGTACTACCAGGTGCTGGCCGGTACGCCGGAAGGCTGGACGCGCGCGCGCGATGGCCTGCGCCGCATCGCCACCGGCAACAACAACCCGGCCAAGTTGGCGCTGGCCCAGGTGCTGACCTACCGCGAACCCACCCGCCGCGAGGGCATCGCCCAGCTGCGTACGCTAAGCCAGGCCACCGATACCGCCGGCCCCGCGCGTGCGGCCTGGCGCCAGGCGCTGCTGTGGCTCAACGCCACCACCGCCGATGCACCGCTGTACCAGGCCTTCCTGGACGTGGTGCCGAACGATCGCGAGGTGGCGGCCAAGCAGGCGCAGCTGCGTGAACAGGCCATCGCCAACCGTCCGGTGCCGCAGGACCCGAACCAGCGGCTGCTGGGCGAGGGCTTCCGTGCCCTGGACAGCAACAACCTGGCCCAGGCCGAAGCCCGTTTCGCCCAGGTGCTGCGCGCGCGTCCGCGCGATGCCGAGGCACTCGGTGGCCTGGGCTCTGTGCGTCTGCGCCAGGAGCGCTTCGGCGAAGCCAATGAACTGCTGCGCCCGGCGGCTGCGATCAACGGCAAATGGCGCAGCGCGGCCGATGCCGCGCGCTACTGGCTGACCCTGCAGGAGGTGCGTCGCCAGCCCAGCGGCGATGCCATCGCCCGGGTGCAGCAGGTCATCGCGCTGCAGCCGAAGGAGCCTGCGGGTTACGTCGCGCTGGCCGACCTGCAGAGCGGGAGCGATCCGGCCGCGGCCGAACGCGGCTACCGCAAGGCACTGGAACTGGATGCCGGCAATGCCGGTGCGCTGCAGGGCCTGGTCGGCCTGCTTGGTCGTCTTGGCCGCGCCGATGAAGCGGCCGCACTGTTCGACCGGCTGACCCCGGCCCAGCAGGAAAGTGCCGGCGGCCAGTCGGTGCTGCGTGCCAACCTGGCGCGTGCCCGCGCGCAGCAGGCGCTGGCCGAGGGCAGCATCGAGATGGCGCAGATCGAGCTGGAAGATGCATTGCTGGTGCAGCCGCGTGACCCATGGCTGCGGTTGGAACTGGCGCGCCTGTACACGCGCGCGGATCGTCCGGACCAGGCCAACGGTGTCATCGAAGGGCTGCGCGCGCTGGACGACAGCTCGGCGACCTCGCTGTATGCGCAGGCCCTGTTCGCTCAGGAGAACAGTGACTGGCCGCGCGCGTATGCGTTGCTGGAACGCATTCCCACCGCTTCGCGTGATTCGGAAATGACCGCGTTGCACGACACCGCGTGGGTACAGGTGCAGGCCGCCCAGGCGCGTTCGCTCATGCAGCGCCAGCGCAGCGGCGAAGCGCAGCTGTTGCTGGCCCGCGCCGAAGCCGCACTCGGCGACCGGGTCAAGAACCCGGCCATCGTGGCCGCGTTGGCCGGTGCCTACGCCGACATCGGCAGCCAGCAGCGCGCCCTCGTGCTCGCGCAGCGCCTGATCGAAGGCGGTTCGCCCAGCGTCGACAACCGCCTGGAATATGCCTCGGTGCTGCTGCGCGCCGGTCGCGATGGCGA
Source organism: Stenotrophomonas sp. AS1 (assembly GCF_048957655.1). Classification (NCBI taxonomy): domain Bacteria; kingdom Pseudomonadati; phylum Pseudomonadota; class Gammaproteobacteria; order Lysobacterales; family Lysobacteraceae; genus Stenotrophomonas; species Stenotrophomonas sp. AS1. The sequence goes on along the minus strand of NZ_JARVXM010000006.1, from coordinate 349,192 downwards.
GGTCGCCGCGATCCTGCGCCAGCTCGCCGACGTGCCGCTCTCGGCCAGCCAGCAGATCCGCTTGAACGATCTGCGCAGCGGTTACGTGCTGCGCCAGGTCGATGCCCTGCGGGAGCTTGGCAATCTTGAAGGCGCATACGCGGTGTTGGCCCCGGCATTGGCCGAGCGCCCGCAGGACCCGCGCAATATCGCCGCGCTGGCACGGCTGTATGCCGCCGCGGGCGACAACGGTCAGGCCCTGGCGCTGTATCAGCAGCAGCTGCAGTTGGCACCGGGCGATCTGGATGCGATGGTTGCCGCCGCGGGCAGTGCCGCGGCGATGCGTGACATGGATCTGGCCGAACAGTATCTGGAGCGCGCGCTGAAGCAGGCCCCGGAATCGCCGGATGTGTTGGCGGCGGCAGGGCGCGTGTATCGCGCGGCCGGCAAGAACCGCCGCGCCGAAAGCTACTTCCGCGCGTCGCTGGCCGCCGCCGCGAAGAGCAGCGGCCAACTCGACAATGGCTACCCGCAGGCCAGCACCGCGATGCTGGCCAGCGGTGGCAGCTTCAATCCGTTCGCCGGTCTCAACCGTGGCGGTGGCACCCGTACCGCAGCGCTGCGCGATGGTGGTCTGCCACTGCCGGCCGCGACTGCCCGCCTGGCTGCCCAACCCCTGCCGATGGACGCCGGCCCGGCGATGGGCATGAGCCTGGGCCCGGCAAGCGTCACTCCAGTAATCGATGCCGATGGCCTGCCGGAACCGGTCATGGCGACGGCTGCGGCCAGCGGCGGTGTCGCCCTGCCGTTGCCGGTGCCCGGCTCGCGCCAGGTGCCCAGCCAGGCGAGTGCGCCGCGCGCCTCGCGCAATACCGCGCTAGGTCCGCTGCCGCCAGCCACCACCGGCAACGGCGTGCTCGACGAACTGCGCGCGCTCAAGGCCGAGAACAGCAGCAGCCTGGCGGTCGGCGCGGCGTATCGCACCCGCGCTGGCGAAGCCGGCATGGGCCAGCTCGATGACCTGCAGGTGCCGCTGGAAGGGCAGTTCGCGGTCGGCGACGGCAAGCTCAAGGTGGCAATCACCCCGACCGTGCTCGATGCCGGGCGCCCCGATCCGGAATACACCAGTGCCAGCCGCTTCGGCGGTGGCCCGCAGGCCGCTTTGGCCGGTGCACTGGCCGCTGACCGCACACCGGTCGATGACCTGGTCGGCTCGTCGCTGTACCAGACGCTGCTGACCCGTGGCGAGAGCAACGCGACCCGCAATCTGATCTACGACCGCGCGCTGGACAACGGTCGTTACCAGGAACTGTTCAACCAGACCGACGGTTCGCTCACCCAGGCCGAACGGGCCGCTGCCGCACGTGCGCTGCTGTTCGCCGATCCGCTGCCGAGTTACATCCTCAGCCGCGATCTGGCCAATACCCCGATCAGCGACATCGCCACCCAGGTACTGGGCAATGCCGGCCTGGTGCGCGGGCTGAGCGCGGCCGAGCAGGCCCAGCTCAAGACGCTGGCCCAGGGCGGCGGTGGCTCACAGACACCGCAGGCGTTCCAGGACACTTTGTACGCGATGGTGGCCAATGCCGCCGGTGCCCGCCGCATGAGCTCCCAGGATGCCAGCGGCGCCGGTGTTTCGGTGGGCTATGAGCGGGGTGGCTTCCGCGCCGATGTCGGCAGCACGCCGCTCGGCTTCGATGACACCCAGATCGTCGGCGGCATCGGCTACCGCGGTCAGATCGGCGATGCGCTGACCTGGTCCGGTGAGGCCTCGCGCCGTGCGGTGACCGACAGCCTGCTGTCCTTCGCCGGCGTGGAAGACGGGCGCAACGGGCTGCGCTGGGGCGGGGTGACCGCGAGCGGCGCCAAGCTCGCCGCGACCGTCGACAACGGTCAGTTGGGCGGCTACGCCAGCGCGTCCTGGCATCGCCTGGAAGGCGAGAACGTGGCCGACAACGATCGCCAGGAAGTTGGCGTGGGCGTCTACGTGCACGCCCTGGAGACCGACAACCAGTCGCTGACCGCCGGCCTCAACCTGACCGCGATGCAGTACGACCGCAACCTCAGCGGCTTCACCTACGGACATGGCGGTTACTTCAGTCCGCAGCGCTATGTGGATGTCGGCTTCCCGGTGCACTGGAACGGGCGTACTTCCAGCGGCCGCGTGGCGTGGCAGCTGGATACCAGCGTCGGCGTACAGCACTTCAAGGAAGACGCTGCGCCGTACTTCCCGACCGATCCGGCGATGCAGCAGGCTGCTTACGAGGCCGCCTCGATGGCTGCGTTGCTGGGACTGACCACCGAGTACGTGGACCCGGTCTATACCGGCCAGACCAAGACCGGCGTGTCCTACAACCTCAGCGCCGCGGCCGAATGGCAGCTGTCTTCGCAGCTGTTCCTGGGCGGGCGCATGGAGTTCAACAACGCGCGTGACTACCGGCAGTTCGGTACCAGCCTGTACCTGCGCTTCCTGCTCGACCGCCTCGGCGCCGGGCTGGGCAAGCAGCCGCAGCCGCTGCGCTCGCCGTACGCGTCGGGTGAATGATTACCGTCATGCGTTGATGACCGGCCCGCTGCCAGGCTTTACCTGGCCGCGGGCGTCCCGCAGGCTTCCCAGGTCCCGCTGCGAAGAGGCTGATGTCCGTGACTGAATCCCCATCGTTCCATCGGATGCGCCGCCGCCTGCTGCAGGCGCTGGCCGTTACTCCGCTGCTGGCCTGCTCGGCCAACGGCCCGGCGCGCGGGCCCGGCCCGTGGACGGCGTGGCAGGTGATGCGTGCCTCCAGCGTGACTCCGGACGGGCGCATGGTCGACCACAACAACGCCGACCAGCGTTCGACCTCCGAAGGCCAGTCCTACGCGCTGTTTTTCGCGCTGGTGGACAACGATCAGCCGCTGTTCGATCGCCTCCTGCGCTGGACCGAGGACAACCTCGCCGGCGGCAGCATGGCCCAGCGCCTGCCCGCCTGGCTGTGGGGGCGCGACACCACGGCCAATGCATGGAAGGTGCTGGACGACAATCCCGCCAGCGACTCGGATGTCTGGCTCGCCTATACCCTGCACGAGGCAGCGCGGTTGTGGAAACGGCCGGCGCTGCGGCAGACCGCCGAAGCGATGCTGGCGGCGATCCAGGTGCAGGAGCTGGTCGATGTTCCGGGCCTGGGCACGATGTTGATGCCTGGGCCCAAAGGATTTGCGACGGAAGACACGTGGCGGTTCAACCCCAGCTACCTGCCGTTGCCGCTGCTGCGCCGCTTCGCCGCGCTTGATCCGAGCGGGCCGTGGACCACCGTGATCGGCAACAGCGTTCGCCTGCTGCGCGATACCGCACCCCACGGCTTTGCGCCGGACTGGACCGCGTGGCGCGACGGCGGCTTCATCGCTGATCCGGACAAGGGTCCGCTCGGCAGTTACGACGCCATCCGCTGCTATCTGTGGGCAGGCATGACCGCCGTGAACGATCCCAGTTTCCGCTCGGTTCTGGATGCGCTGCACGGCCCGCTGAGCACCCTGCGCGAGGGCCAGCCGATGCCGGAGAAGGTCAACACGCTCACCGGCATACGCGAAGGCACCGGCAACTACGGTTTCCAGGCGGCCCTGGTGCCGTACCTGCAGGCGCAGGGCGAGGCCGAACGCACCAAGGCAATGGTCGCTGCGCTGCCGACACCGGAGCAGCAGCGCGCCGCGCCGCCGCGCTATTACGAGCAGGTGCTCAGTCTGTTTGCCCTGGGCTGGTACGAAGGCCGCTATCGCTTTGCCGCCGACGGCCAACTGCGCCCAGCCTGGGCCTGACCAGCACCGGCACACGGCCGGTGCCGGTCGATCATTCCAGCGCGTAGCGCAGCACGAACAACCCGGCCACCAGCCACACCGCCGGATGCACGTCGCGCCAGCGCCCGGTGCCGGCCTTGAGCACCGCATAGGCGATGAAGCCGAAGGCCAGGCCGTTGGCAATGGAGTAGGTGAACGGCATCGCCAGCGCGCACAGCGCGGCCGGCACCGATTCGGTCAGGTCGCCCCAGTCCACATCGACCAGCTCGCGCAGCATCAACCCGGCCACGAACAGCAGGGCAGGGGCGGTGGCATAGCCGGGTACCATCGCCGCCAGGGGCGAGAACAGCAGCGCCGCCAGGAACAATGCCGCCACCACCAGCGCGGTCAGACCGGTACGGCCACCGGCCTGCACGCCCGAGGCGCTTTCAGCGAAGGCGGTGGTGCTGCTGGTCCCGAGCAGCGAACCGGCCACGATCGCGGTGCTGTCGGCCAACAAGGCACGGCCAAAACGCTTCTGCGCACCGGGCAGTTTCAACAGGCCCGCACGACCGACCACACCGTACAGCGTGCCGGTGGCATCGAACACTTCCACCAGCACGAACACCAGCACCACCTGCAGCAGCACCGCGATCGGCGCGCCACCGTCGTGGTGCAGCAGGCCCGGCAGGTCCAGCTGCAGGAACGTCGGCGCCAGGCTCGGCGGCAGCGAGATCAGGCCATGGAACTGTACGTCTCCGAGCAGCCAGGCCGCCCCGGTCACCGCCAGGATGCCGATCAGGATTGCGCCGCGCACCTTGCGTGCCTCCAGGATCGCGATCAGCAGAAAGCCAGCCAGCGCCAGCAGCGGTGGGGCGGTATTGAGCGGCCCAAGCGCGACCAGGGTGTCGGTGTTGGCGATGATCACGCCGGATTTCTGCAGCGCGATGATCGCCAGGAACAGGCCGATGCCGGCCACGATCGCCGCGCGCAGCGAAGCGGGGATACCCGCCACCAGCCAGGCGCGTACGCCGGTCAGTGACAGCACCAGAAAGACCAGGCCGGAGATGAACACCGCCGCCAGCGCCTGCTGCCACGGCAGGCCGGCCGCGCCCACCACGGTGAAGGCGAAGAACGCATTCAAGCCCATGCCTGGGGCCATGCCGACCGGGAAGTTGGCCGCGAACGCCATCACCAGCGAGCCCAGCGCGGCGGCCAGGCAGGTGGCGACGAACACCGCGCCCGGGTCCATGCCGGTGGTGGCCAGGATGTCCGGGTTGACGAAGACGATGTAGGACATCGTCAGGAACGTGGTCAGGCCGGCCAGCAGTTCGGTGCGCACGGAGGTGCCGTGCTGCTGCAGCTGGAACAGGCGTTCGGGGAGGGACATCGCGAAATCTCAAACCGTTGGTGGTGGGTACTGACCGTTGGTCGGTACGCTTCAAAGCGTCACCAGCAACGGTGGTGACCTACCGAAATGAGAAAGGCCGCGCGAGCGCGGCCTTTCCGGTTGCCTTATTTCAGCGCCTTGAAGCGCAGGCGCTTCGGCGCAGCGTCGTCGCCCATGCGGCGGCGCTTGTCTTCTTCGTACTCGCGGTAGTTGCCCTGGAAGAACTCCACGTGCGAATCGCCTTCGAACGCCAGGATGTGGGTTGCGATGCGATCCAGGAACCAGCGGTCATGCGAAATCACGAAGGTGTTGCCCGGGAACTCCAGCAGCGCATCTTCCAGCGCACGCAGGGTTTCGATGTCCAGATCGTTGGACGGTTCATCGAGCAGCAGCACGTTGCCACCCTGCAGCAGGGTCTTGGCCATGTGCAGGCGGCCACGCTCACCACCGGACAGCGAACCGACCAGCTTCTGCTGATCCTGGCCCTTGAAGTTGAAGCGGCCGATATAGGCGCGCGACTGGATCTCGATGCCGTTGATGTTGAGGATGTCCAGGCCGCCGGCGATTTCCTGGAAGACGTTGTGGTTGCCTTCCAGCGCGTCGCGGCTCTGGTCCACGTAGGACAGCTTGACGGTCGGGCCGACGGTGATTTCGCCCGAATCCGGCTTTTCCTGCCCGGTGATCATCTTGAACAGGGTCGACTTACCGGCACCGTTGGGGCCGATGATGCCCACGATCGCGCCGGCCGGCACCAGGAAGCTCAGTTCGTCGAACAGCAGGCGGTCGCCGAACTTCTTGGAGACGTTCTTGAACTCCATCACCGAGTTGCCCAGGCGCTCGCCCGGCGGGATGAAGATTTCATTGGTCTCGTTGCGCTTCTGGTAATCCACCGACTGCAGCTCTTCCAGGCGGGCCAGACGGGCCTTGCCCTTGGTGCGGCCACCCTTGGCGTTCTGGCGCGACCACTCCAGTTCCTTCTGGATCGCCTTCTGGCGGGATTTTTCCTGGTTGTCTTCCTGCTTCAGGCGCTCGTCCTTCTGCATCAGCCAATCGGTGTAGTTGCCCTTCCACGGAATGCCGCGGCCGCGATCCAGTTCCAGGATCCACTCGGCGGCGTTGTCCAGGAAGTAGCGATCATGGGTGACCGCCACGACGGTGCCGGTGTAGCGCGCCAGGAACTGTTCCAGCCACTCGACGGACTCGGCGTCCAGATGGTTGGTCGGTTCGTCGAGCAGCAGCATGTCCGGCTTCTGCAGCAGCAGGCGGCACAGTGCCACGCGGCGCTTTTCACCACCGGAGAGCTTGCCGATCACCGCATCCCACGGCGGCAGGCGCAGCGCATCGGCGGCCACGTCCAGCTGGTTTTCCAGGGTGTGCGCATCGCCGGCGGCGAGGATCGCCTCCAGGCGCTCCTGTTCCTTGGCCAGCTTGTCGAAGTCGGCACCTTCCTCGGCATAGGCCAAGTAGACCGCGTCCAGCTGGGCCTGCGCCTGCAGCACTTCGCCGACGCCTTCCTCGACTGCTTCACGCACGGTCTTGGTCGGGTCCAGCTCCGGTTCCTGGGCCAGGTAGCCGACCTTGATGCCGGGCTGCGGGCGGGCTTCGCCCTCGAAATCGGTGTCCACGCCGGCCATGATCTTGAGCACCGTGGACTTGCCGGCACCGTTCAGGCCCAGCAGGCCGATCTTGGCACCCGGGAAGAACGACAGCGAGATGTCCTTGATGATCTGCCGCTTGGGCGGGACCACCTTGCTGACGCGGTTCATGGTGTAGATGTATTGCGAGGACATGAGCTCTCCGAAGGCGCAACCCTGCGCCCGTTCCGGACGGAACAGGAACAGAGGAAGAAAAGGATGCCCCGATTATAGCCGGAAGCGATCAATGCCGCCGGGAGCCAAGGGCGCCGGGGCTTGCCGCCGCCTGAATGCGGGGTCAAAGCCCTTGAATTGGAAACCGTTTCCAGCCGGAGACCGTTCAGATGGGGTCCGCATGATGGAGCCATCAACCCACCAAGCGAGGCCAGTCATGCGCATGAATCGATTTGTGGTCGGGGCCGTTGCCTCGCTGCTGGCCTTGGGCACCGTGGGCGCGGTCACGACCGCCGCGAGTGGCGTGATGACCGCCGTGACAACCGCCACGATCGCCATGACCGGCACGATCGTCATGACCGTCGCGATCGTCATGACCGTCGCGAAGTCCGCCATGACCGCCGTTACGACCGCCGCTATGACAACCGCGGCTACTACCGCCCGGGCCCGCCGCCGCCGCGGGTGGTCTATCGCCCGGCGCCGGGCTATGGCTCCTACGGCTGGGCCCGCGGCCACCGCTACCGTGAGTACTACGGCGGCCCGGTCTATGTGGTCAACGATTACAGCCGCTACTCGGTGCGCCGCCCGCCCCGCGACCATCACTGGATCCGCGACGACCGCGGCAACCTGCTGCTGGTCGCCATCGCCACCGGGATCATTGCCGACTACGTGATCAACAACCGGTAAGACCGGGTCCAATCGCGGCGGTACCTCACACGGACGGCGCCCTTCGGGGCGCCGTTCTGGTTTCCGGGGCGGGCCGCTGCGGCTGGCGCCCTGGGCAGCATGCGGTGGTGCCGGCGATCGGCGGCACAATTGGTCAGCCCCGCGCCCGGGGACTACAATCCAAGGCTCGCGCTGTACCCCCTCTGCCTGCCTGGAGTAAACGATGTTCCCGCGTGACGTCCGCATCGAAACCTACGATCCCGAACTGGCCAAGGCCATCGCCGCCGAAACCCAGCGCCAGGAAGACCATGTCGAGCTGATCGCCAGCGAGAACTACACCAGCCCGGCCGTGATGGAGGCCCAGGGCAGCCAGCTGACCAACAAGTACGCCGAAGGCTATCCGGGCAAGCGCTACTACGGTGGCTGCGAATATGTGGACATCGCCGAACAGCTGGCGATCGACCGCCTCAAGCAGCTGTTCGACGCCGACTACGCCAACGTGCAGCCGCACAGCGGTTCGCAGGCCAACCAAGCGGTGTACTTCGCGCTGCTGCAGCCCGGTGACACCATCCTGGGCATGAGCCTGGCCCACGGCGGTCACCTGACCCACGGCGCCAAGGTCAATGCCTCGGGCAAGCTGTTCAACGCTATCCAGTACGGTGTCGACGAAGCCGGCCTGATCGACTATGACGAGGTCGAGCGCCTGGCCCTGGAGCACAAGCCGAAGATGGTCGTGGCCGGTTTCTCGGCCTACTCGCAGGTGGTGGACTGGGCACGCTTCCGCGCCATCGCCGACAAGGTCGGTGCCTACCTGTTCGTGGACATGGCGCACGTGGCCGGCCTGGTCGCCGCCGGCGTCTACCCGAGCCCGCTGCCGCACGCCCACGTGGTCACCTCCACCACCCACAAGACCCTGCGCGGCCCGCGTGGCGGCATCATCATCGCCAAGGGGGCAAGCGAAGAACTGCAGAAGAAGCTGCAGTCCATCGTGTTCCCGGGCATCCAGGGCGGCCCGCTGATGCACGTCATCGCCGGCAAGGCCGTGGCCTTCAAGGAAGCGCTGGAGCCGGGCTTCAAGGCCTACCAGCAGCAGGTGGTCAAGAACGCCCAGGCGATGGCCAACACGCTGATCGCGCGTGGCTACAAGATCGTGTCCGGCGGCACCCAGAACCACCTGATGCTGGTCGACATGATCGGCAAGGATGTCTCGGGCAAGGATGCCGAAGCCGCGCTCGGCCTGGCCCACATCACCGTCAACAAGAACTCGGTGCCCAACGACCCGCGTTCGCCGTTCGTGACCTCGGGCCTGCGCCTGGGCACCCCGGCGGTCACCACGCGCGGTTACGTGGAACAGGACTGCGTGGACCTGGCCAACTGGATCGCCGACGTGCTCGATGCCCCGGCTGACGAGGCCGTGATCGCCCGCGTGCGCGATGCGGTCAGCGCGCAATGCCGCAAGTACCCGGTCTACGGCTGATATGGACGAGGGCCGGCAACGGCGTATCTACGCCGTGCTGGCCCTGGTCTGCGGCATCGTGGGGATGGCTGGCGGTGGCACCTTCGCCGCCATCGGGGTCTGGGTCGCATGGGTCGAGCCGGCCTATCTGGACCGGGCCTCGCGCCTGGTGATTGGCGGCTGGGGGGCGGCCGGCCTGATCGGGATCGTGGGCTGGCTGTGGTTGAGTGGCCGCTATCTCCGAAAGGGACGCACCGGCCTGCGCGATGCCGGGCCTTGGCCGTGGGCTGCATTGGGCCTTGGCGTCCTTGCCGCCCTGGCGGTGGTCGGCATGGCATTCTGGCAGGCCGTCGCGAGTCCGATGGCACTGGTTCTGCTGCTGGCCGGGCCGCCGATGCTCTCCTGCGCGGCGCACCTGCTGTGGCTGCGCCGGCAGCCGGCCTAGGCTGGGCTGGCCTCTGCCCCCTGCCATTTGCTGTTGCCTGTCTCTCTCAGGTACCGTTGCGACGCTGCCGTGACCGCGGCATGACGTTTTCCCGATGCAAGGCGTTCCATGTACTGTCCGTTCTGCCAGCATGCCGATACCCGTGTGATCGATTCGCGCGTCTCTGAAGACGGCGCGACGATCCGGCGTCGCCGCGAGTGCGAGGCCTGCAACGAGCGCTTCAGCACCCTGGAAACCATCGAACTGAAACTGCCGGCGATCGTCAAAAGCGACGGCAGCCGCGAGGCCTTCGATGCGCGCAAGGTCCGCAGCGGCTTTGATCGCGCGCTGCAGAAGCGTCCGGTGCCTGAAGACAAGATCGAGCTGGCGGTGCGCGCGGTGATGCAGCAGGCGCGCATCTGTGGCGAACGCGAAATCCCCTCGATCAAGGTCGGCGAGTTCGTGATGAACGAACTGCGCAAGCTGGACCATGTGGGTTACGTGCGCTTTGCCTCGGTGTACCGCAGCTTCGAAGACGTGGCCGATTTCCGCGAGGAGATCGAGAAGCTCGAACGCGAGCTGCCCTCCAGCACCGAGCAGTTGCAGTTGCTCGGCGATGTGATCGCGCTGACCAAGAAGAAAAAGGGCTGAGCCCCGGCCGCATCGCGGCCACCCCGGCTGGGCTACCATCGCGGCTGCACGCCGCCAGATGATCCCCGCCATGACCGATTTCTCCGCTCTCGACCATCAGCACATGGCGCACGCGCTGCGCCTGGCCGAACGTGCCGCGTACACCGCGCGGCCCAATCCCATGGTGGGGTGCGTGATTGCCCGCGATGGGGTCGTGGTGGGCGAGGGCTGGCACCAGCGCACCGGCGGCCCGCACGCCGAAGTGTTCGCGCTGCGCCAGGCCGGTGAGCAGGCCCGCGGCGCCACCGCCTACGTCACCCTGGAGCCCTGCGCGCACCACGGGCGCACACCGCCGTGTGCACTGGCCCTGATCGACGCCGGTGTCAGCCGCGTGGTGGCCGCGATGCGTGATCCCTTCCCGAAGGTCGACGGGGGCGGCTTCGTGCTGCTGCGCGAGGCCGGCATCGAGGTGGCCGAAGGCCTGATGGCCACGCAGGCGCGCGAGCTCAACAGGGGCTTCCTGTCGCGCATCGAGCGCGGCCGGCCGTGGCTGCGGGTGAAGCTGGCCGCCAGCCTGGATGGCCGCACCGCGATGGCCGACGGGACATCGAAGTGGATCACCGGCGCGGCCGCGCGCGAGGATGTGCAGCACTGGCGCGCGCGTGCGGGTGCGATCCTGACTGGCGCCGACACCGTGCTGACCGACGACCCGATGCTGACCGTGCGCCTGGCCGACACCGACGTCGTGCCGCCGCTGCGCGTGGTGCTCGATTCACGCCTGCGTTCGCTGGAATGCGCGCGGGTGCGCGAGGGTGGGGCGCCGACACTGTATGTGCATGACGCCGCGGTCAGCCCACCGGATGCGGCTGATGCCGAATTCGCCACTGCGCCCAGCGTCGATGGCCGCCTGGATCTGGGGGCGGTGCTGGCGCTACTGGCTGAGCGTGGCATCAACGAAGTGCACACCGAAGCCGGTGCGACGCTGGCCGGTGCATTGCTGGCCGGCGGTTGGGTCGACGAACTGCTGCTCTACCAGGCGCCCACGCTGCTCGGCGAACATGGCCGGCCGCTGCTGTCCGGCCTGGGCATCCACGCGATGGAGCAGCAGCGTCGGCTGCGGGTGGTGGACCAGCGGCAGGTGGGGGCAGACGTGAGGCTGTTGATGCGCCCATAAAAAACGGGCCCCTTGCGGGACCCGTTCGATCATGGCGCGGCGCGGACGCTGCAGCTCGATCAGTAACCGACGTGTGCGCCGTCATATCCACGCGGCGCAGCACTCAGTCGCGTAGCTTAACACTTATTTAACTTAAAGCCCCCAGTCAGGGTGCCCTGTTACACTAGCCGGGCCGGTTCGCCGGTACATAAACGTCTTCAGGGCGGGGTGCGATTCCCCACCGGCGGTAGGTGCGCAAGCACGAGCCCGCGAGCGCTTCCCGGCCCCCGGTCAGCAGATCCGGTCCAATGCCGGAGCCGACGGTATAGTCCGGATGAAAGAAGACGGTGCGGCCGGGCCTTGTGCCCGGCGTGCACCTATATGCCTTGCGGCGTTTTTCGCTCACTTTCCGCGGAGAACGTTACGTGTTTACTGGAATCATCGAAGGCGTCGGCCGTCTGGCCGCACGCGAGTCCCTTGGCGGCGATGTCCGCTTCACCTTCAACGTGGGCACCCTGCCGTTCGAGAACGTGCAGATGGGCGAGAGCATCGCCATCAACGGGGTCTGCCTCACCGTCATCGCATTCGACGCCAGCAGCTTCCAGGCTGACGCCTCGACCGAGACTCTGGGCCTGACCACGCTGGGTCGGCTGGCCGACGGCGCCGTCATCAACCTCGAACGCGCGATGCGCCCGACCGACCGCCTCGGCGGCCATCTGGTCAGTGGCCATGTTGATGGCCTGGGCCAGGTGTTGTCGGTGCATGACGACGCGCGTGCCCAGCGCTGGCGTTTCGCCGCGCCGGCCGCGTTGCTGCGCTACATCGCCAAGAAGGGCTCGATCTGCGTGGACGGGGTCAGCCTGACCGTCAACGAGGTGGACGAGCAGGGCTTCGAGGTCGCGCTCATTCCGCACACCGTCGCCAACACCGCCTTCGCTGCCACCGCCGTGGGCAGTGCGGTCAATCTTGAAATCGATCTGGTCGCCCGCTACGTCGAACGTTTGCTGGGTGCAGGAGCACGCGCATGAATTTCGCCCCGATTCCCGAGATCCTCGAGGACATCCGCCTCGGCCGCATGGTCGTCATCGTCGATGACGAAGACCGCGAGAACGAAGGCGACCTGATCATGGCCGCCGAGCTGGTCAAGCCGTCGGACATCAACTTCATGGTAACCCATGGCCGTGGCCTGGTGTGCCTGCCGCTGACCCGCGAGCGCGCTGCCGATCTCGGCCTGGCGCCGATGGTCCAGGCCAACACCGCGCAGTTCCAGACCAACTTCACGGTCAGCATCGAGGCCGCCGAGGGTGTCACCACCGGCATCTCGGCCTACGACCGCGCGCACACCATCCGCACCGCGGTGAAGCCGGACGCCAAGCCGGCCGACCTGCACCAGCCGGGCCACATCTTCCCGCTGATCGCCCAGCCGGGCGGCGTACTCACCCGCGCCGGGCATACCGAGGCGGGCGTGGACCTGGCCATGCTGGCCGGGCTGGAACCGGCCGGCGTGCTGGTGGAGATCCTGAATCCGGACGGCAGCATGGCGCGCCGCCCGGAGCTGGAGGTGTTCGCCCGCGAGCACGGCCTGAAGATGGGTTCCATCGCCGACCTGATCGCCTACCGCCTGGCCACCGAGAAGACCGTCGAGCGGGTGGACGAGCGTGAGATCGAGACCGAGTTCGGCCCGTTCACGCTGGTCACCTACCGCGACCGGATCGCCCACGACCTGCACTTCGCGCTGGTCCGCGGCACCCCCGATACCGAGCCGACCCTGGTCCGGGTGCAGGTCGAAAACCCGCTGGCCGATCTGCTGCACTGGCGTCGCGACGATTTCGGCGTGGCCTCCACCGATGCCCTGCGCGCGATCGCGGCTGCCGAGCGTGGCGTGATGGTGGTGCTGTCGGCCCCGCGCGACACCAACAGCCTGCTGGCCCGCCTGCGCCAGCAGCCGCAGCCGGTGGTGCCGGGCAAGGACAAGGATGTGAGCCAGTGGCGCCGCAACGGCGCCGGGGCCCAGATCCTGTCCGATCTGGGCCTGGGCAAGCTGCGCGTGCTGGGCACCCCCCGCCGCCAGATCGGTCTGGCCGGGTATGGCCTGGAAGTGGTCGAGACGGTGGGGAACACGTCATCGCATTCGCGCTGACGCCCCACGATCTGCTTTGCAAACTGCGGGTCCTTCCTGGCCTCATCCAGACTCCCGCCGCTTCGCGGCAGCCCCCTGACCCAGGGGGGCTGCTGCACCCGACCCGTCCCGTAACGCGCAGCGGCCCGGCTACACGCGGCCATGCGCTAGAATATTCACCTATTAAATGGACCCCACGCCGAACATGAGCCATTACGAAGGCGACCTCCGTACTCCGGAAAAGGCCCGTTTCGCCATCCTCGCCAGCCGCTGGAATGCCCGCATCACCGACGTGCTGGTCGCCGGTGCGCGGCAGAGCCTGGCCGGCAATGGGATCGACGAGTCCGCCATCGACGTGATCCGCGTGCCCGGCGCGTGGGAACTGCCGCTGGTCGCCGCGCGCCTGGCCGCCGCCCATCAGCATGCCGCGATCATCACCCTGGGCTGCGTTATCCGGGGCGATACCCGTCATTACGAACACGTCGCCGACCGCTGCGCGGAAGGCCTGATGCGCGTGCAGCTGGATTTCGGCGTGCCGGTGCTCAATGGCGTGCTGGCGGTGGAGCGGGTCGAGGATGCCGAAGCCCGCGCGGGTGGCAGCCACGGCAACAAGGGTGAGGAAGCCGCACTGACGGCGTTGGAAATGGTCAATCTTCTGGAGCAGCTGCCATGAACAAGTCAAACCCGGGCAAGCCCTCCGGTAAGCCCGTCCGCCGTGATGGCGTCGATCCGGTGCTGCGTTCGCGCGCCCGCCGTCGTGCGCTGCAGGCAATCTATGCGTGGCAGATCTCGGGGGGCAACGCGCAGAGCGTGATCGCCCAGTTCGCCCACGAACAGGCCCGCGAGATCGCGGATCTGGCCTACTTCGAAGCGCTCGTGCACGGCGTGCTCGACAACCGCAAGGACCTGGACGCGGCGATCGATCCGTACCTGGACCGCGGCATCGAGGAAGTGGATGCGATCGAACGCGCCGCGCTGCGCGTGGCCGCTTATGAAATGCGTTACCGCCTGGACGTGCCGTACCGCGTGGTGATCAACGAAGCGATCGAATCGGCCAAGCGCTTCGGTTCCGAGCACGGCCACACCTACGTCAACGGGGTGTTGGATCGCGCCGCCGTGGAATGGCGCAAGGTCGAAAACGGGGGCTGATCGGCCCCATGTCCCTGGCTGAATTTGCCCTCATCGACCGCATCCGGGCGCGCACCGTCGAGCGCGACGACATCGTGCTCGGCATCGGCGATGACGCTGCACTGCTGCAGCCGCGCCCGAACGAACAACTGGTGGTCACCGCCGACACCCTCAACAGCGGGGTGCATTTTCCGGCGGAGACCCCGGCGTTCGACATTGGCTGGAAGACGCTGGCCGTCAACCTGTCCGACCTCGCCGCGATGGGCGCACGCCCGGCCTGGTGCACGCTGGCGCTGTCGCTGCCCGAGGCCAGCGAAGACTGGATCGATGCGTTTGCCGATGGCTTCTTCGCCCTGGCCGACCAGCACGACATCGCGCTGATCGGCGGCGACACCACGCGTGGCCCGCTGTCACTGTCGGTCACTGCGATGGGGCAGGTGTCACGCGGCCAGGCACTGCGCCGCGACCGCGCACAGGTGGGCGATGACATCTGGGTGAGCGGCACACTCGGCGATGCCGCCGGTGCGCTGCGCCTGTGGCAGCAGGGCGCATTGAACGTGGCCACCGCCACCTTGCTGGCCGACTACGAATGCCTGCGCCTGCGCCTGCTGCGGCCCACCCCGCGCGTCACCCTGGGCCTGCGCCTGCGTGCATTCGCGCACGCAGCCGTGGATATCTCCGATGGGTTGCTGGCCGATCTGGGCCACATCGCGGCGCGCAGCGGTGTCCGCGCCGACGTCGATGCCGATACGCTGCCCATCTCACCGGCGTTGCGTGAACTGCTGGGCCGCGACGCGGCCCGCGAGTGCGCGCTGCGCGGCGGCGATGATTACGAACTGTGTTTCACCGCCGCCGCCGACCAGCGCGACGCGCTGCACTTCGTGGCCGAATCGCTGGACCTGCCGATCACCCGCATCGGCCGTATCGCCGAGGGGCAGGGCGTGCACACCGAAGGCCACGACGGCCCGAGCGGATACGAGCACTTCGCCTGAGTGCGGCAGGGATTGGTGTCCTGCCGGTACGCGGCTGCGGGCAAGGGGCCATGGTGGCCGGCCATGCTGGCAGCACGGGCGATGAGCATTTAGGAATTCTCCGAATTCGCCGCTGCGCGCTTCGGCTTACAACTATTTTCATAGCCGTGCGTTTGACGCGACGACACACTTCACGCTCCTGAAAACGAGCGGTCCCATGTCACGTGTCGTCCACGTCCTGCTGCTGTGTGCGCTGGCGTTCCCCAGTCACGCCAGCGCACCGCAGATCAATGTCGGCGTCCTCTTCGACTACCTGCAGCCCGGCAGCAGCAACCTGCTCAAACGCATCCGCAATACCGGCGCCGGCACCGCCTACGTCCGGGTGGAAGTGGCAGAGATCGTTTTCGATGCCGATGACAAGCCCGTCGAAGTTCCGGTGGATGCGCCATCGCTGGTGCGCAACGCGCCTGGGGCGCATGGGGTCATCGCCAGTCCCAGTCGCCTGATCATCGCAGGCAACGGCCAGCAGGCCACACGACTGGTGTATCGGGGCCTGCGCGACGAGGAACGCTACTACCGCCTGCGCTTCGTGCCGGTGGCGCCGAGTGCCGAGGAATTCTCGCTCAGCGAGGAACAGGCACAGCAGGCCGCAGAGCTTTCCTCGGCCATCCGCGTGTTCACCGGCTTCGGCACCGTGCTGTTCATCGCGCCACAACACCCGCGCTATGACACCCGCATCGAATCCGGCCAGATCCACAACCACGGCAACGCCACCATTGTTCTGGAAAACCTGCGCCAGTGCGAGCGGGCCAAGGTCGACGCCTGTACGCCCGGAATCATCGTGCACGTACGCCCCGGTCACTCTCACGTGCTGGCGTCTGACGATACGCATTTCATCCGTTACGACCTGAAGGAGGGCGAACACCAGCGCAGCATCGACAGCCGCCGCTGACCGTCCTTTCCCCACCAACGCCATTGTCCCGCCCGGGCCCGCCAGGAGTCCGATGGGACAGCTTTGCCCTTGTCCTGGCTTTTTTACCCACTCACCCAGGAGTATCTGAATGTCCTTCTTGAAACACGCGATGGCGGCTGCGGCAGTCCTGCTCATCGCCCCGGCCGTCAGCTTTGCGGCTACCGAAACCAAATCGATCACCGTCAATGTGTCGGCTGACGTGCCCAACGTTGCCGGCCTGCAGGTGTCCACGCCGGACGGCTGGGAAGGCCTGCCGCAGAATCTGCCGTGGGATACCGCACGCCAGGTGCTCGGCGAACTGACCGGTCGCGTGATCAACGTGAAGTCGCCGGCTGCCATCACCGCCTATCTGTCCGCGCCGGCGCAGATGGCCTCGGCCGCGGATGTCGTAGATCTGGCGGTGAAACTGGACAACGTGGTCGTGCCGGCAACGGCCGCCGCCAAGATCACCGTTGCCAACGCAGCCCAAGCTGCATCCGGCAAGTCACTGGCCTTCGCCATCGCGCCTACCGAACCGGGCGGCGGTTACAAGCAGGGTACTTACGGCGGTCAGTTCCACATGATCTTCGAAAGCGACATCTGACGCCTGCCGAGCTATGTGCCTTCCTGCCCCACCGCGCGTGCGGCAGGAGGGCCAATGCCATCTATGCGCCTTTCACGCCTACATCCGCGACCGGTTCCGCTGCGACTGGCGGTTGCCATTGCCGCCATGCTTGCTGCTGCCTCGGCGCAGGCGACAGCAGGCGTGCCAGACGCACAGGTCAGCCTGCTGGAGCAGCGCGACCGCATGCCTGCGGAGTTCCGCGAGCATCTGTTCGGCAATCCGCTGACCGTGCGCGTGGAACTGGACGGGCAGTACCTGGGCGACGCCGAAGTACTGCTGCATGAAGACAACCGCGTACAGCTGATCGGCTTCGTCGAAAGCATCGACAGCCCGTGGCCGCAGAGCGAGCGCACGCGCTGGGCCGAGCAGCTGGCCGAACCGCTGCCGCTTGGCATATGCGCGCCGCAGTGCCGTGGCCTGGCCGCGCTGCACTACAGTCTGGCCAATTCGCTGCTGAGCCTGTTGACGCCGGCAACTGCCAGTGCGGAACAACGCAACATTGCCCTGCCGGCGTCCGGCAGCCACGGCTTGATCGTACGTAACAGCCTGGCCGTGCATGGCGGCCAGGACCAGCCGGCCAGCGCACGCTACAGCGCTGAACTGAGTGGCAGCATCGGTCTGTGGAGCACGGTTGGCAGCTACCAGTATTACGCCCAACCCGGCAGCACGGAGCACTATCTCAGTGCGCTGTATGCACAACGCGAGCTCGGCGATCATTTCGTCCGCGCGGGCTATTTCCTGCCCACGTTCGAGGGCATCATCCGCCAGCCACGCGCGCCGGGTACGCAGAATGACACCGCGCTGGGAGTGATGTTCGGTTCGTCGGATGTACTGCTGGCCGATACGCGCAGCGCCAGCGTCTATCCGGTCTATGTCACCGCCAACCGCGAGGGTGTGGTGGAGATTCTGCGCGACGGCAACCTGCTGGCCACACAGGCCGTGAAGCCGGGCGTGCAGGAGATCGACACGCGTCGCCTGCCAGGCGGCATCTACGATGTGGTACTGCGGGTCATTGAAGACGGCCAGGAGGCCTCGCGCGAAACCGCCTCGATCCACAAACCCAGCCGTTGGCGTGATCCCACTCGACGCTGGCGCTACAGCGCGTTCGCCGGCCAGCAGCGCAGCCTGCTCGACAGCGATCGTTCAATGCAGGAGGGCGAGATCGCCGCCGGTGCGGTGGTCAACTACCTGTTGCACCCGCGCGCAGTGGCCGGTGCCACCGTGCAGCAGATCGGCACGCGCCGCGCCACCGGCCTGTCGATGGACTGGCAGGCCAGTGATCGCTTCAGCGCCTACACCAATTTCTACACCTCCAGCGATGCCGGGCGCGGCGTGGATCTGCAGGGACTGTATCGCTACCGTGCCGGTTCGGTGGTCGCCAACCATGCGCGCAGCTGGGCAGAGCAGCGTCATCGGCTGCCCGCCAGCGAGGGTGCGCCGCCACGTTGGGAAACCCGGGGAGGCTGGCAGGACACCACGGCCGTATCGATCACCCATCGCTTCAGTCACCGCGACAATGCCAGCCTGCGCGTGGCCCGCAGTTCCGGCTTCACCCGTGGCACCGGCATCGACGTTTCCTACGGTCGCCGCGAGACCCTGTTCGGCAGGCATGACGTCAACTGGCGTGTCTCGGCCTACGACCGTCCGGGCAGCCGCTTCACCCACTATCGCCGCCAGCGCGGCATCGATCTGACCGTCAGCGTGTCTCTCGGCAGCGAGCGTCGCAGCTACAGCGGCAGCCTGGGCAGCCGGACCGGCGAAGCCGGCCAGCGCGACGGCTACGTCACCGCGGTCGCCACCCAGCGTGTGGATGGGAAGATCCTGCGCAGCGTCAATGGCATGGTCACAGCTGAACGCAGCGGCATTGGCGCGGGCGCCGGTGCCTATCTGCAGAGTCCACTGCTGGAAGGCGATGTACAGCTGTATCGCGGTGCCGGTTCTGGCCACGTTGGCGGCAGCGCCAACCTGGACAGCACCGTGGTGATCGGGGGAGGACATGCTGCCGTGCTGGGCCAAGGACGCAGCGGCAGCGTGGACACCGGCATCATCGTCGACGTGCGCAGTGACTTCCGCGATATCACGTTGCGTGCCGACGACAGTCGTGGCGGTGGCGTGCAGCTGCGCCCGGGACGCAACTTCGTTCCGGTCACCGCCTATCGTGCGGGACAGGTGCAGTTCGACTTCCACGGCCGGCACGCGCCTGCGGCGGCGCTGCAGCCGTCGACCATCAGCTACCACCTCAACAAGGGCGGCGTGGTGCACACCACGGTGGATGTACTGCGCACCTTCACCGTGATGGGTCAGGTACTGGATGCCGATGGCAACGGCATGCGCGGTGTGCAGGTGATCAACCACGCCGGCCGCAGCGTCAGCCAGGAAGAAGGCTTCTTCACCCTTGAACTCAGCGCACGCGCGCCGGTGGTCGAGTTGCGCTATCCGAACCGGATCAGCTGTGTGCTGACCATGGAGGAGGGCCGTCACCCGCGCGAAGGCGATGTACTGATGGTGGGCGGCATCGGTTGTCCGCCGTCGGTGGTCGCGCACTAGCCCATTGTTCCGAAAAACCAGGCAGGTCTAAAGCATGACTATTGGAATCCGGCTGTTCCCGTTGCTGGCCGTAATGGCGGCGTTGCCTGCTACCGCACAGGTGGTGGACGTCAACGTCACCGGCGAATTCAGGCCCAACGCCCTGGATCCGGGCGATACCACATTCCGCAACACGACACCCCGGGGCAGCTTCTGCAACTGGAGGCCGGCCGAATGCGATAGAAACGGGGCCTATATCTTCGATCTCGGCAACCGTGAGTACTGGCGCAAGGAGGGGCCGAGCGACGACACATCAAGGCGTGATACCACCTACATCCGCTTCCCGCCGCCGCGTACGATCACCCTGCAGGAGGTGTCGAGCGGACGCACCTTCGAGGCGACCATCAGCTTTGCGGCGCTGTCCATGCGCATCAACTTCGGTGGTGGCGCCGATCCCTGGTACTACGGCGTCAGTGGAGGTTGCACGGCCATCCGCGGCGCCGGTGGGCGTGGATGGTCGCTGGGCGGTTGGGCGGTGCGGACGCCAGCCAGCCCCACCGAGTGCTACAGCACCAACACGCGGTATGCCCGCAGCTACTCCTACAGGAACGTGGGGCTCGGCATCCACGTTACCCTGCCCAATGCAATGACGCTGCAGGATGGCCGTTACATGGCCCAGGAAACCTGGACCACCGGCGGCGCCGGGGCCGACATCGATCTGGGCGACAACATCACCGGTGTCGAGGCCGTGCGCATGAACTTCGTGTTCGATGTGATCCACGATTTCCAGGTGCGCTTCGCCACCGAAGCGCCGCGCGTACAGTTGGCGCCCGAAGGGGGCTGGTCGCCCTGGATCGATCATGGCACTGCTCCGGCGAGGCTGCGCCAGGAGCTGCCGTTTCATCTGACCACGTCGATGGACTTCAGCATGAAGCTGCGCTGCCAGCACCACGTCGGCGACCAGTGCGGCATCCATGATCCGCAGGCGGACAAGCAGGTGCCGGTGGAGGTGGACGTCACCCTTCCGGGCATGAACAATCTGCGCGATGGTCGTCCGGCGCAGAACAC
This sequence comes from Stenotrophomonas sp. AS1, assembly GCF_048957655.1. Lineage (NCBI taxonomy): Bacteria > Pseudomonadati > Pseudomonadota > Gammaproteobacteria > Lysobacterales > Lysobacteraceae > Stenotrophomonas > Stenotrophomonas sp. AS1. Next base: position 328,547 of record NZ_JARVXM010000006.1, on the reverse strand, counting down.
CGTACTGCTGGCCGATGACGGTCAGGCACCGCGCTTCACGCCCGACGGTTACCTGATGCAGCGCCGTTCGACCCTGCGCTTCACCGCCGGGCGTGACGCGGTGCTGGAGATGGTGAAGACACCGGGCTCGCGCTGGGAAGGAGACATGACCGTGTTGTTCGACGCCAATCCCTGAGCCTGGGGCAGGGATTGGCGTGGTCGAGGTGCCGCGGAAGCTGGCTACGCTACCCGCAACTGCACATCCACATACTCGGCCAGCCCACGGCAGGCCAGCAGCAAGCCTTCGCGCACGTCATCGCCCACCTGCTGGTCGGCATCGCCGTCCACGCGCACACGCTCGATGGCGTGCAGCAGTTCCAGCAGCAAGGTCAGCCCGGCATTGGCGCGGTCGATGCGTGCCATCGCGAAACCAAAGCACTGCTTGCGTCCTTTGTCCGGCCAGGGCTGGCCATCGGCAGCGTCCACGTGGCGGATGCGCTGCAGGCAGCCGAGCAGGGTGATGCCTTCGTCGGCGTGGGCGCGCATCGTGCTGCCCAACGTGGTTTCCAGTGCTTAGGCCAGATCATCCGGCAGGCGTTCGACGGCGTCGCCCAATGTGGCGAACAGATAGGGATAGAGCGAAGAAGTCATGGCGGCGTCCTTGAGTGTGAAGCAAGGGGCCGCCCTCGCGCTGGGCGAGGGCGGCGGACGGTGCGTGGTTGCAATACCGGGGACCAACGCGTGTTAGCCGGCGGGCGCAAGGCCCCCACGCACCGCCCGCCATAGGGCACGGACGGATTGTCTGCCGACGCCGCCCAACAGGAAGGAGCGACGCCGGCAGACAAGCGTAAACAACGCGATAGTCCTACGGGATTGCAAGCCCGTGCCACCCGTTGTCGGTGGCGCGCCATGATGTGCACGCAGGTGCTGTTACACCAATCAGAAAACTTTCAAATTCGAAAACGTTGCAGATGCGTGTCGCATGCGCTGCGCTGAACCAGGCGCACATGCGCGTGCCAGTTGCGACATTCCTGCATGGCAGATGTCGAACGCATGCCCGGCTGCGTTCAACGCGCGACCGCGGCCTCGGCATCGCGCGGGGTGCCGTAATCGTCCAGCCACTGGAACGTCACCGACGACGGCATCGCCGCACCGCTCGGCAGCGGCAGCCGCACCTCGGCCCCCGGCGCGATCATGTCCGTCTCCACCGTGCGGCCGTCCGGCAGCGTCAACGTGCTGAGGGTCACGTGGTAGGCGCTGGGGTTGCTCACCTGCAGAGCGCCGCCCTGTGCTCGCCACTGCAGCTGGCCTGCGGCATCACGGGCATTGCCGGGCAGGCCAGCCGGGCGATGGAACAGCTTCACCCGGGTGCGCACGGCGAACTGCAGCAGGTTCTTGCCGGCGGCATCGGTGGGCTTGGGGGGAATATCCAGCAGATTGAAATAGAACACCGATTCGCGATCGGTGGGCAGCGGCGCTTCCGACGGCCGCGGCGCGTACGTCACGCGGTAGGCCTGGCCCTGGTGTGCCTGGAGCAGGCGCGGGTCGGCCGGGGTCAACCGGAAGGGGGTGCGCACATTTTCCGGCCGCGCATGGCTGTCGCCATCGTCGATCCAGACCTGCACCATGGCGGGCTGATCACCGCTGTTGGTCGCCTTTACGGTCACGTCGCGTCCCTTGCCGGCGTCATGCACGATACGCGTGCCCTGCAGGGTCACCGCCGCCGATGCGGGCAGCGCCACTGCGCCAGCCAGCAGCGCGGTCATCCACGTCATTGCACGAATCTTCATCGTCATTCCTCATCGGGTGGGAAGTGCCGGCCCGCTGACGGGCCGGCATGGCAGTGCTCAGTCGTACAGAACGACAAAGTCGCCAGTGGCGTTGGCGGAACCGGCAGTGGCGTTGCGGCCCGGCGACGAATACCAGGCGCTGTAGTCCAGCTGGCCCGTGCCGGCGGCCGGAATGTCGACCCACTGCAGCGGGTCTTCGCCCAGCTTCTGCTGGTTGCCGCTGGCGTCATACAGTGCAACGCCCACATTGGTGGCAACAGACGTCGCATCCAGGGCCAGGTTACCGGTGCTGCCATCGGGGGTGCCGCCGAAGCGCACGCCCACCTTCTGGGCTGCGCCGGAACCGGTGCAGTCGAGCAGGATGCTGAAATTCTTCATGCCGGCGCGGTCGGCGGCATTGACGGACGCCACATCCACTTTGCCCATCGGCACGGTGACGGTGCCGCCGGTGGCATCCACGGAACAGGTGCTGGTCATCAGTTCACCGGTGATCTCCAGCTTTTCGGCGAAGGCGGCGGGGGAAACAGCCAGTGCGAGCGCACTGGCAACGAGCAGATTCAATCGGTTCGACATGGGAATGTCCTTGGTTGGGTAAACAGGAGATCCGCACCGGCCGGGCCGGCGGATGCGCACAGTGTTCCCGGGCATGCTCGGCGGGAACATGCAATTAGTTGCAAGGTGCTTGTGCGATGCGTCGGTTCGTGCTTGCGGTAAAGCGCGCGGTCAGGAAACGACTTCAGCCCTGCGACAGCCGGTTGCAGGCAATCGGTGCGACAACCGCAACACATTCGATTGACTCTCTTTGCACCGCGAAAACAAGCCTGAATTGCCCTGAAACAGTCAGTGCATGGAAAGTCGCGTCTTTTCGTGCTTCGGTGTCGCTTTGCAACAAATTGCATGGGAAGGCGGAGGGGGGCTGTCTACGCTTCGGCCCACTTCGACTACGAGCGATGTCGGCTTCGGCCTCATCGAATGACGTTTTCCATGCAGAAGCGCCCTCTCCATCACCGCACACAGCGTCCTCTCATCAGCCGTCCGCTGGGAGCGGCCATCGCCCTTGCCATGGCGATGACGCTCAGCAGCTATGTCCGTGCTGATGCCGGCGGGCCACTGCAATTCAGCGAAGGGTTCCTGATCGGCGGCAAGTCCATCGACATGCAGCGCTATGCACAGGGTAACCCGATGGAGCCGGGCGTCTATCCGCTGGACGTAGTGGTGAATGGCCAGTTCCTGGAGAACCGCGACATCCGCTTTGTCGAGGCACCCGCACCGGTGGGCGCCACGCCATGCCTGCCCGTGGCCCTGTTGCGTCGATTGAATCTGAAAGACAGCTACCTGGCGGATCTGGAGCAGGACGACGATGCCTGCATTGCATTGGCTGCGCTGGTGGAAGGCGCAACGGTGGAGTACGACGCGGGCAACCTGCAGTTGCTGGTGAACGTGCCGCAGGCCGCGCAGGCGCGCAATGCGCGCGGCTACGTGGCACCGGACCAGCGCGACCATGGCGTTACCGCGGCGTTCTTCGACTACAACATCAACCACAACCGTGCGCAGGGCCAGAACGCCACGTACCTGGGCTTGAACACGGGCGTGAACCTCGGCGCTTGGCGCCTGCGCCATCGTTCCTCCTTCAGCCAGAGCAGCTACGGCTCGCGCCACGACGTCATCAGCAGCTACCTGCAGCGCGACCTGCCGGCGTGGAACAGCCAGCTGCTGCTGGGGCAGGGCAACACGGGCGGCGAGCTGTTCGAGTCGCTCTCGTTCACCGGCGTGCGCGTGGCCAGCGATGAACGCATGCTGCCCGATTCGCTGCGCGGCTTCGCGCCGGTGGTGCAGGGCATCGCCGAAGGCAACGCGATGGTGACCATCCGCCAGAACGGCAACATCATCCATGAAGTCAGCGTGGCCCCCGGCCCGTTCTCCATTGAAGACCTGTACCCGACCAACTTCGGCGGCGACCTCGATGTCACCGTCACCGAAGCCGACGGTCGCCAGCAGACGTTCACGGTCAACTTCTCCGCCGTGCCGCAGGCCCTGCGACCGGGGGCCAGTCGCTTCAGTGCCACGGCCGGTGAACTGCGCGATGCCCGTGGCGTGCGCGAATCGCTGCGCTTTGCCGAAGGTACCTATGCGCGTGGCATCAGCAACCACTTCACCGCCCTGGGCGGCATGCAGGTGGCAGAGGATTTCCAGTCCGCGCTGTTCGGTGGGGCGATCAACACGCCGCTGGGCGCGTTCGGCGCCGACGTCACCCACTCGCGCGCGCGCCTGGCCAATGGCGAGCAGATCACCGGCAACAGCTTCCGGCTGAACTACCAGCGCTACGTTGCGGCCACCGGCACCAACTTCGGCCTGGCCGCGCACCGCTACAGTACCCGCGGCTACCTTTCGCTCAACGACTTCGCGCAGGCGCGTGCGGACGATTGGGGCTACAGCAGCCGCGCCCGCCAGCGCTTCCAGTTGAATTTCTCCCAGCGCATGGGTGAGCGCAGCACGCTGTCGCTCAGTGGTGGCCACGTCCGCTACTGGGATGGCGCTGCAACGCAGAACGACCTGCAGCTGCGCTTCCAGAGCACGCTCGGCCGCGCCAATTACAGCCTCTCGGCGATGCGCTACCGGCAGGGCGATGGCCGCCAGGACACCCGCTACTCGGCCACCTTCAGCATCCCGTTGGGCAAGGCGCCCAGCGCACCCCGCCTGAGCACGCAGCTGGCGCAGTCGGCCCGCGGCGAGCAGGCGCAGCTGGGCGTGAGTGGCACGCTGGGTGCAGACCAGCAGCTGAACTACAACGTGTCCGCCAACGCTGCCAGTGAGGGCGCGAGCGGCGCCAGCGCCTATGCCTCCTACCGCGGTGGGCATGGCACCGTCACCGCCGGCTACAGCCGTTCGGGTGATTACAACGCTTTCAACGCCAGTGCGGCCGGCAGTGTGGTGCTGCATCGCGATGGCATCAACTTTGGTGCGCCGGTGGGCGATGGCTTCGCCCTGATCCAGGCCGACGGTGCGCAGGGCGCGCGCATCGGCTATGGCAGCGATGTGCGCATCGGCCGCAACGGCTACGCGCTGCTGCCGCATGTCAGCCCCTACCGCTGGAACCAGATCGAGCTGGATCCGTCCGGCTTGTCGATGGACGTGGAGCTGCTGCAGACCTCGCAGCGGGTGGCACCGACCGCAGGCAGCATCGTGCGCGTGGCCTTCAACGCCACGCGGGAGCGCACGCTGTTCATCGATGCCACCGATGCGCTGGGCCAACCGCTGCCGTTTGCCGCACGCATCGAAGATGAGACCGGCCGCAGCTATGGCGCGGTGGGTCAGGGCGGTGTGATCCAGCTGCGCGGTGCGCCCGAACAGGGGCAGTTGATCGTCGACCCCGATGGCCCGCAGCGCTGCCGCCTCGAATACACCACGCCCGCCGCACCGGATGCCTACGGGCTGTCCTGGAGCCAGGCGGTGTGCACGCCCTTGCCGCCGCCCAGCCCCGGGTTGCAGGCCGCCTTGACCGCGGTCGATGCCACCTCGCTCTGAATCCTTTCCCTTACGTCACTTGCAGGAGTTTTCCATGAAGCTGTTCAACCGCATCGCCCTTTCTACCGCTCTGCTGGCCGCCGCGCCGGTGGCTCTGGCCGACAGCGCCACTCTCACCATCACCGGCCGGGTGCTGCCCGGCACTTGCACGCTCACCGCCGCGCCGATCGACCTGGACCCGGTGAAGGCCAGCGACCTCACCCCCGGCGCGGACAGCCAGATCAAGGCCGGCGCGCTGGAGTTCAACGGCTGCGTGGGCGTGAACAAGGCCGTGCTGTCCTTCGCCGGCACGCCCGCCGATGGCGATGCCGAGCGCTGGAAGAACACCGCCACCACCGATGAGGCCAGCGGTGTGTCGATCTCGCTGCTGGCCGGCACCACCGGCACCACTTATCTGAAGGACGGCGACACCGGCATCGATGTGCCGGTGACCGGCGCCACCGCGCGCTACGACCTGCGCGCGGCGTACTACGTGCCCACCGGTGCGGCGTTGAGCGCCGGTGACGTGTCCACCGAGATCGTGGTTACCGCTGACTACGAGTGAGCCGTTTCCGGCTCGAACGTGACCACAGGAGACAGATATGAATGCCCACACCTCGACCCACACGCCCCCCATCCAGCGCCGGGCCCGCAGGCTGCTGGCGACGCCGCTGCTGGGGCTGCTGTTCTGCGCAGGCAGTGCAGTTGCCTGTGTCGAGTACGGCATCAACCGCGACCTGGTACTGGACAAGATGTATGACACCTATCCTGAAGCGGGCAGGGTGGAGTTTGACCGGAAAAGTGCTGGACGTGCCTTCAGGGACTGCCCGGAAAAGCGGGACGTGCCGGTGTTCATGACGCTGGAGATGCCTGGCCTCACCTACCAGGGCGAGGTCACTTTCAAAGGAGCTACCTATCCTGCATATGCGGCGGCACCCGACGCCCCGCTGGTGATGTTCTACCACCACGTCGCCCATTCTGCAGACGGTGCGCTCCGCGTTGGCGAGGAGGTGCCCGGACTCTTCGAGATGAGCGGGCCAGGAGGAATTGAAGCGGCAATCCAGTACTGGGCAGTTGTCTTCTCCCGCGGTGGGCGCATGCGGACGCCACCGACCATGACCGGTACGATCACGTTGCGGGCGCCATCGGAACCCTCACTTGATCATCAGTCGATCGTGCAGTTGGATCTGAAGTTCCCCGCCGCGACCTGCCCACTGCAGGACAAGGCCGAAACCCTGCAGGACGTGCAGACGGCGGAGCTTGCCGTCCCCGGTTCCACCGCGAAAGAGAAGCTGGTCGCGATACGCATGGACTGCGGCGTGGATCCGCCGCGCGCGCGCATGACCCTCAGCGACGCCGGCGATGCGGGCAACACCGGCAGCCAGCTGACCCCCACCGCCGATTCCGATGCCGAGGGCGTGCGCGTTCAGTTGCTGCGCGGTGGTGCCGAAGTGCAGTTCGGCCAGACCTGGGATTTCGATCCGGGCGTGGGTGGCGTGCACGATCACCAGTTCACCGCGCGCTACATCCGCACCAACGATGTGCTGGTACCCGGAACCATCAAGGGCGAGGCCGTGCTGAACGTTGATTACTGGTGACGTTGAAGTGGCTGCACTGCGTCCCCCCGGCACCTGCGCCGGGCAGCTGGGCGTTCGCGCAGCGCGGTAGTGGGCGCTGCCCAGGCGCACTGCGGCCCCTTGCCTCGCGAGGTCGCTGCCATGCCGCTAGCGAGATTACAACTAATTGGATGGTGGGTGCGCAACACGACATCCACCATGCCGCTCCCGACAAAAAGAGACCCCCCACATGCGACCCCATCACATTCACTACTCAGCGCTGGCCATGGCCCTCGCCGCCGTACTCGCTGCAGGCATTCCCGGGCAGGCACACGCGCAGCAGGTCATTGCCGACGGTGATGAGCAAACCCCTGCAGCGGGTGATTACAGCGCAACCGGCGTGGGCAATCATGCCTTCCATGCGCTCAACGGCGGCAGCATCGTGCCGCTGGGTGCGGTCAACGTGAGCGCCAGCGGCGGTGGCGCATCCGCCGCCCGTGCCGAAGGAACTGGCAGCCGTATTGAACTGAACGGCTCGACCTTGGTCACCACCGGCTTTGGTGCCACCACGGCGCTGGCGACGACGGGAGGTGAACTGCATCTGACGGCGACCGACGTCATCAACAAGGGCACCGGCATGGGCGTTGTGGCGCATACCGGCAGCCAGGCCACGCTGCAGGATGTAAACATCCGCATGGAGGGTGTGTCGTCGGTCGGCCTCGCCGGTGGCGGTGACATCACCATGACCGGTGGCTCGATCTCGGCGATGGGGCTGGGTAGCCGCGCGGTGTCGGCCACCGGTGCGAACATGGTGCTGTCCGATGTGGCGATCGAAGGTGAATCGGGTATCTGGCTGCAGGACAACAACCAGCTTGAACTTGCAGGAAGCACGGTGAGTGCCAAGGGCATTGCGCTGGACATCAATGGTCGCGGCAACACGGTCACCGTGGCCGACTCCACACTGCACAGCACCGGCAACGGGGTTGGAACCGTGGTCATGTTTGCCGATTCGACACTGGCGATGTCACGCAGTGCGATCATCAGCGAGGGAGATCGTGCGGTCGGCATCGATGTGCGAGCCGGCACCGCGGATCTGGAACGCGTGGATGTGACCACGTCCGGCGAGAGCAGTCATGGGCTGTATGCCGACTTCACCGCCTTCGGCGCGAGGGCGACCATCAACGCACGCGCTGCCCAGGTCCACACCTCTGGTAGCGGTGCGATTGGCGCGGTGGCGCGCCAGGGCGGCAACCTCCACCTGCAGGACAGTGTCATCCTCACTGAAGGACAGCAGGCGCACGGCGTACTGACCGGTGGCGGCGGTGGGATGACATTGACCAACACGCACGTCCGCACCGAAGGCGAAGGCGCGTGGGCCGCGGTGATCAACGACAGCGGCAGTCTGGGCATCGACGGTGGTTCGCTGGCAAGCGCGCAGCATGGCGGCGTATGGGTGCGCAGCAGCCGTGATGCAGGGCTGACCCTGGCCAACGGTGCATACGTATCGGGTGGCAACGGCATTGCCATCGCGCTGGATGCAGCAGTGGCCGGGCGTTTTGACGTGGTGTTGGATGTTCACTCGCAGATGGTCGGCGACATCGTCATCACGCCCGAGGACGAGGACGCCGGCCTGGTGCCGCAGTCCGATGTGCACGTGCGCCTGGCGGACGGATCGCTGTGGCAGGGGTCTTCCGACCTGGTGCAGACGATGGCGATTGAACGCGGCAGCCAGTGGACGCTGACCAGCGATGCCACGGTGGGTGAACTGCAGGTGCTCAACAGTGGCGTGGCGTTGTCCGACGGCAGTGGTCGATTCAACACGCTCACCGTGGACGGTGACCTGCACAGCGAAGGTGCGACGTTCCTGTTCCAGGGGGCGCTGGGCGGTGACCACAGCGCCTTTGATCGCCTGCATGTGCGTGGCGATACCTCGGGAGACGCGAGGATCGCGGTGAAGAACATGGGTGGTGTCGGCGGCCAGACGACCGACGGCATCCAGCTGATCGAGGTGGACGGCGCATCGCTGGCGACCTATGCGCTGGCCGGGCGTGCAGTGGGTGGTTCCCATGAGTACTTCCTGTTTCAGGGCGGGCTTGCCGATCCTTCCGATGGCAACTGGTACCTGCGCTCGCAGTGGTTCGATGTCTGCAAGGACGATCCGGGTGCGCCGGGCTGCGCGGTCGATCCGGGCCCGGGTCCGGGGCCTGACCCGGGTGAAGGCGGCGAAGAAGGTGAGGGCGGCGAAGAAGGCGAAGGTGGCGACTCCCCGGTGATTCCGGCGCCGGTGCTGCGCCCGGAGGCAGGTGCCTACCTGGCCAATCAGTCGGCCGCCATCAACATGTTTGCCCATCGCCTGAACGACCGTGTTGGCGCGGTGTCGCTACAGGACGGCCCCACTGCCTGGGCGCGCGTGGGCCGCCAGCAGGCGGATTTCAGCGCGGTGGGCGGTCAGCTGTCGGTGGATGGCAATACGTCGGTACTGCAGATCGGCAGCGACGTGCTGCGCCGGGGTAACGCGGCCTTTGGCGTGATGCTGGGCAGCGGCCGCACCGACAGCACGGTAGTGTCCGGGCTGACCGGCTACAGCGCCAAGGGTCGCGTCCGCGGTAACGCGGCAGGGGTGTACGGCACCTGGATGCAGGATGCCGATGGCACGCAGGGTGCCTACATCGATGCAAACCTGCAGTACGGCCGTTTCGACAACCGGGTGCAGGGCATCGGCCTGGAGCCGGAGCACTATGATTCGCGCGTGGCCAGTGCGTCGCTGGAGACCGGCTACACCTTCAATGTGTGGCAGGGCGCCGCCAGTGCGCTGTATGTGCAGCCGCAGTTGCAGCTGACGTATGCAGACTACCGCGCCGACCGCCATGTGGAGAGCAACGGTACAGTGATCGACCGTGCCGAAGCCGGTGGCCTGAGCGGGCGTTTGGGCGCGCGCGTGTTCGGCCATGGCACCGCAGCCGGCAACATCGTGCAGCCGTACCTGGGCGTCAACTGGCTGCGTGGCAGTGGTACCAGCACGCTGCAGTTCAACGGTGACACGCTGGGCGCGGAGGTGCCGCGCAACCGCTACGAGGTGCAGGCCGGTGCCGAGTTGAAGCTGGGCCAGCGCTGGGGCGCATGGGGTGGCATGACCGTGCAGCGCGGCGACCACGGCTACCGCAACGTGGGTGGCCAGGTGGGTCTGCGCATGGCCTGGTAAGCAGTGTGGGTGGGGTCGGATCCCAGTGCTTGGCAGTGGGATCCGACGCCGGGCAATCGGTAGCGCCGGGCCATGCCCGGCGGATCGTTAAGCCGGCGGCAGCACCTTGCCCGGGTTGAGGATGCCATCCGGGTCCAGCGCGGCCTTGATCGCGCGCATCGCCGCCAGCGTTTCCGCGGTGAACGCCTTGGCCATGAAGTCGCGCTTGGCCAGGCCGATGCCATGCTCGCCCGACAGCGTGCCGCCCAACGCCAGCGTCAGTTCGAAGATCTTCGGCAGCGCGGCATGCGCGCGTGCGTTCTCGTCGGCGTCGTCGGGGTGGTAGAGGATGTTGACGTGCAGGTTGCCGTTGCCGGCATGACCGAAGGTGACGATGGTCAGCGTGTACTCGTGCGCTAGTGCCTGCACGCCGGCCACCAGCTCCGGAATGCGCGATACCGGCACCACCACGTCTTCGTTGATCTTGCCCGGGGCGATGCTGCGCAGCGCGGGCGACAGCGCCTTGCGTGCAGCCCACAGTTTTTCGCGCGCGGCCCCTTCCATGGCCACGTCCAGCGCGATCATGCCGTCACCCTCGGCAGCAGCAGCCAGCGCCTGCAGCAGATAGGGCAGGGTGTCGTGGTCGCCATCGGCCTCGACCAGCAGCATCGCACCGGCCTCTGGCACGTCGGCGCCATTGAGCCGCAGCAGTTCAAGGCTGCGCGCGTCCATGAATTCCAAGCGCGTGGGAACGACCGGCTGCGACATCAGGCGTGACACGGCAGCGGCGGCCGCGTCGGCATCGCGGTACAGCACACGCAGCCCGGCTTGGCTGACCGGCAGTGGGGTAAGCTTCAGCGTGGCTTCCACGATCAGCGCCAGCGTGCCTTCACTGCCCACCAGCAGGTGGGTCAGGTCGTAACCGGTGGCGTCCTTGGTGTAGGCGCCACCGCAGCGGATCACCTCGCCGGCACCGGTCACCGCCACCAGGCCCAGCACGTTGTCGCGGCTGGTGCCGTACTTCACCGCGCGCGGACCGCCGGCATTGCAGGCCAGGTTGCCGCCGATGCTGCAGATCTCGGCGCTGGAAGGATCCGGTGCCCAGAACAGGCCGTGCGGTGCCAGTGCCTGCTGCAGCGTTCCGTTGAGCACGCCCGGCTGCACCACCGCGCAGCGGTCACCGGCGCGGATCTCGACGATGCGGTCCATGCGGGTGAACGACAGCACGATGCTGCCGGGCGACGGCACCGCAGCGCCGGTGGTGCCGGTACCCGCGCCGCGCGCGACCAGGGCCACGCCATGCACGCGGCAGGCACGCACCAGCGCCTGCACCTGTTCGATGTCTGACGGCAGTGCCACCGCAGCCGGGCGCTGGTGCCGCCAGGAGTTGTCCTGCGCATGTGCGTCCAGTGCGCTGTCATCGGTGCGCCAGCCGTCCTCGCCAAGCAGGGCATGCAGGGTGGCAGCGAACGCAGCGGGCAGGGCGGTGGTCATCATCGGGTCCGGGTATCGGCTGGGGCACATCGGCGCGGCGCACCCCGACGGCGGTGGAATGAGGCGCGGGTAACGCTCGCCGGCATCAGCAGTCTTCCAACCGGAACGCGTCGCGCAGCCAGTTCAGCTGCGGCGGCTCGCCACTGGCTTCAACCACGTCGAAGCGGCAGGGCTGCTCGGCCAGCCAGGGATGCGATTGCAGGAACAACTGCGCGGCGATCACCAGCTTGCGTCGCTTGCGCAGGTCCACCGAGGCCGCGCCGCCGCCAAAGCGGGCACTGGCGCGGTAGCGCACTTCCACGAACACGACGACATCGCCGTCGCGCATGATCAGGTCGATTTCACCGCGGCGATAACGCGCGTTGGTGGTGACCGGGCGCAGCCCGGCCTCACGGAGATGGTGCTGCGCGGCGGCTTCCACCGCCGCGCCACGTAGCGCGCGCCCTGTCGGCACGCCGATCAGTTGCTGCTGGCGATCGGCATCGGCCGGCCGCCGCTGAAGGTCGACCATGCCGGTACCCGCAGCACGTTGCCGTTGCTGTCCAGGAACAGGGTGCCGGTGGCGCCGGCCAGGCCGCCTTCGGTGGCGACCTTGTCCAGGTAGGCGCTGATCTTCCAAGCGTCGAAACCAAACGCGAACAGCCGACCGGAGGCGCCACGTGCCGAGGGCAGGATCTGCCCGGCGGTGGACGCGGCTGGCAGGCCGGGCACGCCGCGCACGTTCCAGGCTTCGTTCGGGTAGACGATGCCGTCCAGCGCCATGTCTTCTTCGGGCTTGCCGGCGCCGACGGTGAGCTGGGAGGTGCCGACGCGGGTGGCGCCGCCCGCACCGGCCAGTGCGAGTTGCGGCGTCAGCGCACGCGCCTGCGGTGCCTTGACCGCCAGCAGCACGCCGTCGATGGCACCGGCTGCACGCACCTGCGCGCCGATATCACCGACGGTGTCGCTGACGCCGATCGTCGCCACCACCTGGCCACCACGCTGCGCGAAGCGCTCGCGGAAGGCGGCAGCGGCACGGCGGCCGTTGTCATCGTTGCTGTGGATCACCAGCACCTTGCTGCGCTCGCGGCCGCGAAGATACTCGGCGGCGATGATGCCGTCGTCTTCCGGGGCCAGCGAGAAACCGGCGCTGCCGGCCGGCGGGGTGTCCTTGCCGCGGTTCAGCGCCAGCACCGGCACCGGCAGCTCGCGGCGGCCGAACACGGCATCCACTTCGTCGCGGCCGAGCGGGCCGACGATGAAATCGGCGCCGGCGGTCACGGCCTTGTCGTAGGCCGCAACGGCCCCGGCCGCGGTGCCGGCGGTATCGATGAACTGGATGTCCGGGCGGCGGCGGGTTTCACCGTAGTAACCGCTGAGCAGGCCATCGCGGACCGGCTGCGCAGCGGTGGCCAGGCGGCCGCTGAGCGGCAGCAGCACGGCCATCTTCACCGGTGGCCGGTAGCCATCGCTCATGGCCGGCGGGCGCTTGCTGGTATCGAACTGCGAGGCGGCTTCGCGATCGAACGGACGCGGCAGAGGCAGGCCGCGGGCGATCAGCGCACGGCCGGCGAAGTTGTACAGCGGCTCATTGGCCGGCAGGGCGGCGGCGCGGGCGCGCAGGGTGGCATCGTCCAGCGTGCCGAGCAGCCCGGCGATGGCCTGCTGGTTGTCGCTGCGCGCCTTGCCGGTCAGTGCGGCGTGCGCACGGGCGCGCTCAAGCGCGGCACCGAGGTTGTCACCCGTGGCCTGCAGCGCGTTGGCGCGGGCCAGCTGCCAGCGCGTGCGCAGCGAGGGGGTGACCGCATCGGCCGAATCCTTCAGCGCGGCCAGCGCCTGCGCCGGCTGCTTGTCGGCCAGCGCCAGTTCGGCGGTGGTCAGCTGGTAGCGCTGCAGGCTGGCGCCGCTGAGCTGGCGCGCGGTGACCTGGGCCAGCAGGGTGCGGGCACGGGTGGCATCGCCGGCTTCGTGCCAGGCAAAGGCGGCATCGGCCAGGGCAGCGCTGCGGGCACTGCCGCGCAGGGTGTTGGCCAGCGCTTCAAGCTGGAGCGCCGCATCGCGCGGCTTGCCCTGCTCGATCAAGGCCAGGGCCTGGCTCTGGGCCGGCGATTCCGGCGCGCTGGTGAAGCTGGTCGTGGCGCAGCCGGCAAGCAGCATCAGCGACAACGAAAGGGCGGAGATCCTTACGACGGGCTTGTTCATGATCAGGTCCATTCGATGGGGGCAGCGGCCGTGGCCGGGGAACGGTACGATTCTACCCTTGACCACGGAAGAGCCGCTGATGAGTGCTGTCCCCACGCTGTATGTCGTTGCCACCCCGATCGGCAACCTCGCCGATCTGACCCCGCGGGCACAGGACGTGCTGCGTTCGGTGGCCGCGATCTGCGCCGAGGACACCCGCCGCAGCGGCCAGCTGCTGGCCCACTTCGGCATCCAGCAGCCACTGGTGGCGCTGCACGATCACAATGAGGAAGCGCTGTCGCAGCGGATCGTGGCGCGCCTGCTGGCCGGTGAGTCGCTGGCGCTGGTCAGCGACGCCGGCACCCCGCTGGTGAGCGATCCGGGCTACCGCCTGGTCCGCGCCGCGCGCGAAGCCGGGATCAAGGTCAGCCCGGTGCCCGGCGCCTGCGCCGCGATTGCCGCACTGAGCGTGGCCGGGCTGCCCAGCGACCGCTTCACCTTCGAAGGGTTCCTGCCGGCCAAGGCCTCCGGCCGCCGCGAGCGCCTCAACGCGCTTGCCGGTGAGACCCGCACCCTGGTGTTCTACGAATCCTCGCACCGGATCACCGAATCGCTGGCGGACATGGTCGCCGCGTTCGGGCCCGAGCGGCCGGCGGTGCTGGCCCGCGAACTGACCAAGCTGTTCGAGACCGTGCTGGACGGCGACCTGGCCTCGCTGCTGCAGCAGGTCGAGGCGGATGACAACCAGCGCAAGGGCGAGTTCGTGGTGATGGTGCAGGGCGCGGCCGACAATGAGGAGGCTCAGTTGGCCGCCGGCCGCCGCATGTACGCCAAGCTCAGCGAACACCTCCCGCCGTCCACCGCAGCCAAGCTCGCCGCCGAACTCACCGGTGCCCCCAGAAAAGCCCTGTACGGCGGTTGATCGGCCGGTCGCGCCACCCCATGGGTGGCTGCACGCGGTGCCAAAGAAGGTAGAGCCACCCCATGGGTGGCTGCACGCGGTGCCAAAGAAGGTAGAGCCACCCCATGGGTGGCTGCACGCGGTGCCAGAACGTGAGGCAGCCACCCATGGGGTGGCTCTACCGCGCGGGCAGATTGAATGCCGGCCCACGCCAACCGTCTGGATGCACAGCCCCCTTTAGTAAAGGGGGGCGCAGCGACAGCCGCGGGGAATGGGGCGCTGGTGGCCCGGGGCCCCAGGTTTGCGCTGCAAACCTTGGGGCTTTTTCGTCATGACGAAAAAAGCGGCGGAGCCGGCCGATAAGCCGGGTTTTGTCGTGGACAGTCATTCTTCTAGGCGCTGCGTCACCGCAGCGCTCAAGCAACCTACCCGGACCCGACGCGGGCCACGCCATTAGGTCCCTATTTGGTCTTGCTCCAGGTGGGGTTTGCCGTGCCGGTCTGTTACCAGACTCGCGGTGCGCTCTTACCGCACCATTTCACCCTTACCGGCTTCCCGAAGGAAACGTAGGCGGTATCTTTCTGTTGCACTTTCCGTCGGCTCGCGCCGCCCAGGCGTTACCTGGCACCTTGCCCTGTGGAGCCCGGACTTTCCTCGGCATCCGCAAGGGATGACGCGACTGTCTGGCCGACTCCGCCGCGCGCATTGTCCCACATTCACGTCACCTCGGCGCAGACAGCCGCGTGGTCGTCAGCCGGGTCTCGCCGATGCAGTCACCCTCCGCATCGAACCGGCGCTCGGCGATGAAGCCGTGGCCGTTGGCGTCCAGCGCGATGATCGTGCTGGCGCGGGTGCCGTACTCGGGGCTGCGGATGAAGGCGGAGGACAGCCAGCGCTCGCGCGCCAGGCCGATGCCGGTGTCGGGCAGGGCGCGGTCGTCGGCGCGGGTCTCATCGCGCAGGGCGTCCCACAGCGGGGTCAGGTCCTCGCTGCCGGCGTCCACCCACGCGCGCAGCGCTGCGTTCAATGTCACGGTTTTCGGCCACGGCGCGTCCAGCGGCCCGTTGGACACGCCATGGATGCCCGGGGCCAGCGGTTGGCGGTGCAGGGGATGGTTGCCCAGGAACTGGCAGCTGTCGCGGTCGGCCAGCACCAGGTTGAAGGGGGCGAATTCCACCGCGCGCGCGGCGAGCTGGTCGGCGAAGACGGCGGCCGGCGCGTCGTCGCGCAGGTAGCCGGCCACCAGGGCGCCGCGCGAGGGGCCGGCCTGCCGGGCCAGCGGGTCGCGGACGTTGGTCACCACCGCCATCCGGCCCTGCCCGCCGATCCCGGCCCAGGTCCCGCCCGAGCGCAGGTCGCGGCCGGCGGCCACGGCCTCATCCGGCGGAGACCAGCGTGCCAGCGCGGCAGTGGGCCGCGCGTGGAACTCATCGCGGTTGCCGGCCATCACCAGCTGCCAGAGGGGGTGTGTTTTCCATGCGAGGGCGAGCAGACACATGCCTCACATTGTGCCGGTTCTGCGCAGCGGCGAGACGATGCCGACCGCGTCAGGACTGAATACGCGGCGATGTTTCACGCCGTCTCCACAGGCCTGAACTTCGGCGAAATCTCAAAAAATGAGACGAAACAGCAACTTGTGGATAAGCCTTGAACAAGTCTCTAAACATTGCTGCAAGCCCTTGATGTTCAAAGTGATTTCCCCTTCGCAAAGTTGTTGACAACCCAGTCGGCACTGCTAAGGTGGGCATCAGAGGGGAAACCGGGTTTTTTGTGGTTTTTCGTGGTTCAATGTTTCACCAGGCGAAGGAAAGGTGAAAACGTCGTGTTTCAAGGCGAGACGGCCATCACTGTTGACGACAAAGGGCGCATGGCGGTTCCGACCGCGCATCGCGACCTTGTCGCGCGTGTGAGCAACAACCGTCTGGTCCTGACCTACAACCCGTTCGAGTCCGGCTGCCTCTGGCTGTACGCCGAACAGGAATGGGAACGCGTCCGTGATGACGTCATGTCCAAGCCCAACACACAGCGCGTCGTGCGCCTCCTGCAACAGAAGCTGGTCGGTTCGGCCGCGCATCTGGAGCTGGACGGCAACGGCCGCATCAGTATTCCCGCCAGCCACCGTGGTGCCGTTGGCATTGAAAAGAAGGCGGTGCTGCTCGGTATGGGCGACAAATTCGAATTGTGGAGCGAGCAGGCTCATCGCGCGTTGATCCAGCAGACGTTGTCTGACGAGGATCTCGGCGATGGGTTGCTCGACCTGAAGTTGTGAGCCGGGGTGCCCGGATGCGCGGAGCAGCGCAGACCGGTCACCTTCCGGTGTCGCAGTCGCCGGCAGGCCACCTGCCGGTCCTGTACACGCAGGTCCTGGATGGCCTGAAGGTGATCGAAAACGGAGTGTATCTCGATGGCACGTTCGGTCGTGGCGGTCACGCCCGCGGCGTGCTCGAGCAACTCGGTCCCGGAGGCCGGCTGCTGGTCATGGACAAGGATCCCGAGGCGATTGCGGTAGCCGAGCGTGATTTCGCGCCGGACCCGCGCGTCTCGATCTTCCGTGGCAGCTTCGCCGATCTGCTGCACTGGGATGCCACCGCGCAGGGCCTGGATGGCGTGCTGTTCGACCTGGGCGTGTCCTCGCCCCAGCTGGATGTCGCCGAGCGCGGCTTCAGCTTCGGCAAGGACGGCCCGCTGGACATGCGCATGGACCCGGACAGCGGCGAAAGCGCGGCGCAGTGGCTCAACCGTGCCGAAGAGCGCGAAATCGCCGATATCCTGTGGACCTATGGCGAAGAGCGCCAGAGCCGGCGCATCGCCCGCGCGCTGGTGGCCCGCCGCGAGAAGCAGCCGTTCAGCCGCACCGCCGAACTGGCCGATGCCATCGCCGCCGTGATGCCGCGTGGCAAGGACAAGATCAACCCGGCCACGCGCAGCTTCCAGGCGATCCGCATCCACATCAACCGCGAACTGGCCGACCTCGAGGCCGGCCTGGATGCCGCCCTGGCGCGCCTCAAGCCCGGTGGCCGCCTGGCCGTGATCAGCTTCCATTCGCTGGAAGACCGCATCGTCAAGCAGTTCATGAACCGCCATGCCAAGGCCCCGCCGAGCAACCGCCGGTTGCCCGAGGCGCAGCCGTTCGTGCCGACCCTGGTGCTGCACGGCGGCGCCATCAAGGCCGACGATGACGAGCTGGCGGTCAATCCGCGCTCGCGCAGCGCCGTGCTGCGCGTCGCCGAGAAGTGCGAGGTGGCCGGATGAGCCGCCTGCTGTTGATCGTGCTGCTGGCCTGCACCGTCGCCTCGGCGATCGGCGTGGTGTTCATGCGCCATCGCCACCGCCAGACCTTCGTGGAGCTGTCCCGGGTCGAGCGGGCGCGCGATGAGATCAACATCGAGTTCGGTCGCCTGCAGCTCGAGCAGGCCACCCTGGCCGAGGCCACCCGGGTCGACCGCGTCGCCCGCGAGCGCCTGGGCATGAAGTTCCCCGAAGCGGCCGATGTCGTGGTGATCCGGCCATGAACAAGTCCGGGCGCAACCGTGCGCGCAACAGCTTCAACCTCCGCCAGCGCCTGAAGTGGGTGGGGCTGGCGCTCGGCTTGTGCTCGGTCTCGCTGGTCGGCCGCGCCGCCTACGTGCAGATCATCAACAGCGAGTTCTACCAGCGCCAGGGCGAAGCCCGTTACCTGCGCGAGCTGCCGATCAACACCTCGCGCGGCATGATCACCGACCGCAACGGCGAGCCGGTGGCGGTCTCCACGCCGGTCGCCTCGATCTGGGTCAACCCGCAGGAACTGCTGCGCGCGCCGGACCGCATCCCGGAGCTGGCCACCGCGCTGGGCATGCCGCTGGACGAGCTGACCTCCAAGCTCTCGCAGAAGGCGGACAAGGAATTCATGTACCTGCGCCGCCGGATCAATCCGGACGACGCGGAGAAGGTGGTCGCGCTGAAGATCCCGGGCGTGGCCTCGCAGCGCGAGTTCCGTCGCTTCTACCCGCAGGGTGAGGCGATGGCGCACGTGCTGGGCTTCACCAATATCGACGACCGCGGCCAGGAAGGGCTGGAACTGGCCTTCGACGAATGGCTGCGCGGCAAGGCCGGTGCCAAGCGCGTGATCCGCAACCGCAAGGGCGACACTGTCGAAAGCGATCTGCTGCGCGCCGCCGAGCCGGGCAAGGACCTTACCCTCAGCATCGACCGCCGCATCCAGTTCCTGGCCTTCAAGGAGCTGCGCAACGCGCTGATCGCCAACAAGGCGGCCGGCGGCTCGATGGTGATCATGGATGTGGCCACCGGTGAAGTGCTGGCCATGGTCAACCTGCCGACCTACAACCCCAACGCCGTCGGCGGCGCGGCACCGGACACCCGTCGCAACCGCGCGGTGACCGATCTGGTCGAGCCCGGCTCGACCATGAAGCCGCTGACCATCGCCTCGGCGCTGCAGTCCGGCGTGGTCACCAAGGACACCACGGTGGATACCAACCCGGGCTACATGGCCGTGGGCCGGTTTACCATCAAGGACGTGCCGCGCAACAACGGCGTGCTCAACGTCACCGGCGTGATCACCCGCAGCTCGAACATCGGCGCGGCCAAGATCGCGGCCAAGATGCCGGACCAGGTCTTCTACGACCACGTGCACAGCTTCGGCTACGGCGTGTCGCCGCACAGCGGCTTCCCCGGCGAATCGGCCGGCGTGCTGCCGCGCCCGGCACGCTGGAGCGGCTCGTCCAAGACCACCATGTCCTACGGCTACGGCCTGAATGTCACCCCGCTGCAGATCGCCACGGCGTACTCGGCGCTGGGCAACGGCGGCAAGTTGATCGCGCCGACCTTCGTCAAGGGCCAGCGCAACGAAGGCAAGCAGATCATCGATGAGAACATCGCCAAGGAAGTGGTGGCGATGATGGAAACCGTGGTCACCCAGGGCGGCGCCAAGCAGGCCGCGGTGCTGGGCTACCACGTGGCCGGCAAGACCGGTACGGCCCGAAAGGCCGGCCCGGGCGGGTACGAGCGCGGGCATTACAACGCGCTGTTCGCCGGGGTGGTGCCGGCCACCAACCCGCGCTTTGCCACGGTGATCGTCATCAACGACCCGCAGGCCGGCAAGTACTACGGCGGCCTGGTGTCCGCACCGGTGTTCCACAACGTCATGGAAGGCGCCCTGCGCCTGATGGACGTGCCGCCGGATGACATCGAGTCGTGGCTGGCCGCGCAGCAGTCCGGAAAGATGGGTCACTCGGCCTCGGTGCTGCCGATGCCGCCGCCGGAAACGGTGATCGCTCCCGACGCCGCCGCAGAATTCGATGCCGCGCTGCCCAGCGCGCACGCCACGGTGCCGCCCGCGCAGGGAGGCACCCAATGAGCCAGACGATGTTGCTTTCGCAGTTGCTTCCCGATGTGGCGCTGAGCCACGATCCGACCCTCACCGGCCTGGTGCTGGACAGCCGCGCGGTGCGCCCGGGCAACGCCTTCGTGGCGATCGCCGGTTTCGGCGCGCACGGGCTGGGGTTTGTCGACCAGGCGCGCGCCAATGGCGCTGCAGCGATCCTGTTCGACCCGCCGGCCCCGGCCGAACTGCCGGCGCCGGCCGATGCGATCGCCGTGCCGGGCCTGCGCAACCGCATGGGTGCGATGGCCGACCAGTTCCACGGCCATCCCTCGCGCGCGATGACGATGGTCGGAGTGACCGGCACCAACGGCAAGACCTCCACCGTGCAGCTGCTGGCCCAGGCCTGGCACCTGCTCGGCACCGCCAGTGGCAGCATCGGCACGCTGGGCGTGGGTCTGTACGGCGACGTCGTGCCGACCGGGTTCACCACGCCGCTGGTGCTGCAGATGCATGAGGTGCTGGCGCAGCTGCGCGATGCCGGCGCCCAGGCCGTGGCGATGGAAGTCAGCTCGCACGCGCTCGACCAGGGCCGCGTGGACGCCGTGCATTACGACGTGGCGGTGTTCACCAATCTCACCCGCGACCATCTCGACTATCACGGTGACATGGCGCAGTACGGTGCGGCCAAGGCCAGGCTGTTCCACCGCGATGGCCTGAAGGCTGCCGTGGTCAACCTCGATGACAGCTTCGGCAGCGAGCTGCTGCGCACCGTCGGCGCGAGCGTCCGCCCGATCGGCGTCAGCTCGCGCGGTGCCGCACAGGCCAGCCTGCGTGCCGATTCGCTCACCCTGGATGGGCGCGGCATCGCCTTCGACCTGGTGGTCGACGGCCAGCGCCATCCGGTGCAGTCGCCGCTGCTCGGCCGTTTCAACGTGGACAACCTGCTGGCCGTGGCCGGTGCGCTGTATGCACTGGACCATGCCCCGGCCGCGATCGCCGCGCTGCTCTCGCAGCTGCAGCCGATTGCCGGCCGCATGAACCGCCTGGGCGGCGAGGGTGGGCTGCCCACCGTGGTGGTCGATTACGCCCACACCCCGGATGCGCTGGAACAGGCCTTGACCAGCGTGCAGGGCCATCTGGCCGGCCGCCTGGTCTGCGTGTTCGGCTGCGGCGGCGAGCGCGATACCGGCAAGCGCCCGCAGATGGCCGCCATCGCCGAACAGCATGCCGACGTGGTGATCGTCACCGACGACAATCCGCGCGGCGAAGACGGCGACGTGATCGTGGCCGACATCCTCAAGGGATTTGACGCACCCGCGGCCGTCACCGTGCAGCGCGACCGTGCCGCCGCGATCGCTGCTGCGATCGGCCAGGCCGGCACGGGCGACATCGTGCTGATCGCCGGCAAGGGACATGAGCCCTACCAGGAGATCCACGGGGTCAAGCACGCCTTCGACGACACCGAGGTGGCCGGCCGAGTGCTGGCCGCGCGCGTAGACAACGCGGGCACGCTGCGCAGGGAGGCCCCATGAAGCGCACACCGCTGTCGCTGATCGCCCATTGGGCCGGTGGCGAGATCCATGGCGAAGACACCGCCATCGATGCGATCAGCAATGACACCCGCACGCTTGCCCCGGGCAGCCTGTACGTGGCGCTGCGCGGCGAGCGTTTCGATGGTCATGATTTCGCAGCCGACGCCCTGGCGCGCGGTGCTTCGGCGATGCTGGTCGAGCGCCTGCTGGATGTGGCCCTGCCGCAGATCGTGGTTGCCGACAGTGAGCACGCCCTGGGCCGCATCGCCGCCGGCATGCAGCGCGACCGCGGCACCGAGGTGTTCGCGATCACCGGCAGCAACGGCAAGACCAGCGTCAAGAGCCTGCTGCTGGCGATCCTGGAGCAGGTGGCACGGGACGACCGCAAGGTGGTCTACGCCAACCCGGGCAACCGCAACAATGAGATCGGCCTGCCGCTGGCGGTGCTCGATGCGCCGGAAGATGCCGACTACGCCGTCTACGAGATGGGCGCCGGCAAGCCGGGCGATATCGCCTATCTCACCGAGATCGTGCGCCCGCACTACGCGCTGGTGAACAACATCGCCCCGGCGCATCTGGAGCGCATGGGCAGCCTGCAGGGCGTGGCCACCACCAAGGGCGCGATCTATGCGGCGCTGCCCTCCGATGGCGTGGCCGTGATCAATGCCGATGACGCCTTCGGGATCTGGTTCGAACAGCACATCGTCGGCCAGCCACCGCGCTGCCGCGTGCTGCGGTACGGCCTGGACCACAGCGCCGATGTCAGCGCGCGTGCGATCCGCCCGGCCGCGCAGGGCAGCCAGTTCGTGCTGTCCACGCCGCAGGGCGATGCAGAGATCACGCTGGGCCTGCCGGGCCGGCACAACATCAGCAACGCGCTGGCCGCCGCCTCGCTGGCGCTGGCCGCGGGCATCACGGTGGCGCAGATCGCCGCCGGGCTGGCCCGCGCCGAGCCGGTCCCGGGCCGCCAGATCGCGCACCAGCTGCCGAGCGGTGCGGTGCTGGTCGATGACAGTTACAACGCCAACCCGGGCTCGCTGGCGGCCGCCATCGATGCCCTGGCCGGCGCGAAGGAAGAAGGCTGGCTGGTGCTCGGCGACATGCGCGAACTCGGCCCGGACGGCGAGGCGCTGCATGCGCAGGCCGGCCGCCGTGCGCGCGAGGCTGGCCTGGCGCGGCTGTACACGCTCGGTCCGCTGAGCGCCGCCGCCTCGACCGCCTTCGGTGAAGGCGGCCAGCATTTCCAGAGCCACCAGGCCCTGGCCGCCGCGCTCGCCACCGAACTGCATGCCGGCGTGCGCTGCCTGGTCAAGGGCTCGCGTGGCAGCGCCATGGACACGATCGTCAAAGCGCTGCTCGCGCAAGGAGAGGAAACCCCCAATGTTGCTTGAACTGGCCCGATGGCTGCAGCAGTTGGAGAGCCTGTTCGGGCTGTTCGGCTACCTGACCCTGCGCGGCATCCTCGCGGCGCTGACCGCCCTGTTCCTGTCGCTGTGGCTCGGCCCGGCGATGATCCGCAAGCTTGCCCAGTTCAAGGGCGGCCAGCCGATCCGCAAGGACGGGCCGCAGACCCATTTCTCCAAGGCCGGCACGCCGACCATGGGCGGTTCGCTGATCCTGCTGACGATCACGCTGTCGGTGCTGCTGTGGGCCGACCTGCGCAACCGCTATGTCTGGCTGGTGCTGGCGGTGATGCTGTGCTTCGGTGCGATCGGCTGGTACGACGACTGGATCAAGATCGTCCGTCGTGATCCCAACGGCCTGAAGTCGCGCTGGAAGTACCTGCTGCAGTCGATCTTCGGCCTCGCGGCGGGTCTGTTCCTGTTCTACACCGCCGATGTCCCGGCGGCGATGACGTTCTACATCCCGATGTTCAAGTCGATCGCGTTGCCGCTGGCCGGCATCAGTTTCGTGGCCATCGCCTACTTCTGGATCGTCGGCTTCTCCAACGCGGTCAACCTGACCGACGGCCTGGACGGGCTGGCGATCATGCCGACCGTGCTGGTCGCCTGCGCGCTGGGCGTGTTCGCCTACGCCTCGGGCAACGTGGTGTTCTCCAGCTACCTGCAGATCCCGCAGATCCCGGGCGCCGGTGAGCTGGTCATCATCTGCGCGGCGATCGCCGGCGCAGGGCTGGGCTTCCTCTGGTTCAACACCTATCCGGCCATGGTCTTCATGGGCGACATCGGCGCGCTGGCGCTGGGCGCGGTGCTGGGCACGATCGCGGTGATCACCCGCCAGGAACTGGTGCTGGTGGTGATGGGTGGCGTGTTCGTGATCGAGACGCTGTCGGTGATGATCCAGGTCGCCTCGTTCAAGCTGACCGGCAAGCGCGTGTTCCGCATGGCGCCGATCCACCACCACTTCGAACTGAAGGGCTGGCCGGAGCCACGCGTGATCGTGCGCTTCTGGATCATCTCGGTCGTGCTGGTCCTGATCGGCCTGGCCACGTTGAAGGTCCGCTGATGAACGACCTCTCGCGCCAAGCCACCCGCCTTGAAGCCATCGGAGGCCACTTCGACAAGTGGCTGCTGGGCGCGATCATCGCGCTCACCGGGCTGGGCGTGGTGATGGTCGCGTCGAGCTCGATCGCGCTGATGAGCAGCCCGTTCTACTACCTCAACCGCCACCTGATCTTCCTGGCGGTGGGTATCGGCCTGGCGATCATCGCCATGCGCACCGAGCTCAAGAGCATCGAGCAGTACAACCAGATCCTGCTGCTGGGCTGCTTCGCGCTGCTGGTGGTGGTGTTCATCCCGGGCCTGGGCAGCAGCGTCAACGGTGCCCGCCGCTGGATCAACCTCGGCATCTCCAAGTTCCAGACCGTCGAAGCGGTCAAGGTGCTCTACATCGTGTGGCTGTCCAGCTACCTGGTCCGCTTCCGCGATGAGGTCAATGCCACCTGGCCGGCGATGCTCAAGCCGCTCGGCGTGGCCGGCGCGCTGGTGGTGCTGCTGCTGCTGCAGCCGGACTTCGGTTCGTCCACGCTGCTGCTGGCCATCACCGCCGGCATGCTGGTGCTGGGCGGGGTCAACATGCCGCGCATGTCCATGCCGGTGATCATCGGCATGGTGGGCATGAGCGCGCTGGCGATCATCGAGCCGTACCGCATGCGCCGCATCACCTCCTTCCTGGACCCGTGGGCCGACCAGCAGGGCGACGGCTACCAGCTGTCCAACGCGCTGATGGCCGTGGGCCGCGGCGAGTGGACCGGCGTGGGCCTGGGCAACTCGGTGCAGAAGCTCTATTACCTGCCCGAAGCGCATACCGACTTCATCTTCTCGGTCACCGCCGAAGAGCTGGGCTTCCTCGGCACCTGCCTGATCATCTCGCTGTACGCACTGCTGGTTGGCCGCACCTTCTGGCTGGGCATGCGCTGCGTGGAAATGAAGCGCCACTTCTCCGGCTACATCGCCTTCGGCATCGGGCTGTGGATCAGCATGCAGAGCTTCGTCTCGATCGGGGTCAACCTCGGCATCCTGCCGACCAAGGGCCTCACCCTGCCGCTGATCTCCTCCGGCGGCTCGAGCGTGCTGATGACCTGCGTGGCGATGGGCCTGCTGCTGCGCGTCTCCTACGAACTGGATCGCGCCGAGCGCCGCCAGGCCGTGCGCATGGGTGCCGACCAGGAGGGTCCGCTGCCGGGGGATGCGCCCAGGGCCGAGAGCGCCAGTGCGGTCGCTGCCGCGATGCAGGACAGCGGCAACCGTGATGCCGCACCGCGCGACAGCTCCACCCGTGGCACCAGCCGCATGCAGCAGCGCATCGAGCCGACGCTGGGGAGGATGGGATGAGCACGCCTCGCCTCGATCCGTCCCGTCGCCCGGTCATGATCATGGCCGGTGGTACCGGGGGGCACATCTTCCCGGGCCTGGCCGTGGCCAAGGTGCTGCGCGAGCGCGGCGTGCCGGTGACCTGGCTGGGTGCCGATGGCGCGATGGAAACGCGCCTGGTGCCGCAGCACGACATCCCCATCGACACGCTCGCCATCGGCGGCCTGCGCGGCAAGGGCAAGCTGGCCCTGCTCGGCGCGCCGCTGCGGCTGCTGCGTGCGATCCGCGCGGCCGGCTTCCTGATCCGCGATCGCCAGCCGCGTGCGGTGATCGCCTTCGGTGGCTTCGCCTCCGGCCCCGGCGGCATCGCCGCGCGCCTGCATGGCCTGCCGCTGCTGGTGCACGAACAGAACCGCGCCCCGGGCATGACCAACCGCGTGCTGTCGCGCGTCGCGCGCCGCGTGCTGGCCGGTTTCCCGGGCAGCTTCGCCAAGCGCGAGGAAGCGGTCGGCAATCCGGTGCGTGCCGAGATCGCCGCGATCACGCCGCCGGATCTGCGCCTGGCCAATCGCCAGGGCCCGTTGCACCTGCTGGTGCTCGGTGGCAGCCAGGGCGCACGCGTGCTCAACAACGCGGTGCCCAAGGCGCTGGCTGCACTGGGCGCCGGCATGCCGGTGCAGGTGCGTCACCAGAGCGGCGAGAAGCTGCATGCCGAAGCGCTGCAGGCCTATGCCGATGCCGGCGTGCAGGCAAGCGTGGAACCCTTCATCGCCGATATGGCCGAGGCGTTCGCCTGGGCCGATCTGGTCGTGTGCCGCTCCGGTGCCTCCACCCTGGCAGAGCTCTGCGCGGTCGGTGTGGGCAGTGTGCTGGTGCCGTTCGCGGCGGCCGTCGACGATCACCAGACCCGCAATGCGGAGTATCTGGTCGAGCGCGGCGCGGCCGTGTTGCTGAAGCAGGGTGAAACGCTGGCGACGCAGTTGGAAGGCGTGCTGCGCGATCTGTCCGAAAATTCCGCCCGACGCATGCAGATGGCCAACGCCGCGCGTGCCCTGGCCAAGGTCGATGCCGCCGAGCGCATCGCCGACATCATTCTCGAGGAATCCAAATGAACACCGCTACGCGCGCCAGCCTGGCGCGAGGCCGCGCATGATCCGCCGCCTCCACGACACCAACGACCTGGTACGTGCGTTCCCGCGCGTGCACTTCGTCGGCATCGGCGGCACCGGCATGAGCGGCATCGCCGAAGTGATGCTGACGCTGGGCTATGAAGTGTCCGGTTCGGACAACGCCGACAACGCCGCGACCCGTCGCCTGGCCGGCCTGGGTGCGCGCGTGATGCGTGGCCATTCGGCTGCCAACGTGCTCGGCACCGACTGCGTGGTGGTCTCCAGCGCGATCCGCGATGACAACCCCGAGCTGATGGAAGCGCGCAGCCAGCGCATTCCGATCATGCCGCGCGCGGCGATGCTGGCCGAACTGATGCGCTTCCGCCGCGGCATCGCGGTGGCCGGCACGCACGGCAAGACCACCACCACCAGCCTGACCGCCGCGGTGCTGAGCGAAGGCGGGCTGGACCCGACCTTCGTGATCGGCGGCCAGCTGCTCGCTGCCGGTGCCAACGCCAAGCTCGGCAGTGGCCAGTGGCTGGTGGCCGAAGCCGATGAAAGCGATGGCAGCTTCCTGCGCCTGAACCCGCTGGTCTCGGTGATCACCAACATCGATTCGGACCACCTGGAAAACTACGGCAACGATTTCGCCCGGGTCCAGGCTGCGTTCGCCGAGTTCCTGCAGCGCCTGCCGTTCTACGGCCTGGCGGTGCTGTGCATCGATGATCCGGAAGTGGCCGCGCTGGCCGCGCAGACGCCGCGCCATGTCATGAGCTATGGCATGAGCAGCAACGCCGACGTGCGCGCCGAGGATGTGGTCCAGGATGGCCCGCGCATGCGCTTCACCCTGCGCCTGCCCGAAGGCAGCAGCCACCCGGTGACGCTGGCCCTGCCGGGCGCACACAACGTACTCAACGCCCTGGCCGCCGCGGCCGTGGGCTGGCAGCTGGGCGTGGCGCCGGAGGCGATCGCACGCGCGCTGGAAAGCTTTGCCGGCATCGGCCGCCGCTTCAACGATCTGGGCATCGTCACCACGCACACCGGTGCCAAGGTGCGTGTGATCGATGATTACGGTCACCACCCGCGCGAACTGGCCGCCGTGTTCGCCGCCGCCCGCGGCGGCTGGCCGAGCCAGCGCCTGGTCGTGGCGTTCCAGCCACACCGTTACAGCCGTACCCGCGATCAGTTCGACGCCTTCGCGGCGGTCCTCTCCGAAGTGGACGCACTGGTGCTGAGCGAGGTCTATCCGGCCGGCGAGGCGCCGATCCCGGGGGCCGATTCGCGTTCGCTGGCGCGCGCCATCCGCGCGCGTGGCCGCAGCGAGCCGGTCGTGGTCGGCAACGCCGCCGAACTGGCGCACGTGCTGCCCGACGTCCTGCAGGACGGTGACCTGCTGCTGATGATGGGCGCAGGCGACATCGGCTACATCGCCCAGCAGATCGCCGGCGAAGGCTTCCAGGAGGCCCCGGCGGCATGAACGCGCTGACCTTCCCGCCCCTGCGCCTCACCGATCCGGCCATGTTCGGCCGCGTCGCCGTGCTGCTGGGTGGCACCTCCAGCGAGCGCAACGTCTCGCTGGATTCGGGCCGCAACGTGATCGAAGCGCTGCGCGCGCGCGGCGTCGATGCGATCGCCGTCGATGGCATCCCGGCCCTGGCGCTGGCGCTGGTCGAGAAGCGTTTCGACCGCGTCTTCAACATCCTCCACGGCCACAACGGCGGTGGTGAGGACGGCATCGTGCAGGGCCTGATGGAGGCCTTCGGGGTGCCGTACACCGGCTCGGACGTGCTCGGCTCGGCGCTGAGCATGGACAAGATCCGCACCAAGCAGGTGTGGATCTCGCACGGCCTGCCGACCCCGCGCTTCATCGCGCTGGACCAGGCCTCCGATGTCCATGCCGCCGCGGCCGAGCTCGGCCTGCCCGTGGTGGTCAAGCCGGCCAACGAAGGCTCCAGCGTCGGCATCAGCCGCGTGGTGGAAGAGGCCGGCCTGGATGAGGCGGTCGCACTGGCGGTGCGCTATGACGGCCAGCTGCTGATGGAGCAGATGGTGGTCGGCGACGAGTTGACCGTGGCGATCCTGGGCGACCAGGCGCTGCCGTCGATCCGCATCGTGCCCAAGGGCCAGTGGTACGACTACAACGCCAAGTACATCGCCGAGGACACCCAGTACCTGTGCCCGGGGCTGGAAGGTGAGGACGAGATCGAGATCCGCCGCCTTGCACTGGCCGCGTTCCGCGCTGCCAGTTGCCGCGGCTGGGGCCGGGTGGACGTGATGCGCGACCGCAGCACGGGCCGCTTCTACCTGCTGGAAGTGAACACCGCGCCGGGCATGACCAGCCATTCGCTGGTGCCCAAGGCGGCCAGCCAGGCCGGGATCGGCTTTGAAGAGCTGGTCTGGCGCGTACTGGAACAGACCCTGCCGGGTCACGCAGCGCAGGAGAACCGCCACGCATGAACGCGGTGCTGCGCATCTTCGTCTGGTTGCTGGCCCTGTCGGTCGTGGCACTGCCCGTGGTGGCGGTGCTCAACGGCTGGGTCGGTGCCGAGCGGTGGCCGTTGGCCAAGCTGCGTGTGCACGGTGAGTTCAAGCGGGTGCCGGCCGAGCAGCTGCAGCAGGTGGTGCTGCCGTATGCGAAGTCCGGCTTCTTCGCGGTCAAGCTGCAGGATGCGCAGGACGCCATCGAAACGCTGCCGTGGGTGGAAAGCGCGCAGGTCCGCAAGCAGTGGCCCGACGTGCTGGAAATCACCCTGGTCGAGCACAAGCCGTTCGCGCGCTGGGGCCATGACCGCCTGCTCTCCGAGCAGGGCAAGCTGTTCGCCACGCCCAAGAAACTGCAGGACCTGGAACTGCCCGACCTGGATGGTCCGGACAGCCAGACCGAAGAAGTGGTGGCGCTCTACAACGATGCGCGCGCGCTGTTCGCGCCGGCCGGGGTGGACGTCAAGCGGGTCACCATGGACGCACGCGGCAGCTGGTCGCTGGTGCTGAGCAACGGCACCGAAGTGGTCGTGGGCCGCGACGATGCCCGCTCGCGCCTGCAGCGCTTCGTGCGCGTGCTGCCGCAGCTGGCCAACCAGGCGGCGCCGATCGAGCGCGCCGACCTCCGATATACCAATGGTTTCACACTGAGCTGGGGTACCCCGGCTCCGGCGACGCCGGCCGCACCGGCCGCGCCGGCCAATGTGGCGCACAGGACGCAGGACAGGACATGAATCGCAAGGGTGACAAATCACTGATCGTCGGTCTGGATATCGGCACCTCCAAGGTGGTGGCGCTGGTCGGCGAGTATTCGCCGGGCAATCCGATCGAGGTCATCGGCATCGGCTCGCACGAATCGCGCGGTCTCAAGCGCGGCGTGGTGGTGGATATCGAATCGACCGTGCAGTCCATCCAGCGTGCGGTCGAAGAGGCCGAGCTGATGGCCGGCTGCGAGATCCGCTCGGTGTACGCTTCGATCTCCGGCAACCACGTGCAGTGCAAGAACTCGCCCGGCATCGTGCCGATCCGCGACGGCGAAGTGACCTGGGGCGACCTGGACCGCGTGCTGGACGCAGCCAAGGCGGTGGCCATCCCGGCCGATCAGAAGATCCTGCATGCGATCCCGCGCGAGTACGTGCTGGATGATTCGCAGGAAGGCATCCGCAACCCGGTCGGCATGACCGGCGTGCGCCTGGAAGTGCACGCCCACCTGGTGGTGTGCGCACAGTCGGCCGCCGCCAACATCTCCAAGTGCGTGCAGCGCTGCGGCCTGCAGGTCGATGACCTGGTGCTGTCCTCGCTGGCCTCCAGCGTGGCCGTGCTGACCGCCGACGAGCGCGAGCTGGGCGTGGTGCTGGTCGACATGGGCGCGGGTACCACCGACCTGGCCGTGTTCGTGCAGGGCGCGATCTGCCACACCGCCTCGCTGCCGATCGCCGGCGACCACGTCACCAACGACATCGCGCACATGCTGCGCACGCCGACCCCGGAAGCCGAGCAGATCAAGGTGCGCTACGCCTGCGCCCTGGCCCAGCTGGCCACCGCCGAGGAAAGCATCCAGGTGCCCAGCGTCGGTGATCGTCCGCCGCGCCGGATGCCGCGCCATGCACTCGCCCAGGCGGTGCAGGGCCGCTACGAAGAGATCTTCGAGATGGTGCAGGCCGAACTGCGCCGCTCCGGTTTCGAGGAACTGGTGCGCGCCGGCATGGTGCTCACCGGCGGCGCTTCGAAGATGGAAGGCGTGGTCGAACTGGCCGAGGAAATGCTGCAGATGCCGGTACGCGTGGGCATCCCGCAGCACGTCACCGGCCTGGGCGAAGTAGTGGGCAACCCGGTGCATGCCACCGGCGTGGGCCTGCTGCTGATGGGCAGCCAGATCGAACACCCGCGTCGCCCGTCGCTGCCGACCGGCCGCGCCGGCAGCATGTTCAAGAAGCTCAAAACCTGGTTCCGCGGCGAGTTCTGATCGCGGCCCGCAACACGCAGTACACATGCAATAAGCGATAAGCAGTTCCCGAAAAATCCACACACCGTCCACGCAACGCCGCAACACCCCGCATCACGACGTACACAGCAAGCGCATTACCCGGCCACCTGGCCGACCATTGAAGCAGGCAACACCGTCGCGGTTGGCTCTATCCAGCCCGGCATACCAACTACAACTCGCCGGCACGACGGTGGGGAGGACAGGAGAAGGATTCTCCGAAGCCCCCGTCCCGCGTAAACGGCAACACGAGGACACGGACATGGCGCATTTCGAACTGATTGAAAAGATGGCACCCAATGCGGTGATCAAGGTGATCGGCGTGGGCGGCGGCGGCGGTAACGCCGTGGCGCACATGGTCAGCACCAGTGTGGACGGCGTGGAATTCATCACCGCCAACACCGATTCGCAGGCCATCAAGAATTGCGGTGCCAAGCTGCAGCTGCAGCTGGGTACCAACGTCACCAAGGGCCTGGGCGCAGGCGCGAACCCGGAAGTCGGCCGCCAGGCCGCGCTGGAAGACCGTGAGCGCATCATGGATGCCCTGCAGGGTGCGGACATGGTGTTCATCACCGCCGGCATGGGCGGCGGCACCGGCACCGGTGCAGCCCCGGTCGTGGCGCAGCTGGCCAAGGAGATGGGCATCCTGACCGTCGCCGTGGTCACCAAGCCGTTCCCGTTCGAAGGCCGTCGCCGCATGCAGGTCGCGCTGAAGGGCATCGAAGAGCTGAGCCAGCATTGCGATTCGCTGATCACGATCCCGAACGAAAAGCTGATCACCGTGCTGGGCCGCAACGCCACCATGATCCAGGCCTTCCGTGCCGCCAACGACGTGCTGCAGGGCGCCGTGCAGGGCATCGCCGATCTGATCGTGCGTCCGGGCCTGATCAACGTCGACTTCGCCGACGTGCGCACCGTCATGTCCGAAATGGGCCTGGCGATGATGGGTACCGGCACCGCGCGTGGCGATGACCGCGCCCAGGCCGCGGCTGAAGCCGCCATCCAGAACCCGCTGCTGGACGATGTGAACCTGGCCGGTGCCAACGGCATCCTGGTCAACATCACCGCCGGCGCCGACTTCACGATGGCCGAGTTCGACGAGATCGGCCGCACCATCGATGGCTTCGCCTCCGAAGATGCCACCGTGGTCGTGGGTACCGTGCTGGACCCGGACATGCAGGACGAAGTCCGCGTGACCGTGGTCGCCACCGGCCTGAATCGTGCCGTCACCGCCAAGACCCAGCGTCCGGGCGAGCGCGCACCGATCAAGCTGGTCCGCAACGCCACCACCGGCCAGCCGGAGTTCGGCGAATTCGACAACGGCGGCGATGCGGTCTCCAAGGCCGTCGGCGGGATGGGCATGGGCATGGGCCTGCGTCGTCCCAGCGCCGACACCGTGGCACCGTCGGCTCCGAGCGCTTCGGGTCCGGCCGCCGCTGAACTGCCCAACGATTACCTGGACATCCCGGCGTTCCTGCGCCGCCAGGCGGACTGAGTAACGCTGGCCGGGGCCTTGTCCTCCCCGGTAAGCACCTCCATGTCCCATGCTGCCGGGCCAGGATCGGCCCGGCAGTCTGACCGCCTTCGTGCATCGCGCACGTCCGGGCAGTGCTGTCGACGCACCACGGTTCACGGAAGGGACAGCGGTAGTGCGTGTTATTCTTGTTTGTCACAGCCGCGCTGACCGCGCGCTTTCTGGTCCTGCCCCCCGATGATCCCGCAACGCACCCTCAAGAACACGATCCGCGCCACCGGCGTCGGCCTTCACAGCGGTGACAAGGTCTACATGACCCTGCGCCCGGCCCCGGTCAACCATGGCATCGTGTTCCGCCGCGTCGATATGGACCCGGTGGTGGAAGTGCCCGCGCGTGCGGACCTGGTCACCGAAGTCACGCTTTGCACCGGCCTGACCTACCACGAGGCCAAGATCCAGACCGTCGAACACCTGATGTCGGCCCTGGCCGGCCTGGGTGTGGACAACATCATCGTGGAGCTGTCCTCGGCCGAGCTGCCGATCATGGACGGTTCCTCCGGCCCGTTCGTGTTCCTGCTGCAGTCGGCGGGCATCGCCGAACAGGACGCGCCGAAACGCTTCATCCGCATTCTCAAGACGGTGGAAGTCACCGATGGCGACAAGGTCGCCCGCTTCGAGCCGTACGAAGGCTACAAGCTCGGCTTCACCATCCAGTTCAACCACCCGATGATCCCGGCCAAGCAGTCGCGCGCGGAAATCGAGTTCTCGACCCTGGCCTACACCAAGGAAATCTCCCGCGCCCGGACCTTCGGCTTCATGCGGGATCTGGAATACATGCGCGAGCGCAACCTGGGCCTGGGCGGTTCGATGGACAACGCCATCGTGCTCGACGAGTTCCGCGTGCTCAACGACGACGGCCTGCGCTACGCCGACGAGTTCGTGCGCCACAAGATCCTCGACGCGATCGGCGATCTGTACCTGGCCGGTGGCCAGGTGCTCGGCGCTTACGAGGGCTTCAAGTCCGGCCATGCGCTCAACAACAAGCTGGTACGCGCCCTGCTGGCCGATGCCAGCGCGTGGGAGTGGGTCAGCTACGAGTCGCCTGCGGTCGAGGCCCCCGTCGTCTATGGTCTGCCGGCCTACGCCTGAGCCAAGTGCTGGCCAACCCATTGATCTGAAAGAAAATAGAACGGCGCCCAAGGCGCCGTTTCTGTTTCAGGGGGTCAGGACGGGCTCAACACCGCGTGATCTTGACGTCAATGAACCGTAGGGGTGCACAGCGCACAGATTTGTGAACCTCATCAAGGTTTGTGCCGAATTTAACGTTAATTTAATAAAACACTAACGACTGGCGGCACCGACGCCGCTACAGTGCAGACCGGCTCCCAGCCAAAGTTCACGTGATCGTGACGCGGCCGGGAAGGGGCGGGATGCCCCGATGGCTTCACGACTTGGAGGAATCCACGTCGCGCAGACAAGCCAACGCGTCGCGTAGCCCTTTGTGCGTGGCGGCTGAAACAGCGTGGGGGCCATTCCTGTTGTCGATCGCTGGGGAGCGTGGGGGAGGGGCGGACGCTGTTTTGACGGTCACCTTGGTGACCTTCAGCCCGATGGACCGGGCCGCGTCGATCAACTGTGCTTCGGCAAGCCGGACCTTGGCGTGCCACACGGGAGATTCGACGAGAAAAACGAGGTGCTCGCCGTTTACATTCGCCAGCCGGCAACGGGTGGCCAGTGCAGGCGGCAAATGGGGGCGCAATTGACGGTCCAGCGCGTCGAGCCACAAGGCACGACGCAGCGGGTTACCGGCTTTGTCCGCCATGACCGCATCCAGCGCCGGCTTCGGCGTGGATGGGGAACGGGCACTGGATTTCGGCTCAGACATGAAAACTCACTGATGGCATTCAAAAAGATCGTAATCAAAACGCGTGAAGGACAGGCCAAGACGCCGCTGGCGCGTTTGCGTTTCTACTTCGAAGATTCCCCCCGTGCCCTGCTGGGCAGTGTGCTGGGGGTGGGCTGCCTGATCGGCTTCGGTGCCGGTATCGGTGGCAGCATGTTCAACGATTCCCGGCTCCACGCCAAGGTCGCACAGCAGGAACGCGAACTGGCGCAGGCTCAGAAGGACGCTCAGACCCAGGTCAACGCGCTGGCAGCGCGGATGGGCGAGCTGCAGGCGCAGGCCACCCGTCTCAACGCCCTGGGCGAACGACTCACCCAGATGGGCAAGCTGGAAGACGGCGAATTCGACTTCAACGAGACCCCCGGCCTCGGTGAAGGCGAGCCCGGCCCGACCCAGGACATCCCGGTCAGCGCGGTCAACGCCGACTTACAGGTGCTGGAGCAGCGCTTTGCTGCTTCAGGCCGCCAGCTGTCGGTGATGGAATCGCTGATGTTCGACCACCAGCTCGAACAGAATGCCGTGCCCTCGCGCATGCCGATCCGCAACACCTACATCACCTCCAACTTCGGTACCCGCAGCGATCCGTTCGGTCGCGGTGCGGCCACCCACAAGGGCATGGATTTCCACGCCAAGGTTGGTGACCCGGTGATGTCGGTGGCCGATGGCGTGGTCAGCTTCGCCGGCGTGAAGGGCGGTTACGGCAACGTGGTCGATGTGGACCATGGCAACGGCTATGTGACCCGCTATGCGCACAATTCGCGCCTGGTGGTGAAGCCGGGCGATCTGGTCCGGGCCGGCCAGGAAGTGGCCAAGGCCGGTTCCACGGGCCGTTCCACCGGTGCCCACGTGCACTTCGAGGTCTGGGAACGCGGCCAGGTGGTCAATCCGCGCAAGTTCCTCGGTGATGGCGGCAACACCCCGGTCGGCCGCGTTTCGCGGGGCTGATCACGGTAACGAACTTGAACGGGGGTGCTTGAAACGCCGGACCCCCGTCCCAAGCTACAATGGGTGTTGCCATAGACAGGGCGCGGTGCGCCCTGTTTCGTTTGCGGCGTGCGCATCCCCCGGGGAGAGCGCCGCCGTTGGGGCGTCTCATTCCAACCGGTTCCTTCAATGATCAACAGCCTGCTTACCCGCGTCTTCGGCAGTCGTAATGAACGACAGCTGCGCCAGCTCAACCGCATCGTCGCCAAGGTCAATGCGTTGGAGCCGGAAATCGAAAAGCTCTCCGACGAGCAGCTCAAGGCCAAGACCCCGGAGTTCAAGCAGCGCATCGCTGACGGTGAAGCCCTGGACAAGGTGCTGCCCGAAGCGTTCGCGGTCTGCCGAGAAGCCAGCCGCCGCGTGCTCGGCATGCGCCATTACGACGTCCAGCTGATCGGCGGCATGGTCCTGCACCTGGGCAAGATCGCCGAAATGCGCACCGGTGAAGGCAAGACCCTGGTCGCCACGCTGCCGGTCTACCTCAACGCGCTGGAAGGCAAGGGCGTCCACGTGGTCACCGTGAACGACTACCTGGCCCGCCGTGACTCGGCGCAGATGGGCAAGCTCTACAACTGGCTGGGCCTGAGCGTGGGCGTGGTCTACCCGGGCATGCCGCACGGCGACAAGCGCGAGGCGTACGCCAGCGACATCACCTACGGCACCAACAACGAATTCGGCTTCGATTACCTGCGCGACAACATGGCGCTGTCCCGTGCGGACCGCTACCAGCGCGGCCTGCACTACGCCATCGTCGACGAAGTCGACTCCATCCTGATCGATGAAGCCCGTACCCCGCTGATCATCTCCGGCCCGGCCGATGACTCCCCGGAGCTGTACATCCGCGTCAACCGCGTCGTCCCGCACCTGATCAAGCAGGATGCCGAGGAAGGCGAGGGCGATTTCTGGGTGGACGAGAAGGGCAAGCAGGTCCATCTGTCCGAAGCGGGCATGGAGCATGCCGAGGCGCTGCTGGTCGAAGCCGGCATCCTCAATGCCGAAACCGAAGGCCTGTACGCCGCGCAGAACCTGACCGTGGTGCATCACCTCAATGCCGCCCTGCGCGCGCATGCTATCTACCAGCGCGACGTGGATTACATCGTGCGCGATGGCGAAGTGGTGATCGTCGATGAATTCACCGGCCGTACCCTGGCCGGCCGCCGCTGGTCCGATGGCCTGCACCAGGCGGTGGAAGCGAAGGAAGGCGTGCCGGTCCAGCGCGAGAACCAGACCCTGGCGAGCATCACCTTCCAGAACCTGTTCCGCATGTACAAGAAGCTGTCCGGCATGACCGGTACGGCCGATACGGAAGCCTACGAATTCCAGAGCATCTACAACCTGGAAGTGGTGGTGATCCCGACCAACCGCCCGACCATCCGCAAGGACGGTTCGGACCAGGTGTTCCTCAACCGAAACGGCAAGTTCAATGCCGTGCTGGCCGATATCCAGGCCTGCAACGAGCGCGGCCAGCCGGTGCTGGTGGGTACCACCTCGATCGAAACCTCGGAGATGCTGTCCGAGCACCTGACCAAGGCCGGTGTGCACCACGAAGTGCTCAACGCCAAGCAGCATGACCGCGAAGCGACCATCATCGCCAACGCCGGCATGCCGGGCGCGGTGACCATCGCCACCAACATGGCCGGCCGTGGTACCGATATCGTGCTCGGTGGTTCGCTGGAAGCGCAGCTGCATGAGCTGGGCGAAGACGCCACCGACGAGCAGCGCGCCCAGGTCAAGGCCGAGTGGCAGAAGCGCCATGACGCGGTCAAGGCGGCCGGTGGCCTGCACATCGTCGGTACCGAGCGCCACGAATCGCGCCGTATCGACAACCAGCTGCGTGGCCGTTCGGGCCGCCAGGGCGATCCGGGTTCGTCCCGTTTCTACCTGTCGCTGGAAGACAACCTGATGCGCATCTTCGCCTCGGACTGGGTCCAGAAGGCGATGCGCATGATGGGCATGAAGGAAGACGACGTCATCGAGGATCGTCTGGTCAGCCGCCAGATCGAGAAGGCGCAGCGCAAGGTCGAAGCGCACAACTTCGACATCCGCAAGAACCTGCTGGACTTCGACGACGTCAACAACGATCAGCGCAAGGTGATCTACAGCCAGCGCGACGAACTGCTGGATGCGGAGTCGGTGAAGGAGAACGTCGATGGCATCCGCGGCGACGTGATCTTCGATGTGGTGGCGCGCTTCGTGCCGCCGAACTCGATCGATGAGCAGTGGGACCTGCAGGGTCTGGAAGCGACGCTGGCCTCGGACTTCGGCATCGACATGTCGCTGACCGAGCTGGTCAAGGCGCACGAGGAACTGGACGCCGAAGGCATCGCCGAGAAGGTGCAGGCCAAGGTGGACGAGCACTTCGCCGCGAAGGAAGCCGGCGTGGGCGACGAGACCATGCGCGCGCTGGAGAAGCACGTGATGCTGACCGTGCTGGACCAGAGCTGGAAGGAGCACCTGGCGCGCATGGATTACCTGCGCCAGGGCATCTACCTGCGCGGTTATGCGCAGAAGCAGCCGAAGCAGGAGTACAAGAAGGAAGCCTTCGAGCTGTTCTCGGAAATGCTGGAGAACGTGAAGCGCGAAGTGGTGACGTTGCTGGCGCGCGTGCGCATCCGCAGCGAAGAGGAAGTGGCGGCACTGGAGCAGGCCGAGCGTCAGCAGGCCGAAGCACGCCTGCTGCAGTCGCAGTTCCAGCACCAGGACGCCGGCGGCTACGGTGCCGACGAAGAGGCCGCGCAGGTGGAGGCCGCCCAGAACGGCGTGCCGCAGGTCACCCGCGACGAGCCGAAGGTCGGCCGCAACGATCCGTGCCCGTGCGGCAGCGGCAAGAAGTACAAGCACTGCCATGGTCAGCTGAGCTGATCGGTTGATCGGTTGATTGGCTGATCGACTGATCGGCTGCTTGGAAGTGCTGAAGAAGCCCCGCCTTGTGCGGGGCTTTTTTTGGTTCCTCTTACACCCGTGTGGCAGGCATGCAGCGCGGTCCGACCTGCTCCAGGGCGGCGGTGGCTGGGTCGGCGCTGGGGCCCTTACGCTCGCGGCAACCCCGAGCGGAGACACCACGACGATCCACACTGCGCCTCCACAACTACCCGCAGGGGCATTGCGTCACCGGGGCCGCTTTGGGCATCCTCCGGGTATGTCATCTCCCCTTCGTTCGATCCATGTCGTGGCCGGCGTCATCACCGATGCCCGCGGCCGCATCCTGCTCAACCGTCGTACCGAGAACCGCGATATGGCCGGCCTGTGGGAGTTCCCGGGCGGCAAGCGGGAGCCCGGCGAGACCTCCGAGCAGGCCCTGGTGCGGGAACTGCGCGAGGAGCTGGGGATCGAGGCGGAGGTCGGTGAGTGGATCATGGACGTGCCGCAGATCTACCCGGACAAGCGGCTCCGCCTGGAGGTGCGCCGGATCCAGGGCTGGAAGGGCTCGCCGCGTGGGCGGGAAGGGCAGGCGATCACCTGGGTGGCCCCGGACAAACTGCACCGGTACTCGATGCCGCCGGCGGACCTGCCGGTGGTGGCGGCGTTGCGCCAGCCGGATCGGTATCTGATCACCCCGGAGCTGGAGGGCGAGGAGGACAGTGTCCACCAGGCATGGCTGGGGCGCCTGGCGCAGGCGCTGGAGAGTGGCGTGCGCCGGGTGCAGCTGCGCACGCCATCCAGTCCGGCGCGGGTGGCGCTGGCCGAGCGCGTGATCCAGCAGCATGGGCCGCGCACGCAGTGGCTGGTGAACCGGGATATCGACCTGGCCGGGCGGCTGGGCGTCGGGGTGCATCTGGGCAGTGAGCAGCTGCTGGCGCTGGGCGAGCGGCCGCTGCCGGCCGGTCAGCTGGTGGCGGCCTCCTGCCACGATCTGGCGCAGCTGCAGGCGGCGCAGCGGCTGGGCTGTGATTTTGCGGTGCTGGGACCCGTGCAGGCGACGGACAGCCATCCCGGCATCGCGCCGCTGGGCTGGGACGCGTTCGAAGCGCTGCGCGAGCAGGTCTCGCTGCCGCTGTACGCGCTGGGCGGGATGACCCCCGGCGATATCGAGCAGGCGCGCCGCCACGGCGCGCAGGGCATCGCGGCGATCCGCTCGCTGTGGCCGGCTACAGCGTGATCCAGAAGCAGCCGTACTGACGCCGCAGGCCGAACACGGTCCGGGCCGGGGTGGCGGTGCTGCCCAGGGTCTGTTCGATGCGCAGGCCGATGGGGCGGGGGCGCGAAGGCGCCGATTCAGGACCTGCAGCGGCAAGCGCCGGGTCCACCATCACCGGCGCGCTTTCGGGGTAGACCGGGGCGATGTCGACCAGGGGGCGCTGCACCACCGATTCCAGCCGCCCGATGATGTGGTTCGCGGTCGCGTTGGAGACGTTGCTCCACAGGTAGATCGAGGACAACCGGTTCACGTCCTGCGCGCTGACCGCGTCGCGGATCTGGCCGGTCAACTCGCTGAGCCGGCGCGCGCAGCCGGCGCGATAGATGCCGGTGTTGCCCACGCTCGCGGTGCGCGGGGGCAAGCGCGACGTAGCACCCACTGCATCGCAGCGGCGGTCGGTGAAGACGGTTTCGCCCTGCGCGTTGGTACAGCGGTTCACGCGCTGCGGCGCCTGCGCCAGGACGGGCGGCGAGGCCAGGCACAGCGCACACAGCAGGAGCCACACGAGCGGTTTCATCGCAGCAGCGTAGCGGCGCCGGCGTTATCTGCAAGCGATGCGCAACCGCCTCAGCTGCGCAGCAGTTTCAGCACCTGGGTGGTCGGCTTGGCCAGGTTGAGCGTGTAGAAGTGCAGGCCCGGGGCGCCGCCGGCGACCAGGCGTTCGCACAGGCTGGCCACCACCTCGGCACCGAACGCGCGGACCGATTCGGCATCGTCGCCATAGGCCTGCATGCGTTTGCCGATCCAGCGCGGGATTTCCGCACCGCACTGCTCGGAGAAGCGGCGCAGCTGGCTGAAATTGGAGATCGGCATGATGCCCGGCACGATCGGCACGGTCACGCCCAGCGCGCGCACGGCATCGACGAAGTGGAAGTACGCGTCGGCGTTGAAGAAGTACTGGGTGATCGCCGCATCGGCGCCGGCGTCGATCTTGGTCTTGAAGTGCTTCAGGTCGAGCAGGGCGTCGCTGGCCTGCGGATGGGTCTCCGGATACGCGCCCACTTCAATGCGGAACGCATCGCCATGCTCGGCACGGATGAAACTGATCAGTTCGGAGGCATAGCGCAGATCGCCGGGATGGCCCATGCCGGAGGGCAGGTCACCGCGCAGGGCGACGATCCGCCGGCAGCCGATCGCGCGGTACAGCTTGAGCAGCTCGCGGATCTCCTCGCGGCTGCCACCGACGCAGGACAGGTGCGGGGCGGCTTCGAAACCATGGTGCTGCTTGAGGTGGCGCACGGTTTCGGAGGTATAGCTGAGGGTGGAGCCGCCGGCACCGAACGTACAGGACACGTACTCCGGCGCGAACGCCTTCAGCTTGGCCGCGGTCCGGTCCAGCTGGGCACGCTGGTCGTCGGTCTTGGGCGGGTAGAACTCGAAGCTGATGGCGGTCATGGGCGGGGCGCGTCGGCGGGTGTGGCTCAATCATATCTCTTCATCGAGATGAATGTGAAGTGCGTCGATGCGCCGTGCACGCCGCGCCGGGTACAGTGAGCGCTGATCTTCCGGAGCAATCGCCATGCAGATTCTCGTGACCGGTGGCACCGGCTTCATCGGCAGCCGCCTGTGCGCGCGCCTGCTGGCCGAGGGCCATGACCCCATCGTGTTGACCCGCCGGCCCGGGCGGAACCCGCAGCCGGGGATCCGCAGCGTTGCCACGCTGGACGAGGTCGGCCCGGTCCAGGCGGTGGTCAACCTGGCCGGCGAGCCGCTGATGGATGGCCGTTGGAGCGATGCGCGCAAGCAGGCGCTGCGCGACTCCCGGATCGGCACCACCCAGGCGCTGCTCGCCTGGATCGCTGCGCTGCCCGAACGGCCCCGGGTGCTGGTGTCCGGTTCGGCGATCGGCTGGTACGGCCCGCGTGACAGCACACCCCTGGATGAAACCGCCTCGCCCGGGCATGACTTCGCGGCGATGCTGTGCCGGCAATGGGAGGCGGAGGCCCTGAAGGCGGAAGACCTCGGCGTGCGTACCTGCGTGCTGCGAACCGGCATCGTGCTCGACCGGGACGGCGGGGCCCTGCTCAAGATGCTGCCCCCGTTCCGGATGGGCGTGGGCGGCCCGATGGGCGACGGCCGGCAGTGGATGAGCTGGATCCACCGTGAGGACCTGGTCGGCATGATCCTGTGGCTGCTGGGCAACGGGCAGGCGCGCGGTGCCTACAATGGGACCGCGCCGGGTACCGTCACCAACCGCGTGTTCGCCACCACGCTGGGCGAAGCGCTGCATCGTCCTGCGCGGCTGACCACCCCGGCCTTCGCGCTCAAGGTGGCGTTCGGCGAGATGGCCGGGCTGCTGTTGACCGGGCAGAACGTGCAGCCGGTACACGCGCTGGCCGAAGGCTTCACGTTCCAGTACCCCTCGCTGCCGGGCGCCCTGCAGGCGATCGTGGGCGCGCCGGAGCGCTGAGGTCGCATTTCCATCCCCGCCTGGCGACCGCTCATGGCCCGCTGCGGCCGCTGCTCATGTCATCGCCCCGGCCGTGCCTGCATGCGGCAGTCTGCAGGCTTACCCCAGCCGGAGCCTGCCATGTCGACCCGCCGCAACCGCCGCATCCACTCCCTTGCGCCATTGGCCGCACTCGCGCTCACCGCCTGGGCCACCTTGGTCAGCCCCGCCCACGCAGCGACCGAAGCGTTTCAGGATCTGCAGTTCGAGGTGATCGGCACCGGCCGGCCGGTGCTCATGATCCCCGGCCTCAACAGCGGCGCGCAGGTCTGGCGCGAGACCTGCGCCGCGCTGCAGCCGCAGGTGCAATGCCACCTGATCCAGCTGCCCGGCTTCGCCGGTG
Source organism: Stenotrophomonas sp. AS1 (assembly GCF_048957655.1). Taxonomy (NCBI): domain Bacteria; kingdom Pseudomonadati; phylum Pseudomonadota; class Gammaproteobacteria; order Lysobacterales; family Lysobacteraceae; genus Stenotrophomonas; species Stenotrophomonas sp. AS1. Next base: position 286,492 of record NZ_JARVXM010000006.1, on the reverse strand, counting down.
CGCCCGCCGTGGCCAGCGATGATTTCCTCAGCGCCATGCGGGACCGCCTGCTGGCCTACAGCGCCGACCGCAAGCTCGATCATCCGGCGGTGATCGGCCACAGCCTCGGCGGCGTCCTGGCCCTGCAGATGGCGATCGCGGCGCCGCAGAAGATCGGCCCACTGGTGATCGTCGATGCCTTGCCCTACTTCGGCGCGGTGCAGAACCCGGCGGCGACACCGGCTACGCTCAAGCCGATGGCCGAGCAGATGCGGGCCGGCATGCTCGCCGCCGACGCCACCCGGTACGCGGCGCAGACCGATGCCGCGGTGGCCGGGATGGCGCATGCACCAGAACGTGTTGCAACGTTGAAGCAATGGGGACGCGACAGTGACCGCGCCACCACCGCCAACGCGATGTATTCGATGACCATGACCGACCTGCGCCAGCCGATCGCCGGCATCACCGCCCCGGTGATGGTGCTAGGTGCCTGGGCGGCTTACCAGCCGTTCGGTGCGACCGAAGCCAGCACGCGCCAGGTGTTCGCGACGCAGTACGCCGCGCTGCCCGGGGTGCGGATCGAGATGAGCCGCGCCGGCTACCACTTCCTGATGTGGGATGATCCGCGCTGGCTGCAGACGCAGGTCCGGGACTTCCTCGATCTGCCTGCGGCGCCCTGATCGATAGCGGCATGGAGATGATGAGCACGACGCAGGCAGCACGCAGTTCCGGCTTCTGGTGGCGCAACAGCGCGGTCTGGCTGGTCTACCTTGGGGTGAGCCTGGTGCTCGGGTTTTCCTATGGAGGCCACTGGTCCGGCATCGTCCTGATCTCGCTGATGGTGTCGCTTTGCTTGTGGGTGGGCAGCGCGTTCATCCGCCGCTGGGCGCTTGGCCATGACTGGTTGCAGCGCGATCTGCTTGGGTTGACGTGGCGGCTGCTGCTCGCGGTGGTGATCGTGGCAGCGGCTACCCAGGTGCTCACCGCCGCTGTGCTACTGCCCGCTTTGGCCTGGGACTGGGTGCAGCTGCCGGGGCAACGTGCTAACTATCGCCCGGCCGCTGTCTTCGGCTACTGGTTCAATACCGCCATCGTCCTGAGCGTGTGGTGCGCACTGTGGACCGGCCGCCGCGCGCTGCAGCGGGCCCGGCACAGTGAAATGGCACAGCTGCGCGCCGAAGCACAGCGGGCAACGCTGGAGCACCAGGCACTGCGTGCGCGGCTCAATCCCCACTTCGTGTTCAACGCGCTCAACAACCTGCGTGCACTGATCAATGAAGACCCGGCGCGCGCACGCGACATGGTCACCCATCTGTCCAGCACGCTGCGCCACGCCCTGGTGCATACCGATGGCGATTGGGTCACCGTGGCCGAGGAGTGGCGCGTGGTGCAGGACTACCTCGCGGTGGAGGCGATCCACTACGAAGACCGCCTGCGGGTGCGCACCGATAGCGACCCCGCCGCGCTGTCCGCACGGCTGCCGCCGATGGCCCTGCAGCTGCTGGTGGAAAACGCGATCAAACACGGCATCGCGGTCCACCCGGGCGGTGGCGAGCTGACGATCCGCGTGCAGCTCGATGGCGGCTGGCTGCGGGTGGAGGTGGACAATCCCGCCCCGCACGACGCCAGCAGCGCAGGCCACGGTATCGGGTTGACGTATCTGCGCGCCCAGCTCGGCTTGGACGAGTCGCGTTCCGCATCCGGCCGCGGCACGTTCCTGCTGGAGCGTCAGGGTGAGCGCATGATGGCCCGATTGCAGGTGCGGCAATGAGCCCCTCCCTGCGCGTGCTGATCGTGGACGATGCGCGGCTGGCGCGCAGTGAACTGCGCACGCTGCTGGCGGCGATCCCGTGGGTGGACTGTGTCGGTGAGGCGGACGATGTACCCGCCGCGCGCGATGCGATCCTGCGCGAGCAGCCCGACCTGGTGCTGCTGGATGTGCAGATGCCCTCGGGTGAGGGGTTCGATGTGCTGGATGGACTGGAGACCGTGCCGATGGTGGTGTTCGTCACCGCCTACGACCAGTACGCCGTGCGCGCCTTCGACACCAATGCGCTCGATTATCTGGTCAAGCCGGTGGAGGCCGACCGCCTTCGGGCGGCGCTGGAACGCGGCCGGGCGCGCCTCCCGGTGCCGGCCGCGCCTGTAGCGCCGCACGCCACGCGTGACCTGCTGGGCGCCGACGATCAGGTGTTCCTGCGCGATGGCGAGCGCTGCTGGTTCGTGGCACTGGGCGAGATCCGCAAGATCGTGGTCGACGGCAACCATGCCCGGCTCTGGTTCCGTGACCAGAACGCGGTGCTGGCACGCAGCCTCAGTACCCTGGAAGCACGACTGTCGCCGGCGATGTTCTTCCGCGCCAACCGCAACACCCTGGTCAACCTGCGCCGCGTGCGGGCGATCGAACCGTCGCTCGGCGATGGCTACGACCTGACCCTCGACGACGGCAGCCAGGTCGAGGTCTCGCGGCGACAGGCGCGCGAGCTGCGTGAGCGGTTGGCGCTGTAGGGCACGCGCCGCACACGCTACCCTGTGCGGGATCTCCATCGCCTGACTGTGCCCATGTCCATCGTCCTCACTGCATTCGCCCGTCCCCGCCTGTTCCCCCGCGTGCCGCGCGGCAACACCATCCAGGACTGCAGCGCCGAGCAGTTCGAACAGCACCTCAACACGCACGCGCCGTTCAAGGTGCTCGATGGCTACGCGCCGTTCTGCAAGCTGCATGTGTACGAAAACTGGACCTCCACGCGCTGCCTGACCGTGCCGATCACCGAGGCCAACCGTCACCAGCTGCGCAGTGGTTATGAAGCGCGCAACCGCGAGGAGCTGCCGGTGCTGGTGCGCTGGTTCGAAGGCGTGGAATCCCCGCGCGCGAACTACCTGGTGGTGATCCTGTACAGCGCCGAGCAGCTGGCCAAAGAGGGCTCACCCATCGATGCGGAGTGGGGCATCGTGGGCTGCATCTACACCGCCGAGCCGGAGGAAGTGCCGATGGCCCCGATCACCATGATGCGCAATGCGCTGGGCGTGGAAGAAGGCGGCTCGGGTGTGCCGCTGGATCGCGAGGCGTATCAGCGCGCGGTGACGTTCTGGGACCGCAACGCCAACTGGCGTCCCTGAGGCGCCCAGGCTCGCTGCACGCCTCCCCTGTAGAGCCACCCCATGGATGGCTGCACGCGGACCGGGGCGAACGCAGCCATGCATGGCGTGGCTCTGCAGGTCCATGAAGCGTCCGGCTGGATGCCCATGCGCAGTAGCGTCGCGCCAGTACGATGTGCAGCGGCGATGCAATCACGCATGCGTTGGGGTTCCCTCCACGGTGGGACGCGTCAGTTTCCACTCCCACCACGGGTAGTGATACTCGCGGTCGGTGGCCAACCAGTGCGTTGCGCAGTCCACGCAGGTGACGGCATGCGCCTCGCCCCAGCCGTCCTCGGCTTCCCCCACGGCATCGATGACCACATGCCCGCGCGTGGCCTCGCAACGCGGATCGAAGAACGGGTAGTGCGGGTAAAGCGCACACAGGCAGCCGGCCCGGTCCCGCCAGAAGCGCAGCCGGCGCAGGGCGAACTGCAGGTGATGGTTGTTGGCGAAGAGGGCGCCACCCAGCGCGATGTCCGCGGTGGCGCGCTCGATCCGTTCGACCCACGGCGAAAGCGCGTCCAGTTCGGCCGGATCACGGAGCTGGGCGATGGCGCAGGCTGCGCTGTAGATGCGGTCAGGCTCGGATGACAGCAGCGCCTGCAGGTGCTGCGCGCCAGGTCCCTCAGTGGGGGCGACTGAGTCCCGGTTGAAAGGCCAGCGCATCACCGGGCCTTGCCGATGGCGGCATAGCATCCGCCGGTGAGCCGCAGCAGATCGGCCGGTGCCAGCGCCACCTCCAGCCCACGCCTACCCGCACTGACATGCACGGTCGCCAAGGCCTGCGCGCTGGCATCAAGAAAGGTGCGGTGCTTTTTCTTCTGCCCCAGTGGGCTGATCCCGCCGACCAGGTAACCGGTCGCGCGCTGCGCCGCTTCGGCGTTGGCCATCCCGCACTTCCGGCAGCCGGCCGCGGCGGCGAGTGCCTTGAGGTCCAAGGTGCCGCTCACCGGCACGATCGCCACCAGCAGCTCATGTGTCTCGGTGTTTGCCAGCAAGGTCTTGAACACCTGGGCCGGATCCAGTCCGAGCTGCTGCACGGCCTCGCCACCGTAGGATTCGGCGGCGGCGTCATGGTGATAGGACAGCACGGTGTGCGCGATGCCGGAGGTCTTCAGCAGGTTGATGGCGGGGGTCATGGCGGCATCGTAACCCGGTGCGTACCGGCTGCCTTGACCGAGGCTACTGTGGTCGCTGCGATAATGGTGGCGTTCCCGTCTGGAAAGATCCCATGCGCCTCTCTGGCCAATTCAACGCGCTCACCTTCGACAGTGACGTGGCGCGTGGACCGTATCCCCCTCAGGGGTTTGTATCGATCGCAGAAGGCGCGCTCGGCAACGGCGATTGTTTCGGGCTGTACTGGCCGTTGGGGCGTGAGGGAGATGCGCCCTTCGTCTGCGAGATGTTCCATGACGAATGGCGTATGGAACTGCGCCATTCCTCGGTGCAGGTGTTTTCGCACTGGCTGGAGCTGAACGAAGGCGAGTATGGCGAGCTTGAGGTCGAAGATCCCGGTTCGCCAACCGCGCAGTTGCAGCAGGCGCGCGCGCAGGTGCTGGCGGGGCAGGTCGAGCAGGCGGTTGAACTGCTGCGTGCAGCGTGCACCGCCTTCCCGGAGCTTCAGCAGGGCTGGGCGCTGCTGGCAAGCCAGTACATGCGGCAGGGGCAGCGCGATGCGGCGATCGATGCAGCGCGCTCGGCCGTGATTGCCAACTGGGCGTTTGGCATTCCCGAGGCCGGTGTGCTGCGCATTCTGCGCGCTGCCCCGGCCAGCACTGACCCGGTGATCGCGTTGGTGCAGCGGATGGGCTTCGCCTTTGGCGGGGCCAAGACCAATCCGGATTACGCGCTGATGCAGGCCTGCATCGATGACTGCTGGGCGGCCGGTGACGTGCTGACCGCGCTGCGACTGTCGCAGAACCGCTGCTACGTGCTTGCGGGCGAAACGGTGTCTTTCCAGGAACGGGAAGGGTTCACGCTGTCGCGCTGGCAAGCCGAATTCGCCGCGCAGTGCCAGGCCGTCCTGAACGACGACCGCAGGTGTTTCGGCCAGGATTGAAGGGCCTTCCGCCACGAAAACGGGCGCCTTTCGGCGCCCGTCTGTGTTCAACGCAACTGGACCGGCAGGCCGATCAGTAGCGGTAATGCTCCGGCTTGAACGGACCGTCCACCGGCACGCCGATGTAATCGGCCTGTTCCTGGCTCAGGGTGGTCAGCTTCACGCCGATCTTTTCCAGGTGCAGACGCGCCACTTCCTCGTCCAGCTTCTTCGGCAGCAGGTACACCTTCTTCTCGTAGCTGTCCTTGTTCGCCCACAGGTCGATCTGTGCGAGCGTCTGGTTGGCGAACGAGTTGGACATCACGAAGCTCGGGTGGCCGGTGGCGCAGCCCAGGTTCACCAGGCGGCCTTCGGCCAGCAGGAAGATCGCGTTGCCGTTCGGGAAGACGTACTTGTCCACCTGCGGCTTGATGTTGATGTGCTGCACGCCCGGGAAGCCGACCAGCGCATCGACCTGGATCTCGTTGTCGAAGTGGCCGATGTTGCAGACGATGGCCTGGTCCTTCATCGCGCTCAGGTGCTCGATGCGGATGATGTCCTTGTTGCCGGTGGTGGTGACGTACAGGTCGGCACGGCCCAGGGTGGATTCGATGGTGTTGACCTCGAAGCCTTCCATCGCGGCCTGCAGGGCGCAGATCGGGTCGATCTCGGTGACCACCACGCGCGCGCCGTAGGCACGCAGCGAAGCGGCGCAGCCCTTGCCCACGTCACCGTAGCCGCAGACCACGGCGACCTTGCCGGCCAGCATCACGTCCATCGCGCGCTTGAGGCCATCGGCCAGCGACTCGCGGCAGCCGTACAGGTTGTCGAACTTGCTCTTGGTGACCGAGTCGTTGACGTTGATCGCCGGGATCAGCAGGGTGCCGGCCTGGGCCAGCTGGTACAGGCGATGCACGCCGGTGGTGGTCTCTTCGGAGACGCCCTTCCAGTCCTTGACCACGCGGCCCCAGTAACCCGGGCGCTCGGTGGCCACGCGCTTGAGCAGGTTCTTGATGACCTGCTCTTCGTGCGAGGCGGCCTTTTCATTGACCCAGTTGCTGCCGTTTTCGAGCTCGTAGCCCTTGTGGATCAGCAGGGTCACGTCGCCGCCATCGTCCACCACCAGCTCCGGGCCGGTCAGGGTGCCGTCGGGCAGGGTGAAGGTCAGCGCGTCCAGGGTGCAGTCCCAGTATTCCTCCAGCGACTCACCCTTCCAGGCGAACACCGGGGTGCCGGACTTGGCGATCGCGGCGGCAGCGTGGTCCTGGGTCGAGAAGATGTTGCACGAGGCCCAGCGCACGTCGGCGCCGATGTCCTTCAGGGTCTCGATCAGCACCGCGGTCTGGATGGTCATGTGCAGCGAGCCGGTCACCCGCACGCCCTTCAGCGGCAGGGTGGCGGCGTGCTTGCGGCGGATCGACATCAGGCCCGGCATTTCATGCTCGGCGATGTCCAGCTCCTTGCGGCCCCAATCGGCCAGGGAGATGTCGGCAATCTTGTAATCGCCTTCGGTGGAGAAGGTCTTGGCAACAGCGTTCATTCAAAGCTCCGGTGTAATGACGAGTCGGTACTCGTGTTCGCCGGGCGCCGTTGGAACCAATCCTGGCCACCGAGCCTGGCCGCCCCCGGAAAGGTCCGGAACGGTCGCAGCGCCCCTCGGTGGAGGGTCGCCCATTATATCGCGGCCCGCTGCGTTGGCATGAATCGGTCCCCGCCCCCAACCATCGGCAGGGGGGCGATCGGCGCCCGGCTGTTAAGGTCGGGGGTTTGTATCAGCATAGGGACGGAACATGACACGCAACCATGGTCGACGCGCACCGCAATGGCGCCATACCTTGATCCTCGGCCTGGCCCTGCTGGCGGTGCCGCCGTTGGCGCTGGCCGCCGCGCCGGCCGCGAAGACCTCCGCGCAGGCCGTGGCCGCCGCCAAGGGTGACCCGAGCGGCTATGAGCTGCCCTCGCCGGCGCTGCAGGCGGTGGTCGACGCGCCGCGTGCCCCGACCCTGAGTCTGTCCCCGCGCCGCGACCTGGCCGCGCTGCTGCAGACCCCGCCGCTGCCGTCGATCAACGACGTCGCCCAGCCCGAACTGAAGCTGGCCGGCCTGCGCATCAACCCGGCCACGCATTCGGCCAGCCGCTTCAGCTTCGCCGACAAGCTGTGGCTGATGAACGTGGCCGATGGCAAGGAGCGCCAGATCAGCGGGCTGCCGCAGCCGTTGTCGATCGCCACCTTTGCGTGGTCGCCGGACCAGAAGTACATCGCCTTCAACCAGGTGCATGCGGCCACCAACACCAATGAACTGTGGATCGTTGATGTGGACGCCGGTTCGGCGCGGCGCCTGGTCGGCGATCTGAACACGGTGATGGGCGATGGCTACAGCTGGCAGCCCGACAGCCGGGGCCTGCTGGTGATGCAGCAGCTCAAGGGCCAGGGGCCGGCACCGTCCGCCGGCGGCATTCCGACCGGCCCGGCGATCCAGCAGACCGAGGCCGACGCCGGCGTCCGCACCATCCGCACCTACCAGGACATGCTCAAGAACGAGGCCGATGCCCGCCTCTTCGATTATTACGCCAGCGCGCAGCCGGCCAAGGTCGCGCTCAACGGCGTGACCACGCCGCTCTCCACGGGCGGGGTGTACTGGGACGTCACGCTCTCCCCGGATGGCCGTTACCTGCTCAGTGAACGGGTGGTGCGTCCGTATTCCTATCTGGTGCCGGCCAGCGCATTCGCGCGTCGCATCGAAGTGCTGTCCGCCGTGGACGGCAAGCTGGAGCACACCGTAGCCAACCTGCCGTTGAAGGAAGGCCTGCCGACCGGCAACGATGCGGTGGCCACCGGCGTGCGCCGGATCGACTGGCGCGCCGATGCCCCGGCGACCCTGGTCTGGGCCGAGGCGCAGGATGGCGGCGACCCGAACCGCGAGGCCAAGGTGCGCGATGCCGTGCTGATGCAGGCCGCCCCCTTCGACAAGCCGCCGGTGACCCTGGCGCAGCTGGGCAGCCGCTATGCCGGCATCCAGTGGGGCCGTGGCGATCTGGCGCTGCTCAACGAATCGTGGTGGAAGAACCGCGAGGTCAAGCAGTGGCGGATCGCGCCCGACCAGCCGGAGAAGGCAGCTGAACTGTTGTCCGCACGTTCCTCGCAGGACCGCTACAACGATCCCGGTCGCCCGGGCCTGGTGCGCGACGTCAACGGGCGCGCGCGCCTGCAGGTGAGTGCCGATGGCCGCAGCATCTTCCTGTACGGGCTGGGCGCTTCGCCGGAAGGCGATCGTCCGTTCGTGGATCGCTTCGATCTGGACAGCAAGCAGACCACGCGCCTGTTCCACTCGCAGGCCCCGTCCTATGCCGCGCCGGTGGCGCTGCTCGACCAGGAAGGCACCTCGCTGCTGTTGACCCGTGAATCGCCCGATGAGCCGGCCAACTTCTACGTGCAGTCGCTGGGTGATGCCACGGCTGCACCGAAGGCGCTGACCCACTTCCAGCACCCGCTGCCGCAGCTGCGTGGGGTGAGCAAGGAGCAGATCCGCTACAAGCGCAACGACGGCGTCGACCTGACCGCCACGCTGATGCTGCCGCCGGGTTACAACGCGAAGAAGGACGGTCCGTTGCCGCTGCTGATGTGGGCCTACCCGGGGGAGTTCAAGACCGCCGAAGCCGCCAGCCAGGTCACCGATTCGCCGTACCGCTTCAACGCGATCAGCTACTGGGGTCCGCAGGCGTTCCTGGCCAAGGGCTACGCGGTGCTGGTCAGCCCGTCGATGCCGATCATCGGTGAGGGCGACAAGGAGCCGAACGACACCTACCTGCCGCAGCTGATCGCCAATGCCGAGGCCGCCGTGAATGAAGTGGTGCGGCGTGGCGTGACCGACCGCGAGCACATCGCGATCGGTGGCCACTCCTACGGTGCGTTCATGACCGCCAACCTGCTCGCGCATACCCGCCTGTTCAAGGCCGGCATCGCGCGCAGCGGCGCCTACAACCGCACGCTGACCCCGTTCGGCTTCCAGGCCGAAGAGCGCAACTACTGGCAGGCGCAGGACGTCTACCAGAAGATGTCGCCGTTCAACTACGCCGACAAGATCAAGGACCCGATCCTCTTCATCCATGGCGTGGACGACAACAACTCCGGCACGTTCCCGATCCAGAGCGAGCGCATGTTCGCCGCGGTGAAGGGGCTGGGCGGTACCTCGCGGCTGGTGATGCTGCCCAATGAATCGCACGCTTACCGGGCACGCGAATCGATCATGACCATGCTGGCCGAGAGCGAGCGCTGGCTGGAGCAGACCGTGGGCGAGGGCAAGCCAGTGAAGAAGAAGCGCTGAAACAACCGATGTGTACCGGCCGTTGGCCGGTACCTCGCGATGAAGGTGACCGGTAGTGCCGGCCGCTGGCCGGCTCCCCGCGATGCACGCGACCGGTAGTGCCGGCCGCTGGCCGGCTCCTCGGAATGCACGCGATCGGTAGTGCCGGCCGCTGGCCGGCTCCTCGCGATGCCCGCACTGGCACCTGTCAGATCTGCATGGAGCCGGCCAGCGGCCGGCACTACCAGATGTAACTATTTGCGCGACGCAGCAACGACGCGATTGTGGGTTAGGCTTGAGCGGATTCCGTTCCCGAGGCCAGTGCGTCGCAGATGAACGAGTACCGTAGCAGCATCGTTTTTGCCACTCCCGATATTCCCCTGCGCGACGATGTACGCCGACTCGGCGCACTGGTCGGCGACCTGCTCGCCGAGCAGGTCTCCACGCAGTTTTTCGATGATGTGGAACAGGTGCGTACACGCGCCATCGCCCGCCGCGAAAGCGACGCCCCCCTGTCCGATCTCAACGATGCGCTGACCGGCCTGCCACCGGCACGCGCCGAAGCGATGGTGCGTGCGTTCAGTACCTATTTCCAGGTGGTGAACATCGCCGAGCGGGTGCACCGCATCCGCCGCCGCCGCGACTACCAGCGCGCCGGTACCGCCACGCCGCAGCCCGATGGCCTGCAGGACGCACTGGTCAACCTCAAGGCACAGGGCGTCACCCTGGACGAACTGGCCGAGTGGCTGCCGCGCATCGACATCGAGCCGGTGTTCACCGCGCACCCGACCGAGGCGGTCCGCCGCGCGCTGCTGGAGAAAGAGCAGTTGATGGTGGCCAGCCTGGTCGACAACCTCGACGGCCAGCGCACGCCGGGCGAAGCGGCCGCTGACGCCGCGCGTTTCCGCATGGCGCTGACCGCCTCGTGGCAGACCACCGATTCCTCGCCCGTGCGCCCGACCGTGGAAGACGAGCGCGAGCATGTCGGCTTCTATCTGGTGCAGGTGCTGTACCGGGTGATTCCGGTGCTGTACGAATCGCTGCAGCAGGCACTGCTGGATACCTATGGCCAGGAACTGCCGCTGCCGCGCCTGCTGCGCTTCGGCACGTGGGTGGGCGGCGACATGGATGGCAATCCGAACGTGGATGCCGGCACCATCCGCAACACCTTGGATGCGCAGCGCCAGGCCGTGCTCGGCCGCTACCAGAAAGACCTGCTGCAGTTGGCCAGCCTGCTCAGCCAGTCCACCGAGCGCGTGGCGGTCAGTGATGAACTGCAGGCCCGCGTGGACCATTACAAGGCGTTGCTGCCCAAGGTCACCTCGCGCCCGCGTCATGCCGACATGCCCTATCGCCTGCTCAACGACCGCATGCGCGCGCGGGTACAGGCGACGATGGACGATGCGGAAGGCGCCTACGCGTCGCCGCAGGAGCTGACCGACGACATCGAGCTGATCCTGCGCAGCCTGCACGAGAACAAGGGCGACCATGCCGGCGGCTTCGCGGTGCGTCGCCTGCTGTGGCGGGTGCGCACCTTCGGCTTCCATCTGGCGCGCCTGGACGTGCGTCAGGAATCGAGCGTGCATGGTCGCGCGCTGGCCAGCGTGCTGGATGGGCAGGAGGCCTGGGACGCCGCCGATGCGGTCACGCGCGCGGCACGGCTGGCCCCGTTCGCCAGTGGCGAGCAGGCGCTGCCGGTGAGCAACGAAGAGGGCGGTGAGCGCCTGGACGCGGTGTTCGCGGCGCTGGCCGATGCCCATCACCGGCATGGGGCCGATGCACTGGGCAGTTACATCATCTCGATGGCGCATGACCGCAGCGATGTCCTCGCCGTGCTCGCCTTGGCACGTCGTGGCGGCCTGGTGGATGACGCCGGTGCGGTGCCGCTCGACATCGCCCCGTTGTTTGAAACCGTGGACGATCTCAAGCGCGGTACCGACACGCTGCGCGATCTGCTGGCCGATCCGGTCTACCGCACGCACCTGGCCTCGCGCGGCGATGTGCAGATGGTGATGCTCGGCTACTCGGACAGCGGCAAGGATGGGGGCATCGCGGCGTCGCGCTGGGGCCTTCAGCGCGCCCAGGTAGAACTGTTGGAGGTCGCTGCCGAGAACGACATCCGCCTGACCTTCTTCCACGGCCGCGGCGGCTCGATCAGCCGCGGTGGCGGCAAGACCACGCACGCCGTGGATGCCTCGCCACGTGGCAGCATCGACGGCCGCCTGCGCGTGACCGAGCAGGGCGAAGTGATCCACCGCAAGTACGGCATCCGTGCGCTGGCGCTGCGCTCGCTGGAGCAGTCCACCGGTGCGGTGCTGCGCTCCAGCCTGCGCCCGCGTGCACCGGAACCGCGCGAGGAACAGTGGCGCCCGGTGATGGACCTGATCGCGCAGAAGAGTGCGGAGGCCTACCGTGCCTTCGTCGGCCAGAAAGACTTCATGCAGTACTTCCGCCTGGCCACGCCGATCGATGTGATCGAGCGGATGACGTTGGGCTCACGGCCCTCGCGCCGGTTGGGCGAAGATGCCGCGTTGAGCAACCTGCGCGCGATTCCGTGGGTGTTCGCCTGGAGCCAGGCGCGTGCCGTGATTCCGGGCTGGTATGGCGTGGGTAGCGGCCTGCAGGCGGCGATCGATGCCGGCCACGAGGACATCCTGAAAGAAATGGCGCGCGACTGGCCGTTCTTCAGCACCTTCCTGGATGACATCGCGATGGTGCTGTCCAAGGGCGACCTGACCATCGCCGAGCAGTTCTCGCAGCTGTCTGGTGCGTTGCATGGCCGTTTCTTCCCGCAGATCCAGCGTGAGCTGGAGCTCACCGCGCAGTGGATCCTGGCGCTGACCGGGCAGGATGCACTGCTTCAGCACGATCAGCGCCTGGCGCTGTCGATCCGCCTGCGCAATCCCTACATCGATCCGATCAGCGTGCTGCAGGTGGACCTGCTGCGCCGCTGGCGTGAAAGCGGTGGCGAAGACGATGACGTGCTGCGCGCGCTGGTGGCCTGCGTGAACGGTGTTTCGCAGGGCGTACAGAACACCGGGTAGGCCATGAAGGGGGAGTGCCGGCCGCTGGCCGGCAGCGCTTCTCAGACCCGCTCGACCAGATCACCTGGTGCAGGCGGATTGGATGCCAGCAGCTCCAGGTGGCGCTGCTCCATCTCCTCGCGCAGCTGGCGGCGGATCAACGCGGCGGCATGCCGGCGGCGTTCGTCGGCGGTCTCCAGCACGAGCGGCGGCACCGGGGTCGGCTTGCCCTCGTCATCCACCGCGACCATGGTGAAGAAGCAGCTGTTGGCGTGGCGCACGCTGCGCTTGAGGATGTCCTCGGCCACCACCTTGACCCCGATCTCCATCGAGGAGGTGCCGGTGTAGTTCACCGAGGCCAGGAAGGTGACCAGCTCGCCGACCGCGATCGGCTGGCGGAACATCACCTGGTCCACCGAAAGGGTGACCACGTAGCTGCCGGCATAGCGGCTGGCGCAGGCGTAGGCAACCTGGTCGAGCAGGCGCAGCACCGCACCGCCGTGCACCTTGCCGGAGAAGTTGGCCATGTCCGGCGACATCAGCACCGTCATGGAGAGCTGGTTGGATTTGAATTCGGGCATGGCAAGAGTGTAGCGCCGCTTGACCCATTGGTAGAGCCGACCGTTGGTCGGCTGTTCGTGCGCGGCGCGACGATGGGTCAAGGCGCCCAAACGACGACGGGCCGCTTTCGCGGCCCGCCGTTTGTTTCGCCGATCATTGCCGCGCTGCGCGCGGCCAGCCGACCAACGGTCGGCTCTACCCGCCGCCAGCCGACCAACGGTCGGCTCTACCCGCCGCCAGCCGACCAACGGTCGGCTCTACCCGTAAGAAAAGGGCCGCTTTCGCGGCCCATTTCTTACTTCAACTTCGCATCCGCGCGCAGGGCGGCGGCGCGATCGGTCTTCTCCCAGGAGAAGGCGGTCGCGTTGACCTGTTCGCCAGCACCGTTGGTGTAGCTGAACTCCTTGGCCTTGCGGCCGAAGTGGCCGTAGGCCGCGGTCTGCTGGTACATCGGGTGGATCAGGTCCAGCATCTGGATGATGCCGTACGGGCGCAGGTCGAAATGCTTGCGGATCAGCTTTTCGATCTTGTCATCGCTGATCTTGCCGGTGCCGAAGGTGGTGACCGAGATCGAGGTCGGCTCGGCCACGCCGATGGCGTAGGAGACCTGCACTTCGCAACGGTCGGCCAGGCCGGCGGCCACGACGTTCTTGGCAACGTAACGGGCAGCATAGGCAGCCGAACGGTCGACCTTGGACGGATCCTTGCCCGAGAACGCACCACCACCGTGACGGGCCCAGCCGCCGTAGGTGTCGACGATGATCTTGCGGCCGGTCAGGCCACAGTCGCCCACCGGGCCGCCGATCTCGAACTTGCCGGTCGGGTTGATGTGGAACTTGGTGCCCTTGTGCAGCCACTTGGCCGGCAGCACCGGCTTGATGATCTCTTCGCGGACGGCCTCGATGAGGTCCTTCTGCTTCACGCCCGGGGCGTGCTGGGTCGACAGCACCACCGCGTCGATGGCCGAGACGGCGCCGTTTTCATAGCGCAGGGTGACCTGGCTCTTGGCATCCGGGCGCAGCCAGGACAGCGGCGAGTTCTTCTTCTTGCGGATCTTGGCCTGCTGCTCGACCAGGCGGTGCGACAGGTGGATCGCGGCCGGCATGTAGCTGTCGGTCTCGTTGGTGGCATAGCCGAACATCAGGCCCTGGTCGCCAGCGCCCATTTCTTCGGGCTTCTTGCGGTCCACGCCCTGGGCGATGTGCGGCGACTGCTTGCCGATCAGGTTCAGCACGCCGCAGGTCGCGCCGTCGAAGCCGACGTCGGAGCTGTCGTAGCCGATGTCCAGGATCACCTTGCGGGTCAAGGCTTCCAGGTCGATCCAGGCGCTGGTGGTGATTTCACCGGCGACGATTGCCACGCCAGTCTTGACCATGGTTTCGCAGGCCACGCGCGCACGCTTGTCCTGGGTCAGGATCGCGTCCAGCACCGCATCGGAGATCTGGTCGGCAATCTTGTCCGGATGGCCTTCGGAGACCGATTCGGAGGTGAACAGGTAGCTGGACATCAGGCGTAATATCCTTTGATTCGGATGGAAAGATGGGCGCGAATGATACACGGCAAGTCGCGCGCTTGCATTGTGCGCCAGCGAGGGTTGCCCGTGGTTAAGCCTGCGTGCCCGTCGCAGGGCCCGGTGTGACGGGATTGAGGCCCAGCGTCACCGCCCAGTGTTCCACCAGCGTGACAAACGGCCGCCCGCAGCGGCACCTGCCCCGACAGGCACGCAAGCCGCACGCGCCCTCACGATGGGCGCGACGGGCGCCGCGAGCGTCATCGGCGCGTCGTCAAACCGCCATCGGGCTGTCGTCGACGCAGGGCAGGCTTCGGCGCATCCGGCCGCCGGACCTGAGGAGCACGCCATGCATGACGTCGAGCAGCGCGACGCGCGGGAGGCCGCCAAACGGCCCGTGACGACCCTGGCGCCCCACCGGCGGGCCGTCTTCCTTTCCGACGTCCACCTTGGCTCACGCCACTGCCATGCCGCCGAACTGGCCAGGTTCCTGGCCGGGCTGCGCTGCGAGCGCCTGTATCTGGTGGGCGACATCATCGACCTGTGGTGGATGGCGCACCGCCGGGCCAGTTGGCGGCCGGCGCACAGCGAGGTGATCCAGGCCCTGCACGCGCTGCAGCGGGCCGGCACCCGGATCATCTACATCCCGGGCAACCACGATGCTTCGCTGCGCAAGGTCTGCGGGCTGATGCTGCCGGCCATGCAGGTACGCCGGCGGGCGATCCACGTGACCGCCGACGGACGGCGGCTGCTGGTCGTGCATGGTGACGACTACGACGGCATCACCCATTTCGGTGGCCTGCAGGAGCGCTTCGGCGACTGGCTGTACTACCGCATCCTGACCGGCAACCACCTGCTCAACGCGGTCCGGCGGCGGCTGGGTCAGCGCTACTGGTCTCTCTCTGAATTCCTCAAGAAGCGCAGCGGCGCGGCCGAACGCTACATCGAACGCTTCGTCCAGGCCGGGCTCGAGGATGTGCGTCGGCGTGGGCTGGACGGGATCGTCTGCGGGCACATCCACCGCGCCGCACTGGTGGAGCGCGACGGGCTGATCTATGCCAACGACGGCGACTGGGTCGAGAGCCTGACCGCGCTGGCCGAGGATCCGGACGGCAGCCTGCGGCTGCTGGATCACACCGGGCAGACCCTGGCGGCGCTGCCCGGCAACGCCGCACTGGCCAGAGCTGCCTGAGCAGAACGGCATCAACGCAGCGCCAGGCCCGGCTGCTAGCATCGGCCGATGGACTCCCTGACCCAGATCGTACTCGGCGGCGCGGTCGCCGCCGCCATCGCACCGGCCGGCCATCGCCGCGCCGCCCTGTTGGCCGGTGCCGCGCTCGGCACCCTGCCGGACCTGGACGCGCTGCTGCTGGCGTTCACCGCCGCCGATCCGGTGGCGCTGATGGTCGAGCACCGCAGCTACAGCCACTCGCTGCTGGTGTTGCCGTGGGTGGCCGCGCTGATCTGGTGGCTGTTCAAACGCTTTGGTCACGGCCGGGTGGCGCAGGCGCCGGGCCGCTGGTTCTGGGCGATCACGCTGGCGCTGATCACCCATCCGCTGCTGGATGCCTTCACCGTCTACGGTACCCAGCTGTGGTGGCCGTTCACCCCGCACCCGACGATGTGGGCCAGCGTTTTCATCATCGACCCGCTCTACACCGTGTGGCTGCTGATCGCCTGTGCAGTGGCGTGGTTCGCGCGGGCGCGGCCGTTGGCGCAGAAGGCGCTGGTGGCCGGGCTGGTGCTAAGCAGTGGTTACCTTGGCTGGTCGCTGCTGGCCAAGCACACCGTCGACCGCGAGGCCGACCGCGCCCTGGCCGCGATGGGGCTGGGCGATGCGCCGCGCTTCTCGGTGGCGATGCCATTCAACACGCTGCTCTGGCAGGTGGTGGCGATGACGCCCAACGGGTATGTGATTGGCGAGCGCTCGCTGATCGCCGACCGCGGCCCGATGACCTTTGAAGGCCATCCCTCCAACGTGCAGGCCCTGCGCCAGGCGGCCACGCTGCCGGCCGTGCAGCGCCTGAACTGGTTCAACCGCGGCTTCATGCGCGCGCAGGTGGTCGATGGCGAGCTGCGGCTGAGCGATCTGCGCATGGGCCTGGAGCCGGACTACACCTTCACCTTCGCGGTGGCCCGGGCCGAGGGCGGGGGCTGGGCCGCGATCACGCCGCGGCAGCTGCGCCCGGCGTATGAAGGGGAGCAGGGCAGGGCGATGGTGAAGCGCCGGTTCTCGGCGATGTGGCAACGCATCTGGCATGCACCGGCGAGCACCGAGGCGATCGCACCCAAGGCAGGTTGGACGGAGGCACCGTGACCGAACGGTTTGAAATGGAGATCAATGGCACGCGCTACACCCGGCTGGCCGATGTACCGCCGGAGTACCGCGCGCTGTTGCTGGATGTGACCCCGGGCCGCTCCGCCGAGCAGCCGGCGGTGCCGTTGCGCGAGATCCTGCACAAGGCCAGCGCTCAGCCGGACCGCGCGCGTCAGCAGCAGGTGCTGCTGGAGGAACTGCACAAGGTCGACCCTGAGCGGGCGCGGCGCATGCAGAACAAGCTCACCGAGCGTAATCAGCGGCCCGCCACCGGCACGCTGGAAGTAGGCCACACGCCCACCGCGCGTCCGCGCGAAGGTGCCCGTCTCACCGCCGGCAGTGCGACGGTCGCCCCGGGTGATCGGGGCGGACTGGGCCTGTGGTTGCTGCTGGCCGCAGCGGTGGTGGTGACCGTGATCGCCTGGGCGACGCGCTAGCGCCGCCCCCAGGTCAATACACCGTCGCGCGCGCCTGCACGAAGGAGAAGAAGAACACCGCGTTGGGGTCGTTCTGGACCAGGCTGAACTCGCGGCGCATCCCGTCCACCGTCTCTTGGTCGACCAGGCCGGCTTCCAGCAGCGGATCGGCCGCCGACAACAGCAGTTGCTCCCAGAACGCGATCATCGTCTTGCGACGCGCCGGCTCGCGGTTGTCCAGGTGGATGGTCTTGATCTCGGTGTGCACGTCGCGGAAGCCGCCAGCCAACAGCAGGTTGCCGAGCTTGGCACCGACGAACGGATCGCCGCCGTGGTCGTACTGGAAATCGTTGAACGCCATCCAGTAGCGCCAGATGTGCGGCGAGTAAGGATCGAGCAGGAACGAGGCGTTCATCACTTCGGTGACATACACCGGCGAACCCGGGACCAGCACGCGTCGCACTTCGTTGAGCACCCGCGCCGGCGAAGGCACATGCTCCAGCACCCAGCACAGGAAGGCCGAATCGAACTCGCGCGCACCGAACGGCAGATTGCCGGCGTCGGCCTGCAACAGGGTGTAGCGCTCGCGGCACCACGGGGTCTTGGCCAGGTTGGTGGCGGCAGTGGCCAGCTGCGCTTCGCTCAGGTCCACGCCGGTGACGTGCAGGTCCGGGAACCGCCGCAGCAGGATGTCCGTTTGTGCGCCCACGCCGCTGCCGACTTCCAGCAGGCGCGTTGCGCCGCCGTAGTCGATGCCGCTGAAGATGCTCGATTCGAACAGGCGCGACTGGGTGACCAGGCGATGCTGCTCGGTATCGGAAAAGCCGTGGAGATAGGTCGGTGCGGTGATCGGCGGGTTCATGACAGAAGGCTCAGGCAGCGGACGACAACGGCTCGCCGGCGGCGAGGGCGTCGAAATAGTCGGTGGTCAGGGCGACCTGGCTGGCGGCATCCTCGGCGCGGTTGACCACCGCACGGAAGGCGGCGTTCTCCGGCCGGTCCTTGGCGTACCAGCCCAGGTGTTTGCGCGCGATGCGCACCCCCTGCTGCTCGCCATAGAAATCGTGCAGCGCGCGCAGGTGGCCCAGCAGCAGATCGCGGACCTCGGTGACCGAGGGCGGCGCCAGCAGCTCGCCGGTGGCCAGGTAGTGCGCCACCTCGCGGAAGATCCAGGGCCGGCCCTGGGCGGCGCGCCCGATCATCACCGCGTCCACGCCAGTCTGTTTCAAGACCTGCGCCGCTTTCTGCGGTGAATCGATGTCGCCGTTGGCGACCACCGGAATGCGCAGCGCCGCCTTGATCGCGGCGATGGTGTCGTACTCGGCGGTGCCGGTGTAATGCTGGTCGCGGGTACGGCCATGCACGGCCAGCGCGGCGATGCCGCTGTCCTCGGCGATGCGCGCGATCAGCGGGCCATTGCGGTGGTCGCAGTCCCACCCGGTGCGGATCTTGAGCGTGACCGGCACGTCCACCGCATTGACCACCGCGCCCAGGATGCGCGCGACCAGGTCTTCATCGCGCATCAGCGCCGAGCCGGCCCACGCGTTGCAGACCTTCTTGGCCGGGCAGCCCATGTTGATGTCGATGATCTGCGCACCGTTGTCCACGTTGTAGCGTGCCGCCTCGGCCAGCTGCTGCGGCTCGGTCCCGGCGATCTGCACGCTGATCGGGTCCGGCTCGCCGGCATGGTCCATGCGGTGGAGCGACTTGCGGGTGTTCCAGAAGCGCGGGTCGGAGATGGTCATCTCCGAGGCGGCCAGGCCCGCGCCCAGCTGTTTGCACAGCAGGCGGAAGGGCTTGTCGGTGACACCGGCCATCGGTGCCAGCACCACGTTGGGCTGGATGTTGTAGGGGCCAATCTGCATGTGCGCATTGTAGTGCCGGCCGCTGGCCGCCAACCACGCAGGTACCGCTACCTGTTCAGGCCGATCCGGAAGGGACTGATGCGCTCCGGTCATGAGCATATGCTTGACGATTGGTTCCGCCGCCCCCAGCAGCGGCGGATGCTGGGTGGTTACCGGTCGTGCCGGCCCCTGGTCTGGAATCGCATGATCAGGTAGGGCCTGCCGCGATTCCGGCGATCGTTCAGGGCGCCGGACCGCACGCATAGGCCAACACCGCCAGATGCCGCTGCGGGTCGAGCCCGAGCAGGGCCAGGAGGGCGGCGTCGTCGAACGAGCCGATCGCGCAGCCGGCGGCGTTCATCGACGCCACCTGCTGCCCCAGCGCCCCCAGCCAGACTCCAGCCTCGATCAACACGAAGCGGCCGCCGCGCTCGCCGTACTTGGCCAGCGTCCCACCTGGCTCGGCGATCAGGAACAGCACGGCCGCCGGCCGCTCCGGCCAGTCCACGCCCAGCAGCCCGGACAGCGCCGGCCATGCGGGGCAGGGCGCCACCGGTACCAGCGCGTGCTCGAGCGGGTCGTACCAATGGATGCCCGGCGCTGATGCGATCGCATCGTCGATGCCGTACAGCGCGGCATAGGCCTGGATCGGGTACTTGGCCCCACCGGACGGCAGACGCCGCGTGTCACTGTCGCCGGGCCGGGCCCGCAGCGGGGCCAGCACGCGCCCCAGTTCCTGCGCGCCCCACTGTGCATCACCGAAACGGCGGCCACTGCGGCGCTGCGCGAGGGCATCGTCGGGGCGTACCGGGTCCGGCAAGGCGACGCCGGCTGCTGCATGCAACGGCCGTGGCGGCGACCAGGCGCGTGCGGCATCTTCGGCGATGCGCGCGCGCATCACGTCTGCGCGCGCGGGATTGAGCTCGCCGTTGTGCCAGAACAGATGGAACAGCGGGGCATCGTCCCAGGGGGAAGGCGGTGACGGCATGCGGTCCTCGGGGATCAGCCCAATGGATGCGGGAAGGGGTTGGGAAACGCGCCGCCGTGCGGCACGCCGGGATAGCGCCATGCCACGTCCCGGCAGCGGCCACCAAGGAACGGCGCACGTTCGTCGGCATGCAGACCGCTGAGCTGTGGCGACAACACCCGCATCACCCGCAGGCCAGCCGCGGCCACATCGGCGGTGGTCAACTCGCGGTAGTACAGCGCGATGCCGGCACGGCCCAGCCGGCGCCGCAGCTGATCCAGCTCGCCCATCGCGCGCGGCGCGGCCGGGCGATCCGCTGCGCCGGGTGGGGGCAACTGCAACGTGCTGCGGCCCGCCTCCCGCAGCAGCGCCAGCTGCGGCCACAGCTCCGGGCGCAGGGTGTAGAAGGCGGCATGCTCGTCGAAGCTGCGCAGCGCTGCGGGTTCACGTGGCAGCCGGGCGCTTTCGCGGCCACACAGATGCGCGGCAAAGGTCAGTGCCTGCTGCCATTCCAGCAGCGCCTTGTGCAGTGCCTCGCCCGGATCGGCGCGGCAGGCGATGCCGAGGACGTAGCGGGGGCGGCCTTCGAAGGGAATGCCACCGGCGACCGCGATGACCGGGTGCGGATTCCAGTACTGGGTCAGGTCGAACGCCTGCAGTTCACCACCGCGCGCGTCCACATGGGCGTGCCATTGCGCCGGCAGCGCGATTCGCCGGCCGGCCACGCCATTGAGCCATGTCACTGCCAGCGCATCGCGCTCCAGCAGTTCCTGCGCCGCGCGCAGCAGCGCCAGCCAGGCGCCATCGCGCCCATCCCGCCAGGCCGCCAGACCACTGGACGTCGATGGCAATCGCGCCTGGCCGCTGCGCGGCCCCAGTCCAACCAGCTCTTGCGGCACCCAGGCGACCCGGTTGTCGTCCAGCGCATGCACCGCTGCGAACAGGTCCTCGTCGCGTTCGGGCATCGGCCACGGGAAGTCCGGCATGGCGCGTTGGCTCGCCGAGAACAGCGCGAACGCCGATTCGTCCAGACGTTGTGTGGGCGCCAGCGCATCGCGACGACGCACTTCCAGGCTCGCCTGCGCCGCCGCCAGCCGCTCCAGCGCCTCGGCGACCGCGCCGTCGGCGGCCGCAGCGGCCTCCAGCGCAACCGCGCCCGAGACGCCCTGCCAGACATTGGCCGGGTCGGCCGGCGTGGCGGCATTGTGTACGCGCCGTCCCTCGAACAAGGGGCCGGTTGCATCGCACGGGTTGGCCTCGATCGGTTGGGCCGGGCGCACCAGGCCACAGCGCGGACGCGCTGCGCCGTGCAGCAGGTGCGACGACAGCGTGGGCGTTTCCGGCTCTGCCGCCTGCACGGCGGCGCGGCTCATTTCATCACGCTCAGCCAGAGCATCATCTCGAGCGCGCCCACGGCGAACAGGCCCAGCAGCAGCCCGATGGCGATGCCGATGCCGCGCCCGAGCGAACGCCCCGCGCGCTCATAGACCAAGGCATAAATGCCGAGATACAGCCCGACGGCGACGAACAGCCCGAATATCGGGTTGGAGGTGCTGATGAAAATGCCGCCGCCGATCGCGGCCAGCGGCAAGGCGAACAGCCCCAGCAGTATCCGGCTGGTGCGGCTCAGGCCGGTTGCCGGCATCACCGGTGCCGGTGCCGCCGGGTGATCGGGAGTGACGGCACTGGGCGGTTCCTGCGGCAACGCAGGTGGCTGGCCGTGGCGCTCGGTGGGGGTATCGACGGTGACGGGGGGGATGTCTGCGGCGCTGCTGATGGCGGCGGGCGCGACGGGTTCCAGCTTGCCCAGCACCACTGCCGACAGTACCGAGGTGCCGAGCAGGGTGACGACGCAGGAACTGCAGGTAGTCGATGTCGAGCCGCCACCTGCCGCGGCAAGGTCCTGGCGCGAGGCACTGGCATCGAACTGGGTCGGCAGGCGATACATGGGGTCACTCCGTTGACCGAGGCGGAAACGCCCGGCGCACGCCCCACATTATCACGGGCGCCCGGTGTCCCAAGGCAGCGGCAGCGGTGCAGGCATCGACATCTCACCGCCCTGGCAGGCGGGGCACCATGGCAGCCGCAGCACCCGGTCGCGTTCCCCATGCAGGCGATGCAGGTCGAGCCAGACGCTGCGTTCGAGATAGCCGAGCAACAGGTGCAGCTGATCCAGCAACGGCGCGACCAGCGCCGCGATCCGTGCCGGTTGCGCTGCGACTTCCGGCCGCGCGGGCACCACCGCTTCGCCCCAGCGGCGCAGTACGCGGTTGCCCAGGCAATACACACAGGCAGTCTGGCCGGGCACCACATAGGGTCCAAGCGCGAGGGTGTGGTGATAGCTGAGGTCCAGCAGCAGATGCGGCTGTCCCGGCATATGTGACACGTAGCGGGCCAAGGCCTGTTCCCAGCCGAGCCCGTGGCGGACCAGCACGAGGAGATCAGCATCGGCGGCGGCATCGACGCGCTGCAGGTCCGCACCAGCATGCTGGTCGAAGGCCTCGGCCAGCCCAGGCAGCGGTTCCCCGAGCCAATCCAGTGCATAGCGGCGCACAGGGCGCGCCGCCTGCGACGGCACCAGTACGCCGAGGCGCATCAACTGGCGGACCGCCGGGCCACAGTCGGCATCGTCCTGCAGAAGCGTCAGTGTGTCGTCCTGCCAATGGCCGAGGATGCGTTCGATGACCGTCGGGGTATCGGCCTCGTCGACCACATACAATTCGTCGGCGCCACCGGACACTAGCAGCAGCGGGCGCTGCGAATGGGTCTGCGAAAACAGGGCCCAGGCCGGATTGCGCGTCCAGCGCGGTGTGTCCGCGTGCGTACGTGCGTGTTGCTGACTGCCTGCTGCTGCCACTGCGTACAGTCCCGGTATCCGCGAAAGCGCAAGGATAGCGGCAAACACGCTTGCCACGTTCTGCTACGGTGCGCGCGTGCCCACCCCGCCTCATGCCCGCGCTCCGCTCCCGCATCCGCCCTGGCGCGAGGCCATGCTGTGGATGCTGCTGCTCGGCGCGATGTTCATCCATGGCTACAGCTGGACCAATCAATGGGCCGCCAGCCAGGCCCATACCTACAGCCTGCACGGTCGCTGGGACGAGGCGATCCCGTTCTGGCCATGGACGATCTGGCCGTACCTGGCGCTGAACCTGCTGTACCCGCTGACGTTCTTCCTCTGTCCGACCCGATCGGCGCTGCGCCGCCATGCGATGGCCATCGCGCTGGTGCAGGCCGCCTGCATGCTCGCCTTCGTGTGTTGGCCGACCGGCAACGTGCGCGTTTTGCCCCAGCCGGATGGCGCGAGCGGACTGGTGTTCGCCCAGCTGCGCGCGTTCGAGGCGCCGTTCAACATGGCGCCGTCGCTGCATGCCGCGGTACTGATGGTGGTCTGGCAGGCATGGCGGCGCTGGCTGCTGGCCGATACGGCGGCGTTGCGCTGGCTGTGGCACGGCGCCTGTGGGCTGATCCTGGTCTCGACGCTCACCACCTGGCAGCACGATCTGCTGGACGTGCTTGCCGGCCTCCTGGTGGGCGCGCTGGCGCTGTGGATCACCGCGAGCTCAAGGGCCCCGTAGCGACCGGTAGGCCCCTCGGCAAATGTCCCCCGGCCGCCGCCTCACAGCGACGACCTCCTCCTTGATTTTGCCCAGGGGCCTACCGGCCGCTACGGCGCTCCGGCTCGCGGTAGGCAGAAGAGAAGCCGTGCTTTCCATGCAGCGCAAGTGGTCTGGACACGTGGGGCGCGATGCCCTTGTGGGCGAAATAAAGGAGGAGGGGGCGGCCGCAGGCCGACGCCGGGGGACATTCGCCGGCAAGGGCATCGCGCCCCAGCGCTCGACCTACTCGAGGCCTCGCCCGGAAAGGCTCAGAGGGCGCTTCTTGATTTCACCCAGATGGAGCAGAACAAAAAAAGGCCAGCGCGAACGCTGGCCTTCCGATATCCACACCGGTGACGCTTACTTGTTCTCGGCATCACCCGGGGTGAAGTGCGGCATCGCCGCAGCGGCGCCTTCCTTCTCGGTCGAACGACCGGCGAACTGGTTGGCGAACCGCACGTGACGGGCGAAGGCCGCCTCCGGGTCCTGCGCGATCGAGGCCACCAGCGCACCGTTGAACGCATCGCCGGCACCGGTGGTGTCCAGCACCTGCACCTGCTCGGCGCCCACGCGGTAATACGGCTGGGTATCGCCACGCAGGTTCTCTTCGGCGTGCGACACGAACACACCCACCGAACCCAGCGTCACCACCACGGTGCCGTTGCCGACCAGCTTGCGGCACAGCGCATGCAGGCTGGCGCCATCCAGCGCGGCGACATCGTTGGCATCCACGCGCTCGCCGACATGACGGCCGAGCAGGGCGGCGAACTCGGTCTCGTTCGGGGTCAGCACATCGGCCAGCTTGAGCAGGCCGATGCTGGACGGCGCATCGGCAGGCGCGACGTTGAGCACGGTGGTGGCACCGGCCTCGCGTGCGATGGCCAGGGCCGCCTCGATCGTTTCCACCGGTGATTCCAGCTGCGCCAGCACCACCTTGGCACCGGCCAGCAGCGCACGCTGCTGGTCAACGAAACCCAGGCTCAACGCGGCGTTGGCGCCCGGGCCGATCACGATGGTGTTGCGGCCGCGGCTGTCGACATAGATGCCGCCGGTGCCGGTCGGCTCGCTGCTGGCCTCGGCGGTCAGCGCGAAACCGTCCTGCTCGGCCAGGCCGCGGGCCATCGCACCGCCGGCGTCATCGCCCAGCGCGCACAGGAACGTGGTCGGGGCGCCGGCACGGCGAGCGGCCACGGCCTGGTTGAAGCCCTTGCCGCCGGGACCGGTGCTGTAGCGGCCGGCAATGGTCGCACCCGGGGCCGGGAGCGACTCACAACGCCAGACATGATCCACATTGAAGGAACCGATTACGACGACACTGCTACTCATAAAGACTGTTTCTCAGGGAACGGATATCAGCTGAAATGCGTCAGCACGCCGGCGATGGTCGCCGTCATGAAGGTGGCAATGGTACCGCCCAGCACCGCACGCAGGCCGAACTTGGCCAGATCGTGGCGGCGCTCCGGTGCCAGACCACCAATACCACCGATCTGGATCGCGATGGAGCTGAAGTTGGCAAAACCGCACAGCGCGTAGGTGGCGATCAGGCGGCCCTCGTCGGAGAGCACCATGCCCGGCACCTGGCCGTTGACGATCTTGGACAGCTCCGAGTACGCCACGAACTCGTTGATCACGACCTTCTGGCCGATCAGCGAGCCGACCGTGGTGGCATCGGCCCACGGGGTACCGATCACCCAGGCGATCGGAGCCAGCAGGTAGCCGAACAGGGTGGACAGGTCGGTCGGGCGGCCGATGATCGCGGCCAGGCCGGTCACGTCACCCAGCCAGGTCAGCGGGGCGTTCAGCAGCGCGATCAGCGCGATGAAGGCCAGCAGCATCGCACCGATGTTCAGCGCCAGCTTCAGGCCGTCGCCGGCACCGGCCGCGGCGGCGTCGATGATGTTGCTGGAGGTCTTCTCCACTTCCATCTTGACCGTGCCGCGGGTCAGCGGGGTGCCGGTTTCGGGCACCAGCAGCTTGGCCACCACCAGGGTCGCCGGGGCGGCCATGATGCTCGCCGCCAGCAGATGCTTGGCGTAGAAGGCCTGCTGGGCCGGATCGCTGCCACCGAGCATGCCCACGTAGGCGGCCAGCACGCCGCCGGCGATGTGCGCCATGCCGCCGATCATCATCGTGATCAGCTCGGACTGGGTCATCTTGGCGATGTACGGGCGCACCGTCAGCGGTGCTTCGGTCTGGCCGATGAAGACGCTGGCGCAGACGCTGGTGGTTTCCGCACCGGACACGCGCATGATCTTGGTGATCGCCCAGGCCATCGCACGCACGATCGTCTGCATCACGTTGAGGTGGTACATGACCCCCATCAGCGCCGAGAAGAAGATGATGGTCGGCAAGACCTGGAAGGCGAAGATGAAACCGAACTGCTCGGTGTTCATCAGGCTGCCGAAGATGAAGCCCGAGCCCTCGTTGACGAAGCTCAGGATCTTGACGAAGCCCTTGCCCAGCGCATCGAACACATCACGGCCACCCGGCACCAGCAGCACCACCGCCGCGAAGGCGATCTGCAGTGCGATACCGGTGACCACCAGGCGCCAGTCGACGGCCCGCTTGTTGTTCGAGAACAACCAGGCAATGCCGATCAGCACTGCCAACCCGAACAGGCCGAAGCCAATCCTGCCCAAACCTTCGACCATGAGACTTCCCTTGGGGCGCCGCGAAAAACGGGAAGCCTAGAGCAGCGGCAAGGGCGGGGCAAGGAAAAGCAGCGTCTGCGAGCCGATCGGTCGTGATCGGGCCTGTATCGACAAGGCATGGCTGGCTTGGCGCGTGGTGTGTCACGGGCCGTGAGATCGCCGCGGCCGGCCTGCGCGCGCTGTGCGCCACCCTCTACACTTACCGGCATCGATCCGGCCCGGTTGCGGGCGCGCAGCAGGAGAATCACATGCTCTATCGCCGTCTTGGCTCCACCGGCCTGAAGCTTTCGGCCCTGTCCTTCGGGGCCTGGGTGACCTTCGGCGACCAGATCGGCCGCGATGAGGCCCGCAAGCTGATCGCCACCGCCTGGGATGCCGGGGTCAACTTCTTCGACAACGCCGAGGGCTATGCCCGCGGCCGCGCCGAGCAGGTGATGGGGGATGTGATCGCCGACCTGCGCCTGCCCCGTGATGGCTTCTGTGTCTCCAGCAAGGTGTTCTTCGGGGCGGTCGACGACCCGCGCCCGACCCAGCAGGGCCTGTCGCGCAAACACGTCACCGACGCCTGCCACGCCGCGCTCAGGCGCCTGCGGGTGGACTATCTGGACCTGTACTACTGCCATCGTCCGGATCCGGACACCCCGATCGCCGAGACCGTGCAGGCCATGGATACCCTGATCCGCCAGGGCAAGGTGCTGTACTGGGGCACCTCGGAATGGTCGGCCGCGCAGATCCAGGAAGCGGTCGATATCGCCCGCGCACGCCATCTGCATGCCCCGTCGATGGAGCAGCCGCAGTACAACCTGCTGCACCGCGAGCGGGTCGAGCGCGAGTACGCGCCGCTGTATGCCGAGGCGGGGCTGGGCACCACGATCTGGTCGCCGCTGGCCTCGGGCCTGCTGACCGGCAAGTACAACGCCGGCGTCGACCCGCAGTCGCGGCTGGGCCAGGAACAGCTGGGCTGGTTGAAGGCGCAGGTGCTCGAGGACGGCAGCGACCGCCTGGAGCGGGTCCGCCGCTATACCGCGCTGGCCGCGCAGCTGGGGGTCTCCCCGGCGCAACTGGCGATCGCCTGGTGCCTGCGCAATCCCAACGTGTCCAGCGTGATCCTCGGCGCGAGCCGGGTCAGCCAGCTGGAAGAGAACCTGGGCGCACTGGCGCTGTTCGAGCAGCTCGATGAAAGCGTCTGGCAGCAGGTGGACGCGGTCTTTGGTTGATCGATCGGTTGGGAAGCAGGGGCGCCGGCCAGCGGCCGGCACTATCGATCCCGGTGCGACAGGGACATCGAGGTACCCGACCGGTGGAAGCTCGTGCCGGCCGCTGGCCGGCTCCGCAATCCCCTTGAGCGGCACACTTCTCCGCTGTGCCATTGACAAAATCTATTGATATATGAAGTTCGATCATTAATGCCATCTATCAAATTGAGAATGGTTGTTGATTGTCAACTGAGAATCATTATCATTTGACTCGCCCCTCGCAACGAGTCCAGACGATGAACACTCAAGCTGCTGTACTGCTGCGCCCCGAAACGCTGACCCTCCGCGACCGTCCGGTCCGCGTGGTCCCGCCCGAAGAAGTGATCGACAGCGAAGCCCTGCTCAAGGGCCGCCGTGAAATCCTGATCCAGCACGGCGACCGCTTCTATCGCCTGCGCCATACCAGCAACGACAAGTTGATCCTGACCAAGTAACGGCGCTGCCTCCCCCGCGGGGAGGCACCGATGACCGCGTGGCTACGCGATCCGTGCCTTCCCTGGCCAGGCCGTTATCCCAGCTCTCTCCCCCTCGACACTCCGCCGTCGGCTCCGGCCCGCGGCGTGGGTCGAGGGTCTCCCCCGCAACCGCCGATTGCAGGTAGATCCCATGAGCCGCGCCCTTTCCGTCGGCCGCCCACCGGGCCGCCATCCCATCGCCGGCCTGCCATCGGCCGCACAGTTGGCCTCACTGGGCACCGTGCTGTGCCTGTACCGCCCGGACAGCAGTGAACTGGGCGGTTGGAAGCACGCCGTGTCTGCCCACGCCTGCCAGGGCATGGACAGCGAAGGCATCCGCGAAAGCCTGTGCTTCGTCGATGCCCGCGGCCGCTGCTGCTGGCGGCTGTACCTGCTGCCGGACAGCGATTTCCTCGCCTGGGACCGCCTGGTTTCCGCCTTCCCCGCACGCCCCGAGCCGGTCAACGACGCCGGCGTCGCCGAGCGCCTGTGGCGGCGCCTGGCCGTGCGCCTGGGCAACGACGCCTGGCGCATGTGCGCACTGCGCCTTCAGGTCGGCGAAGGCCGCGAACTCGCCGCCAGCCTGGCCTCGTTGTCGGCCCTGGGGGCGACAACCGCACGCCGGATCGGGCACGTCGAAGGGGCCGAAGGCGAGCTCTGGGTCGACGACTGCTGCTGCGCCACCGCCGCTCGCCGCGGCGGTGCGTGGGCAGCCGACGGCATGCCGGTGATCCAGCTGTAATCTGAAACGACGGGCCGGCCCGGCGACGATGCCGCGCCATCGCAGCTGTCACCGACTCGCAGCCGGTGGCGGCCCGAATGCGGGCGTCGCCCTCATTCCTTGAACATCAGGAATGCCGCTACCAGGATCAGCCCGAACGCGGCCCAGTGGTTCCACTTCAGCGGCTGATCCAGGTAGAACGCCGAGAAGGCCGCGAACACCACCAGGGTGATCACCTCCTGCATGCCCTTCAACTGCGGCGCCGAATACACCGCACTGCCCAGGCGGTTGCCCGGTACCTGCAGGCAGTACTCGAAAAACGCGATGCCCCAGCTGACCAGGATCACCGTCATCAACGGCGCACTCTTGTACTTCAGATGCCCGTACCAGGCGAAGGTCATGAAAATGTTGCTGCCCAGCAGCAGCAGTACGGGATACAGATAGGCAGTGAACGGGGTGCCGGGCATCCGGGCGATCTCAGGGGGGTAGGGGCGTGCAGCATACCGAGGCACGCCCCGTGCCTGTGTCATCGCCGCGTGCTCATGCCTCCCGCAGGGCCAGCGCCGGCGGGGTATGCAGGATCCGCCGCGTGCCCCACCAGCCGGCCAGCATGCTCAACAGCACGCCCAGCCCACCGCCAAGCAGCAACGGCCCCCAGGGCGGACTCAGCGTCAACTCGAACACCTGCCGCGCCACCACGCTGCCCAGCAGCGCCGCCGTGCCCACCGCGAGCAACGCCGACAACAGGCCCAGCGCCCCGAACTCGACCAGCACCGCGCCCCGCAGCTGGCGCCGCGTGGCCCCCAGCGTGCGCAGCACCGCACTGTCATAGCGGCGCTCGCCGGCCGTGGCCTGCAATGCCGCCAGCAGCACCAGTAGACCGGCCAGCAGGCTGAAGCCCATGACCAGCTGCACCGCCTGCGTCACCCGGTTGATCACCTCGCGCACGCGCTCGAGGATGCCGTCGATGTCCAGCAGCGAAATGTTGGGGTACGCCCGGGTCAGCCCGGCCAGCGCCGGTGCCTGCGCGCGCGGCAGGTGGAAGGCGGTGATCAGGTTGTAGGGCGCATCGGCCACCGCACCTTCGTTGAGCAGCAGGAAGAAATTGACCCGGAACGAATCCCAGTCCGCCTTGCGGATGCTGGTGACCGTGAAGCTGCGCTCCTGATCGCCCATCTGCAGCGTGACCGTGTCGCCCAGCTTCATCCCGTAACGCTCGGCCCAGCCCTGTTCGATCGAGGCTTCCGCCGCGGTACTGCCGGCCTTCCAGAAGGTTCCGCCGAGCAGCGTGTTGGCCGGCGGGAAATCATGCCGCCACGAGAAGTTGACCGGGCGGTTGGCATCGTCGTCCTCGTTGCTGTTGTCCTCGCGCGCCTGCCGCTGCGGCGGCCGCGCGTTGACCGCCAGCAGACGACCGGTACTGAACGGCTCGATGCCCGGCGAGACCACGCCCAGCCCGGCCAGGGTCGAGAGCACCGCATCGCGCTGCTCCGGCTGGATGTTCATCAGGAAGTAGTTCGGCGTATCGGTCGGCAGGCGGTCGCGCCACTGCGCCAACAACCCCGGGCCGATCACCGACAGCAGCAGCAGCGAACACAGCGACAGCGACAGGCCGACCAGCTGCATCACCGCCAGCCCGCGCCGCCGCGTCAGCGAGGCCAGGCCCAGTTTCCAGCGCCCGCGCAGGCGCGGTTGCACGCCACGCAGCAGCCACAGCAGCAGCGCACCGAGCGCACCGGCCAGTGCCGCCAGCGCGGCCAGCCCGCCCAGCACCCACGCAGCCAGCTTGACGTCGCCGGTGGCCTGCACCGTGAGCGCGACGGTGGCCGCCAGCGCGGCCGCATAGACCAGCATGGAACTCGGCGGCAACGCCGCGAAGCTGCGGTTGAGCACGCGCATCGGCGGCACGCTGCGCAGGCGCAGCAGCGGCGGCAGGCCGAAGCCGAGCAGCAGCACCAGGCCGATGCCGGCACCACTCAGCGCCGGCGTGGCCTGCGGCAGGGGCAGGCGGTTCGGAATCAATCCACCCAGCGCCTGCACCAGCCCGGCCTGCGCGGCCATGCCCAGGCCGATGCCGACCAGGCAGGCGGGTACGGCCAGCATGACCAGCTGCAGGGCCATCGCCGCGAGAATGTCGCGCTGGCGCGCGCCCAGGCAGCGCAGGATCGCGACCTGGTCGATGCGCCGCATCGCGAAGCGGTTGGCGGCCAGTGCCGTGGCGACACCGGCCAGCAGCACCGCCAGCAACGCGGCCAGCGACAGGAAACGGCCGGCCAGATTGAATGCGCCGCGCACCCCGCGCTGGGTATCGTCGATGCCGACGATCCGGTAGCCCTTGGCCTGCGGCGTCAGCCACTCGCGGAAGGCGGCGATCTGCGCCGGCTCGCCCGCGAACATCATTCGGTACGAGGCGCGGCTGCCCGGGCCGAGCAGGCCGGCACGGTCCACATCCATGCGATTGACCAGCAGCGGCGGCGACAGCTGCATCAGCTCACCGGAGGTATCCGGCTCGGCCTGCAGCACCCGCGTCACGGTCAACGTGCCTGCGCCGAATTCCAGGGCATCGCCCACCTGCAGGCCAAGCGCCTGCATCAGCCGCGGATCGGCATAGGCCTGGCCGGGCGGCGGCGTGCCCGCGGTCTCGCTGGCGGTGTCATGCGGGGTGCGGCTGACCCGTAGTTCGCCGCGCAGCGGATAGCCGTCGGCGACTGCCTTGATGTTGGCCATCTGGCTGTCATCGCCATGGAACAGCACGCTTGGGAAACTGACCATGCGCGTATGGGCCAGGCCGCGTTCGCGCGCTGCCTCGGCGAAATTCTGCGGCACATCCTCGCGTCCGCTCAGGCCCAGATCACCGCCAAGCATTTCCGCCGCGCTGCTGGTCAGTGCCAGCGTCACCCGGTTGACCAGCGTGCCCACCGCGGTCATCACCGCCACGCCCAGCACCAGCGCGGCGAACACGGTCAGCAGATCCCCCGCCAGGAACTCGCGGCGCAGCGCACGCGCCGCGTGGCGCACGACGTTCATGCGCCCACGCCGGCAACGGTATCGGCCAGGCGGCCACCGTCGAGCTGGTAGATGCGCTCGCAGCGCTGGGCCAGGCGCAGGTCATGGGTGACCAGCACCAAGGTGGTATCACTGGTGGCATTGAGCGCGAACAGCAGGTCGCTGATCTGCTGCCCGGTGGCCTGGTCCAGGCTGCCGGTGGGCTCATCGGCGAACAGGATGCGCGGCCGTGCCACGAAGGCGCGGGCGAGCGCCACACGCTGCTGCTCGCCACCGGAAAGCTGGCGCGGGTAGTGACGCGCACGGTGGCCCAGGCCGACCTGCTCCAGCACCTCGCGTACCCGCGCGGCATCCTCGCGGCCGGCCAGCTCCAGCGGCAGCGCGATGTTCTCTTCGGCGGTCAGGGCCGGCAGCAGATGGAAACTCTGGAAGACGAAACCCACTTCGCGCGCGCGCAGCTGCGCGCGGGCTTCCTCATCGAGCGTGTTGAGATCGGCACCGGCCAGCGCGATGCTGCCGTGGCTCGGCAGGTCCAGCCCGGCGAGCAGGCCGAGCAGGGTGGTCTTGCCCGAACCTGAAGCGCCGACGATGGCCACGCTCTCGCCTTCATGGACGGTCATGTCAATGTTGTCCAGTATGTGGACTTCACCCTCCGGGCCACGTGCGGACTTGCCCACGTTGTGGGCGGCGATGGCGACGGGCGCGCTGCGGGGGGACAGGCTGTCGATGAGGATTCTCCAATGAACCAAGCAAGTGGAAAGGGCCGTGCGGCCCCGATGGGCTGGCTGCTGGCATGGTTGCTGCTGATGCCGATGCTGGCCTGTGCCAAAGGTCCGGACACCCGTGCAGCGGTGCTGGTGGTCGGCGACAGCCTCAGTGCCGCCCACAATATCCCGGCCGCGTCGGGCTGGGTAAACCTGCTTCAGCAGCGGGTCAAACAACAGATCAAGCCGCCGCCGGCGATCATCAATGCCAGCATCAGTGGCGAAACCACCGCCGGCGCGCTGACCCGCCTGCCGGGCCTGCTGGAGAAGCACCGCCCTTCGGTGGTGGTGATCGAGCTGGGTGGCAACGATGCGCTGCGCGGGCTCACTCCGGCCCAGCTGCGCGGCAACCTGGAAAAGATGATCGTGGCCAGCCAGAAGGCCGGCGCCAAGGTGCTGCTGCTGGGCATCGACGTGCCGCCCAACTACGGGCCGGCCTACCGCCAGCGGCTGAAGCAGACCTACGCCGAGCTGGCCAGCCAGTACAAGGTGCCACTGCTGCCGTTCCTGCTCGAGGGCGTGGCGCTGAAGCCCGACCTGATGCAGGCCGACGGGCTGCACCCCACCGCAGCTGCGCAGCCGCAGGTGCTGGACAACGTCTGGCCGCTGCTCAAACCCCTGCTTTGATCGGTGTGTGAGGAACTTCACGCCGCGTCCACTGGCGATGCGGCATGTTTCACAAAGCTGAAGAAAGAGGGAATCCCATGCGTCAGACAAAGGAGACCTCCGGCCTGGTGCTGGTGGTCGAAGACAACCGTAATATTTCCGAGATGATCGGCGAGTACCTGGAAGGGCGCGGCTTTGAAGTCGACTACGCCCAGGACGGGCTGGACGGTTATCGTCTGGCGGCCGAGAACAGCTACGACGTGGTCGTGCTGGACCTGATGCTGCCGCGTCTGGACGGCATCGAGGTCTGTCGCCGCCTGCGCAACGACGCCCGCAAGTCGACGCCGGTGCTGATGCTGACCGCGCGCGACACGCTGGACGACAAGCTCACCGGCCTGGGGTTCGGCGCCGATGACTACCTGACCAAGCCGTTCGCGATCCAGGAACTGGAAGCCCGCCTGCGCGCGCTGATCCGCCGCGAGCGTCGCCAGGTCGGCTCGGAAGTGCTCAAGGTCGCCGACCTCGTGCTCGATCCGGTCAGCATGCGCGCCACCCGTGCCGGGACCGAACTGCAGCTCTCGCCGATCGGCCTGCGCCTGCTGACGATCCTCATGCGCGAATCGCCGCGTGTGGTGACCCGCCAGGAAATCGAACGCGAGATCTGGGGCAATGGCCTGCCCGACTCGGACACCCTGCGCAGCCATCTGTACAACCTGCGCAAGATCATCGACAAGCCGTTCGACCGCCCGCTGCTGCACACAGTGCAGAGTGCCGGTTACCGCATTGCCGATATCGCCCAGCCGATGAGCTGACAGGGGATCCATCGCCGCTCGGCCACCTGCCGGTGACCTGGGCGGCGATCCTCCGGCACCCTCTGGAGCATGACGGCCCGGCGCTTGCCGGGCCGTTGTCATGGTTTGCACGATGGAATCACGGCAAGCTTTCCTATAATCGCCGCGAACCGCCCTGGACCCCGTAATGCCGCACGGTCTGCCGCGCAAGATCCGCATCGTCTTCATCCTCCAAGCCGTGCTCGCCAGCCTGGGCATCCTGCTGGGCGCATGGCTGGTGTCGTTGGTGATCAAGCACAGCCTCGTCAGCAGCGCGCTGCAGGAAGAGGCCAGCTATTACTGGCAATTGCACGAGGCCTCGCCGGTGCAGCCGCCGCCCAACACCCAGAACATCCGCGGGTATCTGCTCGAGACCGGGCAGTCGCCGCTGAGCCTGCCAGCCAACCTTCGCACGCTCCCTCCCGGCTTCCACGAGCTCAAGGACGACGACCAGCTGGTGCTGGTCGATGCGCGTCCGGAAGGCCGCCTGTACCTGGTGTTCCTGCGCTCGCGCGCGGAGATGCTGGCGTTCTGGTTCGGCGTGGTGCCGGTGCTGCTGACCCTGCTGGCCGTCTATGGCGCCTCCTGGATCACCTACCGCGCCTCCAAACGCCTGGTCTCGCCGGTCAACTGGCTGGCCAGGCGCGTGTCGCGCTGGGATCCCGGGCACCCGGAGGCGGCCGATCTGGCGCCGGCCAAACTGCCGGCCGACATGCAGGGCGAGACCCGCCAGCTGGCCGCCGCGCTGCACTCGTTGGCGACCAAGGTCACCGCGCACGTCGCGCGCGAACGCAACTTCACCCGCGATGCCAGCCACGAGCTGCGCACCCCGCTCACCGTGATCCGCGTGGCCAGCGACATGGCACTGGGCGACCAGGACATGACGCCACGCCTGCGCCGTGGCCTGCAGCGCATCCAGCGCGCCGGGCGTGACATGGAAGCGGTGATCGATGCCTTCCTGATCCTGGCCCGCGAGGCCGATGTCGAGCCGCAGGTCGAGCTGTTCGACGTCAATGAGATCGTCCGCTACGAGGTCGACAACGCCCGCGAGCTGATCGCCGGGCGACCGGTCGAGATCCACCTGCACAGCCACGGCCCGGTGATGCTGCACGCCCCGCCGCGGGTACTGCAGGTGGTGGTCAGCAACCTGCTGCGCAACGCCTGCAGTTACACAGACGAAGGCCGGATCGATGTCGATGTCGAAGACGACCGAGTGGTCGTGCGCGATACCGGCATCGGCATGTCGCCCGAAGCGCTCAGCCGCGCGTTCGAGCCGTTCTACCGTGCCGAACCCAGCCGCCCGCAGGGCACCGGGCTGGGGCTGTCGATCGTGCGCCGGCTGTGCGACCGCTTCGGCTGGAAGATCGGCCTGAGCAGTGCGCCCGGGCAGGGCACCCAGGCCACGATCCACTACCGTTGAGTCGGGGAGGCGTGGCGCCTCCCCGCCTGGTTCAGTCGCACTGCACCTTGGGCGCCAGCGCCTTGCGCCAGATCGCATAGCCTTCCGGGGTCATGTGCAGCATGTCCTCGCGGAACAATGCGGCGCGTGGCTGGCCATCGGCACCGAGCATCGGCGTGTAGACATCGGTGTAGCCGGTGTTGGGCAGCGAGGCCAGGGCCTTCTGGATCAAGCCGTTGGCTTCCACCACCGCGGGCAGCAGGTTCGCGCGCGACGGGCTGGGCTTGATCGAGATGATCTCCACCGTCGTCTTGGGCAGGTCGCGGTGCACGCGCTGCACGAAGGCCACCACGTCATCGCGGACCTGGGCGGGGCTGCGGCCGCTGTTGAGGTCGTTGTCGCCGGCGTAGAAGAACACCTTGCACGGCGCATATGGAATCACGATGCGGTCGGCATACCAGGTGCTGTCGCGCACTTCCGAGCCGCCGAAGCCGCGGTTGAACACCGGCTGGCCCGGGAAATCGGTGGCCAGGCTCTCCCACATGCGTACCGAGGAGCTGCCGATGAACTCGATGCCGCCGCGCGGCGGTGGGCTGGCCGCGTCCTGCGCCGCGAACTGCGCCATGTCGCCGGCCCACGCCACGTTGGAGACCTGGGTCGGCACCTGCGGTGCGGCAGGGGCGGGGGAGCGCGCCAGCGCGGGCAGGGCGGCCCCCAGGGCAAGAGCGAGCAGAAGGGGGCGGGCACGACGGTGCAGCATGGACGACTCCTGTGGTGGGGCGCCTGGGGCGCCCGGACGGGTAGACGTTCATCATAGAAGTTGCGGCCCGGCCGCGCTTTACCACGGACGGGCGTTGGCCGCCTTCGACAATGCCCCGACCGGCTTATGGCAAAATGAGGGATTGCCTGCCCCATTCAGCGATGCCCATGACTGTCTGCCGTGTGCTGTTCCTGCCGTTCCGGCGTGCGTTGCCGACCGGGGTGCCTGCCCATGGCCGATGAAATCGGCCACCTGCCGCGCGGCCCCAAGCGCATCTTCAAGGCCGCGGTGTGGTCCTGGCAGGGGTTGCGTGCAGCCTGGCTGCACGAGTCCTCGTTCCGGCTGGAGGTCTACCTGCTGATCGTGCTCGCGCCGCTGGCACTCTGGCTCGGCCAGACCCCGGTGGAACGCGCGCTGATGATCGGCTCGGTGCTGCTGGTGCTGGCCATGGAACTGGCCAATTCGGCGATCGAGGCGGTGATCGAGCGCTACGGCGCGGAGTTCCACGAGCTCGCCGGTCGCGCCAAGGACATGGGCTCGGCCGCGGTCTTCGTGCTGATGATGAACGTACTGGTGTGCTGGGTCCTGATCCTGCTGCCGCAAATCTTCTGACGCGGGCCTGCCGCGTCATCCCCCCTGTAAGGATGGAAGTCCATGTTCCTTGAGTTGTTGTCCGACCCCAATGTCTGGTTGACCCTGTTCACGCTGAGCGCGCTGGAAATCGTGCTGGGCATCGACAACCTGGTCTTCATCTCGATCGCGGTGAGCAAGCTGCCCGAAGCGCGCCGCCCGTTCGCGCGCAAACTCGGCATCGCGGTGGCCTGCATCACCCGCATCCTGCTGCTGGTCTCGCTGGCCTACCTGGCCCACATGGAAGCGAACCTGTTCACCATCGCCGGCATGGGCATCTCCATCCGCGATCTGGTGCTGATCCTCGGTGGCCTGTTCCTGATCATCAAGGGCACCATGGAGATCCGCGAGCTGATCACCGGCGGCGAAGACGAAGACCCGACCACCACCAAGGCCTCGGCCGTGTTCGGCATGGTGATCGCGCAGATCGCCGTGATCGACATCGTGTTCTCGCTGGACTCGGTGATCACCGCCGTCGGCATCGCCGACCACATCCCGGTGATGGTCGCCGCGATCCTGCTGTCGGTGGCCGTCATGCTGCTGGCCGCCAACCCGCTGGGCCGCTTCATCGACGCCAACCCGACCGTGAAGATGCTGGCCCTGGCCTTCATCCTGCTGATCGGCGTGGTGCTGATCCTGGACGGCCTGGGCGTGCACGTGCCCAAGCCCTACATCTATGCCGCGATGGGCTTCTCGGTGCTGGTGGAATGGCTGAACCTGCTGATGCGCCGCCGCGCCGTGGCGCACAACGTGCCGGGTGCCGGCAACTGGTAAGGGGGTAGGTGCCGACCTTTGGTCGATACCCACATCCGCTTTACCCGGAACATGGCATGCTCCGGATCCCGTTCATCGAGATCCGGAGCCGGCCATGCGATCGTTCTCCCGTTTGTTGTGCCTGGCCGTGCTGGCCTCCCTGTTGTCCGGTTGCGGCTACAACGCCATCCAGCAGAAGGATGAGCAGGTCAAGGCGGGCTGGGCCGAGGTGCTCAACCAGTACAAGCGCCGCGCCGATCTGATCCCCAACCTGGTGCAGACCGTGGAAGGCTATGCCAACCAGGAACGCCAGGTCCTGACCGACGTCACCAACGCCCGTGCACGCGTGGGGCAGGTCAACGTCAACGCCGACGATGCCGACTCCCTCAAGCAGTTCCAGCAGGCCCAGGGTGAGTTGAGCGGTGCGCTGTCACGCCTGCTGGTGGTCACCGAGAATTACCCGAACCTGAAGTCCGACCAGGGTTTCCGCGATCTGCAGGCCCAGCTGGAAGGCACCGAGAACCGGATCACCGTGGCGCGTGGCCGCTATATCCAGATGGTGCAGGACTACAACACCTACATCCGCCAGTTCCCGCAGGTGATCACTGCCAAGCTGTTCGGCTATGCGACCAAGCCGAACTTCACGGTGGAGAACGAAGCGCAGATCTCGCAGCCGCCGGCGGTCAAGTTCGGTTCGCAGCAACCGGCCCCCGCGCCGCAGCCGCAGCCGCAGGCCCCGCAGCAGCAGCCACAGCCGGCGAACTGAGCCCGTGACCATGCGCCTGCTGCGCTGCCTGTTGCTGCTCTGCCTGGCGCTGGCGCTGCCTGCCTGGGCGCAGACCCAGGCGGCGATCCCGGAGATGTCCTCGCCGGTGGTGGATAC
Source organism: Stenotrophomonas sp. AS1 (assembly GCF_048957655.1). Taxonomy (NCBI): domain Bacteria; kingdom Pseudomonadati; phylum Pseudomonadota; class Gammaproteobacteria; order Lysobacterales; family Lysobacteraceae; genus Stenotrophomonas; species Stenotrophomonas sp. AS1. The sequence continues at coordinate 248,082 of NZ_JARVXM010000006.1, read as the reverse complement.
CACCGGCACATTGGATGCGGCGCAGATCCAGGCGCTGGAGGCGCAGGCGCTGGCGTTGCAGCAGCGCAAGGGCAGCCAGCTGCAGATCCTGATGGTCCCGACCACCGCGCCGGAAACCATCGAGCAGTACACCCAGCGTGTGTTCGAGCAGTGGTCCATCGGCCGCAAGGGCGTGGACGACGGCGTGCTGCTGGTGGTGGCCAAGGACGACCGCCGGGTCCGCATCGAGCCGGGCTACGGCCTGGAAGGCGCGATTCCGGATGCGATCGCCAACCGGGTGATCCAGGAATACCTGGCCCCGCGGTTCCGCAGCAACGACTACGCCGGTGGCCTCACCGATGCCAGCGCTGCACTGGTCAAACTGATCGACGGCGAGGCCTTGCCCGCGCCGGTCAGCACGCATCGCGCCCAGGACGCCCCGGCGGGGGGCAAATGGACGATGGCGCTGGGCATCGGCCTGTTTGCCGGCCTGTTCCTGCGCGGCATCCTGGGCTGGCTGCCGCGACCGCTGCGCGCGCTGGCCAGCGGTGCCGGGGCCGGGGTGGCCGCGTTCCTGTTCACCTCGCTGGTGGTCGCCAGTGGCGCGGCCGCCGTGGTGGGCCTGCTGGTCGGCCTGACGTCGGCCGGTCGCGGCGGCGTGTTCGCGCGCAGTGGCGGCTGGGGTGGCGGTGGCTGGGGCGGTGGCGGCGGGTTCGGTGGTGGCGGTGGCTTCGGCGGCGGTGGTGGCTGGGGCGGTGGTGGTGGGCGTTCGGGAGGCGGTGGCGCCTCGGGAGGCTGGTGATGCGCTGGCTCCGGCACGTGTTTTCTCCTTCGGTGCGGCGCGCCTTCCCAGCCGCACATCTGCAGGCGATCACCGATGCGATCAGCGCCGGCGAGCGGCGCCACGGTGGCCAGGTGATGTTCGCGGTGGAAGCGGATCTGCCGCTGGCCGCGTTGTGGCAGGGCGTCTCGCCCCAACAGCGCGCCGAACATGCCTTCGCCCAACTGCGCACCTGGGATACCGAACACAACAACGGTGTACTGATCTACCTGCTGCTGGCCGACCATGCCATCGAGCTGGTCGCTGACCGCGGCCTGCGCGGGCGCATCGGCGAGGCGCAGTGGCAGGCGATCTGCGCGCACATGCAGCAGCGGCTGCGTGAGGGGGCCCTGCAGGCGGGCGTGCTGCTGGCGATCGAAGAGGTGTCGGACCTGCTGGCCGGGCACTATCCGCCCCTTCCGGGGTCACAGGATGACGGCCTGCCGGACACGCCGCAGATCCTGGGCTGAAGCCTGGCAATCGCACGGTCGGGGCCGCCGCGAGGCCGCTCCCGGGCGGCGCTAGAATATCGGCATCCCTGCAAGGCGCCCTTCATGATCTATTTCCACGACATCGACCCCATCGCCATCTCGCTCGGGCCGATCAAGGTGCATTGGTACGGCATCATGTACCTGCTCGGCTTCACCGCTGCCTGGTGGCTGGGGCGCAAGCGGATCGCCGCCGGTCGCCTGCCCGGGGTCGATGCCAACGGCTTCTCCGACCTGCTGTTCTACGCGATGCTCGGCGTGGTTGTCGGTGGCCGCGTGGGCTACATGCTGTTCTACGCGACCGCCGAATTCCTGCACAACCCGCTGCTGTTGTTCAAAGTGTGGGACGGCGGCATGAGCTTCCATGGCGGCCTGCTCGGCGTGCTGTTCGCCTCGTGGTGGTGGTCGCGCAAGCACCGCCTGCACCTGTTCGACACCCTCGATTTCATGTCCCCGCTGGTGCCGCTGGGCCTGGGCTTCGGCCGCATCGGCAACTTCATCGGCGCCGAGCTGTGGGGCAAGTACACCGACGGCACCTGGGGCGTGGTGTTCCCGAGCGGCCTGCCGGCGCCGTTGAACGGTCTGGACCTGGCCACGCTCAAGGCCGAGTTCGCCACCGGCGCGCTCAACCAGTACGCGCGCCATCCTTCGCAGCTGTATGAAGCGCTGCTGGAAGGCCTGGTGATGTTCGTGGTGCTGTGGGCGGTATCGGCCAAGCCGCGCCACCGCTACGTGATCGCCGGCCTGTTCGCGCTGATGTACGGCATCTTCCGCTTCGCAGTGGAGTTCGTGCGCATGCCCGACAACGGCGTCTACCTCGCCTTCGACTGGTTCACCCGTGGCCAGCTGCTCAGCCTGCCGCTGGTGGCCTTCGGCCTGGTCCTGCTGGCGCTGTCGCGTCGCGCGCCGGTGCTGCAGCCGGTGCTGCCGGTCGCCCCGGCAGGAGCCAAGGCATGAAGGCCTACCTGGCGCTGCTCGAGCACGTGCTGGAGCACGGCACGGAAAAATCCGACCGCACCGGCACCGGCACGCGCAGCGTGTTCGGCTGGCAGATGCGCTTCAACCTCAATGACGGCTTTCCGCTGGTCACCACCAAGAAACTGCACCTGCGCTCGATCATCCATGAGCTGCTGTGGTTCCTGAAGGGCGATACCAACATCGGGTACCTGAAGGACCACCAGGTGCGGATCTGGGACGAATGGGCCGATGCCAACGGCGACCTCGGCCCGATCTACGGCAAGCAGTGGCGCAGCTGGGGCACTGCCGATGGCGGGGCGATCGACCAGATGCAGTGGCTGGTGGACGAGATCAAGCGCAACCCCGATTCGCGCCGGCTGGTGGTCAGTGCCTGGAACGTGGGCGAGCTGTCGCAGATGGCGTTGATGCCGTGCCACAACCTGTTCCAGTTCTACGTGGTGGACGGCAAGCTCAGCTGCCAGCTCTACCAGCGCAGCGGCGACATCTTCCTGGGCGTGCCGTTCAACATCGCCAGTTACGCGCTGCTGACCCACATGGTGGCGCAGGCCACCGGTCTGGGCGTCGGCGATTTCGTGCACACGCTGGGCGACGCGCACCTGTATTCGAACCACTTCGAACAGGCCCGCGAGCAGCTGTCGCGTGAACCACGCGCGCTGCCGACGCTGTGGTTGAACCCGGAGGTGACCGATCTGTTCGGCTTCCAGTTCGATGACATCCGCATTGATGGCTACGATCCGCATCCGGCGATCAAGGCGCCGGTGGCGGTGTGAGTGGCCCGCGCATGAAGCTCTCGCTGATCGCCGCGCTCGACACCGGGCACGGTATCGGTCGTGACAATGACCTGCCGTGGAAGCTGCCCGATGATCTCAAGCGCTTCAAGGCGCTGACCGTCGGCAAGCCGATCCTGATGGGGCGCAGGACCGCGCAGTCGCTCGGTCGCGCCCTGCCGGGCCGCCTGAACCTGGTGCTGACCCGCCGTGGCCAGGTGCCGTTCGAGGGCATGCAGGCGGTGGCTTCGATCGAGCAGGCGCTGCAGGCTGCAGGCGATGCGGGGGCACAAGAGCTGTGCGTCATTGGTGGCGGCGAAATCTATCGCCTGGCCATGGACCAGGCCACCGATCTGCACCTGACCTGGGTGCACACCACCGTCCCGGCCGATACCCACTTCCCGCCGGTCGATCCGGCGCTATGGGTGGAAGTGGCGCGGGAACACCACGCGGCCGATGAGCGGCACGCGTTCGCGTTCGATTTCGTGGATTACCGCCGCGCCTGAGCCGGCCGTGCAGGCAGGCCGGTCGTGTTGACCGGCCTGCGGATCACTCCGCGTCGCTGGTGACGTCGCTGTGCTGCGGCTGCGGCTGCGATTGCGGCTGTGTGCTTTGTGCGGGCTTGGTGCCGCCGCCTTGGCGGCCTTGGTCGCCCCGGCCACGGTCGCGCCCCTGGCCTTGGCCCTGGCGCGGCGGGCGCCCGTTCGGCGGCGTGCCTTCGGCGGCCGGCCGGCGTGCCGGCGGACGCGGCGCGGAGACCGGCTTGGGCACGTCGCGGCCCGGCACCTGCACCACGCGCAGCTCGTCGGTATCCAGCTGAAGGGCGGTGAGCTTGCCGCCCCAGACCGCGCCGGTATCGATGGCGTGCACGCCCTGGGTGATGGTCAGGCCCAGGGCGGACCAGTGCCCGCAGACGATCTTCAGATCGCGCTCGGCGCGGCCCGGCACTTCGAACCAGGGATACAGCCCCTGTTCCTGCGTACCCGGCGTGCCTTTGTCCTCGATCCCGATCCGGCCACGCGGCGTGCAGTAGCGCATGCGGGTGAACAGATTGATGATCGCGCGGGAGCGGTCGTAGCCGGCCAGGCCGGGCGACCAGCTCGGCTTGTCGCCGTACATGTTGCGGAACAGCTTGCGGTAGCCGCTGCCATGCAGCTGCTGCTCGACCTCGCGGGCGTGCTTCTCGGCCAGCTGGGTGGTCCATTTCGGGGCCAGGCCGGCGTGGATCATCATCCAGCCCAGCTCACGGTCCACATGGGCCAGCTTCTGCATGCGCAGCCATTCCAGCAGCTCGTCGCGGTCCTCGGCCTGCACGATGCGCAGCAGGTCCGGGTTGACCTTGCGCTGCTCTTCCTCGGTGCGTGCACCGACCGCGAGCAGCGACAGGTCATGGTTGCCCAGCACGATCACGCTGCTGTCGCGCAGCGAATGGACCAGGCGCAGGGTTTCCAGCGACTGCCCACCGCGGTTGACCAGGTCACCGCAGAACCACAGTTTGTCGACCGCGGGGTCGAAGTTGATCTTTTCCAGCAACCGCTGGGTGACGTCGTAGCAGCCCTGCAGGTCGCCGATGGCCCAGACACTCATGCGTGCGCCTCCATCAGTGCAGTGTGCGCGGAACGGTCAGGACGAACGGCGCGATGGGGGCGGCGAACTCGGTGCCATCATCGGCCACCATGTCGTAGTGCCCCTGCATCGTGCCGTGCTCGGTCTCCAGCATGACACCGGAGGTGTAACGGAAGTCTTCACCGGGACGCAGCCGCGGCTGCTCGCCGATCACCCCGTCGCCGTCGACCCGCTCGGTGCGGCCATTGGCATCGGTGATCCGCCAGTGGCGGGCCACCAGGCGTGCGGCGACGCGCCCCTGGTTGAGGATGCGGATCGTGTAGGCGAACGCGTAGCGCCCGTCCTCCGGCGTGGACTGGTCATCGAGGAAGCGGGGGGCAACCTCGACGGAGATCGCGTAATTTGCAGCGTCGTTCATGCAGGCAGTGTAGTAAAAGTTGTGCACGATGAGATGAGTGCTGCCCGGCCGGCAGCGCCCCGTCATGAAGGTCAGGCGGTTCCACGTGCGCGCGGCGCCCGGGGGCCGCGGGCGAGGCGCTCATCCCTGCGCGGCGTCGTCAACGTCGGTGTACGGCACGTTCGCCAGCGCGATGAACTGCGCCACGTCCAGCTGCTCGGCACGGGCATCGCTGCGCACCCCGGCTGCTTCGAACTGCTCGGGCGTGCATACGTTCTGCAGTGCATTGCGCAGCGTCTTGCGGCGCTGCCCGAAGGCGGCCTTGACCACGTGGGCAAATCGCTTGCGGTCCAGGATGCCGACCATGGCCGGATCGCGCGGGACCAGCCGCACCACGGCCGAATCGACCTTCGGCGGCGGCCGGAACGCACCCGGCGGCACCACGAACAGCGAGGTCACCTTGCAGAACGCCTGCAGCATCACGCTCAGCCGGCCGTAGACCTTGCTGCCCGGATCGGCGGCCATGCGGTCGACCACTTCCTTCTGCAGCATGAAGTGCATGTCGGTGATCACCGCCGCGTGGTCCAGCGCATGGAACAGGATCGGCGAGGAGATGTTGTAGGGCAGGTTGCCGACCAGGCGGATCGGACTACCAGCGGCCAGCTCGGTGAAATCCACCTGCAGCACGTCGCGGTGGATGATGGTCATCTCACCCAGCGGTTCGGCGGCGGCCGCCAGCGGCCCGACCAGGTCGCGATCGAACTCGATCACGGTCAGTTTCGGGTGGCGGCGCAGCAGCGGCAGGGTGATGGCGCCCTGGCCGGGGCCGATTTCGACCAGGCGGTCGCCGTCCTTCGGGTTGACCGCCAGGACGATCTTGTCGATGTAGCTGCGGTCGGCGAGGAAGTGCTGGCCAAGCTGCTTCTTGGCGGGGCCGGAGAAACCGGGCGCGCCGGAGGAGGAATACGAAGAAGTCATGGCACCAGTGTACGTTGGCGCGCCAGCCGGGCACACAGCGCGGTGGCAGCGAGGAGGCTGGAGGGGTCGGCGATGCCGCGGCCGGCCAGGTCCAGGGCGGTGCCGTGGTCGACCGCGACGCGCGGGTAGGGCAGGCCCAGGGTGATGTTGACGGCCTGCTCGAAGCCGCTGTACTTGAGCACCGGCAGGCCCTGGTCGTGGTACATGGCCAGCACCGTGTCGAAACCGGCCAGCTTGGCCGGCAGGAACGCGGTATCGGCCGGCAGCGGGCCGACCAGGTCCATGCCCCGGGCGCGCAGGCGCTCCAGCAGCGGGATGATCAGGTCGAGCTCTTCGCGGCCCAGATGGCCGTCTTCGCCGGCATGCGGGTTGAGCCCGAGCACGGCGATGCGCGGCGAGGCCAGGCCGAAATCGCGCTGCAGGGCGTCGTGGACGATCTGCAGGGTCAGGGCCAGGCCCTCGGCGGTGATCGCATCGGCGACCGAGCGCAGCGGCAGGTGGGTGGTCGCCAGGGCGACCCGCACGATCTCGTTGGCCAGCATCATCACCACCGGGGTGCGGGCCTGGTCGGCCAGCAGTTCGGTGGTGCCGCTGTAGGCGATGCCGCCTTCATTGATGACCGCCTTGTGCACCGGGCCGGTGACCACGCCCGCCAGTTCACCGGTCAGGCAGGCCTGGCCGGCCTGGCGCAGGGCGCCGATCACCGCGCCGGCATTGGCCGGGTCGGGGGTGCCGAAACGGGATGCCACCGCATTGGGCACCACCCGCAACGGCAGATCGCCCGGCTGGCGGGCGATCGCGTCTTCAGGCAGGAGCTGCAGCGGCAGCGACAGCGCCGCGGCGGCGGCGTGCAGGGTATCCGGGTCGGCGAAGGCCAGCAGCCGGCAATCGGCGCGCGGCTGCTGGATCAGGCGGAGGCAGAGCTCCGGGCCGATCCCCGCCGGCTCGCCCGGTACCAGCGCGAGCTGCGGGAGCATGGATCAGGACTGCGGCGGCGTGGTCGCCGCGGCACCCGGCGCATAGCCGCGCATGTCCACGTAGGCTTCGCCACGCAGTTCCTGCAGGAAGCGGTTGTACTCTTCCTCCAGCTTGCGACGGCCGATCGTTTCACGGATCTGGGCACGCTGGTTGTCGGTGGTGGCATCGGTCTGGCGCGTGGCAACGCGCTGGACGATATGCCAGCCGGCATCGGTGCGGAACGGCTGGCTCACGCCGCCGTCGGCCACGCCTTCGACCTGCTTGCCGAAGTCCGGGCCGAATGCATCGACCGGGAACCAGCCCAGATCGCCGCCCTGGCCCTTGCTGTTGTTGTCTTCCGAGGATTCCTTGGCGACCGCGTCGAACTCGGCGCCACCGGCGATGCGGGCGCGCAGCGTGTCGATCTTGGCCTTGGCCGCCGCGTTGTCCTGCTGGTCGGTGATGCGGACCAGGATGTGACGGGCGTGGTACTCGGTGATGGTGTGACCGCCGGCGGCGGCCGCGCTGGCATCACGCACCTCCACCAGCTTCAGCAGCTGGAAGCCGCTGGGGCCACGCAGCGGACCGACCACGTCGCCGGTCTTCATTTCCTTCATCATCTGCGCGAAGGCATTGGGGATCTCATCCAGCGAACGCCAGCCCAGGTCGCCGCCTTCCAGCGCGTTCGGGCTGTCCGAATAACGGACCGCCGCGGCGTTGAAGTCGATCTCACCCTTGTCCAGCAGTGCCTTGACGCCATCGGCCTTCTTCTGGCCGGTGGTGATCTGCTCGGCGGTGGCACCTTCGGGCAGGCCGATCAGGATGTGGGCCAGGTGATACTGGGTGCCCACGGTGGCCTGCTGCTTGAGCGCGCCGTCCACTTCGCCTTCGCTGACGGTGATGCGGCTCTGCGCGAAGCTCTGGCGCAGGCGCTGGACAGTGATCTCGTCACGCACCGAATTGCGGAAATCGTTGAAATCCAGACCGTCGCTGGCCAGACGCTGGCGCAGGGCATCCAGGGTGGAGCCGTTCTGCTGGGCGATGGCGTTGATGGCCTGGTTCAGTTCCTGGTCGCTGACCTTGATGCCGCTGCTCTCGGCACGCGCCACCTGCAGCTTGACCAGGACCAGACGCTCCAGCACCTGGCGGCTGAGCACATCATCGGGCGGCAGCTGGTTTTCGCGACCGGCGTACTGCGCCTTGATGTTCTGGACGGCACGGTCCAGTTCGCTCTGCAGCACGACGTCCTCATCGACGATCGCCGCGATGCGGTCCAGCGGCTGACTCTGCTGGGCCAGCACCTGCAACGGGGCCGTCGCGGAGGAGACCGCCAGCAGGGAGGCGAGGAGTACGGGAAGGGTCTTGGTCATGGGATCTGATTCGGATCGTAGTCGTCGCGGGCTGCACCGGTGTTGCTGGGCGGCACCAGATAGAGGTCGTCTCGGTAGTACCCGAGAATAGCACGGCGCAAGGTGCGGTCCGTGTTCTGGCCGATGGAGCTCAGGCCCTTGAGCACGAACTCGATCTGGAAGGAGTTGTTGAGTTCACCCTCGCGGTTGCGCACGTAGCGGCGGGCAATGGCGCGAACGGCGAGGCAGCAGCTGTCCCACTGCACACCGCCGATGATTTCCAGCGGGGCGCGGTCCTGGATGGAGTAGTAATAGCGGCCGACCAGGCTCCAGCGCTCATTGAGCGGGTACAGGAAGGACAGGTCGGCCTGCTCCAGCAGGGTCCGGTCACGGCGGGTCGCCGTGGTCGAGGCCTGCGGATTCAGACGGCTGCGGTAGGTCAGATTGACAATGCCGTCGTTGGACATCAGGTAGCGCGCGCGCACGCTGGCCAGGTCCTCACGCTTGTACTTGGGGTCCCACTGGTAGGTGGCGCCCAGCGTCCAGCGGTCGTTGATCATGTAGTTCGTATCGGCGATCCAGGCCGACTTGCCCTGCTCGACTGGGGTTTCACTGCTGTTGAGCGTGACCCGCGAATCATCGAAGTACAGGATCTGGCCAATGCTGCCCGAGAAGCGCTCTTTGCCGGTGTCCTGGTCGATGAAACGGGTGCTCACCGCCATGGTCAGCTGGTTGGCATCGTTCTGCCGATCGGCGCCGGAATAGCGCGAATCGCGGAACAGCTGGCCCCAGCTGAAGGTGAAGTCACGCGTATCGAACACCGGCAGATCGCTCTGGTCGCGGTAGGGCGTGCGCAGGTAGAACAGGCGCGGTTCCAGGGTATGCAGGAAGCGGGTATCGCCGATTTTGGTCTCGCGATCGAAGAACAGGCCGGCGTCGATGGTGCCGATCGGCAGGCTGCGGCTTGGCGAGGTATTGCCGCGCAGCTGGTCCGGGGTGGCGGTGGCCGGATCGATACCGGCGGCGATCAGGTTCTGCCGGCGGATGTCGTCGGCCAGGCCGCGCTCCAGGTCGTACCCGGTGTAGCGGTAGGCCAGGGTCGGGGTGACGTACCAGGCCGCGCCACTGAAGGGCATGGACACATACGGCTTCACGTCCAGGCGCGAACCGCCGTCCATGCTGCGTGACACGCCGGTGCGCTCGTACTCCTGGTCGGCGCCGAATTTCTCATGCACATCCAGATGCGTGAAGTTGACGGCTTCGGCGTACACGCCGGTTTCCAGCCAGGGCAGCAGCGGCTTGTCCCAGTTGACGAACAGGCGCGGCTGGCGGGCGTAGGGCAGGGACGCTTCGGTCAGGGTGTAATCGGTGAGCTGCCAGTAATCGGCCATCAGGCCGCCGGTCCAGTTCTCGCCGGTGCCGTAGATGCCGATCTGGCTCTGCAGGTTGGAGGTGGTCACGCCGAGCAGCCGGTTGGAGAAATCCTCCAGATAGCGCTCATCGCTGACCCAGGCCAGGCTGGCACGGGCCTGCCAGTTGGCGTTGATATTGTGGTACCCGCTGAACTCCACGCGGCCGCGATCCTTGTCGCGCAGCTTGTCGTTGGGCAGGTAGGCGGTCAGCAGTTCGCCGCGGCCACCGTCGTAGAGGTAGCGGAATTCGTTGTCGAGCATGAAGCCGCGCTTGCTCATGTAGCGCGGCATCAGGGTGTCGTCGAAGTTCGGCGCCAGGTTCAGATAGATCGGCTGGGTGTAATCGAAGCCGTTGCGCCCGGACAGGCCCACCTGCGGATAGAGGAGGCCGGTCTGGCGGCGATCATCGATCGGGAACTTGAAGTAGGGCGCCCACAGGATCGGCACCTTGCCGATCCGCAGCACCGCGTTGCGTGCGGTGCCGAAACCGGCGTCGTTATCGACCTCGATCTGCGGTGCCGACAGCTTCCATACCGGCTGCGAGGGATCGCAGGTGGTGTAGGTGGAGCGGTGCATCTGGCCGACCGCACCCTGCAGGTCGATCGACTCGGCGCCGCCATTGCCGCGGCGGGACACCAGCTGATACTGGATATCGCTGATCTTGTGGGTGTCGCTTTCCTGGTTGCCCTCGGCGCGACGGGCCTTCATCCGGATCGAGGAGTCCTGGTAACGGACATTGCCCTCGGCGATGTAGTTGCCGCTTTCGGTATCGAAGCTCAGGTTGTCGGTGCCCAGGAACTGGTCGCCGCGTTTGAGCGCGACATTGCCCTGGTAGTTGGGCACCACGGAGGTACCGGTCAGTTGGTCGCCTTCGATGTCCGTCGGCTGCTGGTCACGCGTCGCGGCCGCGGCTTTGTCGGCCTTGGGCGCGTCGTCGAACACGGGCAGCACGTCGGTCACCGGGCACAGGCCCCAGTTCACCGGCTTGTCGTCGGCCAGGGCCGGCAGGCAGATGGCGATACTGAGGGGGAGGGGCAGCAGGCGGAGGGCTCGGCGCACGCGGTATCGGATTCGGACGAAAACGGATCGTAGCTTGCCCCATCCCTTGCATAGGGGCAATGAAGGTCCGGCCCAGGCAGGGGGCCGGGTTCATTCGCCGGGCGGCCCCGCGCGGCTCAGCGCAGCTGGCCGACGTGGGCCACGCTGCACTCGGCCAGGGCCTGCAGGTCGTAACCGCCCTCGAGCATGGAGACGATCCGGCCGGCCCCGTGGCGCCGGGCCAGGCCGCGCAGCTCGGTGGTGATCCAGGCGAAATCCTCGGTTTCCAGCATCAGGTCGGCCTGCGGATCGCGCATGTGCGCATCGAAGCCGGCCGAGATCAGCAGCAGTTGCGGGCGGAAATCATCGATGGCCGGCAGCATCTCGTCGGCCCAGGTGTTGCGGAAGCGGAAGCCGCCGCTGCCCGGCGGCAGCAGGATGTTCATCAGGTTGCCGGCCCCGCGGTCGCGGCGCAGGCCGGAGTTGGGGAACAGCCCGGCCTGGTGGGTGCTGTAGTAGGCCACGCCGGGATCGGCGATGAAGATGTCCTGGGTGCCGTTGCCGTGGTGCACATCGAAATCAACGATGGCGATCCGCTCCAGCCCATAGCGGTCACGCGCGTAGGCCGCGGCGATGGCGATGTTGTTGAACAGACAGAAGCCCATGGCGGTGCTGGCGCTGGCGTGGTGGCCGGGCGGGCGCACCGCGCAGAAGGCGACCGGGTCGTCGCCGAGCATCACCGCATCCACGGCGGCGACGCCGGCACCGGCTGCATGCAGGGCCGCGCTGGCCGAGCCGGGCGAGGTCATGGTGTCCATGTCGATCAGGCGCAACGGCTCGGTCTGCGGCTTGAGCACCAGATCGATCAGTTCGCTGTCGTGGACCCGGGCCAGCTCGCCGAGCTTGGCGGGCGGTGCTTCGCGCCAGTCCAGCTGGTCCGGATAGGCCGCCTTCAGCGCATCAAGTACCCCCTGCAGGCGCGCCGGGCATTCGGGATGGCCGCGGCCGGGATCGTGTTGCAGACAGGCGGGGTGGGTGAAAACCAGCATGCGGGCAGGATATCCGGTGGGGCGGCGGGGCCGCTCAGGCGTGGCGGCGCTCGTGGCGCCAGAGCACCTCGCCGTGGCCGTCGGCACGGGCCAGTACGCGCGCGAGCACGAACAGCAGGTCCGACAGGCGGTTGAGGTAATGCAGCGCTTCCGGGCGGACCGTCTCCCGGCGCGCCAGGGTGACGGTCTCGCGCTCGGCGCGGCGCACGATGGTGCGGGCCAGGTGGCAGCGCGCAGCGGCTTCGCCACCGGCGGGCAGGATGAACTCCTTGAGGACCGGCAGATCGGCGTTGTAGTGATCCAGCTGCTGCTCCAGCGCCTGGATATCGGCGGCGTGGATGGCGGCATGGCCGGGGATGCACAGCTCGCCGCCCAGATCGAACAGCTGGTGCTGGATCACCGTCAGCAGGGTGCGCACATCGGCCGGCAGCGGCACCGCAAGCAGCACGCCCAGCGCCGAGTTGGCTTCATCGACGGTGCCGTAGGCGGCCACCCGGGCGTCGTCCTTGGCCACGCGGCTGCCATCGCCCAGGCCGGTGCTGCCGTCGTCACCGGTGCGCGTATAGATGCGGGACAAGCGGTTGCCCACGGTCGCCTCCGGCCGCGGTCAGCGCAGCACGTCGCGGCGCGCCTGCAGCAGCTTGCCGACCTGTTCGGTCGCCAGCTGCAGGGCGGCGGCCAGACCGACGTAGACCGCGGCGGTACGCAGGTAGGGCAGGAACCAGTCGCCGTAGTTCTTCGCCCAGCCGCTGAAGGTGGGCGTGGCGACGTTGTCGCTGGTCCAGTAGAAACCGCCCTGGGCGAACAGGTGGCAGACCGCTACTGCCGCGACCAGCAGCAGCGCGCCCTTGCCCAGCGCGGCCCAGCTGGCGCCGTGATAGCCGGCGCGCAGGAGCATGCCGCCGCTCCACATGGCGAAATAGGCCGGCAGCAGCATCCAGTAGCCCGGTGACACGCAGTAGTGCTGCCAGAAGTCCAGGCCGCTGCGGCGGATGACGATCCAGTCGACCAGCACCGCCACCGCCATCAGCAGCGGAAACGCCCCGCGGGTCCACGCGCGCAGGTAGAAGCCGCCGATGAAGAATACCGCCCAGGACGCATCCGGAATCGCCGCGAAATGGTTGACCCGCGTGGCCGCCATCAGCAGCACGAGCACGGACAGGACGAAGGCGCGGTGGGCAGTGGAGGTCATGGCGGTGACGGGTGGGGGCAGGCATTCATTCTAGCGCCTGCTGCGGCACCCCGCCGCACGCCGCCCGAACGGGCGAACCCTTATCATGGCGGGCATGAGTGAACGACATGATGTAGTGATCGTAGGCGGCGGGCTGGTCGGTGCCAGCCTGGCCATCGCCCTGGACCGTGCCGGCCGTGATGTCGGCCTGGTCGAGGCTTCGCCGCTGGGCACGCTGCCGGCAGTGTTCGACCAGCGCAACCTCAGCTTCGCGGCCGCCACGGTCAACGCGCTGACCGCACTGGGCGTGATGCAGAAGCTGGCTACTGCGCCCGGCCCGATCACCCGCATCCATGTCAGCCGCGCAGGCGATTTCGGTCGGGTGCAGATGGCGGCCGCGCAGTACCAGCGCCCGTGGTTCGGCCAGGTCGTGGTCGCCCGCGATTTCGGCCAGGCGCTGGAGGCGCGGCTGGACACGCTGGCCCACCTGACCCGCTATCGCCCGGCCCGGTTCGTGCGCCTGGGCGCCACGGTGGACGGGTATCGCCAGGTCTTCATCGCCGATGACAGCGGTGAGCGCTGCCTGCTGGCGCGCCTGGTGGTCGGTGCCGACGGCACCCGCAGCGGCGTGCGCGAGGCGCTGGGGATCGAGGTGGACGAGCATGATTTCGAGCAGACCCTGTTCGTCTCGCGGGTGCGCGCCGCACGTGCGCCGGACGGCGCCGCGTACGAGCGCTTCACCGACACCGGCCCGACCGCGTTGCTGCCGCGTGGCGACCGCCACTTCGGTGCGGTGCACGGCGTTGCCCGCGAGCAGGCCGAGGCGGTGATGGCGCTGGACGATGCGGCCTGGGTGAGCCGGCTGCAGGGGGCCATCGGCTGGCGTGCCGGCCGCCTGCTGGAGAGTGGGCCACGCAGCGCGTACCCCTTGATGCAGGTGCTGTCGCGCGCGCTGGTCGGTGAGCGCACGGTCCTGCTGGGCAATGCCGCGCAGACCATCCATCCGCTGGGCGCACAGGGCTTCAACCTGGGCCTGCGCGATGCGCTGACCCTGGCCGAACTCGTGGCCGACGCCGACGATGCCGGCAGCGATGCGCTGCTGCGCGAACACGTGGCCCGACGTCTTGAAGACCGCGAGCAGACCATCGCCTTCTCCGGTGGGCTGGCGCGCCTGACCAGCAACCCGGCGCCGCTGATGCGGCCGCTGCGGTCGCTCGGCCTGCTGGCGGCACAGGCGACGCCGATGCAGTCGATGCTGGTGGGGGGCGCGATGGGCTTCCGTGGTCAGGTGCCGGCGCTGTGCCGCGGAGCCGGCCTGTGAGCCGGCGCCCGCAGGACGTGGTGGTGGTCGGCGGCGGCGTGGTCGGTGCGGCCTGCGCCCTGGCCTTGGCCGATGCCGGATTGACGGTGACGCTGGTCGAAGGCCGCGAGCCCGCCGCGTGGCAACCGCAGCAGCCGGACCTGCGCGTGTATGCGTTCGCGCCGGACAATGCGCAGCTGCTGGCCTCGCTCGGCGTGTGGCCGGCGGTGAGCACGGCGCGGGCGTGTGCCTACCGCCGGATGCGGGTCTGGGATGCGGCCGGTGGCGATGAACTGCGCTTCGATGCCGACACGCTCGGCCGCGAACAACTGGGCTGGATCGTGGAGAACGATCTGCTGGTGGACCGCCTGTGGGCGGCGCTGCCGGCGGCCGGCGTGCAGCTGTGCTGCCCGGCGCGGGTGGAAGCCCTGGAGCAGGACGCCAACGGGGTGCGCCTGCGCCTGGATGACGGCCGCAGGCTCGAGGCGTCGCTGGCGATTGCCGCGGACGGGGCCGAATCCACCCTGCGCCGGCTGGCCGGGCTGGAGGTCACGCGCCAGGAGTACGGCCAGCGTGGCGTGGTCGCCTACGTGGATACCGAAAAAGCCAACGAAGCCACGGCCTGGCAGCGCTTCCTGGTGACCGGCCCGCTGGCGGTGCTGCCGATCGGCACGCACCGCAGCTCGATCGTGTGGACCCTGCCCGACGCCGAGGCCGAGCGCGTGCTGGCGCTGGATGATGCGGCGTTCGGTCGCGAGCTGACCAACGCCTTTGCCGGCCGCCTGGGCGCGATGACGCTGGCCTCCAGGCGCGCGGCCTTCCCGCTGCGCCGACAGCTGGCGACCGGTTACGTCGCCGGCCGCGTGCTTGCGCTGGGGGATGCGGCCCACGTGGTGCATCCGCTGGCCGGGCAGGGCGTCAACCTCGGCCTGCGTGATGTGGCTGCGTTGCGGGCAATGGTGCTGGCTGCACAGCAGCGCCGCCAGGACTGGATGTCACCGCACCGCCTGCAGCGCTGGGCGCGCGAGCGCCGCAGCGAGAACACCGTCGCTGCGTACAGCTTCGATGCGATCAATACGGTGTTCTCCAACGATGAAATGCACCTGACCCTGGCGCGCGGGCGCGCGCTGGGCTGCGCCGGCAAGCTGCCGCCGCTGGTGTCGATGTTCTGGAAGCGCGCCGCGGGGCTGTGACCCGCGCGCTCAGTCGATCAGCCAGCCGGCCAGGTCGGCGCGGTCCAGCTTGCCGCGCCGCTTCACGTCCAGCGCGTTGAACTCATCGGCCAGGGTCGGGTTGGCCTGCGCTTCGGTACGGCTGATGAAGCCGTCGCCGTCGACATCCAGCGCCGCGAACGCGATCCGGTACTGACCGACCACGCTCACCGGCTGCACCGAACGCACCGTTACCGCAGCTTCGCCTGCCGGCGCCGCCAGGGTGACCTGATGGGTCACCTCGCCCTGCGACAACGGCTGTGCGCGCACGCTCGCGGGGACCTCGCGCAGCGGTTCGCTGACCGCCGGTGACGGCGGGCGGACCTGGGCCAGGGCAAGCGTGGGCAGCAGCGTCAGCAGCAGGATGAGGTTTGATCGGCGTCGCATGGAATCTCCGTTCTTGACGTAGTGGCGCCGGGCGACCGGCGCGTGCTTCGATCATTGCCGCGCGTTGCGCGCCAGCCGGGCATGGCCCGGCTCTACCGGCGGTGCGCGTGGGTCAGCGCAGCGGCGAGGCCAGCACCGTGATTTCTTCGCGGTCGTGGTACAGCTGCTTGGCGCGTAGATGCAGCGGCCTGCCGGCCTGTTCCTGGAACAGCTCCAGGCACATGCGGGTTTCATCCCAGCGCTTTTTCATCGGCAGCTTGAGGTTGAAGATCGCATGCTTGCACCAGCCCTCGCGGAACCAGGTGGCCATGCGTTCGGCCACGCGGCGGGGCTGTTCGACCATGTCGCAGACCATCCAGTCCAGCGGGGTCTCCGGCTGCCAATGGAAGCCATCGGCGCGCAGATGCTCAACCAGCCCGGTCTCCAGCACGTGCTCGCGCAGCGGGCCGTTGTCCACGCTGATCACCTTCAGGTGCTGGCGGGTCAATACCCAGGTCCAGCCGCCCGGCGCAGCGCCCAGGTCGGCCGCGCGCATGCCCGGCTTGACCAACAGTTCGCGCTCTTCGGGCGTCATCAGGGTGAGCAGGGCTTCATCGAGCTTCAGCGCCGAGCGCGAGGGCGCGTCGGGCAGCAGCTTCAGGCGAGGAATGCCCAGCGGCCAGGGCGCGCTGTCGCGGGTGTCGGCCACGCACACGAAGGCATGACGGCCATCCACGAACACGATGTGCAGGCGCGGCAGGCCGGTGTTCGGCTTGTCGGTCAGCAGGCCGGCCTTGCGCAGCGCCGGGCGCAGCGCATTGCCGAACGCGCGGGCCAGGCCGGCCAGCGGCTTGCCTTCGTCCGAGTCCGGATGTTCGACCCACATGTCGCCGAAGCGTTGCTGCCCCTGCAGGGCGGCGAGGATCGGGGTGATGCGGTCGGCAGCATCCAGCTGCGGCAGTTCGGCCAGCACCTGCAGCTTCTGCCGGGCGAAGATCAGCGAGCGCCAGGACAGGGCCTTGGACAGCGCCGCACCTTCGTCGGTGACGAACACCACGTAACCGTCATTGCGCTGGGTGCGCACATAGCCGGCCACGTTGGCATAGGCCGCACGCTCGGACAGCTCGGCGGCCAGTTCCGGTTCAAACCCCTGGCGGCACAGACACAGCAGGCCGCTCATCGCATCGCGCCCGAAGCGCGGATATCAGTAATGGGCACCGTTGATCTCTCCGTACTGGCGCAGCACCGCGCGCGCGGCGTCGCGCTCGATGTCGCGCACGACCTCGATGCCACGCTTGTTGAGTTCGCCGATCCAGTCCGCCGGCAGCGGGCCTTCATCGAACGGGGTTAGTTCTTCCACGTCCTGTGCGCTGGCACCGATCAGCAGCCGATCGATGCCGGCCCAGATGGTGGCGCCGTAGCACTGGCAGCACGGCTGCGAGGAGGTGGCCAGGGTGATCGGTGACAGCACATCGTTCAGGCGCGGGGTCTGCAGGCGCTGCTGGGCCAGCATGTAGGCCATGTTCTCGGCATGCGCCAGCGAGGTCGTATGCGGCACCACGCGGTTCACGCCGGCGGCGATCACGCGATGATCCGGCCCAAACACCACGGCGCCGAACGGGCCGCCGCTCTGTGCCTCGACATTCAGGCGCGACAGTTCAATCGCCAGCGCGACCTTGTCGGCGTCCTCGGGATAGACACGGCCCAGATCGATCTGGTCGTGGATCCAGGCGGGCAGGGTGAGATGGACTTGCGCGTACAGCATCGGGACATGAACCTCTTCAAAGATGGAGCAGCGGCAGTGTATCGGGCCGCGCCCGGGGATGCCGTGCCCGCGCTGAACGCGGCCACGCGCACGCCGGCGCAGGGCTGCGCCGGTCGCAGGGAATCTGGAGCGCAGGCCCTGCCGATGCAGGGCCGCGCCGGGGTCACGCGGTGGCCGGTGCCTGGCACCGGCCGGGTGCAGCTTACGCCGACCAGGTATCGCGCAGGGTCACGCTGCGGTTGAACACCGGCTTGGCGGCGGTGTGGTCGCGGCGGTCGGCCACGAAGTAGCCGGTCCGTTCGAACTGGAACGACTGCTCCGGCGCGGCGCTGGCTGCGGCCGGCTCGACATAGCCGGTGACGGTGCGGCGCGAGTCCGGATTGAGGTAATCGCGATAGGTCCTGCCGTCGGTTTCGTCGTCCGGGTTCGGCACCGAGAACAGACGGTCGTACAGGCGGATCTCGGCGGGCACCGCATGCACGGCGCTGACCCAATGGATGGTGCCCTTGACTTTGCGGTTGGCGCCTTCCATGCCCGGGCGCGATTCCGGATCCAGCCAGCCGCGCAGTTCGGTGATGGTGCCGTCGGCGTCCTTGATCACTTCATCGCAGCGGATGATGCCGGCGCCGCGCAAGCGCACTTCGCCGCCCGGCACCAGGCGCTTCCAGCCCTTGGGCGGAACCTCGGCGAAATCCTCGCGCTCGATCCACAGCTCGCGGGCGAACGGCACCTCGCGGGTACCGAAGGCCTCATCCTTGGGATGGTTGGAGAAGGTCAGGGTTTCTTCGTGGCCATCGGGCAGGTTGGTCAGCACCAGCTTGACCGGATCGACCACCGCCATGCGGCGCGCGGCGGCGCTGTCGAGGTCTTCGCGCAGCGCGCCTTCGAGCACGCTGAAATCGATCAGCGAATTCTGCTTGCTGATGCCCACACGCTCGGCGAACAGGCGCATCGCCGCCGGGGTGTAGCCACGGCGACGCAGACCCTGCAGGGTCGGCATGCGCGGGTCTTCCCAGCCATCCACCAGCTGCTCGGTGACCAGCGCCATCAGCTTGCGCTTGCTCATCACCGTGTAGTTGATGTTCAAACGCGAGAACTCGATCTGGCGCGGCTTGGCCGCCTCACGCGGCAGGCCGCGATCGACCAGCGGCTGGGTCAGCGCGTCGTTGTGGGCGAAATCGACGTTGTCCACGCACCAGTCGTACAGCGGGCGGTGGTCTTCGAACTCCAGCGTGCACAGCGAGTGGGTGATGCCCTCGATGGAATCGCCCAGTGCATGCGCGAAGTCGTACATCGGGTAGATCGGCCATGCATTGCCGGTGTTCTGGTGTTCAACGTGCTTGATCCGGTACAGGGCCGGGTCGCGCAGGTTGATGTTGCCGCTGGCCATGTCGATCTTGGCCCGTACGGTGCGCGCACCATCCGGGAACTCGCCCGCGCGCATGCGGCGGAACAGGTCCAGGTTTTCCTCGACGCTGCGGTCGCGGAACGGCGACGGGCGACCCGGTTCGGTCAGGGTGCCGCGGTAGGCACGCACTTCCTCGGCCGAGAGGTCGCACACGTAGGCCTTGCCGTCGCGGATCAGCTTTTCGGCAGCCAGATAGTACGCATCGAAATAATCCGAGGCATGGCGCAGCTCGTTCCACTCAAAGCCCAGCCAGCGCACATCGTCCTGGATCGCGGCCACGTACTCCGGGTCTTCCTTGGCCGGGTTGGTGTCGTCGAAACGCAGGTTGCACACGCCGTTGAACTCGCCGGCGATGCCGAAGTTCAGGCAGATCGATTTGGCGTGGCCGATGTGCAGGTAGCCGTTGGGCTCGGGCGGGAAGCGCGTCTTGATCGCGGCATGCTTGCCGCCGGCCAGGTCCTCGCGGACGATCTGACGGATGAAATCCCGTTTTTCCTGGGTTTCCGGAAGGGCGTCGGTGGGGGCGGCGGTAGACTCGGACATGATGCGCGGTCGCAGTTAAAAGGTAGAAAGACCAACAGTTTAGCCTGTCGTAAGGCGACAGGCTAAACGGGTAGGTGCCGACCGTTGGTCGGCACGCCTTCAGCCCCCGGGCGTATGCTGGCCCCATGCCCTCCGGAGCCCGCCCATGCACGTGATCTACCAGGCCGACAACCTGTTCGACGCCCATCTGGTCAAACACGCCCTGGAGGATGCGGGAATCCCCGCGTTCGTCTTCGGCGAATCCCTGCTGGGCGGCATGGGCGAACTTCCGTTGTTCGGCGTCCTGCGCGTGTGCGTTCCCGACCTGGCCCGTCCCGAAGCCGAAGACATCGTCGCCCAGCTGGACTTGGGCGCGGCCCCGGACGCCCCCATGTTCGATGGAGACGAAAGCGCCGGCCTGTTGCCGGCCTAGGAGAACGCCATGTTGGGTATTGGAAACGGTCTGTTGGGCATCGGCGCCTTCAAGCAGCGCCTGCCGCGCCCGGAAGAGGCGTTGCCAGGCCGCGAGCACCCGCTGCCACTGCTGCACAACCAGCATTACGTCAACAGCCACCCGCTGAAAGACAGCTTCACCGGCCTGGAGCGCATCCGCTTCGCCATGGGCTGCTTCTGGGGCGCTGAACGCAAATTCTGGACGATCCCCGGCGTCTACTCGACCTCGGTCGGCTACGCCGGCGGCGTCACCCCTAACCCCACCTACGAAGAAGTCTGCTCCGGCCTTACCGGGCACACCGAAATCGTCGAGGTCGTCTACGACCCGGCCATCGTCCCGCTCGAGCGCCTGCTCCAGGTCTTCTGGGAAAGTCACGATCCCACCCAGGGCATGCGCCAGGGCAACGATACCGGCACCCAGTACCGCTCCGCGCTCCACGCCACCACCCAGGCCCAGCTCGACGCCGCCCTGGCCAGCCGTGATGCCTACCAGCAGCGCCTGAACGACAGCGGCTACGGCGCGATCACCACCGATATCGTTTTTCCGGCGCCCGAGTACTACTACGCCGAGGATTACCACCAGCAGTACCTCGCCAAGAACCCCAACGGCTACTGCGGCATCGGTGGCACCGGCGTCAGTTGCCCGATCGGTGTGGGTGCCTGATCACGTGGGAGCCGACCAACGGTCGGCTCTACCCGGTCCAATAGACGGCCTTGGGTTCACTGCTGTACTGCGCACCCGGACGCACCCGCCATGTGTCGACGGCGCGTCCAGCAATCGCGCCCACATCGCGCCAACCCCGACGAAAGTGAGCGGTTGCAGTTGCAGTTGCCGCAAGCGCCAAAAACGAAAGGCCCCGCAGTGCGGGGCCTTTTGTATAGCGAGCCAGCGGCCAGCGCTTACAGGCGCTCGCGGATCGTCTGGCGCAACGCCTCCAGATCCTTGGCGAACGCATCGATACCGCTTGCCAGCTTCTCCGTCGCCATCGGGTCGGCCGCCAGATCCGCCGCGAAGCGCGCCGCATCGATCGGCGTCACCTGCACCGGCTCCGCCGCACCGGCCACCAGCTTGCGCGGCAGCTCGCCATGATCGGCGTCCAGCTTCTCCAGCAGGTCCGGCGAAATCGTCAGGCGATCGCAGCCGGCCAGCGCCTCGATCTGCGCCGTCGAACGGAACGAGGCACCCATCACCACCGTCGGCGAACCACGGCGCTTGAACTCGGCATACACGCCGCGCACGAACACCACGCCCGGGTCTTCATCGATGCTTGCCGGCGCCTGTCCGTTGGCCACATACCAATCCAGGATGCGGCCCACGAACGGCGAAATCAGGAACGCACCGGCCTCACTGCAGGCCAGCGCCTGGGTGGGATTGAAGATCAACGTCAGGTTGCAGTCGATCCCTTCGGCCTGCAGCTGGCGCGCTGCCTCCACGCCTGCCCAGGTCGCTGCGATCTTGATCAGCACCTTGCTGCGCGGCACGCCGGCCGCCTCGTACATGGCGATGAACTGGCGCGCCTTGGCGACCGTCGCTGCGGTGTCGTGCGCCTGGTCGGCATCGACCTCGGTCGAGACCCGGCCCGGCACCAGGGTGCTGAGCAGGGTGCCCACGCCCACGGTCAGGCGATCGGCCACCGCGTGGACAACCGCCTCGCGCTCGCCACCCTGCTCGCGGCCCCAGGCCAGCGCGCTCTCGATGAGATCGGCGTACACCGGCAGGTCCAGCGCTTTCTTCACCAGGGTGGGATTGGTCGTGCAGTCGACCGGCTTCAAGCGCTTGATCGCCTCGTAATCGCCGGTATCGGCAACCACCACGGACAGATCACGCAGCTGGGAGAGTTTGGACAGCGAAACGGTGCTCATTGCAACTCCTGGGACGAAACGGTGGAACCTGCGCGACGACGCAGCAGGCGGGGTCAGGCGTGGGGCTGGTGATGGACGGCGGTCACCCGCAGGCGCAGCTTGCGGCCGCCCGGTGCCACCCAATCCATGGTCTGGCTGATCGACAGGCCCAGCAGGGCGGTGCCCACCGGTGCGAGGATCGATACCTTGCCCTGTTCAACATCGGCCTCGCGCGGATAGACCAGCGTCAGAACGTGCTTTTCGTTCTGCAGCTCATCTTCGCACTCCACGCGCGAATGCATCATGACGGTGCCCTCGGGAACCTGGTCCGGCGCCACAACGGTCGCCCGGTTGAGTTCTTCGGCCAGGGCGATCCCGGCGGGGGTCTGGCTGACAGCGGGAGACTCGAGCATGGCGTCCAGGCGGTCCATGTCGTGGCTTGAAACAATGATGGAAGGGGGCAGTCCGCTGGAAGTGGACATGGTGTAGCTCCTTGCGTTTGTGGAAGACCCATGCAAAAAGGCGGCGCCTGCTGGCACCGCCTCGTCCTATTGTGCTGACAATCGTGGACGGATGCGACCCGTCCGGCGTATCGGCCCCGCCGGCCGGTTCAGCCAGGCTCAGCCAGCGCGTTGCAGCGGCGTGGCCGTGGCACCCGGAACGTCGGTGGACTCCAGCGCGAGCAGGCCCTGCGGCAGCCGTTTGAACTGCTGGGCCAGCTGTTCCAGGAACCCGGTCATCGCCGAACTGCGCCGCCAGGCCATCGCGATGCGGCGGCTGGGGCGGTCATCGCCGCTGAAGTCCAGCAGGCGGATGTTGTCCGAGCGCGGCACCGGGGGCTTGACCGACAGCGTCGGCAGCAGGGTGATGCCCACATCGGCAGCCACCATCTGCCGCAGCGTCTCCAGGCTGGTGGCGCGGAACTCCGATTTCTCGTTGGCGCCAAACAACCGGCAGACGGCCAGCGCCTGGTCGCGCAGGCAGTGTCCATCCTCGAGCAGCAGCAGCTTCTGCGACGAGAGCTCCTGCACGTCCAGATGCTGGCGGCGTGCCAGCGGGTGCTGCTGGGAAACCGCCAGCAGGAAGGGCTCTTCGAACAGGAACTCGGCGTGCAGCTGGTCATCGTCCAGCGGCAGTGCCAGCAGGGCGGCATCGAGCTTGCCCTCGCGCAGCCGGGTCAGCAGCTCATCGCTCTTTTCCTCGACCAGCAGCAGTTCCAGCTGCGGGAAACGCTCGCGGATGTTGGGGATCACATGCGGCAGCAGATACGGGCCCAGCGTCGGGAAGATGCCGAGCCGGACGGTGCCGGCTTCGGGATCGCGGCTGCGCCGTGCGGCTTCCTTCATCTGCTCCACCTCGGCCACGATGGTGCGCGCGCGCGCGGCCGCTTCCACCCCGGCCGGGGTGAGCATGACCTTGCGCGGGGCACGTTCCACCAACGGCAACCCCAGCTCGTCCTCGAGCTTGCGGATCTGGGTGGACAGGGTGGGCTGGCTGACGAAGCAGGCGGCGGCCGCCTTGCCGAAATGGCGGTGGTCGGCCAGCGCCACCAGATACTTCAAATCACGTAGGTTCATTTCCTTGGACCTCTTGCGGCAATGGACCGGGTGATGGCGTGGCTACCCAGCAGACAGACAAGGTTCCCGGCGAACCGGGAACCGAAACGTTTCAGGCAGCTTCGGCGACAGCGCCGCTGCTCTTGGGAACGGAGGTGCGGATCAGGTGATCAAAGGCGCTCAGTGCCGCAGTGGAACCGGCGCCCATCGCGATGACGATCTGCTTGTACGGAACGGTCGTGCAATCGCCTGCGGCGAAGACACCCGGCACGCTGGTCTGGCCGCGGTCGTCGATCAGGATCTCGCCACGCGGTGACAGCGCCACCGTGTCCTTCAACCATTCGGTATTGGGCAGAAGACCGATCTGCACGAAGATGCCTTCCAGTTCCACCCGGTGCGAATCGCCGCCGACGCGGTCCTGGTAGACCAGGCCCGTCACCTTCTGGCCATCGCCCAGCACTTCCTGGGTGAGGGCGCTGGTGATGATGGTGACGTTGCCCAGGCTGCGAAGCTTCTTCTGCAGTACTTCATCGGCACGCAGTTTGTCATCAAATTCCAGAAGGGTCACATGCGTCACAAGGCCCGCCAGATCGATCGCAGCTTCCACGCCGGAGTTGCCGCCACCGATCACCGCCACGCGCTTGCCCTTGAACAACGGACCGTCGCAATGCGGGCAGTACGCCACGCCCTTGTTGCGGTACTGATCTTCGCCGGGCACGTTCATCTGGCGCCACCGTGCACCGGTGGAAAGGATCACCGAACGCGATTTCAGCGATGCACCGTTTTCCAGTTTGATTTCGACCAGGCCATCATCGCCGGCGGGCACCAGGGCGGTGGCGCGCTGCAGGTTCATGATGTCCACCTCGTACTCGCGCACGTGCTGTTCCAGCGCGGCGGCCAGCTTCGGACCTTCGGTTTCCTTGACCGAGATGAAGTTCTCGATCGCCATGGTGTCCAGCACCTGGCCACCGAAGCGTTCGGCGGCCACACCGGTGCGGATGCCCTTGCGTGCGGCGTAGATCGCTGCCGCTGCGCCGGCCGGACCACCGCCCACCACCAGCACGTCGAACGGTGCCTTGCTGCTGAGCTTTTCGGCATCGCGCTTGGCCGCGCCGGTATCGAGCTTGGCCACGATCTGTTCCAGCGTCATGCGGCCCTGGTCGAACACTTCGCCGTTGAGGTACACGGTCGGCACGGACATGATCTGGCGCGCTTCCACCTCGGCCGGGAACAGGCCGCCATCGATCGCCACGTGCTGGATGCGCGGATTCAGCACCGCCGCCAGGTTCAATGCCTGCACCACGTCCGGGCAGTTCTGGCAGGACAGCGAGAAGTAGGTTTCGAAGCGGTACTCGCCTTCCAGGTTGCGCACCTGCTCGATCAGCTCGGCCGTGGCCTTGGACGGGTGGCCGCCGACCTGCAGCAGGGCCAGCACCAGCGAGGTGAACTCATGGCCCATCGGCAGGCCCGCGAACACCAGATGGATGTCCTGGCCGGGCGTGGTCAGCGCGAAGGAGGGCGTGCGCTCGCTGCTGTCGCGACGCACGTCCAGGCTGATCTGCGCCGACAGCGTGGTCAGCGTGTTCAGCAGCTCGAGCATCTCCTGCGACTTGGCGCCGTCATCCACGTGCGCCGTGATCTGGATCGGACGGGTGACACGTTCCAGATAGGTCTTCAGCTGGGACTGGAGGTTGGCATCCAACATCGAAAAACTCCTTGATTCAGGCAAGGGAACAGCGTCGACGAACCCCGCGGGTGCATCTGCGCGACATGGGGGTGAACCGAAACCGGCGCGTGGGGCACCGGCTTGGGTTCACCCCCATCCCCGGCGGGCGGGGATGGGGATGGGATACGGCTTAGATCTTGCCGACCAGGTCCAGCGACGGGGTCAGGGTCTTCTCGCCTTCCTTCCACTTGGCCGGGCAGACCTGGTTCGGGTTGGCGGCGGTGAACTGGGCAGCCTTCAGCTTGCGCAGGGTCTCGGAGACGTCACGGGCGATCTCGTTGGAGTGGATCTCCAGAGTCTTGATCACGCCTTCCGGGTTGATGATGAAGGTGCCGCGCAGGGCCAGGCCTTCTTCTTCGATGTGCACGCCGAAGGCGCGGGTCAGCTGGTGGGTCGGATCGCCGACCAGCGGGAACTGGGCCTTGCCGACGGCCGGCGAGGTTTCGTGCCACACCTTGTGCGAGAAGTGCGTGTCGGTGGTGACGATGTAGACCTCGGCGCCAGCCTTCTGGAACTCGGCGTAATGGTCGGCGGCGTCTTCAATCTCGGTCGGGCAGTTGAAGGTGAACGCGGCCGGCATGAAGATCAGCACGGACCAGTGACCCTTCAGGGTGCTGTCGGAGACCTTGATGAACTCGCCGTTCTGGTAGGCGTTGGCTTCGAACGGCTGGATCTGGGTGTTGATGAGCGACATCGTTGTTCCTCTTGGTGAAGGGGGTGGGTGAAGCGACCAACACAGGTTAGCGGCTCCGTTCCCATAAGGACAATCCATTGATTGCATCTATGCGATAGTCATAGGCTATCAAAAAGGTCTGATCCTGCGATGAATGTTGATGGCCATGGCCGTCAAAAGCGTTGCAGCGCAATGACCAGCGGGCGGTGGCGAATGATCGCTTCAATAGCTTCTGCATATGCGCCGCGGTGGGAACCTGAACGGTGCGGGGCGCCGCGGTGCCGGAACGACCGGTTTTTCGACGGAACTCGATAGCGCCTACGAATCTATATATGTAGTGGCGATGCGTAGTTTCAATCGCGTTGCTGCCGCCGAAGGCCCCTGGCGCACGCCTGGCCGACCGCTGCCGGTGCACTACACTGCGCGCCCCGACGTTGCTCCGATCCGCCATGACTGCCGCCCCGCCAGACGTCCGCCAGCTGCTCGCCGATGCCGCCACCCGCCTGCCCGGTGTGGAGGGCAGGCACGACGCCGAACTGCTGCTGCTGGAGGTGCTGGAGCGTGAGCGCAGCTGGTTGTTCGCCCATGCCACCGATCCGGTCGCGCCCGCGCAGGTGGCCGCGTTCGAGGCCCTGCTCGCCAAGCGCCTGGCCGGCGAACCAGTGGCCTACCTGCTGGGCCGCCGCGGCTTCTGGACCCTGGAGCTGGAGGTCAGCCCGGCCACCCTGATCCCGCGCCCGGAGACCGAACTGCTGGTCGAGCTGGCGCTGGCGCGGTTGCCCGCGGATACCCCGCTGCGGGTCGCGGATCTGGGCACCGGCAGCGGCGCGATAGCGCTGGCCCTGGCCAGCGAGCGGCCGTTGGCGCAGGTGATCGCGACCGACCTCAGTGAGGCGGCCCTGGCCGTGGCAGCGCGCAACGCGCAGCGCCACGCACTGGACAATGTCAGCTTCCGGCAGGGGGCGTGGTACGCGCCGCTGGCGGGCGAGCGCGTCGAGCTGATCGCCACCAACCCGCCGTACATCGCCAGCGACGACCCGCACCTGGCGCAGGGCGACCTGCGTTTCGAACCGGCCACCGCGCTGGCCTCCGGCCCCGATGGGCTGGACGACATCCGCCTGATCATCGACGGCGCGGCAGCGCACCTGCTTCCCGGCGGCTGGCTGCTGATCGAACACGGCTGGGACCAGGGCGAGGTGATCCGCGCGTTGTTGCAGCAGGCCGGTTTCCAGTCGGTCGCCACCGAGCGCGATCTGGAGCAGCGCGACCGGGTGAGCCTGGGCTGTCTGGTGGCCTGACCGAGTGCCGGCCCCGCGCCGACCCCGGGGCTAGAATGACCTGTCCACCGGGCCGCCGCGCAGCGTGATGCGGCGACTGTCATTCCACATGGAGTTCCTGTCATGCGTACGCTGTATCCCGCCATCACCCCTTACGACGTCGGCACCCTGAAGGTCGATGACCGCCACACGCTGTATTTCGAGCAGTGCGGCAATCCCGATGGCAAGCCGGTGGTGATGCTGCACGGTGGCCCGGGCGGCGGCTGCAGCGACAAGATGCGCCAGTTCCACGACCCGGCCAAGTACCGGATCATCCTGTTCGACCAGCGCGGTGCCGGCCGTTCCACGCCGCATGCGGACCTAGTCGACAACACCACCTGGGACCTGGTGGCCGACATCGAGACGCTGCGCGAGCACCTCAAGGTGGATCGCTGGCAGGTGTTCGGCGGCAGTTGGGGCTCGACCCTGGCACTGGCCTACGCGCAGACCCACCCGCAGCGCGTGACCGAACTGGTCCTGCGCGGCATCTTCATGCTGCGCCGCTGGGAGCTGGAATGGTTCTACCAGGAAGGCGCCAACCGCCTGTTCCCGGATGCGTGGGAGCACTACCTCAAGCCGATCCCGGCGGTGGAGCGCCACGACCTGATCTCGGCCTTCCATCGCCGCCTGACCAGCGATGACGAGGCCACCCGCCTGGCGGCAGCCAAGGCGTGGAGCGTATGGGAAGGGGCAACAAGCTTCCTGCACGTGGACGACGACTTCGTGAACAGCCACCAGGACCCGCAGTTCGCGCTGGCCTTCGCCCGCATCGAGAACCACTACTTCGTCAACGGCGGTTTCTTCGAGGTGGAAGACCAGCTGCTGCGCGACGCGCACCGCATCGCCGACATTCCGGGCGTGATCGTGCACGGCCGCTACGACGTGGTCTGCCCGCTACAGAGCGCGTGGGAACTGCACAAGGCGTGGCCGAAATCGACGCTGGAGATCAGCCCCGCCTCGGGGCATTCCGCGTTTGAAGCGGAGAATGTCGACGCACTGGTGCGTGCGACCGATCGCTTCGCGGGTTGATGGAGACGTGCCGACCAACGGTCGGCACCTGCCGGGTCACCCCCTGACGTCGCGCGGTGGATCACGACCGTTGGTCGTGATCGCCATCGCCCCGTGCACCATGCGGTAGATCACGACCGTTGGTCGTGATCCGGCGGGTTACCAATCACCACCCAACAACGCCTCCGCCAACACCTGCAGCTTCGGTGAGGCCTGCCGCGAGGGCGGGTAGACCAGCGACAGCACCCGGCTGCGGCCCTCGAACGGTTGCAGCACCCGCTGCAGCCGGCCGTCGGCCAACGCATCGGCCACCGCGAAATCCATCACCTGCACGATGCCGATCCCGGCCAGGGCGCCCTCGACCAGCGGGTCGCCGCTGTCGAACACCATCCGCGCCGGCGGGGTGAACTCGCGCAGCTGGCCCTCGGCCTCGCGGAACTGCCAGTCCACCAGCCGCCCGCTGCGCAGATTGCGCACCGCCAGGCAGGCGTGATCGTGCAGCGCATCCACCGTGGCCGGTTCACCGTGCTGCGCGAGGTAGGCGGGGGAGGCGACGGTGACCCAGTTCAACGGCCGCAGGGGGCGCGCCACCATGCGCACATCGCTGATCGGCCCGGTGCGCAATGCGGCGTCGAAGCCTTCCTCGACCAGATCGACCAGCCGGTCGTTGAGCACCAGCTCGAACTGCAGTTGCGGGTGTGCCGCCATCAACTGCCCGGCCAGCGGCACCAGCACCTTGCGCCCGAACATCGACGGCGCCGTCAGTTTCAGCACGCCCGACGGCGTGGAGGGGCGATCACCCAGCCGACGCTCGGCATCCTCCAGCCCACTCAGCAGCGGCGCGCAGTGCTCGACGAATTGGCGGCCATCCGGGGTCAGGCTGACGTTGCGGGTGTTGCGGTGAAGCAGGCGCACGCCAAGCGCGCTCTCCAGCCGTCCGATCGCCCGCGACAACCCGGATTGACTGATCCCCAGCTGACCGGCGGCGAGGGTGAAACTGCGCGCCTCCGCCACCTGCACCAGCATGCGCACGGCGTTGAGATCCATGACGTCCTCCGATTCATGCGGATATGCATGACAGATATCGAAGTATCCGGGTTTATTTATGAAGCGTCATCAATGAGACTGCCCACCTTCTTACGCAGTACCGAGTCGGCATGACCTCCCCCCTGTCTCCCGCTGGCGCGCCGGCGCCCGCATTTCCACGCCTTGCCCTGGCTTTGCTGGCGATGGCCCAGCTGATCATCGCGCTGGATTCCACGATCATCTTCGTCGCGCTGCACGAGATGGGCACGCAGCTGCAGATCAATGCCCAGCAGCTGCAGTGGATCGTCAGTGGCTATACGGTGGCCTTCGGCGGCTGCCTGCTGCTTGGCGGCCGCGCGGCCGATCTGCTGGGCCGACGCCGTATCTATCGGCTTGGCATGGCGCTGTTCGCGCTGGCCTCGCTGGTGGGTGGGTTCAGCAGCAGTGCGTGGCTGCTGATCGCCGCCCGCGCGGTGCAGGGCATCGGCGCGGCGCTGCTGTTCCCGGCCACGCTGGCGCTGATCAACACGATCTACGCCGAAGGCGCGCCGCGCAACCGCGCGCTGGCGATCTGGTCGATGGCCAGCGCCGGCGGCCTGGCCTTGGGCACCCTGCTCGGTGGCGTGCTCACCCAGAGCTTCGGGTGGGCCTCGGTACTGCTGGTGATCGTCCCCTTCGCCAGTGGCTGCGCGCTGCTGGGCGGCTGGTGGCTGCCGCGCGATCCCGCGCCGCTGGCGGGCCGCTCGTTCGATCTGGCCGGCTGTGTCACGGTGACCCTCGGCGGCAGCCTGCTGGTGACCACGCTGGTGCAGGGCCCGGAGTGGGGCTGGCTGGCGCCGCGCACGCTGATCTGTCTGGTGGTATCGGCGGTGATGCTGGCCGCCTTCGTGCAGATCGAACGCCGCAGCCGCGACCCGCTGATGCAGTTCTCGCTGCTGCGCCTGCGCAGCCTGCGTGCGGCGATGCTGCTGACCATGCTGTTCATGAGCAGCTACGGCGTGCAGTACTACTTCCTGGCGCTGTATTACCAGGATGGCTACGGCTGGAGTGCGCTGCAGGCTGGCCTGGCGTTTCTGCCCCCCACCCTGGTGTGCACCTTCGGCATCCGCATCGCCGAGCGCATGCTCGCGCAGCGTTCGCCGCGCCAGGTGCTGGCGGTGGGCATGCTGGCCGGAGCGATCGGCATCGCCGCGGTCGCCGTTGCGTTGCCGTATGGCGCGACCTACTGGGCGCTGCTGCCGGGCATCGTGGTGCTCAGCCTCGGCCAGGGCATCACCTGGACCTCGATGTGGATCGTGGCCGGGCAGGGCGTGCCGGCCGCGCAGCAGGGCGTGGCCTCGGGCATGGCCGCCACCGCGCAGCAGATCGGCGGTGCGCTGGGCCTGGCGCTGCTGGTGATGGTGGCCAACGCCGGTCGTGGCAGCGCCGGTGCCAGCAGCGACGCGGCCCTGCAGGGCATGATCCACGCGCAGTACGGTGCGGCACTGTTCGCGTTGCTGGGCGTGGGCGTGGCGCTGTGGCTGCGGCCGCAGCAGGACCGTGCAGCGCCCACGCCGGTGTGCGCGGGCGAAGGGTGAATCGATCACCAAGCCTTACGCAGGCGGCAGTGCGTCCAGTTGCGGCTGCAGGGCGGTGAAGATCCGCGCCAGGCGCTGTGCCCACGCCTGCTGGCCAGCGGCAGCGGCAATCAGGTCCTGGCGGATCTCCAGCTCCACGTGCACCAGCCCGCGGCCTTCGCCATGCACCGGCACGGCGTAGTCGCTGGTGCTGCTGACGGCGTAGGGCTGGTTGTCGCCCACCACCAGGTCGCCTTCATCGCGCAGCGCCTGCAGCAGGGGAAGCGCGAATCGCGTGTCGCGGTGGTACAGCACGCCGGCATGCCAAGGCCGCGCAGCGTCATTCATCACCGGGGTGAAGCTGTGCATCATCACCAGCACCGTCGGCCGGGCCTGCGCGTGGCGGGTATCGAGCTCGGCGTCTATGCGCGCATGGTAGGGCGCGTGGATCGCGTCGATGCGCTGCTGTCGCTGCGCCGCTGTCAGGCGCTGATTGCCGGGAACGACGGTAAGGTCACTGACCGCCGGCATCAGCGTGGGCGAAGCCAACGGCCGGTTGCAGTCGATCACCAGCCGCGAATATGTCTGCGTGATCGCCCAGGCATCCAGCAGCCGTGCCAGTTCCACGGTGACCCCGGCGATGCCGATGTCCCAGCCGATGTGGCGGTCCAGCTCGGCCTGCGGCAGGCCGAGATCGTCCAATGCGGCCGGCACCTGCTGGCCGGCGTGGTCGGCGATCAGCACGAAGGACGAACGGCCCTGCGCCTGATGCACCGTGAACGGAGCCGGGTCGGCCGGCCCGAGCAGTGATGCGCCGGTATGTGGATGGAACAGCGAATCAGCCACGCGGGGTCCCGTCCAGGTGGTGTTCGATCATCCACAGCCCGGCCCACAGCTTGGCATCCAGCTCGTAGCCCTGGCCCATCTTTTCGACCAGCCACGCCGCGGCGCGGGCGCGGGGAATCTCGTGCACGGTGATGTCTTCGCTGGCATCGCCGCCGCCTTCACCGACCTTGCGCAGGCCGGTGGCACGCACGAAGGCGATCTTCTCGCTGCTGGCACCGGAGGAGGTCGGGCCGATCATCAGCACTTCAGCGTGGTCGGCGGTCCAGCCGGTTTCTTCCTCCAGCTCGCGCACCGCCGAGACTTCGATGGATTCACCGGCATCGATGTCGCCGACCAGGCCGGCGGGCATCTCGATGGTCCTGGCCTGCAGCGGTATGCGGAACTGCTCGACGAACAGCACGGTGTCTTCGGGGGTGACCGCAATGATGATCGCGGCCAGGCCACCGGCGTGGGTACGCTCGCTGTATTCCCACGTGCCGCGCACGACCATGCGCTGGTACTTGCCTTCAAAAACGACCTTGGGGGCTTGCGTATCGGGGCTCATGCGAACTCGCTGGCAACGGAAGAGGAATCGGACAGGCCGGCGGCGGCGAACAGGCGGCGCCGGGTCAACGGGCCGAAACGCAGCGCATCGCACAGGCCCTGCAGCATCTGTGCATCGGCCACGCCCCGGCTGAAATCGGCAGCGGCGCCCTCCAGCGGCGCATCCAGCGCGATGGTGGTCAGCTGACGCCACAGCAGCGCATGCTCGCGTTGTTCGCGCAGGCGCACGGCCATCTGCGCGGCACCGCGCAGGCGCAGGAACGGCACTTCATCCAGGCGCTCATACAGCACGTCCAGGCTGCCGAAGTGGGCCAGCAGCACGGCGGCGGACTTGGCACCCACGCCGGTCACGCCAGGGATGTTGTCGACCGCATCGCCGCACAGCGCCAGGTAGTCGGCGATCTGGTGCGCATGCACCCCGTGGCGCGCCTTGACCCCGGCCATGCCCCAGCGCTGGTTGCGTGCGTAGTCCCACTGTTCGTCATGCTCGAACAGCAGCTGCGAAAGATCCTTGTCGGCGGAGATGATCACCCCGCGCATGCCGGCGTCGCGGCGTGCGTGCAGGGCGCTGCCGATCAGGTCATCGGCCTCGTATTCGTGGTGGGCCAGCACCGCCAGGCCCAGCGCGGTGCACAGCGCCTTGCAGTGCGCGAACTGGCGGCGCAGCGCATCGGGCGCGGGATCGCGGTTGGCCTTGTAGGCAGCGTAGATCCGGTGGCGGAAACAGCTGTCCAACGCTTCATCGAAGGCGATGGCGATGTTGGCCGGGCGCTCGCGTTCGAGCAGGTCGAGCAGGAAGCGCGCGAAGCCGTGCACGGCATTGGTCGGCCAGCCCTGCTGGTCCTGGAATTCGTCGGGCATCGAGTGCCACGCGCGGAACACATACAGGCTGGCATCGACCAGATACAGCGGCGCACGCAGCGGCGGCGGGGGCATGCCCGGGCCGGCGGGAAGGGCGGACATCTCAGCCCTCCCAGTCCTGCAGCAACGCGGCCGCGTCCGGACGCTCACGCTCGGGCACCTCGGTTTTCGGGGTGCCTATATGGATGAAGCCGGCGATCTGCTCGCCCTCGGCCAGGCCCAGGCGGGCATGCACGGCTGGGTCGAACGCCATCCACGCGGTCAGCCACTGCGCCCCGAAGCCCAGCGCCTGGGCGGCCTGCAGCAAGGCAAAGCAGACGCAGCCGGCGGTCATCAGCTGCTCTGCCTCGGGCACCTTGGGGCTCGGGCGCGGGCTGGCGATGACGGTGATGATCAGCGGGGCATGGGAGAAACGCTGGCGATCCTTGTCCAACTGGGCCGGCGAGACCTGGGGGTCGCGCTCGACGGCGCGCTCGGCCAGGAACGCACCCAGACTGTGACGCGCATCGCCGGCGATCCGCAGGAAGCGGTAAGGCACCAGCTTGCCGTGGTCGGGCACCCGCACGGCCGAGGTCAGCATCCGCAGCAGGGTGGCCGGGTCGGGGCCGGGTTCACCCAGTTGCTTGGCGGGGACCGAACGGCGTGCATCCAGGGCGTGCAGGGCGGAGGAGACGGACATGGGTTCTCAATCAGACTTAACGATGCCCCGATTATAGTCGCGACCGTTTGTGACACGGCCTCGGACGATCTCGGTGCAATTTGCGACAAAACGTGATGAACATCACCTAATCAGCGGACTTCCTTCACGTGGCTGTACTCGCTTCCACGGCCTGCTGCGCTTACGATACAAAGCCTGCCGGGCCACCGGTGATGAGGTTTAAAGTGTCGACTGCTTCACTGTCTTTGATCGGTCGGCCGGCCTACCATCCGAGCGTGGGCGCATGGGGTGCGCCGGCGTTCGTTGTATCCATGTTGTACTCAGTGCCTGCGAGGGTGGGGAGCCTTTTCGCATGATCGCCACGCCCAATGTAGGGGGGCACCCGGGCCGTGACCCGGCGTTGTTGAAGATGGCCCGCGAGGCCGTGCTGCCAGGGCTGGTCGAGTCGTTCTCGACGGTGCTGGCGCGCTTTGACGATGTGTTGTTCGACCGTGCCGGTGACGCCGGCGCGTCGCAGTTGCTGTTCCTGG
Source organism: Stenotrophomonas sp. AS1 (assembly GCF_048957655.1). NCBI lineage: Bacteria > Pseudomonadati > Pseudomonadota > Gammaproteobacteria > Lysobacterales > Lysobacteraceae > Stenotrophomonas > Stenotrophomonas sp. AS1. The sequence goes on along the minus strand of NZ_JARVXM010000006.1, from coordinate 213,967 downwards.
ATGGCATGCGCGAGCTGCGCCGCCGCCGGGACGACATCGTGGCCGGCTTCAGCACCCACCTGGCCCAGGCCTGGGAAGCGCTGGAGCGGGGTGAACCGCTGTCGGCCGAGGCCACCCTGGCCGGGCAGGTCGAGGACGGGCTGAGCCTGGTGCCCGAGCATGTCCTGGAATCCCGGTTGGCGGTGCGCAACTTCGCCACCGTGCTGCTGCGTGACTTCAAGCCGGTGCTGTCGCGGCTGGACCGCCGCCTCGGCCTGATCGCCGGCGCGCTGGAGCTGCAGGCCGATACCAACCCGATCAGTCCCGAGCATCTGGGCGTTGCCATCCATGAGGCCTTCGCCGACTGTGAACTGGCCCCGGAAGTGCGCCTGGTGTTGATCAAGCTGTGCGAGCGCGATCTGCAGCAGCCGATCGGCAAGCGTTACGAGTACCTGGATGAACAACTGGCCGCTGCGGGCGTGATGCCGCAGATGGCCGCGCGCCGGCCGGCGCCGCGCGCACCCTCTCCGCCGCCGCGCGACGAGCGCGATGCATTTGATGGCTTCCAGGCCGAGGCCGGCATGGGATCGGCAGGCGAAGAAAGCCAGGCACCGGCCTGGGCGCGTCGCTTCGCCGACCGCTGGGCCGAGAGCCGGGGCCGCCTCCAGGGTGGCGGACAGGCCGGGTACGAAGGGCCGGGCGAGGGCGGTGACAGCCTCGGCGGCAACCAGGGCATGCTGCTTGATGCCCTGCACGAACTGTTGCAGCAGACCCGCCATGTGCGCGAGGACGCCACCTCGGCGGCCAGCGTCGCGGTGGGCCAGCAGCGCCCGTTGAGCCAGCGCGAGATGATGTCGGTGCTGTCGCTGCTGCAGGCCACGCCGAGCGCGACCCTGCGTGCGGCGATCGGCGAAGACGGCGAATCGCTGGCGCAGCGCCTGAAAAGTGAAGTGCTGTCCGGTGCGACCCGGCTGGGGGTCGACCCCGCGCAGGCCCGGCTGGACCCGCAGGACGAGGACGCGATCGATCTGGTCGGCATGCTGTTCGATGTGATGCTCGACGAGCGCGACCTGGAGGGCCGCTCGCGCGAGCTGATCGGCCGGCTGGTGGTGCCCTTCGTCAAGGTCGCCATGCTCGATCGCCGCATGTTCGTGCAGAAGACCCACCCGGCGCGCAAGCTGCTCAACTCGCTGGCCGAAGCCTGCGAGGGCAATACCGGCGAGAGCCAGGCCGAGCGCGTGCTGATGGGCAAGGTCGAAGAAATCATCGAGCGGCTGGTGGCCGAGTTCAATGAGAACCTGGCGATCTTCCTGACCCTGGAAGAAGAATTCCGCGAGTTCCTGACCCAGCATCGTCGCCGGATCGAGATCGCCGAGCGCCGGGCCGCCGAGACCCAGCGCGGCCAGGAAAAGCTGGAGATGGCGCGCCAGCGCGCCACTACCGAACTGGACCGCCGTATTGGCGATACCACGTTGCCGCAGGCCATCGGCGAGTTCCTGCGCCAGCCCTGGCAGCACCACCTGACCCTGACCGTGCTGCGCGAAGGCGAAGACGGGGCGTCGGTCGGTGAGGCGCTGAGCCTGGCCGATGGCATGCTGGAGGAAGTGGCCGAGGCCCGCCGCCATATCGTCGGCAAGCCGTGGCTGCAGGCCTGGCATCCCGCGCTGCGCAAGGTGTTTGCCAGCGTGGGGGTACACGCCGATGCAGCCACCAGTGCCATCGACGCGCTGCACGACACCCTGCAGGGCATCGCCGAATCGCGCCCGGAGCTTGAGCGCGCGCTGCCCGAACTGCCGCAGGTCGCGCTGCCCTCGCCACCGGCCCAGGAATCGCCGTCGGTGGAGCTGGGCAGCAAGGTGGATGTCAGCGATTTCGACAATGCCGATGCCGACCGCTTCCGCGGCCTGGAGATCGGCAGCTGGCTGGATTTCATCGACAAGGACGGCAAGGTCCAGGCCGGCAAGCTGTCCTGGGTGAGCCCGATTTCCCAGCGCCTGCTGTTCGTCAACCGGCGCGGGGTGCGCTTCTGCGTGGCCTCGCCGGAAGAACTGGCCGTGATGGTGCGCTTGGGTCGCCTGCGTGCGCATATCGACGATGGCGCCTTCGACAGTGCCATGCAGGGCGTGATCGATCGGCTGGATACCAGGAAGGCCACCGTGCATTGAGCCCGGAGGGCCACCTTGGCCTGACGATCAGGTTACGATCAGCCCACAATCCGCTGATCGTCGGGGACAGGCATGGCTGTCGAGGTGTTGGTGGTAAAGGAGCACGCGCCGGGGGAACGGCGCGTGGCGATGACGCCGGAAACGGCGCGCAAGCTGATCGCGCTCGGCGCTGGCGTGTCATTCGAACCGGGTGCCGGGTTGTCGGCCGGCTTCCCCGATGCGCTGTATCAGGAGGTGGGCGCGCAGCCCGCCGATGACACCCGCCTGGCCCAGGCCGACCTCGTGCTGTGCGTGCAGCCACCCGCCAATGACCGCCTTGCCCGGTTGAAACCGGGCGCCAGCCTGATCGGCATGCTGCATCCGCAGGCCGATGCCGAGCGCGCCGGGCTGATCCAGTCGCGCGGCCTGCAGGCGTTTCCGCTGGAGCGCTTGCCGCGTACCACGCGGGCCCAGTCCATGGACGTGCTCAGTTCGCAGGCCGGCATGGCGGGCTACAAAGCCACCCTGATCGCGGCGCAGCGTGCGCCGCGGTTCTTCCCGATGCTGACCACCGCCGCGGGCACGATCCGCCCCTCGAAGGTACTGGTGGTCGGCGCCGGCGTGGCCGGCCTGCAGGCCATCGCGACCGCCCGCCGTCTCGGCGCGCAGGTGGAAGGCTTCGATGTGCGTCCGGAAACCCGCGAGCAGATCGAATCGCTGGGCGGCAAATTCCTTGACCTGGGCGTGAGCGCGGTCGGCGAGGGCGGTTACGCGCGGCCGTTGACCGATGAGGAACGCGCCGAGCAGCAGCGCCGCCTCGGCGAGCACCTGCGCACGGTGGACGTGGTGATCTGTACCGCCGCCGTGCCCGGCCGCCCCGCGCCGAAAATCGTCAGCACCGCGATGGCGCGTGGCATGAAACCGGGCAGCGTGATCGTCGATCTGGCCGCGGAAACCGGCGGCAACTGCGAAGCCACCCAACCGGGCGAGGTGGTGGATCTGGACGGCGTGCTTATCGACGGCCCGCTCAACCTGGCCAGCCAGGGCGCGGTGCATGCCAGCGAGATGTACGCCCGCAACGTCTACAACTTCGTCGCGCTGTTCCTGAAAGACGGCGCCGTCACCTTCGACTGGGACGACGAACTGCTCGCGAAAACCCGCTGGGTCGCCGCCTGAAAAAACGGGGACGGGGGTAATTGATGACGACTCCCGTCCCCGTTGTTGGTCGTTGCTCCAGTGCTTCGGCGCTTCGGCGCTTCAGCGCTTCAGCGCTTGGACGGCGGCGCAGCAGGGGCGGGATTGGCCTTCAGCCATGCCTTGCGTTCGTCCGGCGTCATCCGCGCCCAGCGGTCGCGCAGCTCCTGCCGTTGCGCCGGGCTCATGCTGCGCATCTGACCGAACAATGCGCGCGCCTGCTCGCGCTGCTCCGGCGTCATGTTCTCGAAACGGTGGCGGCCGCGGTGCGCCTGCGCGCGCTGCTCCGGGGTCATGGTCAGCCAGCGCTGGCCGTGCTGCAGCATGCGCTCGCGCTGCGGGGCAGGCGCATCGTTCCAGCGGTCACGCACGGGCGCGATCAACGCCTCGCGCTGCTGCGGGCTGAGCGCGTCCCAGTCCGGCAGCGGGGCGGTCTGCGCCCAGCCCGCCGCACTCAAGGTCAGCCATACCAGCCCCAGGGACAGTCGCAGTTTCATCATCACTCCATTGCCAGGTCGGTGCCGCCCAGCCACAAATACAGATCGGGATTCTCGTCGAGGACATCGCTGCTGTCATCGGTGGCGCTCGCCATCACCGGTGCCGGCGGGGCGCTCGATTCGCCCAGGAGGAAACTGTAGCCCAAGGCGAGGGCGACCACTGCCGAACAGGCCGTCGCCATCCACCACGACGGCGCATGCCGCTTGGCCGGTGAGGCCGCATGGCGCGCGCTGCGCAGCCGCGCCAGCGTGGTCGGCGAGAGCGTATCCAGCGCCTGCGCATGCAGCTGCCGCAGGGCGGCATCGTCAGGCATCGAAGGGGGCAGGGGGCGGTTCACAGGGCGATCTCCAAAGACTGCTGCAGCGCTTGGCGGGCGCGCGAAAGATGGGTTTTGACCGCGCCTTCGCTGCAGCCCATGGCCTTGGCCGTGGTGGCGCCATCCAGGTCCTGCAGCACGCGCAGGGTGAAGGCCTCACGCTGGCGCGCGGGCAGCTCCCGCAGCGCCTGCACCAGTTGCGCGTACTGGTCGCGCTGCTCATGGGCCTGGGCCGGACCGGGGGCGCTGTCGGCCCAGTCGATATCGTGGTCGCTGCCGGCCTCGTCGCTGCTGCGCCAGAACTTCAGGCGGAAGCCACGGCGGCGCTGCAGGTCGACCACGCGGCGGCGCAGGATGCTCCAGAACAACGGCGCCCATTCGGCGGCGGGTTTGTCGCGATAGCCGAGCATCTTCAACATGCTGTCCTGCACCGCATCCAGCGCGTCCTCGCGCTGGCGCAGGCCCGCTTCGGCGAAGCGGAACGCGCGCGGGCCGATGCCGGCCAGGAAGGCGTCCAGCGACACCGGCAGCGCCACCTCGGGCGTGGCGGGCAGGTCGGCATCCGTCGACGGTAGTGGAGAGCTCACCAGCACAGGGTAGCGTTCCGGCAGGGGGATACCGTGAGAACGCCCCAGGGCGGGCGCGGTTGACCGGCCTGCCCGATTGGTTCAGCGCATGGTTATGATGCAGGGGACGGGATGACCGCCTGGGAGAGTGACTGCAATGAGCGACGGGTTCGTGGCGTTGTATATCTTCATGCTGGCCGCCATTGCCGGCCACGTGATCATTTCGCGGGTGCCGGTGATCCTGCATACCCCCCTGATGTCCGGGTCCAACTTCATCCACGGCATCGTGCTGATCGGCGCGATGGTGGTGCTGGGGCACGCGCAGACGCCGCTGGAGAAGATCATCGGGTTCATCGCGGTGGTCCTGGGCGCCGGCAACGCAGCCGGCGGCTACGTGGTGACCGAACGCATGCTGGACATGTTCAAGCCCAGCGCCAAGCGCGACGCCGGGGAGAAGGCGCCTTGAACGTGACCACCGCGCAGCTGCTGCAGTGGCTGGTCCAGGTGATCTACCTGGTCGCCGCGACCCTGTTCCTGCTTGGCCTGCAGCGCATGGCCTCGCCGATGACCGCGCGCAGCGGCATCCGCTGGGCCGGGCTGGGCATGCTGATCGCCACGGTAGCCACGTTCTTCCTGCCCGAGCTGCACAACATTCCGCTGATCCTGGCGGCGGTGGCGATCGGCACCGGCGTGGCCTGGTGGTCGGCCAAGCGCGTGGCGATCACCGACATGCCGCAGATGGTGGCCCTCTACAACGGCATGGGCGGCGGTTCGGCGGCAGCGATCGGTGCGGTTGAACTGCTGCGTTTCTCCTTCCTGGCCAACCGCGATACCACCCATTGGAGCGAGCAGGCGCTGGCCGATCTGGCCGCGCGCCAGCCGTCGGCGACGGTGCTGGCGCTGGCCGTGATCGGCTCGGCGATCGGTGCGGTGTCGCTGTCCGGCTCGATCATCGCCTGGGCCAAGCTCGACGGGCGATTGGACCGCCGCGTCACCTTCCCGGGGCAGCAGGTGTTCAACTTGCTGGTCGCGCTGGCGATGGTGGTGCTGGGCATCTGGGCGGCAGTCACGCTGAGCCCGGTGGCGATCATCAGCTTCTTCGTGGTCGCACTCGCACTGGGCGTGCTGATGACGCTGCCGATCGGCGGCGCCGACATGCCGGTGGTGATCTCGCTGTACAACGCGTTTACCGGCCTGGCGGTGGCGTTCGAAGGCTATGTGCTCGGCAACGAGGCGCTGATCATCGCCGGCATGATGGTCGGCGCGGCCGGCATCCTGCTCACACGCCTGATGGCCAAGGCGATGAACCGGCCGATCAGCGGCGTGCTGTTCTCCAACTTCGGCGGCGGCGGTGTCGCGCAGGAAATCAGCGGCGCGCAGAAGCCGATCGAGGCCAGCGACGTGGCCGCGATGCTGGCCTTCGCCGAGCGCGTGGTGATCGTGCCCGGCTACGGCATGGCCGTGGCCCAGGCGCAGCACAAGGTGTGGGAGTTGGCGCAGCGGTTGATCGATCGCGGCATCAAGGTGAAGTTCGCGATCCACCCGGTGGCCGGGCGCATGCCGGGGCACATGAACGTGCTGCTGGCCGAAGCGGGCGTGCCGTACGACCTGATCGCCGACATGGACGACATCAACCCCGAGTTCCCGAACACCGACGTGGTGCTGGTGATCGGCGCCAACGACGTGGTCAACCCGGTCGCGCGTACGGATCCGGCCAGCCCGATCTACGGCATGCCGATCCTGGACGTGGTCAACGCCCGCAACGTGGTGGTGATCAAGCGCGGCAAGGGCACCGGCTTTGCCGGCATCGAGAATGCGCTGTTCTATGCCGACAACGCCCGGATGCTGTACGGCGATGGCGCCGGTGCGGCGAGCGCGCTGGTCAGCGAACTGAAGGCCCTCGACGGCGGCCATTGAACACAGAGGTAGTGCCGGCCGCTGGCCGGCTCCCGCGATGCATCAGTAACCCGGTAGTGCCGGCCGCTGGCCGGCTCCCGCGATGCATCAGCAACCCGGTAGTGCCGGCCGTTGGCCGGCTCCACGCAACGCGTGAATACCAATGCGTTTCCGCCCAGGCGTCATGAAGAGCCGGCCAGCGGCCGGCACTACCAATACCCGGGATGAGGCGACCCGGAGCATCCGTCGATACCCGGTATGCGGCGACACGAAGCATTCGCCGATACCCGGGATTCAGCGACCCGGAGCATCCGTCGATACCCGGGATGCGGCGACCCGAAGCAGCCGTGGGGCGGTTACTTCGCCACCCACCAGCCGGTCACCAGCGCCACGCCCAGCCACAGCCATTCCACCGCGCCGTTGGCCAGGCCGCTCAGGGTCCAGGCCAGATAGGGCCCCATGCGCAACGCTGATTCCCACGGGGTGAGCCCCATCGAGCCGCCCAGGTAGGCCGAAGCGATCCCCCAGTTGGCCGCCAGCGCAACCAGCACGGTGGCCAGCACGGTCAGCACCACCCGGGGGGCACCGGCGCGCAGGGTGCCCAGGCGCAGCATGAACGCGATCTCCAGCGCGGCTACAACCGCCATCCAGCTGGCCTGGCGGCCGGTGAGCAGGGCGATGAACAACCAGGCCAGCGTGGCCGTGACAACACCAAGCAGAAACAGCGGGGGCCAGAGCCAGTGGCGGCTCCGGACAGGCACGGACGTGGGCGACATGCAATCTTCCTGTAAGTCCCCACAGGATACCGGCTTGCGGGGTGACCGGCGCGTGGGCGGCCACTGGGCTAAAATGGTCGCCTTGCGGGAATTGGCCGCGACCCCCATATCGATCCACATGTATTCCCGTAGCAGTGAACCTGTCCACTTCGAACGCGACTGCGAGGCCGTCATGGTCCCGCAGGGCGAAACGGTCACGCTGCCCGCTGGCAGCTATGGCTATATCACCCAGGCCCTGGGTGGCAGCTATACCGTCTTTGTCGAAGGCAATCTGTTCCGCATCGCCGGCAAGGATGGCGATGCCATCGGCAAGGAAGCGCCCCCGGCGCTGGAACTGCCCGCCGATGCCTCCGACGAGGAGGTCGAAAAACTGGTGTGGCAGCAGCTCCGCACCTGCTTCGATCCGGAGATCCCCTTCAACATCGTCGATCTGGGGCTGGTCTATGAAGTGGACCTCAAGCACCTGGACGACGGCCAGCGCGAGGTCGACATCAAGATGACCCTCACTGCGCCCGGCTGCGGCATGGGCGAGATCCTCGTCGATGACGTGCGCAGCAAGCTGGAAATGATCCCGACGGTGGCCGAGGCCGACGTCGAGCTGGTGTTCGACCCGCCGTGGGGCCGTCACATGATGTCCGAGGCCGCCCGGCTCGAAACCGGCATGCTGTAACCGCCCATCGCCAGCCGGCGTCACGGCGTTCCCCGTAACCAGAACAGGAAATATCCGGTGTCCCAGTCTTCCGTGAGCTTCAACACCACCCGTTCCGCCCAGCCGCGCAGCAGCGAGGAGCGTGAGCGCATCCTGGCCGCCCCCGGTTTTGGTCTGCACTTCACCGATCACATGGTGGAAGTGCGTTGGGACAAGGACACCGGCTGGCACGATGCCGTGGTGCGCCCGTACGGTCCGCTGCAGCTGGACCCGGCCGCCGCGGTGCTGCATTACGGCCAGGAAATCTTCGAAGGCATCAAGGCCTACCGCCACGCCGACGGCTCGATCTGGACCTTCCGCCCGGAGGCCAACGGCCGCCGCCTGCAGCGTTCGGCCCAGCGCCTGGCGCTGCCGGAACTGCCGGTGGAGATCTTCGTCGAATCGCTCAAGCAGCTGATCGCCGTGGATGCGTCGTGGGTGCCCTCGGCCGACGAATCCAGCCTGTACTTCCGTCCCTTCATGATCGGCGATGAAGCCTTCCTCGGCGTGCGCGGCGCGCACAAGGCCGGCTACTACGTCATCGCCAGCCCGGCCGGCCCGTACTTCGCCAAGGGCGTGGCGCCGGTCGCGATCTGGCTGTCCACCGAGTACGCGCGCGCAGGCAAGGGCGGCACCGGCGCGGCCAAGTGCGGTGGCAACTACGCCGCCTCGCTGCTGCCGCAGCAGAAGGCGCAGGCGCAGGGCTGCTCGCAGGTGCTGTTCCTGGACCCGGTCGAGGGCAAGTACCTGGAAGAACTGGGCGGCATGAACGTGTTCCTGGTCTACAAGGACGGCACCCTGGTGACCCCGGCGCTGTCGGGCAGCATCCTGGAAGGCATCACCCGTGAAAGCATCCTGCAGCTGGCCCGCGACCGCGGCATGAAGGTCGAAGAGCGCAAGGTCACCCTGGAGGAGTGGAAGGATGGCGTGACCTCCGGCGAGATCGTGGAAGCGTTCGCCTGCGGTACCGCTGCGGTGGTCACCCCGATCGGCCAGCTCAAGGGCGAAGGCTTCTCGGTGGGTGACATCAACGCCCCGGCCGGCGAAGTGACGATGTCGCTGCGCAAGGAACTGACCGACATCCAGTACGGCCGCCTGCCGGACCGTCACGGCTGGCTGGTCCGCCTGGACGCCTGAGTCCTCGGGGTCTGAGCGGAAGCATCGAAAACCCGCCTGGCGACAGGCGGGTTTTTTGTTGCCCGTTCGCCACCGCGCCGGTGGTGCTCCCCAAGACAGGCCGCGCAGCGTTCGACATCGGTAGTGCCGGCCGCTGGCCGGCTCTGCAGCATTCCGCGGAGCCGGCCAGCGGCCGGCACTACGGGATGGTCGGGGCCGGCCAGCGGCCGGCACTACTGTCCTGCGGTGGCAGTGGCGTAAGTGATTGATGCGCAAGTGTTGTCCCGGATTTGTCGGTCGCGACAGCCATTTCAGACAATCCGTGGCGCAATCGGACCACCCGAAAGGCCGTGAGCGCCTTCACTTTCACAAACCCTCGACCCGGAAAGTCTCAGATCCGACATTTCATGTCACTGAAGTGCAGCTGAAACATTGTTGATCGGCCAGTCAGCCACTAGCGTCGCGATGGGCGGTTTGATTCAGGGGAACCGATCCACTAACCGGGCCGATCCGCGCCATCGATTGCAGCAGCCCCCGGATCGGACCTGGATTCTCCGCCGCGACGACGGCATTCACTGTCTGAAAGGGAAATCCGATGTCTCATGTCTCGCAACACCGTTTGCGTCAGCGTGCATTGGTTGTACTGGGCGCGTCTGTTCTGTCGACCCTGCTGCTGGCCACCCCGGCCTTCGCCGGCGATGTGCAGTTGAGCGGCCTGTCCTCGGCGCCGACCCATCAGCGCTTCATCGTGAAGTACAAGGATGGCAGCACCGAGGTCGCCACCCCGACCGCGCTGGCCAGTTCGCTCAAGGCCGCCGCGGCGGCGGTACCGGCCGCCCAGGGCCGCGCGCTGGGGCTGCAGAAGCTGCGCCAGCTGGCGATCGGCCCGACCGTGGTCAAGGCCGACCGGCCGCTGGACCGTGCCGAAGCCGAGCTGCTGATGCGCCGCCTGGCCGCCGACCCGAGCGTGGAATACGTCGAGGTCGATCAGCTGATGCAGGCCACCCTGGTGCCCAATGACACCCGGTTCTCCGAACAGTGGGGCTTTGGCACCAGCAATGCCTCGATCAACGTACGCCCGGCCTGGGACAAGGCCACCGGCGCCGGCGTGGTGGTGGCGGTGATCGACACCGGCATCACCAACCACCCCGACCTCAACGCCAACATCCTGCCCGGCTACGACTTCATCAGCGACGCGGCGATGGCGCGCGACGGCGGTGGCCGCGACAACAACCCCAACGACGAAGGCGACTGGTACGCCGCCAACGAATGCGGCTCGGGCATTCCGGCCTCCAATTCGAGCTGGCACGGCACCCACGTGGCCGGCACCGTCGCGGCGGTGACCAACAACAGCACCGGCGTGGCTGGCACGGCCTTCAATGCCAAGGTCGTGCCGGTGCGCGTGCTCGGCAAGTGCGGCGGCTACACCTCCGACATCGCCGACGCCATCGTCTGGGCCTCTGGCGGCACCGTCAGCGGCGTCCCGGCCAACGCCAACCCGGCCGAAGTGATCAACATGTCCCTCGGCGGCGGTGGCAGCTGCTCCACCACCTACCAGACCGCGATCAACGGCGCCGTCTCGCGCGGCACCACGGTGGTCGTGGCGGCCGGCAACAGCAACACCAACGTCTCCTCCTCGGTACCGGCCAACTGCGCCAACGTCATCGCGGTGGCCGCGACCACCTCGGCCGGCGCCCGCGCCAGCTTCTCCAACTACGGCACCGGCATCGACATCTCCGCGCCGGGGCAGGGCATCCTCTCCACCCTCAACAGCGGCACCACGGTACCGGGCAGTGCATCGTATGCCTCCTACAATGGCACCTCGATGGCGGCACCGCACGTGGCCGGCGTGGTTGCGCTGATCCAGTCCGTCGCGCCCACCGCGCTGAGCCCGGCCGCCATCGAAAGCCTGCTCAAGAGCACCGCACGGCCGTTGCCGGGCGCCTGCTCCGGCGGCTGTGGCGCGGGCATTGTCGATGCCGATGCGGCGGTGACCGCGGCCCTGGGCGGGACCAACCCGAACCCTGGCACTGGCAACGTGCTGCAGAACAACGTGCCGGTCACGGGCCTGGGCGCTGCCAGCGGTGCCTCGCTGGCCTACACCGTGACCGTGCCGTCGGGCAGCAGCCAGTTGAAGGTCACCATCGCCGGCGGCAGTGGCGATGCCGATCTGTACGTCCGCAACGGCAGCGCGCCGACCGATACCGTCTACACCTGCCGCCCGTACCTGAGCGGCAACAACGAAACCTGCACGATCAGCGCCCCCGCGGCCGGCACCTGGCATGTGCGGGTGAAGGCCTACTCGACCTTCTCCGGGGTCACCCTGACCGCGCAGTACTGATCGTTTTCCCATCGCACCAACGCAGAACGCCCCGGCATGCCGGGGCGTTCGTTCGATCAACACGCTGCGCCAGGGGTTACGCCGCTTCGAACCGGTTCGCGGCGACGTTCTTGCGCACCTGCTCCGGATTCCAGATCCGGCCGTTCATCGCGATGTACACACCGCTCGGCAAGGACTGCACCGCACCGATCGCGCAGCCGATGTTGAACTCGGCATCCGAACCGCGGAACCGTGCCGGGCTCAGCGCGCCGGTCATGACGATGGTCTTGTCGGTGATCGACTTCAGCACCTGGCCCGTCTGCACCATCGAGTCGGTGCCGTGGGTCACCAGCACATGCCGGGTCGGCTGCGCGGCGATCGTCGCCCGGATCAGCTCGCGGTCCTCGTCGGTGATGTGCAGCGAATCCTTGCGCAGGATCGGAATCACGTTGAAACGGAAGGTCACGCCCAGCTCGCGCAGGATCATCCCGATCTGCGGATCACCGATCTGATAGTCCGACTTGTCGTCGAAGTAGATCTTGTCGATCGTGCCACCGGTGGTGATGATCAGTAGTTCTTCCATTGCAAGCATCCTGGGTACCAGACAGAAGGGCACGGAACCGCCGCGCCGACCGGTAGATGATACGGCTGACGCCCGCCCGATGCAGGCTTGCGACGCCACACGGTCAGCCGGTTGTGCTCTTGCGCCCGAAGCGCCGCCGCAGCCCCGGCGTGCTCGCCACCCCGATCACCGCCAGCGCCAGCGCCAGCTCGAGCCACCCCCACAACGCGACCTCCGGGTGGCTCCAGGCGCTCATCACCCCGTGGCTGAACCAGAACAGCGCCAGCACCCCGGCCCAGAACATTGCCTTGCCCCGCCGCACCAGCACGCCCAGCGCCAGCAGCAGCGGCGGCAGGGTGAAGACCAGCTGGGTGGCCAGCCAATGCTTGTCCTGCGCGAACCAGACCGCGAACAGCACCGCCAACGCCACCAGCAGCAGGGCCAGCACGATCTCCTGCGCCCGGGTGCTCACGCCAGCCGCCGTGCGATATCGGCCACCCGCCGCCCCAGCGCCCGCGCCAGGATGCTTTCATCCTCGCTCGGCACCGGGTTGTCGTCCGCTCCGGCCACATGGCTGGCGCCATACGGCGTGCCCCCGGTCGTGGTATGGCTCAGTGCCGGCTCGGTGAAGGGGATGCCCACGATCAGGCAGCCGTGGTGCAGCAACGGTACCTGCATCGACAGCAGCGTCGACTCCTGCCCGCCGTGCAGCGAGGCCGTGGAGGTGAACACCCCGGCCGGTTTGCCGGCCAGCGTGCCGTTGACCCATTCCGCGCCCAGCCCGTCCAGGAAGTGCTTCACCGGCGCGGCCATGTTGCCGAACCGGGTCGGGCTGCCCAGCAGCAGCCCCGTGCACTCGGCCAGATCGGCCACGCTCACATATGGCGCACCGTCTTCGGGCACCGGGGGCAGGGCCGTCTGTGTCACCGCGGCCACCGGCGGCACCGTGCGCAGCCGCGCGCTCATGCCCGGCACCTCGCCGATGCCGCGCGCAATCTGGCGGGCAAGCCGTGCCACTGAACCGCCACGGCTGTAATACAGCACCAGGATCTCCGCCATTTCGCTTTCATCTCGTTGCGTCCGATGCAGGCAGTATGGCAACGCAGCCCGCTCAGGGCGAGGTCCGTGGCGGGCCGGCCGCCGTGAGCAGGCGTGCATGCCGCACACCCGTCATCGGGTACCCTTGCGCCGATGGAACCTCTCGATACGATCAACCTGTGGATCGAACGCGTCCGGGACCGCGCGCGCACGATCAGCTTCGGCCGCTTCCTGTGGCGCCGTTTCCTTGATGACCGTCTGTTCCAGGCGGCCGCCTCGCTGGCCTACACCACGGTGTTCGCGCTGGTGCCGCTGGCCATCGTGGTGTTCGGGGTGCTCTCCGCGTTCCCGGTGTTCGACCGCTGGAGCGACACCCTCAGCGACTACGTGTTCTCCAACTTCGTGCCCAACGCCGCGCGCGCCGCCGAAGGCTACCTGCGCCAGTTCTCGGCCAGCGCCGGGCAGCTCACTGCCGCCGGCTTCATCGCGCTGGTGGTGTCGCTGCTGATCACTCTCAACAGCGTGGAGGAAACCTTCAACCAGATCTGGCGGGTGAGTTCGACCCGACCGAAGCTGACCCGCTTCCTGGTCTACTGGACCGTGCTCACCCTCGGCGCCATGCTGGCGGCGGCGTCGCTGGCGGTCTCGGCGCGGGTGTTCGCGTTGCCGCTGTTCGGCACCAGCGAAGGCCGCTGGCTGGCCAACGTGTCACTGACCGTCGCCCCGATCCTGATCGAATTCCTCTGCATCATGCTGGTCTACCGCGTGGTGCCGCACCACACGGTCAAATGGCGGCATGCCATTCCCGGCGCGATCCTGGCCGCGATCATGCTCGAGCTGGTGAAGTGGGGCATGGGCGCCTACCTGGGCAGCTTCCAGTCCTACCAGAAGCTCTACGGCACGGTCGCCTTCGTGCCGATCCTGCTGCTGTGGATCTACCTGTGCTGGGTCTCGGTGCTGCTCGGCGCCTCGCTGGCCTCCTCGATCGCCGCGTTCCGCTACCAGCCGGCCGACCTGCGCCTGCCGGTGGGCTACGAGATCTACGGCCTGCTGCGGCTGATCGGCCGCTTCCACCAGGCGCGCGCCGATGGCCGCAGCCTGGATGACGACGAGATCCTGCGGCTGGAGCCGATGCTGACCGATTCGCTGCTGCATACCCTGCTGTGCGATCTGGAAGCGATCCGCGTGGTCCGCCGCGACGAGCAGGGCGAATGGCTGCTGGCGCGCGACCTGGACAAACTCACCCTGGCCGACCTGTACGAGACCACGCAGATGCGGATCCCGATCAAGGAAGCCTACCTGCCGTATCGCGACGACAGCCTGGGCACGGCCTCGGTGGCCGCACTGGACACGCTGCGCCTGCCGCTGCGCGAACTGCTCAAACGCCGCGTCAGCGATATCTATTCGACCCCCGGAGACAAACCATGACCGCCAAGCCCCTGCTGCTGGCCCTGGGCCTGCTGACGCTGGCCGCCTGCAACAAGCCCGCTGCACAGAGCGAGGCCACTGCGCCCGCCGCCCCGGCCCCGATCGATGAACCGGCTGTGCCGCCGACCGACGCGGTGCCGGCCACCGAGCGCAGGACCGTCGAACAGCCAACGCTCAAGGCCAAGGCGCTGGATGGCACCGACTACGATCTGGCCGCGCACCGTGGCAAGTGGGTGGTGGTGAACTTCTGGGCGACCTGGTGCGCGCCGTGCCGCAAGGAAATGCCCGAGCTCTCCGCGCTGCATGCCATGCGCAATGAGATTGAAGTGGTCGGGCTGGCCTTCGAGGACATCGAGCCGGCCGAAATGAAGGCCTTCCTGGAGAAGCGGCCGGTCACCTACCCGATCGTGATCGTGGACACCTACAACCCGCCGGAAGACTTCGCGATCCCGCGCGGCCTGCCGATGACCTACCTGATCGCACCGGACGGCAAGGTCGCCAAGGAATTTCTCGGCCCGGTCACCGCGCATGACATCGAGGCGCGGATCAAGGAAGGCTGAGCCTGACGGGCGTGCCGGTGGATGGTCGGCACGCCTTTGCCCCGTTGCGCGCGGTAGACCCAAAAGCATCCACGCATGGCGTGGATCTACGTGGTGACGAACGCCTCGATCGGCTTCAGCACGCCAAAGTGCTCCTTGTGCAGCTTGCCCTTCAACGGTGGCAGCGCCAGTACCGGTTCGTCCACGCGGGTATCGGGCAGGCGGTCGAGCAGGTTGCGGATCAGACCCAGCCGCCCGCGCTTCTGGTCATTGAAGTCCACCAGCGTCCACGGCGCATCGTCGTTGTGGGTGGCGCGCAGCATCGCTTCGCGGCTCTCGGTGTAGGCGCTGTACTTGCTGCGCGATTTCAGGTCCACCGGTGAGAGCTTCCAGCCCTTGAGCGGATCGAGGTGGCGTTCGGCGAAACGCTTTTCCTGCTGCGCCTGGTCCACGCTGAGCCAGTATTTGAACAGCACGATGCCGTCATCGATCAGCAGCTTTTCGAACACCGGCGCCTGCGCCAGGAAGCTGCGGTACTGCGCCTCGGTGCAATAGCCCATCACGTGCTCGACCCCGGCACGGTTGTACCAGCTGCGGTCCATCAGCACGATCTCACCGGCCGCCGGCAGGTGCGAGACGTAGCGTTGGAAATACCATTGCGTGCTCTCGCGGTCGGTCGGCTTGGGCAGCGCGACCACCTTGCACTGGCGCGGATTGAGATGCTCGGCGATGGCCTGGATCGCGCCGCCCTTGCCGGCGGTGTCGCGGCCTTCGAACAGCACCAGCACGCGCTGCCCGGTGTGCTGCACCCAGCGCGCCATTGCCGCCAGTTCCAGTTGCATCGGTTCCAGCAGGGCCTGGTAGTCCTTGCGCTTGAGCTTGCCCATCAGCGTGCCTCGGTCATCCACGGGAGGCCCGAGCCTAGCGCAGCCGATGCTCAGGCGATGTGTGGGCCCTGCCAACCACGCTCGCGTGCGAGCGCCTCGACCACCGCACTGAAATCGCGCGCGAAGCCGGCCATGTCGAACAGCCCGCTGTCCTCACGACGCTGGGCCAGCGTCGCGCGCGCGGCCTGCAGCGCGGCCGGGTCATTGCCCAGGCGCACTGCGGTGGCCACGAACGCGGCATCATCGGCGACGTTGAAATCGTGCATGCCCAGGTGATGATTCAGGCTGCCGGCCACGCGCGAGGCGAACGTCGTGCCGGGGCAGGTCAGTACCGGGCAGCCGGCCCACAGCGCATCCGATGCGGTGGTGTGGGCGTTGTAGGGATGGGTGTCCAGGAACAGGTCGGCGTGCTGGTAACGCGCCAGGTAGTGCGGGTGGGGCAGGCGCGGCATGAACACCAGCCGCGCCGGATCCAGCTGCGCCTGGCGTGCCGCGCTGCGCAGCCGCGCGTCGGCATTGCCCGGGCCGGAGAGCAGCCACAGCACGCTGCCCGGTATGCCCTGCAGCACCGCCAACAGCCGCTGCATGCTGCGCGGGTTGAGCTTGTAGCTGTTGTTGAAGCAGCACAGCACCATGCCCTGCGCCGGCAGGCCGCAGTCCTCGCGCGACGGTGCCGGTTCCAGCACACGGGTGTTGTCCGAGGGCTGGAACGCGCGCGGCAGGCGCCGCACGTTCTCACTGAAGGCCGGCGCCAGCGCTTCGGGCAGCACGAAGGCATCGGCCAGCACATGATCGATCCACGGCGCGCCGGAGGTGCCCGGGTAGGCGAGCCAGTTGACCTGCACGGGCGCCGGCCGCATCGCCAGCACCTGCGGCGTTCCGCCACCGCCCCAGCCGCGCAGATCGAACAGCACATCGATGCCCGCCTCGCGGATGCGTCGGGCGATGTGCTGATGCGGCTGCGCGCTGACATCGTGCAACGTGTTTGCCGCCTGCTGCAGGCGCTGGCGGATGGGGCTGCCGTCGTCCCCGGTGAGCGCGAACAGATGCAGCTCCAGCATGCCCTGCGCGCGCAGCTGTTCGAACAGCGCCACGGTCAACAGGCCGGTGGGATGTGCGCCGAAGCCGTTGGAAAGAAAGCCGACCCGCAACCTGCCCGCGTGGCGCACCCCGGAAGGCGCCAACCGCGCGATTCCCTCGGCCAGCGCCGCCGCACGTTGCCGCGCACAGGCGAGCTGCTCGGCGGCGCTGCTGTCTTCGCTGAGGAAGGCGAACGGCTCGACCACGGCCTGGCCCTGGGCGACGGCCTGGCGTACCCGCGTCGATAGCCGATCCAGGTCGCGCCAGTCGCACAGGCGGCGTTGCCAGTTGAGCAGCTGCGCGGTGATGTAGGGCTCGCTGGGCAGCAGACGGTGCGCATGGCGATACGCATCGGCGGCCGCTTCGGGCTGACCGGCGTCTTCCAGTGCGTGGCCAAGCCACAGCGTGATCCCGGGGTGCTGCGGCGAGCGATCGGCGGCCTGGCGCAGCAGGGTGGCCGCTTCATCATGGCGACCCTGCATCCAGCGTGCGCGACCGAGCCGGGCCAGTGCCTCGGGATGGTCGCCGCGCAGCTGCAGCGCGCGCGCTGCAGCCTGCTCGCCGGCACGCACGTCGCCGGCCTCCAGCTCGGCGTCGGCCAGCATCACCCAGGCAATGAAATCCGTCGGTTGGCGCTGGACGGCCTGACGCAGCTGCAGACGCTGCGGATCGGCACTCATCGTGGCCGCTCCGCGGCGGGCATGCTCAGCTGCCTTCCGCGAGCCGGGCCAGCTCGTCGGCCTGGTGTTCGTGGGTCAGGCGGCTGACCAGTGCATCCAGATCGCCGGTCAGGATGTTGGGCAGGTCGTACAGGGTCAGCCCTTCCACGCGGTGGTCGGTGATCCGGCCCTGCGGGAAGCTGTAGGTCCGGATGCGCTGGCTGCGGTCGCCACTGCCGACCTGCAGCCGGCGGCTTTCGGCCTGGGCGGCGGCCTGCTTGCTGCGTTCGGTGTCCAGCAGCTGCGCTTTCAGGCGCTTCATCGCCTTGTCGCGGTTGGCGTGCTGGCTGCGCTCGGTCTGGCACTCCACCACCACGCCGGTCGGCAGGTGGGTGATGCGGATCGCCGATTCGGTCTTGTTGACGTGCTGGCCGCCGGCGCCGGAGGAGCGGTAGGTGTCCACGCGCAGGTCGGCCGGGTTGATCACCACGTCCTCCACGTCGTCTGCCTCGGGGATGATCGCCACGGTCGCCGCGGAGGTATGGATGCGCCCCTGCGACTCGGTCGCCGGCACGCGCTGCACGCGGTGCGTGCCCGATTCGAACTTCAGCCGCGAGAACGCCCCCCGGCCGACCACGCGCGCCACGACTTCCTTGTAGCCGCCATGTTCGCCGGGGTTGTCCGATTCGATCTCGACCTTCCAGCCCTGGCGCTCGGCGTAGCGGGCGTACATCCGGAACAGATCGCCGGCGAAGATCGCCGCCTCGTCACCGCCGGTGCCCGCGCGGACTTCCAGGAACAGGTTGCCGTCGTCGCGCGGATCGCGTGGCACCAGCAGCAGGGCCAGTTCCTCGTCCAGCTGCTGCAGGCGCTGCTGGGCGGCCGTGATTTCCTCGTCGGCCAGCTCGCGCAGGTCCGGGTCTTCGCGCATCGCTTCGGCGGCGGCGAGATCGGCCTTGGCACGGGCTTCGTCGGCCAGCGCGTTGGCGACCGGCTCCAGCTGCGAAAACTCGCGCGAGAGCGTGCGGAAGCGGTCGTTGTCGCCGACCACGGCCGGGTCGGACAACAGGCGTTCCAGTTCTTCGCGGCGCTCGGCCAGCGCTTCCAGCTTACGGCGCAGGGTCGGCGTCATCATTCCTCGCTACATCGGTACGCACGGCAGGGTGCTGGTAACCCGGCTTGGCCGGGAACAGGCGCTCGGCGGCGCGGGTGAGTTCAGTATCGCCGCTGAGCGCGGCCGCGCGCAGGGCGGCGGTCGGCGGGTGCAGCAGGCGGTTGGTCAGGCCGTGCGCGAGCAGTTCGAGCACTTCCTCGGGTGATTTGCCATGGGCCAGCTGCTGGCGGGCTTTCTCCAGCATCTCCACCCGGGTCGCTTCGCCGTAGGCGCGCAGCTGCCGCAGCGGGGCCTGGTGCACGCTGGCCTGCAGGGTTTCCACGAACCGGGCGACCTGCAGCTCGATGATCGCTTCGGCCTCGGCCGCGGCTTCCCGGCGGCTGCGGCGGTTGTCTTCGACCGCCCGCTCCAGATCGTCCACGGTGTACAGGAAGGCATCGGCCAGTTCACCCACGCCGGCCTCGATATCGCGGGGCACGGCCAGATCGAACAGCA
Source organism: Stenotrophomonas sp. AS1 (assembly GCF_048957655.1). Lineage (NCBI taxonomy): Bacteria > Pseudomonadati > Pseudomonadota > Gammaproteobacteria > Lysobacterales > Lysobacteraceae > Stenotrophomonas > Stenotrophomonas sp. AS1. The sequence goes on along the minus strand of NZ_JARVXM010000006.1, from coordinate 194,672 downwards.
GCATCGGCTTGTGCTTGCGCGTCTTCAACGCGGCAGCGACGTGCGCACGGGTGATCACCGGCTCGCGCGCGGCGGTGGCCGAGAACACCACGTCGGCCTCGCCCAGGTGGCGGTCCAGTTCGCTCAATGGCAGGGCGACGCCGCCATGCCGGCTGGCCAGCTCCTGCGCATGGGCGAGGGTACGGTTGGCGATCAGCAGCCGGCGCACGCGCCCTTCGCTGAGATGGCGTGCGGCCAGTTCGATGGTCTCGCCGGCGCCGACCAGCAGCACGGTGGAATCTTCCAGCCGTGCGAACGAGTTCTGCGCCAGCCGCACCGCGGTGGAGGCCACCGAGACCGGGTTGGCACCGACGCGGGTATCGGTGCGGGCGCGCTTGGCCACCGAGAAGGTCTGCTGGAACAACCGGTCCAGGCGCTGGCCGAGCAGGCCGTGGTCGCGGGCGAGCGCCCAGGCGTCCTTCACCTGGCCCAGGATCTGCGGCTCGCCCAGCACCATGGAATCCAGCCCGGTGGCCACCCGGAACAGGTGGCGCACCGCATCGGCGTCGGCGTGCTGGTAGAGATACCCATGCAAGGTGCCGGCGTGCGACTCCAGCCACTGCGCCAGCGCATCACCGGATTCGGCCACCGCATACAGCTCGGTGCGGTTGCAGGTGGAGAGCAGGACCGCCTCGGCCACCTGCGGGGTATCGCGCAGCGACGCCAATGCCTGGGGCAGGGCGTCGCCGCCAAAGGACGCGCGTTCGCGCAGTTCCACCGGCGCGGTCTGGTGATTCAGTCCGAGCACCCACAGGGTCATTGTTCAGTTGCTTGCGATAAGCTGCTGGCCATTCAAGTCGTCATTTTAAGGCTCAGATGCCCCCGATGCCCGCATTGATTCGCATCTCCAGCGTTCTGCTGCTGTCTTTGTTCACCGCCAACGCCCTGGCCGCCCCCCCGGCAGCCCCGGCCAAAGGCAGGAACAGCACGGCCGAGGCGGTCCCCCTGGCCCCGGTCATGGCGGGCGAATTCGCCCTGCAGGCAGGCAAACTGGGCGACGCCGCGCGCTGGTACCTGGAGGCGGCGGAGGCCAGTGAAGGCGATGCCGGCCTGGCCGAGCGCGCCTCCCGGATCGCCATGCTGGCCAACGATGACAAGCGCGCCGCCCGCGCGCTGGCCCTGTGGGAGCAGCGTGCGCCGCGCTCACTGGCCATGCGCAGCAGCACCGCCGCGCTCGACATGCGCCAGAACAAGGTGAAGGCCGCCCGCACCGAACTGCAGGCGCTGCTCAAGGACCCGGACCCCACCGCCTGGAAGTTCGCGATCGGCGCCCTGATCAGCGGCGGCAGCGATCCCAAGGTGCCGGCCCAGGTGCTGGGCGAGCTGGTCGATGCCAACGCGATCCCCGACCGCCTGGAGGTCTGGCAGGAGTTCGGCCGGCTGGCGATGCGCATGGAGCAGCCCGAGCTGGCCCGGCGCATGGTCGACGAGGTGGTCAAGCGCTTCCCCGATGAACCACGCGTGGCCCTGCTGCATGCCAGCCAGCTCAACCAGGCCGGCAAGACCGATGAGGCCCTGGCCCTGCTGAAGGGCGTGGAGCCCAGGACCACCCAGGACCCGGAGCTGCGCAATGCGGTCGCGATCTCCTACGACCTGATGGGCCAGCCTGCTGCGGCCGAGCGCGTACTGGCGGTCGGTCCACAGGATGTGCAGACCTACGGCATGCGTGCGTCGCTGCTGGCCAAGCAGAAGGACGACCCGGGCCTGCTGGCCCTGTATACCGACATCTCCCGGCAGGCGACCAAGCCGGACCCGGCCCAGCGCCTGCTGCTGGGCAAGATCGCCGAGTACCTCAAGCGCTACGAGGAAGCGGTCAACTGGTACCACAGCGTGCCCGGTGGCCCGGAGCGCGATGAGTCGCGGCTGCGGGCGGCCAATGCGCAGAACGAGCTGGGCCGCACCGACAAGGCGCTGGCCGAAGTGCACGCCATCCAGTCCGATGCCACCGTCGATGACGATGCCCGCCGCGATGCCTATCTGCTCGAGGCCGAGCTGCGCCAGCGTGGCAACGACGATGCCGGTGAACTGGACGCGCTGGCCCGTGGCCTGGCGGCGTATCCGGATGAGAACGCGCTGTTGTATGCCCGGGCACTGGCCTGGGAGCGCCGCGATGACATCCCGCGCGCCGAGGCCGACCTGCGCAAGGTGCTGGTCACCGATCCGGAGAACATCGCCGCGCTCAACGCGCTCGGCTATACCTTGGCCGACCGCACGCAGCGTTATCAGGAAGCCTTGGAACTGATCGACCGCGCGCGCGTGGCCGAGCCGGACAACGCCGCCATCGTCGACAGTTACGGCTGGGTGCTGTATCGCCTGGGCCGCAACGAAGAAGCACTGGTGCAGCTGCGCCGCGCCTGGACGCTGGCCAAGGATGCGGAGATCGCCGCGCATGTGGGCGAGGTGCTGTGGGTGTTGAACAAGAAGGACGAGGCGCGCCATTTCTTTGAAGAGGCGCGCAAGCTGGACCCGGACAACCGCGCCCTGCAGCGCGTGATCGAGAAATACGGCGTATGAATCTGCTCTCCCTGAAGGCCGCGTTTGCCGCGGCCGTGGCGTTGTCGCTCTCCGCCTGTGTATCCCTGGATGAGCGCAAGGCGCCCTCCGCCCCGACCGTGGTCACCGCTGTTTCGCCCGCTGCGCAGCAGGCCGAGGCCGAGCGCGTCGCCGCCGTGCGCGCCTCGCCGGCCTGGTCGTTCCAGGGCCGGGTGGCGATCAGCAAGGGCAAGAACGGTGGCAACGGCCGCATCGACTGGCAGCAGCAGGCCCAGGGGTACGTGGTCGAACTCAGTGCCCCGGTCACCCGGCAGAGCTGGAAGCTGACCGGCGACAGCCAGCACCAGGGCGGGCGGTTGGAAGGCCTGGAGGGCGGCACGCGCGAAGGCGAAGACGCCCAGCAGGTTCTGCTGGAGGCCACCGGCTGGGATATCCCGGTCAACCAGCTGCCCGAGTGGGTACGCGGCCTGGTGGCCGACGCCGCGCCGGCGGGGCTGATCGAGCGCGACGGCGAAGGTCGTCCGCGCCGTGTGCGGCAGCTCGGGTGGGAGATCCAGTATCTGGACTGGTACCCGGCCGACGCCGGTCGTCCGGTGCTGCCGCGGCGCATCGAAGCGGTCAATGGCGACGCCAAGGTCCGTCTGGTGGTCGACAGCTGGGTGCTGGCCAGCCCATGAGTACGTTGGATGCGCGCGAGGGTTGGTCGAACTGGCCAGCCCCGGCCAAGCTGAACCTGTTCCTGCACATCACCGGCCGCCGCCCGGACGGTTACCACGCGCTGCAGACCGTGTTCCGCCTGCTCGACTGGGGTGACCGGATCCGGCTGCGGGTCCGCGAAGACGGCCGGATCCGCCGCGAAGGCACCTCGGTGGCGGGGGTGGCCGAAGCCGATGATCTCGCCGTGCGCGCGGCGCTGTTGTTGCAACGTGCCGCGAACGTCGCCCAAGGCGCTGATATCGGCATCGAAAAACATGTGCCTGCCGGCGGTGGTTTCGGGGGAGGGTCGTCCGATGCCGCCACCGTCCTGGTCGCCTTGAACCGTCTCTGGAACGCCGGCCTGGACGTGGATGCGCTGGCCGCGCTGGGGCTCCAGCTGGGCGCGGACGTGCCGGTCTTCGTCCGCGGGCACAACGCCTGGGCCGAAGGCGTGGGCGAACTGCTCACCCCGATCGCACTGCCGCCGGCCTGGTTCGTGCTGGTCCACCCGGGCGTTCACGTGCCCACCCCCGCACTTTTCGCATCACCGGATTTGACGCGGGATGCCCCAGTGGCGAAAATAGCGGACTTCGCTTCCGGGTCTTTGCTCGGGAATGCGTTCGAGCCGGTCCTGCGCCGCCGCGAACCTGCCGTAGAGGCAGCGCTCGCAGCGTTGAGCAGTATCGGCCGGGCACGACTCACCGGGTCGGGAAGCGGTTGTTTCGTCGAATTCGCCACGCGCGCTGCTGCAGAGCAGGGCCTGGCGCAATTGCCGAAGGAACTGCAGGCATGGGTGGCTGCGGGCATGGAGCGCTCGCCACTGCTTGATGTACTCGAGCGTTACTGATTTTGATGCAGGGGCGTCGCCAAGAGGCCCAAGGCACCAGGTTTTGATCCTGGCATTCGGAGGTTCGAATCCTCCCGCCCCTGCCACTAGCGGATATCTGCCGCGACTCCATGCGCATGTCTGCGCGGGCGCGGTGCATACGCCGCGGTGTTGTCACCGCAGACACCTCCCGGTGCCAGCGGCCCAGTTCTCCGCCAATCGCTCCCGCCCGAGACCGTCATGATGCAAGAACACCCCAACCTGCTGGTATTTTCCGGCAACGCCAACAAGCGCCTTGCGCAGAGCATCTGCAAGGAACTGGGGGTGCGGCCTGGCAAGGCGTTGGTGTCGCGCTTCTCCGATGGTGAAGTGCAGGTCGAGATCGAGGAAAACGTCCGCAAGCAGGACGTGTTCGTGATCCAGCCGACCTGCGCGCCCAGCGCAGAGAACCTGATGGAACTGCTGGTCCTGATCGATGCGCTCAAGCGCGCCTCGGTCAACAGTGTCACCGCCGTGGTGCCGTATTTCGGCTACTCGCGCCAGGATCGCCGCATGCGTTCCTCGCGCGTGCCGATCACCGCCAAGGTGGCGGCAAAGATGTTCAGCGCTGTCGGGGCTGACCGGGTACTGACGGTGGATCTGCATGCCGACCAGATCCAGGGCTTCTTCGACATGCCGGTGGACAATGTGTACGCCTCGCCGCTGCTGCTCGCCGATATCTGGCGCGCCTACGGCACGGAGAACCTGATCGTGGTGTCCCCGGACGTGGGTGGTGTGGTGCGTGCGCGCGCCGTCGCCAAGCGCCTGGATGATGCCGATCTGGCGATCATCGACAAGCGCCGGCCGCGCGCCAACGTCTCCACCGTGATGAACATCATCGGTGACGTCGAAGGCAAGACCTGCGTGATGGTCGATGACATCGTCGATACCGCCGGCACCCTGTGTGCGGCCGCTGCAGCCCTGAAGGCGCGTGGCGCCCTCAAGGTCGCCGCGTACTGCACCCACGCCGTGCTCTCGGGCCCGGCGGTGGACAACATCAACAACTCCCAGCTCGATGAGCTGGTGGTGACCGACACCATCCCGCTGCGTGAAGAGGCGCGGGTGTGCAGCAAGATCCGCCAGCTCAGCGTGGCGGAAATGCTGGCCGAGACGATGCGCCGCATCGCCTTCGGTGAGTCGGTCAGCTCGCTGTACGTGGATTGATTTTTTCCGCCCGCCGGCAACGGTGGGTGGTTTCCCGGGGACATCTGGTCGCGGATGTCCCCTCATCGCTTCGCCATCACGGCGTGGCAAACAACGAAGGTAGTAAACCAGCATGGCCAAGAATCATGAAATCAAGGTCGTCCAGCGCGAACTGCAAGGCAAGGGTGCGAGCCGCCGCCTGCGTGGCGCTGGCCAGATCCCGGCGATCATCTACGGCGGCGACGTCGAGCCGAGCGTCATCCAGCTCAACCACAACGAAATCTGGCTGGCCCAGCAGAACGAGTGGTTCTACTCGTCCATCCTGGACCTGAACCTGGACGGCAAGGTCACCAAGGTGCTGCTGCGTGACATGCAGCGCCACCCGTTCAAGCAGCTGATCCTGCATCTGGATTTCCTGCGCGTGAACGAGAACGAAGCGCTGACCGCCAACGTCCCGCTGCACTTCATCAACGAAGACAGCTCGCCGGCCGGCAAGGCTGCCGACGTCGTGGTCACCCACGAACTGAAGGAAGTGAGCATCACCTGCCTGCCGAAGGACCTGCCGGAGTCGATCGACGTCGACCTGGCCGACCTGAAGGCTGGTGACGTGATCTACCTGTCGGACATCAAGCTGCCGAAGGGCGTCGAGATCCCGGCCCTGGCCCAGGGCAAGGACCATGACGACGCGATCGTCACCGCCAAGCTCGGCAAGGAAGAAGCTGCCGACGAAGCGCCGGCTGCAGAGTAAGTGATTGCGGCGCCTGTCCTTCGGGGCAGGCGCCGTTTCTGTATGTACCGGCACAGGGCGGGTACCGACGAAGAAGAGTGATGACAGGATTGCGATTGATCGTTGGCCTGGGCAACCCCGGACCCGAGCACGCCCAGACCCGGCACAATGCCGGGTTTCGTTTCATTGACGCCCTGGTGGAACAGGCCGGCGCGCGCTGGAGCGTGGACAGCAAGTTGTTCGGCGAGACCGCCAAGGTCGACATCGCCGGCCAGCCGGTGTGGCTGCTCAAGCCCGCCACCTTCATGAACCTCAGTGGCAAATCGGTCACCGCCGCACAGCGCTTCTGGAAGATCGAACCGGAACAAACCCTGCTGGCGCACGACGAGCTGGACCTGCCGCCCGGCGTGGCGCGGCTCAAGTTCGATGGCGGCCACGGCGGCCAGAATGGCCTGCGCGACACCATCCGCCTGCTCGGCCATGGCAGATTCCATCGCCTGCGCATCGGCATCGGCCATCCCGGTCACAAGGACCGCGTGGTCCCGTGGGTACTGGGCCGTGCCGGCAAAGACGATGATGTGCTGATCGGTCGTGCCATCGAAGATGCGATCGACGTGCTGCCGCTGGCGGTATCCGGCGATTACAGTGAGGCGATGAAGCGCCTCCACACCCCGAAATAACCACGGTGTACCGACCAACGGTCGGTACCTACCACCCCCAGAGGTTGTCAAAGATGGGTATCAAATGCGGCATCGTCGGTCTGCCCAATGTCGGCAAATCGACCCTGTTCAATGCGCTGACCAAGGCGGGCATCGCGGCGGCCAACTTCCCGTTCTGCACGATCGAACCGAACGTCGGCATCGTGCCGGTGCCCGATCCCCGCCTGAACGAGCTGGCCGCGATCATCAACCCGCAGAAGGTCATCCCGACCGCAGTGGAGTTCGTGGACATCGCCGGCCTCGTCGCCGGCGCGGCCAGCGGTGAAGGCCTGGGCAACAAGTTCCTGGCCCACATCCGCGAAGTCGATGCGATCACCCATGTGGTGCGCTGCTTCGAGAACGCCGACGTCATCCACGTCAACAACAAGGTCGATCCGCTTTCGGACATCGACACCATCGATACCGAACTGGCCCTGGCCGATCTGGACAGCGTCGAGAAGGCACTGAACCGCGCCGAGCGCGCGGCCAAGGGCGGCGACAAGGATGCGGCCGCCCGCAAGCCGGTGCTGGCCAAGCTGCAGGCCGCACTGGCCGATGGCAAGGCAGGCCGCACCGCCGGCCTGGACGAGGAAGAGAAGGCGCTGGTCCGTGACCTGTTCCTGCTGACCCTCAAGCCGGTGATGTACATCGCCAACGTGCTGGAAGACGGCTTCGAGAACAACCCGCACCTGGATGCCGTGCGCGCCCGTGCCGCCGAAGAAGGTGCGCAGGTGGTGCCGGTGTCGGCGGCGATCGAAGAAGAGCTGTCGCAACTGGATGACGAAGACCGCGATACCTTCCTGGCCGATCTCGGCCTGACCGAGCCGGGTCTGAACCGCGTGATCAACGCGGCCTACAGCCTGCTCGGCCTGCAGACCTACTTCACTGCTGGTGTGAAGGAAGTCCGCGCATGGACCGTACGCAAGGGCGCCACCGCCCCGCAGGCCGCCGCCGTGATCCACACCGACTTCGAGAAGGGCTTCATCCGCGCCGAAACCATCGCGTATGACGACTTCATCAAGTACAAGGGCGAAGCCGGTGCCAAGGAAGCCGGTCGCCTGCGCCTGGAAGGCAAGGAATACCGCGTCCAGGAAGGCGACATCCTGCACTTCCGCTTCAACGTCTGAGTCGCTCGCACGTTCATGCCCGCAACGCCCCGCCCCGCGCGGGGCGTTTGCGTTTCCGGCGCGCGTGATCCGCGCCTTTGGACAGGCTGGACAAAAAATGACCAGGCCTCGAAACGCTTGCCTGGTATGCCTCCGCCTCACTTGTCCACAACAAACTCCCACGCCTCTCCACGTACCGTGTGGAAAACCCCTGGGCGGTAGTGCCCGCCGCTGGCCGGCAACCCGTCAGACCCGCCCGCAAGCGACGTGGACAATTTCTGACCACCACTGAAAACCGTTGCAGTGCATCGCTCACCCGGGGTTGTCCACAGCAAACCCCCATCGCTTTCCACGGTGTGTGTGGAAAACCGCGATCCGCGGCTGGACAAAATATCGCCACGCCCTGAAGGCGTTGCGCTGCATGGCTCGCATGCACTTGTCCACACCAAACCCCCATGGGTTTCCACGGGGTGTGTGGAGAACACGAAGGGCGTCCCGGAGAAACCGGGCTTACAGCGCCGTACCACCAAACTTGTGCGTGTACTGCAGGTTAATAGTGCGGCCCACCGTGTCGAACCAGGAGACGTCGTAGTACGGGTACGGCGTATACGTCGCATCCTTCGGCGGCATCTTGTTGGCGATGTTGACCACCGACAGCGACAGGCGCGAATGATCATCGAAGCGGTACTGCAGCGACACGTTGTAACGGTACGTGGCGCCGATCCACGGGCTGTCGCCGCTGTCCGGATCGAAGCTCTGGTCGTAGCTGTCGTAAGTCGGCAGCCTGCCCAAGCGCGAGCCGTACAGCGTGGCCGACCACGCCGCGTTCTCCCAGGTCACGCTCGCACTGGTCTTGGTGCGCGGGATATCGAAACCGCTGTTGACCGCGAACTGGTCTTCGACCACATCGCCCTCGAACTGCTGGAAATCGTGCGTCTTCACCCAGGTGTGGTTGCCGCTGAAGATGAAGTCGCCGATCCCGGTGCCCAGGCGGTAGCGCAGGCCCACATCGATGCCGCGCGTGGTTTCGCGCGCGATGTTGATCGGGCTCACATGCACGCCGTAGAGGCGGCCATCGCTGGTGCGGGTGACCCGGCTGATCGCATCCACGCAGGTCGGCGAGGCCGCATCGGCGCCGCCCAGGCGGCAGGCCGCCTCATCGCGCAGGATCGTGCTCACGTCCATGTCCTGCACCTGGTCGCGCATGTCGATGTCGAACCAGTCCACCGACAGGTCCAGCCCCAGTGCAGGCGACCACACAACGCCGGCACTCCACGAGGTGCTGGTTTCCGGATCCAGCCTGCGGTTGCCCTCGCGGGTGCGGATCAGGTTCTCTTCGTAGTTCGAGCAGTCATCGCCGCCGTCCACCGCGCAGGTGTAATAGTCGTTGGCACTGGTTTCGTCGTTGCCCGGGCCGGCATACACGTAATGCAGGTCCGGCGCGCGGAAGGCGGTGCCGTAGGAGCCGCGCACCAGCAGGGTCTCGATCGGGCGCCATTCCAGGCCACCGCTCCAGGTCGCCTTGCCGATCGTGTTGCCCGAGTAGCGGTACTGGTCGAAGCGGCCGGCCACGCTGAGGTTGAACGTGTCGTGCAGCGGCAGGCGCAGCTCGGCCGCGGTCGCCCAGCGGTTGCGGCTACCGTGGCCGTCCGAGTCCTTCCAGCTGTAGTAGTAGTACTGCGTCGCCAGCGGGTCCGGATTCAGCGCGTAGGACTGGTTGCCGAACTCGGCCGTCGCCGCGAAGCCGGCCTTGCCGCCCGGCAGCTCGAACAGCTCGCCGTTGGTCAGGGTCAGCGCGGCGGTATCGGTGCGCGACTTCGGCGTATAGGTGGTGCGTGCGGCGATCGAGTCGTACTCGCTGCGGCTCAGCGGCCGGTACAGGCGCGCCGGGTCGGCGTTGAACACCGGGAACACGTTGTCATCGTCATCGGTGTACTCGCCCAGCTGCTCGCCCAGGAACAGGGCATTGGCCTTGGCGGCGATGATCTGCGGCCAGCGGATGCTGGACTGGTACTGCGAGTGGCTCAACGAGGCCTCGTATTCCCAGTCCGCGCCGAGCGCGCCCTTGAAGCCAGTGGTCACGCTGAAGGTCTTCTGCGTGCTGCGCACCATGCCGTTGTTGAGCCCGCCCATTTCTTCCGGGGAGAACTGGCGCTGCCAGAACTCCACCTGGTCGGTGGCCTGGTTGTAGAAGTAGCCGTCCTCGTTGCCATCGGCGGCCATGCGGCCCCACTGGGTCACATCGCGCATCAGCGCCAGGTCGTGGTAGCCCATCTGCACATCGGCGAACCATTCGGCGCCATTGTCGAAGGCATAGCGCAGCGAGGCGTAGCCGTTGGCGCCGCGGCGCTTGCTGAGGATCGTGCCGTAGCCGATCGACCGGTCGCTGCCGCAGTAGAAGCCGTAGCGCGCACGCTCGGCGTACCGGGTGCTGCCGTTGTTCTGGCCGGCCAGCGCATCGCAGGTGGCCTGGCCCGGATCGAGGTAGTCGTCGTTGTAGTCGGTGCGCAGGTAGGCGCGGCGCGCGGCGCGGGCGCTCTCGGTGGGCGCGTCGAGGGTGGAATCCTGCTGGCTGCGCTCATACGCCCACAACGGCGTCTGCGACTGCAGTTCCAGGCTGTAGACCGCGCTGAAACGGCCCGCATCGAAACCGCTGGCGATGCTCATGTCGAAGGACTCACCGCCGCCTTCGCTGGTGGTGCCCATGCGCATGTCCACAGTGGTGCCATCGACCTGCTTCTTCAGGATGAAGTTGACCACCCCGGCGATCGCGTCCGAGCCGTAGATCGCCGAGGCGCTGCCGGTCAGCACTTCGATGCGCTCGATCATCCCGATCGGGATGTTGGAGACATCGGTGAAGTTGCTGCGGCCCTGGAACGGCATCGGGAAATCGGCGATGCGGCGGCCGTTGACCAGCACCAGCGTGTGGTTGGGGCCGAGGCCGCGCAGGTCGACCTGCTGCGCACCGGGCGAGAAATCAGCGCCGCTGGAGGACTGCTGGCTCTGGGTCTCACCGCCGTTCTGGGTCATCGACCGCAGCACGTCGGGCACGCTGGTGAAGCCGCTGGCCTGGATCTGCTCGGCGGTGATGACGGTCACGGGCGCCGGCCCTTCTACCTGCGCGCGTGGAATGCGCGAGCCGGTGACCTGCACCGTATCCAGTTGCTGCACCCCGGGGGCGGGCGTCTGGGCACCCGCGGTCGCGGCCACACCCATCAACGCCAGCTGGATCGACCACGCCATCGCCTGTTTACGCATGAGAATTCTCGAGAAGAAAGTGTCGGCCTCGAGGGAGGCCTGTCCCCCATTCACATTTCGCGAATGGACGGCGCGCATTTAACGCCTTTTTTACGGGGTTGACCACTGCCAGTTTCTCTGGCAAAGAGTGGAAGCGCTTACACCCGCGTTTCATTCAGGGAGGTCAACGTGCACAAGGGTTTCCGGCCGCTCCACGCCTTCCTGTCGCTGCTGCTGGCAGCGCTCTCGATGCCCGGCCACGCGCAAGGGATGCGCAGCCTGGAGGACCCGGGCTATCGCTATTACGAGATAGGTGCGGTGGGCGCCCCCCGGGCAGCCCGCACCGAGCCGGCGATGATGCTGATGGGCGGCGGCGAGTGGGTGCCCGCTGCCTTCCAATGGTGGCTGGGGCGCGCCGGCCATGGCCGGGTGGTGATCCTGCGCGCTTCCGGCGCCGATGAGTTGCAGAACCGCCTGTACCGGGACGTCGGCGGGGCGGTCTCGGTCCAGACCCTGGTGTTCAACAGCCGGCGTGCAGCCGATGACCCCGCGGTGCTGGGCGTGATCGCCGCCGCCGATGCGATCTTCATCGCCGGCGGCGACCAGTCGCGCTATATCCGTTTCTGGAAAGGCACGGCGGTGAACGAGGCACTCAACGCACATGTACGTGCTGGCCGGCCGATCGCCGGCACCAGCGCCGGGCTCGCCATACTGGGCGGCTACAGCTATGGCGCGCTGGATGGTGGCAGCGTCACCTCCCGTCGTGCCCTGCGCGACCCCATGGGCAGCGCGGTGACCCTGGACAGTGATTTCCTGGCCATGCCGTACCTGGCCAACGTGGTCACCGATACCCATTTCGGCAAGCGCGACCGGCTCGGGCGCCTGATCGTGTTCGTGGCCCGGGCGGCACAGCGCAGCGGGCAGCAGGACATGGTCGGCCTGGGCGTGGACGAGGACACCGCGCTGTGCGTGGAGGCGGACGGCACCGGCCAGGTGTTCAGTCGGGACGGCGGTTACGCCTGGCTGGTGATGCCGCAGCGCGCCGCCGATCGCCTGCGCGGCGGCAGCCCGCTGGAGTTCCGCGCCATTCCGGTGACCGGGGTGGGCGAGGGCAGCCGCCTGCATCTGGATGGCTTCCGGGTGGACGATGCTGCCTTCCGGATGACGGCCGATATCCGGGAAGGCCGCCTGCAGGTGCACCCGTAGACCCACGCACGCCAGGGGCGTGCGGGCGCTGTCGCGTGCGGGTCACGCGCGCGGGTGATCCGTGGCGCATGCCATGATGCGGGCACCTCCGGATCCGAGTGCGTTGCCCATGTCCCGTCCACGCGCATTGCTGCTGTCCCTGTGTCTGCTGAGCCCGCTTGTCCATGCCGCCGAACCGGTGCTGGTCATCCATGGCGGCGCCGGCGTGGAGCGCAAGGATCTATCGCCGGCCGAGGAAAAGGCGGCGCGCGCGGCCCTGCAGCAGGCCCTGGTGAAGGGGCATGCCGCCCTGGCAGCCGGGAAGCCGGCGCTGGAGGCCGTGACCGCGGCGATCACCGTGCTCGAGGACGATCCCACCTTCAATGCAGGCAGGGGCGCGGTGTTCACCCACGATGGCCGCAACGAACTGGATGCCTCGCTGATGGATGGCGCCACCCTCAAGGCCGGCGCGGTGGCCGGCGTGCAGCGCGTGCGCAACCCGATCCTGCTGGCCGAGGCCGTGATGCAGCATTCCCCGCACGTGATGATGGTCGGGCAGGGCGCCGAAGCCTTCGCCACGGACCAGGGCATCACCCTGGTGGACCCGTCGTACTTCCGCACCGACAAGCGCTGGCAGCAGCTGCAGAAGGCTCTCAAGGAAGAAGCCAGCGGCCAGGCCCATGCGGATCTGGAAACGGCGCGCCACTTCGGAACGGTGGGTGCGGTCGCACTCGACAAGGACGGCAGGCTCGCTGCAGGAACCTCCACCGGTGGCATGACGAACAAGCGCTACGGACGTGTCGGCGATTCGCCGATCATCGGTGCCGGCACGTATGCCGATGCCGGTTGTGCGGTATCGGGCACGGGCTGGGGCGAGTACTACATCCGCACCGCGGCCGCGCACGATATCTGCGCGCGCATGCGCTACCTCAAGCAGGGCCCGGAGGAGGCGGGACGCGCGGTGATCAACGAGCGCATTCCCGCGCTCGGGGGCGATGGCGGTGCGATCGTACTCGCGGCCGACGGCCGCGTGGCGACACCGTTCAACACGCAGGGCATGTATCGCGGCTGGATCGGCGCCGATGGCGTGCCGCATGTGGCGATCTTCGCCAGCGAAACCCTGCCGTTACCGGGCCAATAGCCTGTCCCGGCAAGGCAATTCGAAATTCGTGTGAAAAAATTCAAAAAGGTTGTTGACAGAACCCCCGTTTATCCCCAAAATTCACGGCTCTTCCACCCCACACCGAAAACGCTTCGGCGCCACGGGACAGGGTGGTAAGGAGGGATACCCAAGCGGCCAACGGGGGCAGACTGTAAATCTGCTGGCTTACGCCTTCGGTGGTTCGAATCCACCTCCCTCCACCAGTTTCATGTTGTGGCAAGAGCTTCCGATGCGGGAGTAGTTCAATGGTAGAACCTCAGCCTTCCAAGCTGATGGTGCGGGTTCGATCCCCGTCTCCCGCTCCATTGAATGAATTTGAATATATTCAAATTCGTGCCATAATACAAAACTCGCTCACGTAGCTCAGTCGGTAGAGCACCTCCTTGGTAAGGAGGAGGTCGAAGGTTCGATTCCTTTCGTGAGCACCATCTAAGTGCTACCAATTCAGACGATTTCGAGATAAGCAGCCATGGCCAAGGGTAAGTTCGAGCGCACCAAGCCGCACGTCAATGTCGGCACCATCGGTCACGTTGACCACGGCAAGACCACGCTGACCGCCGCACTGACCAAGATCGGTGCCGAGCGCTTTGGCGGTGAGTTCAAGGACTACTCCGCGATCGACGCCGCGCCGGAAGAAAAGGCACGTGGCATCACGATCTCGACCGCGCACGTCGAATACGAATCCACCGTTCGTCACTACGCCCACGTCGATTGCCCGGGCCATGCTGACTACGTCAAGAACATGATCACCGGTGCTGCCCAGATGGACGGCGCGATCCTGGTCTGCTCCGCTGCTGACGGCCCGATGCCGCAGACCCGCGAGCACATCCTGCTGTCGCGTCAGGTCGGCGTGCCGTACATCGTCGTCTTCCTGAACAAGGCAGACATGGTCGATGACGCCGAGCTGCTGGAACTGGTTGAAATGGAAGTCCGCGAGCTGCTGAGCAAGTACGACTTCCCGGGCGACGACACCCCGATCATCTCGGGTTCGGCCCGCCTGGCGCTGGAAGGCGACCAGAGCGAGATCGGCGTGCCGGCCGTGATCAAGCTGGTCGAAGCTCTCGACAGCTGGATCCCGACCCCGGAGCGTGACGTCGACAAGCCCTTCCTGATGCCGGTGGAAGACGTGTTCTCGATCTCGGGCCGCGGCACCGTGGTGACCGGTCGTATCGAGCGCGGCGTGATCAAGGTCGGCGAAGAAATCGAAATCGTCGGTATCCGTCCGGTCCAGAAGACCACCGTGACCGGCGTGGAAATGTTCCGCAAGCTGCTGGACCAGGGTCAGGCAGGTGACAACGCCGGTCTGCTGCTGCGCGGTACCAAGCGTGACGACGTCGAGCGTGGCCAGGTCCTGGCCAAGCCGGGTTCGATCAAGCCGCACACCAAGTTCGACGCCGAAGTCTACGTCCTGTCCAAGGATGAAGGCGGCCGCCACACCCCGTTCTTCAAGGGCTACCGTCCGCAGTTCTACTTCCGTACCACCGACATCACCGGCGCTTGCGAACTGCCGGAAGGTGTGGAAATGGTGATGCCGGGCGACAACGTGAAGATGGTTGTCACCCTGATCAACCCGGTGGCAATGGACGAAGGTCTGCGCTTCGCCATCCGTGAAGGCGGTCGTACCGTCGGCGCCGGCGTGGTCTCCAAGATCCTCGAGTAACAGCGTTATACCGGCGGTTGCATTGCGCTGCCGGTCTCGCGAGTGGCGGGCCGGGAACCTCGGTCCGCCTTCGCCGTCTTAGGGAAGGCAAGTTTTTTCAGTACGCCAGTAGCTCAATTGGCAGAGCAGCGGTCTCCAAAACCGCAGGTTGGGGGTTCGAGTCCCTCCTGGCGTGCCACTTCTCCCTTCCAGCGGCTATGCCGCCACAGCAGCCAGAGCCGGATGAACAGCAAGATCGAGCATTCCAAAGACAACGCCTCCACTGGAGGTGACATCGTCAAGTACGCCGCCGCAGCGATCCTCGTGCTGGCGGGTCTTTTTGCTTGGTATTGGTTCGGTGCTCCTGAGCACGCCTCACAGAGTGCATGGGCCGGTCCGCTTCGCGGTCTGGCCGTTGTCGTTGGCCTGGTGGCCGGCCTCGGCGTGTTCCTGCTGACCGGCAAGGGTCGCGACACGCGGGAATTCCTTTCCGAATCGCGTTTCGAACTGCGCAAGGTGGTCTGGCCGACGCGCCAGGAAGCCATTCGCATGACCTGGGTGGTGATCGTTGTGGTGATCATCCTCAGCCTGCTGCTGGGCGGATTTGACTTCGTGATTCAGAAATTGACCCAGTGGTTCCTGGGTCGATAAGGAGAAACCAGTGAAGCGTTGGTACGTCGTTCACGCCTATTCGGGCTTCGAAAAGTCGGTGGCGCAGGCTCTGCGCGATCGCATCGTGCGTGACGAGATGCAGGAGCGCTTCGGTGACGTCCTGGTCCCGACCGAGGAAGTGGTTGAAATGCGCGCCGGCCAGAAGCGCCGTTCCGAGCGCAAGTTCTTCCCGGGTTACGTGCTGGTCCAGATCGAGACCCACGAAGAAAACGGCATTCCGCGCATCGACAACGAAAGCTGGCACCTTGTGAAGGATACGTCCAAGGTGATGGGCTTCATCGGCGGCACCGCCGACCGTCCGTTGCCGATCCGTGACGAGGAAGCTGCCGCCATCCTGGACCGCGTTCAGGAAGGTGTCGAAAAGCCGCGTCCGAAGGTGCTGTTCGAGCCGGGCCAGATGGTCCGCGTCACCGAAGGCCCGTTCAACGATTTCAACGGCGTGGTCGAGGAAGTCAACTACGAGAAAAGCCGTCTGCGCGTCTCGGTGCTGATCTTCGGTCGTGCCACCCCGGTCGAGCTCGAGTTCGGCCAGGTCGAAAAGGCCGTCTGAGCCTGAGGGCAGTGGGTTCCGGGCGGCCGCCCGGAACCTGAACAGCCCGGTACCCTCTGCCATGCGGCAGGGGAAGAAAAAACCTGATATAGTGCGCGGCTTCCTGCCAGGAAGCTGGCAAAAAGCAAGGGCCGCCGCAAGGTGGCCTTCTGCGTGAATTCAAAACGCGATGCCGGGACGCGTGATTCCCGGTCCGATGGGGAGCCTGTTGTCGCAAGGCGCTAGCACCCGGAGAGCATACTCATGGCAAAGAAAGTTGTCGGTTATATCAAGCTGCAGGTGAAGGCCGGTCAGGCCAACCCCTCGCCGCCGGTCGGTCCTGCGCTGGGTCAGCGTGGCCTGAACATCATGGAATTCTGCAAGGCCTTCAATGCCGCCACGCAGAAGCTGGAGCCGGGTCTGCCGGTGCCGGTCATCATCACGGCCTACTCGGACCGTACCTTCACCTTCATCACCAAGAGCACCCCGGCTGCCGTGCTGCTCAAGAAGGCTGCAGGCATCTCGTCGGGCTCCAAGCGTCCGAACACCGAGAAGGTGGGCAAGGTGACCCGCAAGCAGCTCGAAGAGATCGCCAAGACCAAGGAAGCAGACCTGACGGCTGCCGATCTGGATGCCGCGGTGCGCACCATCGCCGGTTCTGCCCGTTCCATGGGCCTCGTGGTAGAGGGTTAAGAAGATGGCACAGACCAAGCGTGAGAAGGCCATCAAGGCCGCCGTCGTCCCGGGCAAGGCATATGCCTTCGAGGACGCCATCAAGATCCTGAAGACCGCTACCAAGGCCAAGTTCGTCGAGTCCTTCGACGTTGCTGTGCGCCTGGGCGTGGACGCCAAGAAGTCTGACCAGCAGGTGCGCGGTTCCACCGTGCTGCCGGCCGGTACCGGCAAGAGCGTGCGCGTTGCCGTCTTCGCCCCGGCCGGTGCCAAGGCTGACGAAGCCCTGGCCGCTGGCGCCGAAGCCGTTGGCATGGACGATCTGGCCGAGAAGATGCAGGCCGGCGATCTGAACTACGACGTCGTTATCGCGACCCCGGATGCCATGCGCGTCGTGGGTAAGCTGGGCACCGTGCTCGGCCCGCGCGGCCTGATGCCGAACCCGAAGGTCGGCACCGTCTCGGCCAACCCGGGCGAAGCCGTCAAGAATGCCAAGTCGGGTCAGGTGCGTTACCGCACTGACAAGGCCGGCATCATCCATTGCACCATCGGCAAGGCCGACTTCGCCGAAGACGCGCTGAAGTCGAACCTGCAGGCGCTGCTGATGGACCTGATCAAGGCCAAGCCGGCCACCTCGAAGGGCACCTACCTGCAGAAGGTTTCGGTCAGCTCGACGATGGGCCCGGGCGTCACTGTCGACCAGTCGTCGCTGTCGCTGAAGTAATCGTTTCAAGCGGGTACCGGGCTCCGGTCCGGTATCCGCGATATTTGAAGGCAATCCGAGTGGGGTCCGCCCCGCGAAGATAGCCGTCAAAGACCGCAGGCGCGGTCAGTACATACCGGCGACGGGCAGGGATGCTCGCATTGGCAGGGAGTCGCCGCCGGCGCAGTACCGAACGCTTAATCGATTCCCCCGGGAATCACCCTGCGTAGATGGTGCCCTTCTGGAGTTTTTCTGGTTTACGCACGTCTGGGTTCTCCCAGGTTGGCCATCCAGGTCTAGAACGGCCCACCCTTGGAACATCACCTGATGTTCCCGGCGTCCAGGACGGATGCCGCCCAGGACCGCACACGGCAGGAGCCGTAAGCGGAGTTCAATTGGAGGAGTGCAATGGCTCTCAATCTGTCCCAGAAGCAAGAAGTAGTCGCCGAGCTGGCAGACGTCGCCGCCAAGGCTCACTCCTTGATCGCAGCCGAATACGCTGGCACCACGGTCTCCCAGATGACCGCGATGCGCAAGCAGGCACGCGAAACCGGCGTTTTCTTGAAAGTTGTCAAGAACACGCTGGCGGCACGTGCAGTGGAAGGTACCGAATACGAATGCGCCAAAGACGCACTCGTCGGTCCGCTGCTGTACGCGTTCTCGCTCGAGGAGCCCGGCGCAGCCGGTCGCCTGATCAAGGATTTTGCCAAGACCAACGACAAGCTGCAGGCAAAAGTCGTGGCCATCGGCGGGGAACTGTTCCCGGCCGGTCATGTCGACGTGCTGGCCTCGCTGCCGACCCGTGATCAGGCCCTGGCCATGCTGGCCCGCGTCCTGTCCGAGCCGGCTGCCATGTTCGCCCGCGCCGTCAAGGCCGTGGCCGACAAGCAGGATGGCGGTGAAACCGCTGACGCTGCCGAGCCGGTCGCCGAAACCGCCTGAGTCGACGTTTCCGTGGTTCCGAACGGAACCTCAACCCAGAAAATTATCCAAAGGTAATCAAAATGTCCCTTACCAACGAACAGATCGTCGACGCCATCGCCGAGAAGTCCCTGATGGAAGTGATGGAGCTGGTCAAGGCCATCGAAGAGAAGTTCGGCGTCTCCGCCGCTGCTCCGGTCGCCGCAGCTGCTGCTGCTGGCCCGGCTGCCGCTGTTGAAGAGCAGACCGAGTTCGACGTCATCCTGAAGTCGGCCGGCGACAAGAAGGTCGAAGTCATCAAGGCTGTCCGCGCCATCACCGGCCTGGGCCTGAAGGAAGCGAAGGATCTGGCAGAAGCCGGCGGCATGATCAAGGAAGCCGCTTCGAAGGACGACGCTGCCAAGTTCAAGAAGGACCTGGAAGCTGCTGGCGCGACTGTCGAAGTCAAGTAAGCAGTTCCTTGCCTCGCCATCGAAACACGGCGATGCAGCCAAGGCTGGGGGCGTAAGCCCCCGGCCTTTGGTCGTTTCACGCAACACCCGAAGTACGAGCCCAACACGGGCTGCGGTCATCCCCCGTCACAGCGGCGCACAAGCGCGCGGGCAGGGGAGTGGATGCAGACGAGTTGGCAGTTGGAAGTAGCGGGAGAAGGCGTGCTGGTGCCGGCAATACCAGCGACTTCCAACTGACAATTTCAGTTTCCCCTCGGGTCGTGGACGCACGATCCGCACAGCCAAGGTGATACCTCATGACGTCTTATTCGTTCACCGAAAAGAAGCGTATCCGCAAGGATTTCGGCAAGCAGCGCTCGATCCTCGAAGTGCCGTTCCTGCTTGCCATCCAGGTCGATTCCTACCGTGAATTCCTGCAGGAAAACGTCGATCCGGCCAAGCGCACGGACCACGGCCTGCATGCGGCCCTGAAGTCGGTGTTCCCGATTTCCAGCTACAGCGGCAATGCCGCCCTGGAATACGTCGGCTACAAGCTCGGCGACCCGGTGTTCGACGAGCGCGAGTGCCGCCAGCGTGGCATGAGCTACGGCGCGCCGCTGCGCGTGACCGTGCGCCTGGTGATCTACGACCGCGAGTCGTCGACCAAGGCCATCAAGTACGTGAAGGAGCAGGAAGTCTATCTCGGCGAAATCCCGCTGATGACCGACAATGGCACCTTCATCGTGAACGGTACCGAGCGCGTGATCGTCTCGCAGCTGCACCGTTCGCCGGGCGTGTTCTTCGACCACGACCGTGGCAAGACCCACAGCTCGGGCAAGCTGCTGTACAGCGCCCGCATCATCCCGTACCGCGGCTCCTGGCTGGACTTCGAGTTCGACCCGAAGGACGCCCTGTTCACCCGTATCGATCGTCGCCGCAAGCTGCCGGTGTCGATCCTGCTGCGTGCGCTGGGTTACAGCAACGAAGAGATGCTGGCCGAGTTCTTCGAGATCAACACGTTCCACATCAACCCCGATGAAGGCGTGCAGCTGGAGCTGGTCTCCGAGCGCCTGCGTGGCGAGACCCTGAACTTCGACCTGGCCGACGGTGACAAGGTCATCGTGGAAGCGGGCAAGCGCATCACCGCGCGCCACGTCAAGCAGCTGGAAGCCTCGGGCATCGCTGCCCTGGCCGTGCCGGACGAGTACATGGTCGGCCGCATCCTGTCGCACGACGTGGTCGATGCGAACACCGGCGAACTGCTGGCCCAGGCCAACGACGAAATCACCGACGAGCAGCTGCAGGCCTTCCGCAAGGCCGGCGTGGATGCCGTGGGCACCCTGTGGGTGAACGATCTGGATCGTGGCCCGTACCTGTCCAACACCCTGCGCATCGATCCGACCAAGACCCAGCTCGAAGCCCTGGTCGAGATCTACCGCATGATGCGTCCGGGCGAGCCGCCGACCAAGGACGCCGCGCAGAACCTGTTCCACAACCTGTTCTTCACCTTCGAGCGCTACGACCTGTCCACGGTCGGCCGCATGAAGTTCAACCGTCGTGTCGGCCGCAAGGAAGTCACCGGCGAAGCCGTGCTGTACGACCGCAAGTACTTCGGTGAGCGCAACGACGAAGAGTCCAAGCGCCTGGTCGCCGAGCACGCCGACACCTCCGACATCCTGGACGTGATAAAGGTCCTGACCGAGATCCGCAACGGTCGCGGCGTGGTCGATGACATCGATCACCTGGGCAACCGTCGCGTGCGTTCGGTCGGTGAAATGGCCGAGAACGTGTTCCGCGTGGGCCTGGTCCGCGTCGAGCGCGCGGTCAAGGAACGCCTGTCGATGGCCGAATCCGAAGGCCTGACCCCGCAGGAACTGATCAATGCCAAGCCGGTCGCTGCGGCCATCAAGGAGTTCTTCGGCTCCTCGCAGCTGTCCCAGTTCATGGATCAGAACAACCCGCTGTCGGAAGTGACGCACAAGCGTCGCGTCTCGGCCTTGGGCCCGGGCGGCCTGACCCGCGAACGCGCCGGCTTCGAAGTGCGCGACGTGCACCCGACCCATTACGGCCGCGTCTGCACCATCGAAACGCCGGAAGGCCCGAACATCGGCCTGATCAACTCGCTGGCCGTGTACGCCCGCACCAACCAGTACGGCTTCCTCGAGACCCCGTACCGCAAGGTTGCCGACGGCAAGGTCTCCGACGAGATCGAATTCCTGTCGGCCATCGAAGAAAACGAGTACGTCATCGCCCAGGCCAACGCCCTGACCGATGCCAAGAGCATGCTCACCGAGCAGTTCGTGCCGTGCCGCTTCCAGGGTGAGTCGCTGCTCAAGCCGCCGGCGGAAGTCCACTTCATGGACGTCTCGCCGATGCAGACCGTGTCGATCGCTGCCGCGCTCGTCCCGTTCCTGGAGCACGATGACGCCAACCGCGCACTGATGGGCGCCAACATGCAGCGTCAGGCCGTGCCGACCCTGCGTGCCCAGAAGCCGCTGGTGGGTACCGGTATCGAACGCGCCGTGGCCCGTGACTCGGGTGTGACCGTGAACGCCCGTCGTGGCGGCGAGATCGTGCAGATCGACGCCGGCCGCATCGTGGTCAAGGTCAACGAAGTGGAGATCACCGACGCGACCGACGCCGGCGTGGATATCTACAACCTGATCAAGTACACCCGCTCCAACCAGAACACCTGCATCAACCAGCGTCCGCTGGTGGAAGTGGGCAACGTGGTGGCGCGTGGCGACGTGCTGGCTGACGGTCCGTCCACCGACATCGGCGAACTGGCCCTGGGCCAGAACATGCTGATCGCCTTCATGCCGTGGAACGGCTACAACTTCGAAGACTCCATCCTGCTTTCCGAGCGCGTGGTGGAAGAGGATCGCTACACCACGATCCACATCGAAGAGCTGACCTGCGTTGCGCGTGACACCAAGCTGGGGCCGGAGGAAATCTCCGCCGACATCCCGAACGTCTCCGAGCAGGCCCTGAACCGCCTGGACGAGAGCGGCGTGGTGTACATCGGTGCCGAAGTCCGCGCCGGCGACATCATGGTCGGCAAGGTCACCCCGAAGGGCGAAAGCCAGCTGACCCCGGAAGAGAAGCTGCTGCGCGCGATCTTCGGCGAGAAGGCCTCGGACGTGAAGGACAGCTCGCTGCGCGTGCCGCCGGGCATGGACGGCACCGTCATCGACGTGCAGGTCTTCACCCGCGATGGCATCGAGAAGGACAAGCGCGCCCGTCAGATCGAAGAGTCTGAAATCAAGCGCGTCAAGAAGGACTTCGACGACCAGTTCCGCATCCTGGAAGGCGCCATCTACGCCCGTCTGCGTTCGCAGATCGTGGGCAAGGTGGTCAACGGCGGTGCCAACCTGAAGAAGGGCGACACCGTTACCGACGCCTACCTGGACGGCCTGAAGAAGGCTGACTGGTTCGTGCTGCGCATGAAGGACGAGGACGCCTCCGAAGCCATCGAACGCGCCCAGAAGCAGATCCAGGCGCACGAGAAGGAATTCGAGCGTCGCTTCGCCGACAAGCGCGGCAAGATCACCGCGGGCGATGATCTGGCCCCGGGCGTGCTGAAGATGGTCAAGGTGTTCCTGGCCGTGAAGCGTCGCATCCAGCCGGGTGACAAGATGGCAGGCCGCCACGGCAACAAGGGTGTGGTCTCCAACGTGGTGCCGGTCGAAGACATGCCGTACATGGCCTCGGGCGAAACCGTGGACATCGTGCTGAACCCGCTGGGCGTGCCGTCGCGTATGAACATCGGCCAGATTCTGGAAGTGCATCTGGGCTGGGCCGCCAAGGGCCTGGGTCGCAAGATCCAGGGCATGCTGGAAGCCCAGGCCGCGATCAACGACCTGCGCAAGTTCCTGGACGACGTCTACAACCACGACAAGACCCAGCACGCCAACCACGTCGACCTGACCCAGTTCAGCGACGAGGAGCTGCTGCGCCTGGCCACCAACCTGACCGACGGCGTGCCGATGGCAACGCCGGTGTTCGACGGTGCGACGGAAGCCGAGATCAAGCACATGCTTGCCCTGGCCGACCTGCCGCTGAGCGGCCAGACCCAGCTGTATGACGGCCGCACCGGTGAGGCATTCGATCGCCACACCACCGTGGGCTACATGCACTACCTGAAGCTGAACCACCTGGTCGACGACAAGATGCACGCCCGTTCGACCGGCCCGTACTCGCTCGTCACCCAGCAGCCGCTGGGCGGCAAGGCGCAGTTCGGTGGCCAGCGCTTCGGTGAAATGGAAGTCTGGGCGCTGGAAGCCTACGGCGCGGCCTACACCCTGCAGGAAATGCTGACGGTGAAGTCCGATGACGTGCAGGGCCGCAACCAGATGTACAAGAACATCGTCGACGGTGAGCACGAGATGGTCGCGGGCATGCCGGAATCCTTCAACGTGCTCGTGAAGGAAATCCGCTCGCTGGCCATCAACATGGAACTGGACGGCAACTGATCGCGCAGGCGCGGCTGCCCCGGCAGCCGCGCCGCCACATCTGAACCGACAGCCCCATCGACAAGATTTCCTCCTTTCGGAGAAACACCATGAAAGACTTGCTCAACCTCTTCAACCAGCAGCGTCAGACGCTGGACTTCGACGCGATCAAGATCGCGCTGGCCTCGCCGGACCTGATCCGTTCGTGGTCCTTCGGCGAAGTGAAGAAGCCGGAAACCATCAACTACCGTACGTTCAAGCCGGAACGTGACGGCCTGTTCTGCGCCGCCATCTTCGGACCGGTCAAGGACTACGAGTGCCTGTGCGGCAAGTACAAGCGCATGAAGCACCGCGGCGTGGTCTGCGAAAAGTGCGGCACCGAAGTCACCCTGGCCAAGGTGCGCCGCGAGCGCATGGGTCACATCGACCTGGCCTCGCCGGTCGCGCACATCTGGTTCCTCAAGTCGCTGCCGTCGCGCATCGGCCTGATGCTGGACATGACCCTGCGTGACATCGAGCGCGTGCTGTACTTCGAAGCCTACGTGGTGACCGAGCCGGGCCTGACCGCCCTGGAGCGCCGCCAGCTGCTGACCGAAGAACAGTACCTGCAGGCCCGCCAGGAACACGGCGACGACTTCGATGCCGCCATGGGCGCCGAGGCCGTGTACGAACTGCTGCGCACCATCGACCTGCAGTCGGAAATGACCCGCCTGCGCGAAGAAATCGCCAGCACCGGTTCGGAAACCAAGCTCAAGCGACTGACCAAGCGCATCAAGCTGGTCGAGGCCTTCCTCGAGTCGGGCAACCGTCCGGAGTGGATGGTCATGACCGTGCTGCCGGTGCTGCCGCCGGACCTGCGTCCGCTGGTGCCGCTGGACGGTGGCCGCTTCGCGACCTCCGATCTGAACGATCTGTACCGCCGCGTCATCAACCGCAACAACCGCCTGCGCCGCCTGCTCGAGCTGAACGCGCCGGACATCATCGTGCGCAATGAAAAGCGCATGCTGCAGGAATCGGTCGATGCGCTGCTGGACAACGGCCGTCGCGGCCGTGCCATCACCGGCACCAACAAGCGCCCGCTCAAGTCGCTGGCCGACATGATCAAGGGCAAGCAGGGCCGCTTCCGCCAGAACCTGCTGGGCAAGCGCGTGGACTACTCGGGCCGTTCGGTCATCGTGGTCGGTCCGTACCTGCGCCTGCACCAGTGCGGCCTGCCGAAGAAGATGGCGCTTGAGCTGTTCAAGCCGTTCGTCTTCGCCAAGCTGCAGCGTCGTGGCCTGGCCACCACCATCAAGGCCGCCAAGAAGCTGGTCGAGCGCGAAGAAGCCGAAGTCTGGGACATCCTGGAAGAGGTCATCCGCGAGCATCCGGTGATGCTGAACCGTGCGCCGACCCTGCACCGTCTGGGCATCCAGGCCTTCGAGCCGGTCCTGATCGAAGGCAAGGCCATCCAGCTGCACCCGCTGGTCTGCACCGCGTTCAACGCCGACTTCGACGGTGACCAGATGGCCGTCCACGTGCCGCTCTCGCTGGAAGCCCAGCTGGAAGCGCGTGCGCTGATGATGTCCACCAACAACATCCTGTCGCCGGCCAACGGCGAGCCGATCATCGTGCCGTCGCAGGACGTCGTGCTGGGTCTGTACTACATGACCCGCTCGCTGGTGAACAAGAAGGGCGAGGGCATGGCCTTCGCCAACATCGCCGAAGTCAAGCGCGCCTACGACAACCGCGTGGTGGAACTGCACGCACGCGTCAAGGTCCGCATCACCGAAGTGGTGACCGACGAGGAAGGCAACAAGCAGAACAAGACCTCGATCGTGGACACCACGATCGGTCGCGCCCTGCTGGCTGAAATCCTGCCGGAAGGCCTGCCGTTCGCGCTGGCCAACACCGAGCTGACCAAGAAGAACATCAGCCGCCTGATCAACTCCAGCTACCGTCAGCTGGGCTTGAAGGACACGGTCGTGTTCGCCGATAAGCTGATGTACACCGGCTTCGCCTACGCAACCCGCGCGGGCGTGTCGATCGGCATCGACGACATGCTGATCCCGGACGAGAAGCGCGGCATCCTCACCGAGGCCGAAGCCGAAGTGCTGGAAATCCAGGAGCAGTACCAGTCGGGCCTGGTCACCGCCGGCGAGCGCTACAACAAGGTGGTCGACATCTGGTCGCGCACCAATGAACGCATCGCCAAGGCGATGATGGACACCATCGGTACCGAGAAGGTGGTCAATGCCGAAGGCGAGACCATCGACCAGAAGTCGATGAACTCGCTGTACATCATGGCCGACTCCGGTGCGCGTGGTTCGCAGGCGCAGATCCGTCAGCTGGCCGGTATGCGCGGCCTGATGGCGCGTCCGGATGGCTCGATCATCGAAACGCCCATCAAGGCGAACTTCCGTGAAGGCCTGAACGTGCAGGAGTACTTCAACTCCACCCACGGTGCCCGTAAGGGTCTGGCCGATACCGCGCTGAAGACGGCGAACTCGGGTTACCTGACCCGCCGTCTGGTCGACGTGGCGCAGGACGTGGTCATCACCGAAGTGGATTGCGGTACCACCGAAGGCCTGACCATGACCCCGATCGTGGAAGGCGGCGACGTCGTGGAGCCGTTGAAGGACCGCGTGCTGGGTCGTGTCGTGGCCGAGGACGTGTTCCTGCCGGGCAACGACGAAGATCCGATCGTGACCCGCAACACCCTGCTCGACGAGCAGTGGGTGGCCAAGCTGGAAGACGCCTCGGTGCAGTCGGTCAAGGTCCGTTCGACCATCAGCTGCGCCTCGCCGTTCGGCGTCTGCGCACACTGCTACGGTCGCGATCTGGCCCGTGGCCACATCGTCAACATCGGCGAAGCGGTCGGCGTCATCGCCGCGCAGTCGATCGGTGAGCCGGGTACCCAGCTGACCATGCGTACGTTCCACATCGGTGGTGCGGCGTCGCGAGCTGCTGCGGTCGACAACATCACCGTCAAGACGACCGGTTCGGTGAAGTTCAACAACCTGAAGTCGGTCGAGCACGCCAGCGGTTCGCTGGTGGCGGTCTCGCGTTCGGGTGAAATGTCGGTGCTCGATGCCCACGGTCGTGAGCGTGAGCGTTACAAGCTGCCGTACGGTGCGACCATCACGTCCAAGGACGGCGATGCGGTCAAGGCTGGCCAGACCGTGGCCAACTGGGACCCGCATAACCACCCGATCGTGTCGGAAGTGGCCGGTTTCATCCGCTTCATCGACTTCATCGACGGCGTCACCGTCATCGAGAAGACCGACGAACTGACCGGCCTGGCATCGCGTGAAATCACCGATCCGAAGCGTCGTGGTTCGCAGGCCAAGGATCTGCGCCCGATCGTCCGCATCGTGGACAAGAACGGCAACGATCTGACCATCCCGAACACGGATCTGCCGGCCCAGTACCTGCTGCCGCCGCGCTCGATCGTCAACCTGCAGGACGGCGCCGCCGTCGGCGTGGGTGACGTGGTCGCCAAGATCCCGCAGGAAGCGTCCAAGACCCGTGACATCACCGGTGGTCTGCCGCGCGTGGCCGATCTGTTCGAAGCGCGCAAGCCGAAGGATCCGGCGATCCTGGCCGAGCGTTCGGGCATCATCAGCTTCGGCAAGGACACCAAGGGCAAGCAGCGCCTGATCATCAAGGACACCGATGGTTCGGAACACGAAGAGCTGATCCCGAAGTACCGTCAGGTGATCGTCTTCGAAGGCGAGCACGTGACCAAGGGCGAAACCATCGTGGACGGCGAGCCGAGCCCGCAGGACATCCTGCGTCTGCTGGGTGTCGAACCGCTGGCGGCCTACCTGGTCAAGGAAATCCAGGACGTGTACCGCCTGCAGGGCGTGAAGATCAACGACAAGCACATCGAGGTGATCACCCGCCAGATGCTGCGCAAGGTCGAGATCACCGACCAGGGCACCAGCAAGTTCCTGAATGGCGAGCAGGCCGAGCGCCAGCGCGTCATCGAGGAAAATGCCCGCCTGGCGACCCGCAACGAGCTGCCGGCCCGTTTCGATCCGGTCCTGCTGGGTATCACCAAGGCATCGCTGGCGACCGAATCGTTCATCTCGGCGGCGTCGTTCCAGGAAACCACCCGCGTGCTGACCGAAGCGGCCGTTCGCGGCACCTCGGACAACCTGCGCGGCCTGAAGGAAAACGTCATCGTCGGCCGTCTGATCCCGGCCGGTACGGGCCTGGCTTACCACGCCAACCGTCGTCGCAACGCCTCCGGGCTGACCGACTCGGAAATGCAGACCCTGTCCGGCAGCGCGCCGGCCGTGGCTGAGGTGGCCCCGGTGGCCGCCGTGGCGGTGGAATCGACCGACGCCGACCAGGCGCCGGGCAGCGACGAGTAATACGCAGGCCCGGCTCCGGCCGGGCCCGCGGCAGGGCAGGGCGCCGACTCCGGTCGGTGGCCCTCCCGGCAAATCAGCAGGCACCGGCCACTGGCCGTCCGCCTGCCGATGAGGTAGGATGCCCGCCGGTCTTTCAACGGACCGGCTTGACAACCTGAACGGGGGGCATGGAAAAGGCTCCCCTGTAACGGCCCGGGATCAGGGCTGGCTTGGCGCGTGCGCATTTGACTGCGTTTTCGCCGGGTTGCTACAATCGTCTGTCTCAGCAGGCCGGTCTTTCGCCTGCTCGCACATTTCCGCATTCATGGCCAGTCTTTTCATTGGCCTCTCTCAGAAGAACATACTGATGGCGACGATCAATCAGCTTGTCCGCAAGCCGCGGCAGGCAACCACTTATAAGAGTGCCTCCCCGGCCCTCGATAAGTGCCCCCAGCGCCGTGGCGTCTGCACGCGCGTGTACACCACCACTCCGAAGAAGCCGAACTCGGCGCTTCGCAAGGTTGCCAAGGTTCGCCTGACCAACCAGGAAGAAGTGATTAGCTACATCGGCGGCGAAGGCCACAACCTGCAGGAGCACTCCGTGGTCCTGATCCGTGGCGGTCGCGTCAAGGATCTGCCGGGTGTGCGTTACCACACCGTGCGTGGCTCGCTGGACGCCTCCGGCGTTGCCAAGCGTCGCCAGGGCCGTTCCAAGTACGGCGCCAAGCGTCCGAAGAGCTAAGGGAAAGTACACATGTCTCGTAAAGGTAATACGCCGCAGCGCTCTGTCCTGCCGGATCCGAAGCACGGAAGTGAAACCATCGCTCGTTTCATCAACATGGTGATGCTGAGCGGCAAGAAGTCGGTCGCTGAAAAGATCGTCTACGGTGCCATGGACGTGATCGGCGAAAAGAACCCGAATTCCGTCGAGCTGGTTCAGAAGGCTCTGGAAAACGTGGCTCCGTCGGTCGAAGTCAAGTCCCGCCGCGTCGGTGGTGCCACCTACCAGGTGCCGGTCGAAGTGCGTTCCTCGCGCAAGATGGCGCTGGCGATGCGTTGGCTGATCGACTCGGCGCGCAAGCGTGGTGAGAACACCATGCCGAAGAAGCTGGCTGCCGAACTGCTGGACGCCTCGGAAAATCGTGGTGGCGCCATCAAGAAGCGCGAAGAAACCCACCGCATGGCCGAAGCCAACAAGGCCTTCGCGCACTACCGCTGGTGAGTTTGACGGCCTTGCAAAACAGGCACGGCAGCACCATCTAGGTGCTGCCCCGCGGCACCTGGGGTGCCGCGCCAATCCGAAGGCCGCCGAAAGGCGGCGTTCGGCCATCCGAATTCCAAGAAATTGAGAGGCTCCCGTGGCCCGCACCACTCCCATCGAGCGTTACCGCAATTTCGGCATCATGGCCCACATCGATGCCGGCAAGACCACCACGTCCGAGCGCATCCTGTTCTACACCGGCAAGAGCCACAAGATCGGTGAAGTGCACGACGGCGCTGCCACCATGGACTGGATGGAGCAGGAGCAGGAGCGTGGCATCACGATCCAGTCCGCTGCCACCACCGCGTTCTGGAAGGGCATGGACAAGTCCCTGCCGGAGCACCGCTTCAACATCATCGACACCCCCGGGCACGTCGACTTCACCATCGAAGTGGAGCGCTCGCTGCGCGTGCTCGACGGTGCCGTCTTCGTGCTGTGCGCCGTCGGTGGCGTGCAGCCGCAGTCGGAAACCGTGTGGCGCCAGGCCAACCGTTACAAGGTGCCGCGCATCGCGTTCGTCAACAAGATGGACCGCACCGGCGCGAACTTCACCAAGGTCGTTGGCCAGCTGAAGGCCAAGCTGGGTGCTGTCGCCGTCCCGATGCAGCTGCCGATCGGCGCGGAAGACAACTTCAAGGGCGTGGTCGACCTCATCAAGATGAAGGCCATCCATTGGGATGAAGCCTCGCAGGGCATGAAGTTCGAGTACCTGGAGATCCCGGCGGACATGCAGGCGGAGGCCGAAGAGGCCCGCACCTACATGATCGAAGCTGCGGCTGAAGCCAGCGAAGAGCTGATGGAAAAGTACCTGGGCGGCGAAGAGCTGACCGAGGCCGAAATCGTCGAAGCCCTGCGCGTGCGCACCCTGGCCACCGACATCGTGCCGATGTACTGCGGCTCGGCGTTCAAGAACAAGGGCGTGCAGGCCATGCTGGACGGCGTGGTGCAGCTGCTGCCGTCGCCGATCGACGTGCCGGACGTGACCGGTACCGACGTCGACGATGAAACCGTTGCGCTGAGCCGCAAGTCCGATGACAAGGCGCCGTTCTCGGCCCTGGCCTTCAAGATCATCACCGACCCGTTCGTCGGCGCGCTGACCTTCTTCCGTGTCTACTCGGGCACGCTGAACGCCGGCGACCAGCTGCTGAACTCGGTGAAGGGCAAGAAGGAGCGCATCGGCCGCATCCTGCAGATGCACTCCAACGATCGCGAAGAAATCAAGGAAGTGCTGGCCGGTGACATCGCCGCGGCGGTGGGTCTGAAGGACACCACCACCGGCGACACCCTGTGCTCGCAGGACCACCCGATCATCCTGGAGCGCATGGTGTTCCCGGAGCCGGTGATCTCGATGGCCGTCGAACCGAAGACCAAGTCCGACCAGGAAAAGATGGGTTTGGCCCTGGGCCGTCTGGCGCAGGAAGATCCGTCGTTCCGCGTCAAGACCGACGAAGAATCCGGCCAGACCATCATCTCGGGCATGGGCGAGCTGCACCTGGACATCATCGTGGACCGCATGAAGCGCGAGTTCAACGTTGAAGCCAACGTCGGCAAGCCGCAGGTGGCCTACCGCGAAACCATCCAGGCCGCGGACGTCAAGTCGGACTACAAGCACGCCAAGCAGTCCGGTGGTAAGGGTCAGTACGGTCACGTCGTGATCGAGCTGTCGCCGATCACCGCCGAAGATCGTGCCGACCCGAAGATCGGGCCGCTGATCAAGGACGACTTCCTGTTCATCAACGACATCACCGGTGGCGTGATTCCGAAGGAATTCATTCCGTCGATCGAAAAGGGTCTGCGCGAAACCATCACCAGCGGTCCGCTGGCGGGCTTCCCGGTCGTGGACGTCAAGGTCAAGCTGGTGTTCGGCTCGTACCACGACGTCGACTCCTCGGAAATGGCGTTCAAGCTGGCCGCCTCGATGGCCTTCAAGCAGGGCTTCTCCAAGGCCAAGCCGGTCCTGCTGGAGCCGATCATGAAGGTCGAGATCGTGACCCCGAGCGATTACCAGGGTGACGTGATGGGCGACGTGAGCCGTCGTCGCGGCATGCTGCAGGGTTCGAGCGTGACCGGTGACGGTTCGGCTGAAATCATCAATGCGATGATTCCGCTGGGTGAAATGTTCGGCTACGCGACCTCGCTGCGTTCGCAGACCCAGGGTCGTGCAACGTTCACGATGGAATTCGACCATTACGAGCCGGCTCCGTCGAACATCGCCGAAGCCGTGGTCAAGAAGTCCTGAGCATAAGCTCAGGACTCCACCTCATTCTTTTCTGATATCCAAGGTATACAACAATGGCAAAGGGTAAGTTCGAGCGCACCAAGCCGCACGTCAACGTCGGCACCATCGGTCACGTCGATCACGGCAAGACCACGCTGACCGCTGCACTGACCAAGATCGGTGCCGAGCGCTTCGGTGGCGAATTCAAGGATTACTCCGCGATCGACGCCGCGCCGGAAGAAAAGGCACGTGGCATCACGATCTCGACCGCGCACGTCGAATACGAATCCACCGTTCGTCACTACGCCCACGTCGATTGCCCGGGCCATGCTGACTACGTCAAGAACATGATCACCGGTGCTGCCCAGATGGACGGCGCGATCCTGGTCTGCTCCGCTGCTGACGGCCCGATGCCGCAGACCCGCGAGCACATCCTGCTGTCGCGTCAGGTCGGCGTGCCGTACATCGTCGTCTTCCTGAACAAGGCAGACATGGTCGATGACGCCGAGCTGCTGGAACTGGTTGAAATGGAAGTCCGCGAGCTGCTGAGCAAGTACGACTTCCCGGGCGACGACACCCCGATCATCTCGGGTTCGGCCCGCCTGGCGCTGGAAGGCGACCAGAGCGAGATCGGCGTGCCGGCCGTGATCAAGCTGGTCGAAGCTCTCGACAGCTGGATCCCGACCCCGGAGCGTGACGTCGACAAGCCCTTCCTGATGCCGGTGGAAGACGTGTTCTCGATCTCGGGCCGCGGCACCGTGGTGACCGGTCGTATCGAGCGCGGCGTGATCAAGGTCGGCGAAGAAATCGAAATCGTCGGTATCCGTCCGGTCCAGAAGACCACCGTGACCGGCGTGGAAATGTTCCGCAAGCTGCTGGATCAGGGTCAGGCAGGTGACAACGCCGGTCTGCTGCTGCGCGGCACCAAGCGTGACGACGTCGAGCGTGGCCAGGTCCTGGCCAAGCCGGGTTCGATCAAGCCGCACACCAAGTTCGACGCCGAAGTCTACGTCCTGTCCAAGGATGAAGGCGGCCGCCACACCCCGTTCTTCAAGGGCTACCGTCCGCAGTTCTACTTCCGTACCACCGACATCACCGGCGCTTGCGAACTGCCGGAAGGTGTGGAAATGGTGATGCCGGGCGACAACGTGAAGATGGTTGTCACCCTGATCAACCCGGTGGCAATGGACGAAGGTCTGCGCTTCGCCATCCGTGAAGGCGGTCGTACCGTCGGCGCCGGCGTGGTCTCCAAGATCCTCGAGTAATCTGCTAGAATCTGCGCCCCGATGTTGCCTGGGTAGGGCATCGGGGCGTAATTAAATGGGAAAAGAGGCGCAGGATGCTCCTCGTGTTCCCCAGACCAGGAAGGGTCGCGCCATTCAGGCTTTGTCAACAGTGACCCTGTTGACTGCCAACTTGTATGCGCGCTATACTTTTTGTCTGGGCAGATCGGGAAACCGGTCTGCCTCGATTTTTGAGGTCTACGGAAAGATCTTGTCGCCGCGCAGGAATGTGCGGCGTCTGCATTCAGGATATTCATGGGACAAGGCAACCCAGAGGCCTTGTCCGTCGCTCTTTTAACGAAGGAACCCACCGTCATGGCGGACCAAAAGATCCGGATTCGGCTGAAGGCGTTCGATCATCGTTTGATCGACCGTTCGGCCAGCGAGATCGTAGAAACGGCAAAGCGGACCGGCGCGCAAGTGCGTGGCCCGATCCCCCTGCCGACCAAGATCGAGCGTTACACCATTCTCGTCTCCCCGCACGTCGACAAAGACGCGCGTGACCAGTACGAGACCCGCACGCACAAGCGCGTGCTCGATATCGTTGACCCGAACGACAAGACCGTGGACGCGCTGATGAAGCTCGAACTGGCTGCCGGCGTCGACGTTCAGATCAAGCTGACCTGAGGACTACGACCATGACGAAGAAATATTCGTTGGGCTTCGTGGGCCGCAAGGCTGGCATGAGCCGCGTGTTCACCGAAGATGGCCAGGCCATCCCGGTAACCCTGATTGAAGCCACCCCGAACCGCATCGCGCAGATCAAGACCGTCGAAGCTGACGGCTACAGCGCCGTGCAGGTGACCGTCGGCGCGCGTCGCGCTGCCCTGGTCAACAAGCCGGAAGCCGGTCACTTCGCCAAGGCGAAGGTCGACGCGGGCCGTGGCCTGTGGGAATTCCGCGTTGAAGACGCGCAGCTCGGCGATTTCGCCGTCGGCGGCGAAGTCAAGGCGGACATCTTTGAAGTTGGCCAGAAGGTCGACGTCCAGGGTGTCACCAAGGGTAAGGGCTTCCAGGGCACCATCAAGCGCTACAACTTCCGTATGGGCGATGCAACCCACGGTAACTCGCTGTCGCATCGCGCGCCGGGTTCCTTGGGCCAGCGCCAGACCCCGGGTCGCGTTTTCCCGGGTAAGAAGATGTCCGGCCACATGGGTTCGGTGCAGCAGAGCACCCAGAACCTGGAAGTGGTGAAGGTCGATGTCGAGCGTGGTCTGATCGCGATCCGTGGTGCCGTTCCGGGCGCAGCGGGTGGTGACGTGATCGTTCGTCCGGCTAGCAAGGCATAAGGAGAGATGACGATGGAACTCGTTATCACGGGTAGCAACAACAAGGTCTCGGTCTCCGATGCCGTGTTCGGTCGCGATTTCAGCGAAGATCTGGTTCACCAGGTCGTCGTTGCTTACCGCAACGCCGGTCGCGCCGGCACCAAGGCACAGAAGACTCGCTCTGAAGTGGCTGGTACCACCAAGAAGTCGAAGAAGCAGAAGGGCGGCGGCGCGCGTCATGGCGCACTGACGGCTCCGATCTTCATCGGCGGCGGTGTCACCTTCGCGGCCAAGCCGCGCAGCTTCGAGCAGAAGGTCAACCGTAAGCAGTACCGTGCCGCCATGTGCGCGATCCTGTCCGAGCTGAACCGCCAGGGCCGTCTGACGATCGTGGAGTCCTTCGATGTCGAAGCGACCAACACCAAGTCGTTGATCGCCAAGCTGGCCGGCCTGGAAGTGGGCAAGCGTCCGCTGATCGTCACCGAAGATGCTTCCGAGCACCTGTACCTGTCGGCCCGCAACATTCCCTACGTGGAAGTGCGTGACGTGCAGGGCCTGGACCCGGTGTCGCTGGTCGGTGCCGACACGGTCGTCATCACCGCTGATGCGGTCAAGAAGGTCGAGGAGTGGCTGGCATGAGCAGCAACGAAAAAGTCTTCAGCGTGCTGCGCGCTCCGCGAGTCTCCGAAAAGACCGCGCGCCTGCAGGAACATTCCAACCAGTATGTCTTCGAAGTTTCGAACGAAGCCACCAAGGCCGATGTAAAGGCCGCGGTCGAGCAGCTGTTCGACGTCAAGGTCGAGTCGGTCAACGTGCTGAACGTGAAGGGCAAGAACAAGTCCTTCCGTAACCGCACCGGCCGCCGCGGCGATTGGCGCAAGGCGTACGTGCGTCTCGCCGATGGCCAGTCCATCGATGTAACGGCCAAGGCCTGAGGTACATCCCATGCCATTGATGAAATTCAAACCCACTTCTCCCGGCCGTCGTTCGGCCGTGCGCGTGGTCACGCCCGATCTGCACAAGGGCGCGCCGCATGCCGCGCTGCTGGAGCCGCAGAGCAAGTCTGGTGGTCGTAACCACCACGGCCGCATCACCACCCGTCACGTGGGTGGTGGTCACAAGCAGCACTACCGTGTCATCGACTTCAAGCGCAACAAGGAAGGTATTCCGGCGCGCGTGGAACGCATCGAATACGATCCGAACCGCACCGCCCATATCGCCCTGCTGTGCTACGTCGACGGCGAGCGCCGCTACATCATCGCACCGAAGGGCCTGAAGGCCGGTGACCAGGTGATCGCGGGTTCGGATGCGCCGATCAAGACCGGCAACACCCTGCCGCTGCGCAACATCCCGGTCGGTACCACTGTCCACGGCATCGAACTGAAGCCGGGCAAGGGTGCACAGATCGCGCGTGCCGCCGGCGCTGCCGTGCAGCTCGTCGCTCGTGAAGGCATCTACGCCACCCTGCGCCTGCGCTCGGGTGAAATGCGCAAGGTGCCGGTCGAGTGCCGCGCCACCATCGGTGAAGTCGGTAACGACGAACACAACCTGGAAAAGCTGGGCAAGGCTGGCGCCAAGCGCTGGCGTGGTGTCCGCCCGACCGTTCGTGGTGCTGCCATGAACCCGGTTGACCATCCGCACGGTGGTGGTGAGGCGAAGGCCGGCCAGGGCAACCCGCATCCGGTCACCCCGTGGGGTGTCCCGACCAAGGGTTACAAGACGCGCCATAACAAGCGCACCCAGCAATTCATCGTCCGCGATCGTAGGGGCTAATCGACCATGGCACGTTCACTCAAGAAGGGCCCGTTTGTCGATCACCACCTCATCAAGAAGGTGGAAGCCGCTGCGGGTAGCAAGAAGCCGATCAAGACCTGGTCGCGCCGTTCGATGATCCTGCCGGAAATGGTAGGCGTCACCATCGCCGTTCATAACGGTAAGAACCACGTTCCGGTGCTCGTCAACGAGAACATGGTCGGCCACAAGCTCGGCGAATTTGCCATCACCCGGACCTTCAAGGGTCACGGTGGTGACAAGAAGTCGGGCAAGTAAGGAGAGATGACAATGGAAGCGAAAGCAATCCTGCGCTCCGCGCGCATCTCTGCGCAGAAAGCCCGCCTGGTCGCTGACCAGGTGCGTGGCCTGCCGGCCGAGCGTGCGGTCAACCTGCTGAAGTTCTCGGACAAGAAGGCTGCCCACCTGATCAAGAAGGTGGTGGAGTCGGCTATTGCAAACGCCGAGAACAACCAGGGCGCCGACGTCGACGAGCTGAAGGTACAGACCATCATGGTAGATGAAGGTCCGACCCTGAAGCGTTTCATGGCGCGGGCGAAAGGCCGCGGCACCCGCATCCTCAAGCGCACCAGCCACATCACTGTGGTTGTGGGCGCCGGCAAGTAAGCGGAAAGGAAAACACCATGGGTCATAAAGTTCATCCGATTGGTATCCGCCTCGGCATTTCCAAGGACTGGAACTCCAAGTGGTACGCCAACAAGGCCGAGTTCGCTGGTTATCTGGCAGCCGACCTGAAGGTGCGGGACATGCTGCGCAAGAAGCTTGCGCAGGCCGGCATCAGCAAGATCCTGATCGAGCGTCCGGCAAAGACCGCTCGCGTGACGATCCACACCGCCCGTCCGGGCGTGGTGATCGGCAAGCGCGGTGAGGACATCGAGAAGCTGCGCAAGGAAGTGAGCGAAATGATGGGCGTCCCGGCGCACATCAACGTCACCGAAGTGCGTAAACCCGAGCTGGACGCACAGCTGGTTGCCGAGTCGATCGCGCAGCAGCTGGAGCGTCGCATCATGTTCCGCCGCGCAATGAAGCGCTCGGTCGGCAACGCGATGCGCCTCGGTGCCCTGGGCATCAAGGTCAACGTCGGTGGCCGCTTGAACGGCGCAGAAATCGCCCGTTCGGAGTGGTACCGCGAAGGCCGCGTGCCGCTGCATACGCTGCGTGCCGACATCGACTATGGCTTCGCTGAAGCCAAGACGACCTACGGCATCATCGGCATCAAGGTCTGGATCTACAAGGGCGAAGTCTTCGATTTCTCCCAGGTTGGCCAGGAAAAGCAGGACGACTCCCCGCGCAACGATCGTAACGATCGCGGCGACCGCGGTGACCGTCCGTCGCGCCCGGCTCGTGAAGCGAGGTAACGACAATGTTGCAACCCAAGCGAACCAAATACCGCAAGGTACACAAGGGCCGTAACGATGGTCTGAGCTGGAGCGGCAACGCCGTCAGCTTCGGCGAGTACGGCCTGAAGGCAACCGCTCATGGTCAGCTGACCGCGCGTCAGATCGAAGCGGCCCGCCGCTCGATCAGCCGCTA
Organism: Stenotrophomonas sp. AS1; assembly: GCF_048957655.1. Classification (NCBI taxonomy): domain Bacteria; kingdom Pseudomonadati; phylum Pseudomonadota; class Gammaproteobacteria; order Lysobacterales; family Lysobacteraceae; genus Stenotrophomonas; species Stenotrophomonas sp. AS1. The sequence continues at coordinate 157,612 of NZ_JARVXM010000006.1, read as the reverse complement.
CGTCAAGCGCGGCGGCAAGATGTGGATCCGAGTGTTCCCCGACAAGCCGATCACCAAGAAGCCCATCGAAGTCCGAATGGGTTCTGGTAAGGGCAACGTGGAGTACTGGGTAGCCCAGATCCAGCCCGGCCGCATGATCTATGAAATCGAAGGCGTCGCAGAAGACGTGGCACGTGAGGCGTTCCGCCTGGCTGCCGCCAAGCTCTCCGTGACCACCACTTTCGTGACCCGGACGGTGCTCTGATGGATATCAAACAACTTCGCGAAAAGTCGGCTGACGACCTGAAGAGCCACCTGATCGACCTGCGTAAGGAGCAGTTCTCGCTCCGTATGCAGCAGGTCACTGGCCAGCTGCCGAAGACCCACGAAACCCGCCGGGTTCGTCGCGAGATCGCTCGCGTCAAGACCCTGCTCGGCAGCACCAAGTAAGGATGGCCGCGATGAGCGATAACAACGACAGCAAGACGCTGCGCACGGTCGAAGGCCGTGTCGTCAGCAACAAGATGGACAAGACGGTCACCGTGTTGGTGGAGCGCCTGGTCAAGCACGCCCTGTACGGCAAGTACATCAAGCGTTCGACCAAGCTGCACGCACACGACGCCGACAACACCTGCAACGAAGGTGATGTCGTGCGCGTGGCCGAGATTGCTCCGATGTCCAAGACCAAGAACTGGCGCGTGGTGGAAGTCATCACGCGTGCGGCTGAATAAGGAGATCTGAATCATGATCCAGATGCAGAGCTACCTCGACGCCGCGGACAACTCCGGTGCCAAGGAACTGATGTGCATCAAGGTGCTGGGTGGTTCCAAGCGCCGTTATGCCCACATCGGCGACATCATCAAGGTCACCGTGAAGGACGCAATCCCGCGCGGCAAAGTCAAGAAGGGTGAAGTGTATGACGCCGTCGTGGTGCGTACCCGCAAGGGTGTGCGTCGCGCCGATGGCTCGCTGATCCGTTTCGACGGCAACGCCGCGGTCCTGCTCAACAACAAGCAAGAGCCGATCGGCACCCGCATCTTCGGACCGGTGACCCGTGAACTTCGTTCCGAGAAGTTCATGAAGATCGTCTCGCTCGCTCCCGAAGTTCTGTGAGCGCCAGGAGATAATCATGGCTAACCGTATCAAGAAGGGCGACCAGGTCGTCGTCAACACCGGCAAGGACAAGGGCAAGCAGGGCGAAGTCGTCCGCGTCGACGGCGATCGTGTGATCGTCGCCAACGTGAACATCGTCAAGCGCCACACCAAGCCGAACCCGCAGGCAGGCGTTGCCGGCGGCGTGGTCGAGCGTGAAGCGTCGATCCATATCTCCAACGTGAATGTGCTGAACCCGGCTTCGGGCAAGGGCGAGCGCGTTGGCTTCAAGGTGCTGGAGGATGGACGCAAACTGCGTGTGTTCCGCTCCAGCGGTGAGGCGCTCGACGCCTGAGGAATGAGCTGATGAATTCCCGTCTCGAAAAGTTTTACAAGGAAGAAGTGGTGCCGGCGCTGATGAAGCAGTTCGGCTACACCAATCCGATGCAGGTTCCGAAGCTGGTCAAGGTCACCCTGAACATGGGTGTCGGCGAAGCAGCCACGAACAAGAAGATCCTGGAAAATGCCGTCGCCGATATGGCCAAGGTCTCCGGTCAGAAGCCGATCGTGACCAAGTCCCGCGTCTCGGTGGCATCGTTCAAGATCCGCGATGGTTGGCCGATCGGCTGCAAGACCACGCTGCGTCGTGAAAAGATGTACGAGTTCATGGACCGTCTGATCAACATCTCGTTGCCGCGCGTGCGCGACTTCCGTGGTGTCTCGGGTCGTTCCTTCGACGGTCGCGGCAACTTCAACATGGGTGTGAAGGAACAGATCATCTTCCCGGAAATCGACTTCGACGCTGTCGACGCGATCCGTGGCATGGATATCGCCATCACCACCACCGCCAAGACCGATGCGGAAGCGAAGGCGCTGCTCGCAGCGTTCAAGTTCCCGTTCCGTAACTGATACGTCGAGGAATCCGAAATGGCAAAGACCTCCATGGTCAACCGCGACCTCAAGCGTGCGAAGCTGGCCGTCAAGTACGCCGGCAAGCGTGAAGAGCTGAAGAAGATCATCTCCAGCACGACCGCGTCGTACGACGAAAAGGCCGAGGCCGTCATCAAGCTGCAGAAGCTGCCGCGCGACTCGTCGCCGAGCCGTCACCGCAACCGTTGCGAGCTCTCGGGCCGCCCGCGTGGCGTGTACAGCAAGTTCGGCCTGGGCCGTAACAAGCTGCGTGAAGCCACCATGCGTGGCGACGTGCCTGGCCTGCGCAAGGCCAGCTGGTAAGGGATTCGTCCCTTCCACTGCCTCGCGCCTTCACGGCACGGGGCAGGGGAGAGGGTCGGTTTTCCGGCCCTGATCCCGGATTAAGGGAGCCCGACGCAAGTCGGGCTCTTTTTGCCGTATACTCCCGCGTCTTGCTCCGTCACGGGGGCTGGCGTAGAGCGGGCCGTTGGTCCGCTGAACAGGCAACAAGGGCCCTGGCCCATCCCAGGTAGACACAAGATTTTCGCGAAAGCGGATATCGGTGCACTCAAAGGTATCGACTATGAGCATGACTGATCCCATCGCCGACCTGCTGGTACGCATCAAGAATGCGGCCGCGGTTGGCAAGCAGACGGTGAAAGCACCGTCGTCCAAGATCAAGGTGGCAATCGCAGAGGTGTTGAAGGCCGAAGGCTACATCACCGATCTGCGCGTGACCAAGATCGAGAACAACAAGGCCGAGCTTGAAATCGTCCTGAAGTATTTCGAAGGCAAGCCGGTCATCGAGACCCTGAAGCGCTTCTCGCGTTCGGGTCTGCGCCAGTACCGTGGCAAGTCCGAGCTGCCGAAGGTCCTCAACGGCCTGGGTATCTCCATCATCTCCACCTCCAAGGGCATCATGACTGATGCGCAGGCGCGCCAGTTGGGCGTCGGCGGCGAAGTCCTGTGCTTCGTGGCCTAAGGCGAGAAGGAAACAACTATGTCCCGCGTAGCCAAGAAGCCAGTCAACCTGCCCAAGGGCGTTGAACTGAACATCCAGCCGGAATCCGTCAGCGTGAAGGGCCCGAAGGGCACCCTGTCGCTTGCCAAGGTTGCTGGCGTTGAAATCACTGTCGACAACGGCGTTGCCACCCTGGCCGCCAACGATGCCTCGCTGGTCGCCCTCACCGGCACCGTGCGCGCCATCCTGGCCAACATGGTCCACGGCGTGACCGAAGGCTTCGAGCGCAAGCTCGAGCTGGTCGGCGTCGGTTACCGTGCCGCCATGCAGGGCAAGGACCTGAACCTGTCGCTCGGGTTCTCGCATCCGGTCCTGTTCGTGGCGCCGGAAGGCATCACCATTTCGACCCCGACCCAGACCGAAGTGCTGGTCCAGGGCACCGACAAGCAGCGCGTTGGCGAAGTTGCCGCCAAGATCCGTGGCTTCCGTCCGCCGGAGCCCTACAAGGGCAAGGGTGTGAAGTACGCCGGCGAAGTCATCATTCGTAAGGAAGCCAAGAAGGCGTAACTCACGCCCTCAGCTTTCAAGGAAAAAGATCATGAACAAGAACATCGCTCGTCTGCGTCGTGCCAAGTCGACCCGTGCCCACATCCGTGTGCTCGGCGTGCCGCGTCTGTCGGTGCTGCGCACCGGTCAGCACCTGTACGCCCAGGTCTTCACCGCCGACGGCTCCAAGGTGCTGGCAGCTGCCAACACCACCCAGGCCGACGTCAAGGAAGGCCTGAAGAACGGCAAGAACAGCGACGCCGCCGCCAAGGTTGGCAAGCTGGTCGCCGAGCGCGCCAAGGCTGCGGGCATCGAGAAGGTCGCTTTCGACCGCTCGGGCTACCGCTACCACGGCCGCATCAAGGCACTGGCTGATGCAGCCCGCGAAGGCGGCCTGCAGTTCTAAGGGATAAGGAAGCGGGGCTGGTCCCCGCTTCCGCCTGCCTGCCGGCGCGGGTTGCGCCGGGCGACGTCCTTCTTCTGCAGGGGCGCTCGAATCACCGCTCCATCTCACAGCTATAAGCGGCCCTGAGCCGTACATACTCAATCAATCAAGGAATCAACATGGCAGAAGAACGTCAGCAGCGGGGTCGCGATCGCGATCGCCGCGAAGAGAAAGTCGACGACGGCATGATCGAAAAGCTGGTCGCGGTCAACCGCGTCAGTAAGACCGTCAAGGGCGGCCGCCAGTTCACCTTCACCGCACTGACCGTGGTCGGTGACGGCGCAGGCAAGGTCGGCTTCGGTTACGGCAAGGCGCGTGAAGTGCCGGTCGCGATCCAGAAGTCGATGGAACAGGCTCGCAAGAACCTGGCCACCGTCGATCTGAACAACGGCACCCTGTGGCACCCGGTGAAGTCCGGCCACGGCGCAGCCCGCGTGTTCATGATGCCGGCCTCCGAAGGTACCGGTGTGATTGCCGGTGGTGCCATGCGCGCCGTCCTGGAAGCCGTTGGCGTCAAGAACGTGCTGGCCAAGGCCGTCGGTTCGCGTAACCCGATCAACCTGGTTCGCGCCACGCTGAAGGGTCTGACCGAAATGCAGTCGCCGGTCCGCATCGCGGCCAAGCGCGGCAAGAAGGTGGAGGATCTCAACCATGGCTAATGAAACCGTCAAGACCGTCAAGGTCCGCCTGGTGGCTGGCCTGCGTGGCACCCAGTCGCGTCACCGCCTGTCGGTGCGTGCCCTGGGCCTGAACAAGCTCAACGATGTGCGTGAACTGAAGGACAGCCCGCAGGTTCGCGGCCTGATCAACAAGGTCCACTACCTCGTCAAGGTTGAGGAATAATCCAATGACCATGCATCTGAATGAATTGAGCCCGGCACCGGGCGCTCGTAAAGAGCGCACCCGCGTCGGTCGTGGTATCGGCTCCGGCCTGGGCAAGACCTGCGGCCGCGGCCACAAGGGTTCGTTCGCCCGTAAGGGTGGCGGCAAGATCAAGGCAGGCTTCGAAGGCGGCCAGACCCCCATGCAGCGTCGTCTGCCGAAGGTCGGTTTCCGTTCCAAGATCGCCAAGGACACCGCTGAAGTGCTGTCCTACCAGCTGGAACGCCTGGAAGCCGGCGAGATCGACTTTGCCGCGCTGCGCGCTGCCAAGCTGGTCCCGAGCACCGCCAAGCGTGCCAAGATCGTCATGAAGGGTGACCTGACCAAGGCCTTCACCCTGAAGGGCGTCGCTGCAACGGCCAGTGCCAAGGCCGCGATCGAAGCTGCCGGCGGCAGCGTACAGGAGTAAGACATGGCGCAAGCTGGCATTGGTAACCTCGGCGGCGGGCTCGGCAAGTTCACGGAACTCCGCCAGCGCCTGCTGTTCGTCATCGGGGCATTGATCGTCTACCGCATCGGCTGTTATGTGCCGGTGCCTGGCGTCAATCCCGATGCCATGCTTGCGCTCATGCAGGCGCAGGGCGGCGGCATCGTGGACATGTTCAACATGTTCTCGGGCGGCGCCCTGCACCGTTTCAGCATTTTCGCGCTGAACGTGATGCCGTACATCTCGGCATCCATCGTGATGCAGCTGGCGGTCCACATCTTCCCGGCATTGAAATCGATGCAGAAGGAAGGTGAATCGGGTCGTCGCAAGATCACCCAATATTCCCGCATCGGCGCCGTGTTGCTGGCGGTGGTGCAGGGCGGCAGCATCGCGCTGGCGCTGCAGAACCAGGTCTCCCCGGGCGGTGCCCCGGTCGTCTACGCACCGGGCATGGGCTTCGTGCTCACCGCCATCGTCGCGCTGACCGCCGGTACCATCTTCCTGATGTGGGTCGGTGAGCAGGTCACCGAGCGCGGCATCGGCAACGGTGTCTCGCTGATCATCTTCGCCGGCATCGTGGCCGGCCTGCCGGGCGCGGTCATCCACACCGTGGAAGCCTACCGCGACGGCAACATGAGCTTCATCGCCCTGCTGCTGATCGTGCTGGTGGTGCTGGCCTTCACCTACTTCGTGGTGTTCGTCGAGCGGGGCCAACGCCGCATCACGGTGAACTACGCACGTCGCCAGGGTGGCCGCAACGCGTACATGAACCAGACCTCGTTCCTGCCGCTGAAGCTGAACATGGCGGGCGTGATCCCGGCCATCTTCGCCTCGAGCATCCTGGCGTTCCCGACGACGCTGGCGATGTGGTCCGGCCAGGCCAGCTCGGCCACGTGGCTGCAGAAGGTCGCCAACGCCCTCGGCCCGGGCGAGCCGCTGCACATGATCGTGTTCGCTGCGCTGATCAGTGGCTTTGCGTTCTTCTACACCGCGCTGGTGTTCAACTCGCAGGAAACCGCCGACAACCTGAAGAAGTCGGGCGCGCTGATTCCGGGCATCCGTCCGGGCAAGGCCACCGCCGACTACGTGGATGCCGTGCTGACCCGCCTGACGGCTGCCGGTTCGCTGTACCTGGTGATCGTCTGCCTGCTGCCGGAAATCCTGCGCACCCAGCTGGGCGCCTCGTTCTACTTCGGCGGCACCTCGCTGCTGATCGTCGTGGTGGTGGTGATGGACTTCATCGCCCAGATCCAGGCGCACCTGATGTCGCACCAGTATGAGAGCCTGTTGAAGAAGGCCAACCTGAAGGGCGGCAACCGCGGCGGTTTTGCCCGCGGCTGATTGACCTGTTACACTAGTCTTCTTGTTGTGAAGGCCCTCCGGTTCCCGGACTGGCCTTCCAAATCGAAGGGCGGCCCCTGCAGCGGTTTCGGGTGGGGGTGTGATGTGGTGGTCCCGCGCGGGAGTAGCGCGGGCGGCGGCGAGGGCAACCTCTGCAGTCAACGACATCCGGCGCCGGAGCATGGGCACACTCCCCACGCCGGGTCCATGGAACCTCAAGGTTCCACGGGCTTCCCAGTAAACCGAGACCTTGATAGAATCGCTAGTTCACTTTTTTGATCCATCCTGCCGGATTGGCGCGCCCATGGTGCGCTGTCGGCCATCACTCAGCTGGAGAACCGCGTCATGGCGCGTATTGCAGGCGTCAACCTGCCAGCCCAGAAGCACGTCTGGGTCGGGTTGCAAAGCATTTACGGCATCGGCCGTACCCGTTCGAAGAAGGTCTGCGACGCCGCAGGCGTGACCTCGACCACCAAGATCCGCGATCTGTCGGAGCCGGAAATCGAGCGTCTGCGTCTCGAAGTCGGCAAGTACATCGTGGAAGGCGATCTGCGCCGTGAAATCGGTATCGCGATCAAGCGCCTGATGGACCTGGGCTGCTACCGCGGTCTGCGTCACCGTCGCGGTCTGCCGCTTCGTGGCCAGCGCACCCGTACCAACGCCCGCACCCGCAAGGGCCCGCGCAAGGCGATCAGGAAGTAAGGGACCTAAGAAATGGCTAAGCCCGTCGCTAAGACCAAGAAGAAGATCAAGCGCGTCGTCACTGACGGCGTCGCCCACGTCCATGCTTCTTTCAACAACACCATCGTGACCATCACCGACCGTCAGGGCAACGCTCTGTCGTGGGCGACCTCCGGTGGCGCTGGCTTCCGCGGTTCGCGTAAGTCCACCCCGTTCGCTGCCCAGGTGGCTGCCGAGAAGGCCGGCCGTGCCGCGCTCGACTACGGCGTCAAGTCCCTGGAAGTCCGCATCAAGGGCCCGGGTCCGGGTCGTGAGTCGGCCGTGCGCTCGCTGAACAACGTGGGCTACAAGATCACCAACATCATCGACGTGACGCCAATCCCGCACAACGGGTGCCGTCCGCCGAAGAAGCGTCGCGTCTAAAGGAGCGATAAGAAATGGCTCGTTATATCGGTCCTACCTGTAAGCTCGCCCGCCGCGAAGGCGCCGACCTTTCCCTCAAGAGCCCGGCCCGTGCGCTGGACTCCAAGTGCAAGCTGGAGCAGAAGCCCGGCCAGCACGGCGCCACTGCCCGTAAGGGCAAGCTGTCCGACTACGCTACCCAGCTGCGCGAAAAGCAGAAGGTCAAGCGTATCTACGGTCTGCTGGAGCGTCAGTTCCGCAACTACTACAAGAAGGCCTCGACCAAGAAGGGCAACACCGGCGAGAACCTGCTGCAGTTGTTGGAAACCCGTCTGGACAACGTCGTCTATCGCATGGGCTTCGCTGTGACCCGTCCGGCTGCCCGTCAGCTGGTCTCGCACCGCGGCGTCACCGTGAACGGCAAGTCGGTCAACCTGGCTTCGTACCAGGTCAAGGCTGGCGACGCCGTCGCTCTGTCCGAGAAGGCTGCCAAGCAGCTGCGCGTTCAGGAAGCCCTGACCGTGTCTGCCACGCATGACCTGCGTCCGTCGTGGGTTGAAGTTGATTCCGGCAAGTTCGCCGGCATCTTCAAGGCCGTGCCGGATCGTTCGGACCTGCCTGCGGATATCAACGAAGCGCTGATCGTCGAGTTGTATTCGAAGTAATTCACATTGGAGAACCTCCGGGTCACACCGGAGGTTCGCAGGAGAACCCGCAACATGACGGTTACCGCCAACCAGGTTCTGCGTCCTCGCGGTCCGCAGATCGAACGCCTTACCGATACCCGCGCCAAGGTCGTCATCGAACCCTTGGAGCGTGGTTACGGGCATACGCTGGGCAACGCCCTGCGTCGCGTGCTGCTGTCGTCCATCCCGGGCTTCGCCATCACGGAAGTCGAAATCGATGGCGTACTGCACGAGTACACCACGCTCGAAGGCTTGCAGGAGGACGTGCTGGAAGTCCTGCTCAACCTGAAGGACGTGGCCATCCGCATGCATACCGGTGACAACGCTACGTTGTCGCTGTCCAAGCAGGGTCCGGGTGTCGTGACCGCTGCTGATATCAAGCTGGACCACAACGTCGAAGTCCTCAACAACGACCATATCATTTGCCACCTGACCAAGGACACGGCAATCAATATGCGTCTGAAGATCGAGCGTGGTTTCGGCTACCAGCCGGCGGCCGCGCGTCGTCGTCCGGATGAAGAAACCCGTGCCATCGGCCGTCTGGTCCTGGACGCCTCGTTCTCGCCGGTCCGTCGCGTCGCCTATTCGGTGGAAGCGGCCCGCGTTGAACAGCGTACCGATCTGGACAAGCTGGTGCTGGACATCGAAACCAACGGCACGATCGATGCCGAGGAAGCCGTGCGCACTGCCGCCGACATCCTCAGCGATCAGCTGTCGGTCTTCGGTGACTTCACCCACCGCGACCGCGGTGCGGCCAAGCCGGCCAACAACGGCGTGGATCCGGTGCTGCTGCGCCCGATCGACGACCTGGAACTGACCGTGCGTTCGGCCAACTGCCTCAAGGCAGAGAGCATCTATTACATCGGCGATCTGATCCAGAAGACCGAAGTGGAGCTGCTCAAGACCCCGAACCTCGGCAAGAAGTCGCTGACCGAGATCAAGGAAGTCCTCGCACAGCGCGGCCTTTCGCTCGGCATGAAGCTGGAGAACTGGCCGCCGGCCGGTGTCGCCCAGCACGGCATGCTCGGCTGATCCAGCGCTACGCAAGATGCTTGACCCCGCACCTTCGGGTGCGGGGGCTTCACCGGCAACACCCCGCACCGACAGGTCGATAGCCTGCGGTGACGGCCAGCCAGGACGGCTGGCACCGGACCATCCGCAGTCCAAGCAGCAACGCCAGGATGGCGACAGCGATACCCAACCGATCCAACATTCACTTCAGGAATCACCGTCATGCGTCATATGAAGTCCGGTCGCAAGTTCAACCGCACCAGCGCCCATCGCGAAGCAATGTTCAAGAACATGGCCGCGTCGCTGTTCAAGCACGAGCTGATCAAGACCACCCTGCCGAAGGCCAAGGAACTGCGCCGCGTTGCCGAGCCGCTGATCACCCTGGCCAAGGTTGATTCGGTTGCCAACCGTCGTCTGGCGTTTGCTCGCCTGCGCGACAACGAAGCCGTTGGCAATCTGTTCACCACCTTGGGCCCGCGTTACGCGAACCGTCCGGGCGGCTACCTGCGTCTGCTGAAGTGCGGTTTCCGCGCTGGCGACAATGCGCCGATGGCCTATGTGGAGCTGGTCGATCGCCCGGCTGCTGTGGCTGAAGCCGTCGAAGAGTAATCTTCGAGCTGTACCTGTTATTCGGTGAAGAACCCGGCCTTGTGCCGGGTTTTTCCGTTTCTGGGGTTTGATGACGGCAAGAGCGTGGCGCTGCGGGTGGGGGTGGGGCGTTGGCGCGGGCAGGTTGGCGGGAACGCCTGCACACCGGATCGGTGCGCATGGGGGTAAAGCGCAGCACGTGCCGGTCTCGACGCGTGGGTAGTGCCGGCCGCTGGCCGGCTCCTCGGCACCATCGCCACGTTCGTGTGGTTCGGCGTGCTGCACGGAACTCGCTGTCCGGCCGGTGGCGCCGATGGTCGGCAGCTGCGCATGGACGTGGGCGGTCACGGCCCTGTTAATCTTGGCGCCTGGACTTTCACGAGTGTTGGCAATGAATCCATTGCGTTGGAGTTTCCGCGCCCAGTTCCTGCTGGGGTTCCTGGTCTGCGCGGCGCTGTTGGGGTATGCGATCTTCCTGCAGCTGAAGATGGGGCTGGAGCCGTGCCCGTTGTGCATCTTCCAGCGGATCGCGTTCGCGGCGCTGGGGCTGCTGTTCCTGATCGGGGCGCTGCACGGTCCGGGTGATCCGGCCGGGCGGAAGACGTATGGCGTGCTGGCCTTCATCGCGGCGGCTGTCGGTATCGGCATTGCCGGGCGCCATGTGTATGTGCAGTTGCTGCCGCAGGACATGGGCTCGAGCTGCGGGCCACCGTTGAGCTTCCTCAGCGAGACGATGGGGCCGTTCGAGGTGTTCCGCACGGTGCTGACCGGTACCGGCAACTGCGGCAACATCGATTGGCAGTTCCTGGGCCTGACGATGCCGATGTGGAGCCTGGTGTGGTTCGCGGCATTGGCGCTGTGGGCGCTGGTGACGGCGTTCCGTGCGCGTCGCCGCCACTGAGGTCGCATCCGGCCGTCCCCGGCCTGGCACGCGTTGCGCGGCCAGGTCGGAGGCTGCGGTCAGGTCTGGATGTTCCCGGCCTGATCCGGTCGCAAGGTGTCAGGGCACCGCTCAGAAGTCCTGCTGCAGGCTGAGGTAGGCGCCACGGCGCGGGCCCCACTGCGGGGCGAAGACGCCGATCCCGCCGCCGTCGCGCAGCTGGTAGCTGCGGTCCAGTGCGTTGACCAGGGCCAGCTGTGCGTGCAGCGGGTGGCCGCTGTCGGCGTTGAAGTCGTGGCCGGCGCTCAGGTTGAGCTGGAGGTAGGCGGGGAGTTCGCCACCGTTGGGGACGCCGTCGGCGTCCGAGCGCAGGCCGCTACCGAAGACGTAGTCGGCGCCAAGACGATTGTGGCCGGCGAAGGCGTAGCTGATGCCGCCGGAGGAGGTCAGTTTCTGGTCGTGGTCCAGGTGGATCCAGTTGTCCTGGACATAGGCCAGTGCTTCCGGATCCAGGTTGTACTGGCCGGTGATGACCTGCTTGCCCATGGCCTTGTTGTAGGCCGCGTTGACGTAGGCGCTGAGCGGGCCATTGCTGTAGTCGGCGCTGAATTCCACGCCGTGGATATGCCCGTAGCGATAGTTGAAGGTCGAGTAGATATAGGCGGCGCCGAACTGGCCTTCGTCCTGCAGCCGGTCGACCTTGCGGTCATAGGCGTCCAGGCCGAGGGTGAGGTGATCGCCGATCTGCTGGGAGACGCCGATGTCGTAGTAATCGCTGCGCTCGGACAGCGGGATCGTGCTGCCGCCGGCCGGTTGCTGGTTGGTGGTGCCCTCATAGAGGGCGATGTCGCTGCTGGCCACCAGTTCGCTGGCCGGTGGGGTGAAGTAGCGCGAGTAGCCGGCGTGCACGGTGGTGCTGTCGCTGGCGTTCCAGACCACGCCCAGGCGCGGGCTGAGCTGGCCCTCGGTGCCACTGAAGGCCTTGTAACGGTCGCCGCGCAGGCCGTAGTTGATCGTCCAGTCGTCGCCCAGGCGCCATTCGTCCTGCAGGTAGACAGCCGTGGTGGTGGCGTTGAAGGCATTGGCGTCGAGGATGCGCAGCGGCGTCGTGCTGGCCTGCTGGCCGTCGGCATCGACCGGGAAGACCCAGGTGTCGCTGCCGGCGCGGGCGCGCTCGGCGTTGACGTACAAGCCATAGCGCAGCGTGTGGTTCTCACCCAGCGGCGTGGAGAAATCGGCCTGCACGCTGTTGGCGCGATTGCTGCGCTCCACCTGCGAGGCCACGCCGTTGAAGATGAGGTCGCCGGCGAGGTCCGGGTCGAAGGACAGGTCGCTGTAGCGCTGGCCGGCCGAGACCTGGTAGGCGGTGTCGCCCACTGTTCCCTGCAGCACCAGCATGCCGAAGCGGGTGGTCTCGCGCTGGTTTTCGTCCAGCGCGGCCGAGTCGGCGTTCACCGTATCCAGGTAGCCGAACTGCGGGCTCTGGCCGGGGTTGACCGGAATCTGGAAGCGGTTGTTGGAGAAGCCGGCGAACAGGCTCAGGCGGGTGGCGTCGTTGACCAGGTAGGTCAGGTCGGCGAACGCCTTGCCCTGGTGGGTGTCATCGTGGTCCGGCCGGCGCGAGGCGGTGGGATTTTCCATGCCGATCTGGTTCTGGTCGTAGTTGCCGGTCAGGTACCAGCTCCAGGGGCCCTGGCTGCCCCACCACGAGGCGTTGGGGTTGACCTTGCCGTAGGAGCCGGCGGTGAGGCCGGCGCTGCCGCCATTGCCCAGCTCGGCGCCGCTGCGGGTGGTGATGTCGACCACGGCGGCGGTGCGCTCGCCAAACTGTGCCGGCAGGGCGCCATCCATCAGGCGGAGGCTCTTGATCGCGCGGGCGTCCAGGGTCTGGCCGAAGCCGGAGATCGATTCGGGCAGCAGCACGCCGTTGAGCCGGTACTGCAGGTTGGCGTGGTCGCCGCGCACGTGCACGCCGCCGTACGAGTCTTGGACCACGCCCGGTGCCTGCAGCAGCACCTGGTTCAACGGGGTGGAGGCGCCCAGTGGCAGGTTCTGGATGTCTTCGGCGGTGATCTGGTACTGGCTGCTGCCGATATCCGGCGACAGGGCGTTACGCGCCTGGTCGAGCTGGGCGCTGACGGTGACGGCATCCAGATCGGTGACGGCGGGGGTGGCGTTGGCAGGGGCGGCGGCGAGGGCGGGCAGGCTGGTAAAGGCCAGGGAAACAGCAATACCGGTAGCAAGCAGGGAGCGCTTCATGAGGATGGCTTGGCTGGGCAAAGGGGGAGGGGCCGGCCTGGCAAGTGTTACTCCATAACAAATCATGCGCCTGTCCGCGGCCGCTGGACCATGCGCGATCTGGCCGATCGCCGCGCCTGTTGACCGGTGTTCAGCCACGCAGGCCGGCCCAGCCCTTTGCGGCGGCGGCGCGCTCTGCGACCATGACCGGCCCCACACCCCGGAAGTCCGTGATGAGCCTGTCCGCCCCCCCCGTAGCCGATCCCGCCGCGACCGCCGTCGACGCTGCCTGGTCGCCGGAGAGCTGGCGTGGCAAGCCGGCGCTGCAGATGCCGACCTACCCGGACCCGCTGGCGCTGGATGCCTCGCTGCACGAGCTCAAGCGGCTGCCGCCGCTGGTGACCTCCTGGGAGATCCTGGCGCTCAAGCAGCAGCTGGCCGATGCCCAAGAAGGCAAGCGCTTCCTGCTGCAGGGCGGTGACTGCGCGGAGAACTTCAGCGACTGCGAATCCACCACCATCTCCAACCGGCTCAAGGTGCTGCTGCAGATGAGCTTGGTGCTGGTGCACGGCATGCGCAAGCCGGTGATCCGGGTCGGGCGTTTCGCGGGGCAGTACGCCAAGCCGCGCTCGGCCGATACTGAAACCCGCGACGGCGTGACCCTGCCCAGCTACCGCGGCGACGTGATCAATGCGCCGGAATTCACCGAAGCTGCCCGTCTGCCGGACCCGCGCCGGATGCTGCAGGCGCATGCGCATTCGGCGATGACGATGAACTTCGTGCGGGCGCTGATCGATGGCGGCTTCGCCGATCTGCACCACCCCGAGTACTGGAACCTGGAGTGGGTGCGGCATTCGCCGCTGGCCACCGATTACCAGAAGATGGTGTCCTCGATCGGCGACGCGGTGCGCTTCATGGAAACGCTGTCCGGCACGCAGGTGTACAACCTCAACCGGATCGACTTCTACACCTCGCACGAAGCGCTGCTGCTGCCCTACGAGCAGGCGCTGACCCGGCAGGTGCCGCGCCAGCAGGGTTGGTTGAACCTGAGCACGCACTACCCGTGGATCGGCATGCGCACCGCGGCGCTGGATGGCGCTCACGTGGAATATCTGCGTGGCGTGCGCAATCCGATCGCGATCAAGGTCGGCCCGTCCGTGCAGCCGGACCAGCTGCTGCGCCTGATCGATGTGCTCAACCCCGATGACGAACCGGGCCGCCTGAGCTTCATCCACCGCATGGGCGCGGCTCAGATCGCCGAGAAGCTGCCGCCGCTGTTGAATGCGGTCAAGCGCGATGGCCGACGCGTGCTGTGGGTGTGCGATGCGATGCATGGCAATACCGAGAGCACCAGCAATGGCTACAAGACGCGCCGTTTCGACAATGTGCGTGGCGAGGTCGAGATGTCCTTCGATCTGCATGCCGCGGCCGGCACGCGGTTGGGCGGCGTGCACCTGGAGCTGACCGGGGAGGACGTGACCGAATGCACCGGCGGCGCCCGCGAGCTGACCGAACGCGACCTGGAGCGTGCATACCGCTCCTCCGTCGATCCGCGCCTGAACTACGAGCAGTCGCTGGAGATCGCGATGGCGATCGTGCGCAAGCAGGCGCATTACGCCGACTGACCCGGGGGCGTGTCCTCGACACGCACCTTACATTCGTCTGACACCCTGGTCATGGTGGTACCGGCATCCTGTGGACTTCCTTGCGAAGAACACAGGAGCGTGCAGTGACCGTGGACTGGCAGCAGGCAGCGCTGTATCTATGGCCGATCTCGATCGCACTGGTGATCGGCATCACGGGCTGGTGGTTGCTGATGGCGTTGACGCGGCGCTTGAAAAACCGCGATTACCGCCGCGCCCGCATCGCGCGCGTGATCAGCCGGCCGCTGGCGTTCGCGCTGCCGCTGCTGCTGCTGATTCCCGCGCTGGAAGCCACGCCGCTGCACGGGCGTTGGCTGGATCAGTCACTGCGCCTGCTGCACATTGGCCTGACCGGCTGCTTCATCTGGCTGCTGGTGCGCGCGGTCGCTGCCGGCGAGCAGGCGATCCTGCGCGACCACCCGATGGAGGTGGCCGACAATCTCGAAGCGCGTCGCATCCAGACCCAGACCCGGGTGCTGAGCCGCGTGCTGATGGGCGCGATCATCCTGGTCGGCGTCTCGCTGATCCTGCTGACCTTCCCGATGGTGCGCCAGATCGGCACCGCGCTGCTGGCCTCGGCCGGCATCATCGGCCTGGTCGCCGGTATCGCGGCCAAGCCGGTGTTCGGCAACCTGATCGCCGGCCTGCAGATCGCCTTGACCCAGCCGATCCGGCTGGACGATGTGGTGATCGTGGAAGGTGAGTGGGGCCGGGTGGAGGAGATCAACAGCAGCTACGTGGTGGTGCGGATCTGGGATGCGCGGCGGATGGTGGTGCCCCTGACGTGGTTCATCGAGCACCCGTTCCAGAACTGGACACGGCGCAGTGCGGACCTGCTTGGCACTGCCTTCCTGTGGCTGGATTACACCGCGCCGATCCCGGCGATCCGCGCTGAACTGGAGCGGATCTGCAAAGGCGAGGCACTGTGGGACGGCCAGGTCTGCGTAACCCAGGTGACCGAAACCAGCGAGCACACCCTGCAGGTGCGCCTGCTGGTGAGCGCGCGCAACTCCGGCGATGCATTCGATCTGCGCTGCATCGTGCGCGAGCGGATGCTCGATTTCCTGGCGCGCGAGCATCCGCAGGCGCTGCCGCGCACCCGTGCCGAGCTCAACCAGGAAGTGACGCCGACGCGCCGGCCGCGCTCGCAGCCGGCCGAGGATGTGCGCTCGCCCGGGGCCGAGGATGGTGAGCCGGCGATCCTGCCGGACCCGGGCGATGCATCCCGGTAGTGCCGGCCGCTGGCCGGCAAACGCATGGACCCTGTGCCGGGATTGCGTGGTTGCCGGCCAGCGGCCGGCACTACCGAGGCGGGGCGCACGAACGGCCGGAATCACCGAGGCGGGGCATGCCAAGGCCGGGATTGCCTGGGCAGGGGCGTACGTTATCGGGTAGGTACCGACCGTTGGTCGGTACACGCCCGTCAGGGCGCGACGGCGTTCGTCAGCAGACTGTCGGTCTGGAAGCGTGGTGGGCGGCGCGCCCGCGTGCGCTGCTCGTAGGCGTAGCCCAGTTCGATCAGGCGCGGCTCGCTCCACGCGGTGCCCATGAACAGCAGGCCCAGCGGCAGGCCGTTCACGTGCGCCATGGGCACGGTCAGGCTCGGGTAGCCGGCCACGGCGGCAGCGCTGTAGCTCTCGCCCGGGAAGTCATCGCCACTGCCCGGCCGGATCGGCCAGGCCACGCCGGTGGTCGGGGCCACCAGCGCATCCAGTTTCTGCTCGCGCAGCACCGCATCGATGCCCTCGGGGCCGGCCAGGCGGCGTGCGTCACTGCGTGCGCGGATGTACGCCGGGGTGCCCGGCCCGCCCATGGCGGCAGCGGTTTCCATCAGGTCCTGGTCGAACAGCGCCAGCTCCTTGCCCGCGTGCTGCCGGTTCCAGGCGATCACGTCCTCCAGGCTGCGCACCGGGGCCTGGTAGGTGGTGAAGTAGCGCTGCAGCCCCGCCTTGAACTCGTGCATCAGCACGATGCGTTCGGCGTCCTGCCACTGGCCCTGGGTCGGCAGCTGCACCGGTACCACGGTGGCGCCGGCGTCGCGCAGCACGGCCACGGCATGCTGCAGGGCCGGGGCGATGCCTGGCTTCTGCATCAGGTCGCCATACAGCACGCCGACCCGCGCGCCGCGCAGGCCATCGGCGTTCAGGCGGGAGGTGTAGTCGTAGACCGCGCGCCCGGGCATGGTCGCGGTGGCCGGGTCGGCCTCGTCGCGGCCGGCCATGGCGGTCAGCAGGGCCGCCGCATCGGCGACGCTGCGCGCCATCGGGCCGGCGGTGTCCTGGCTGAAGGAGATAGGCAGGATGCCTTCGCGGCTGACCAGGCCGACGGTCGGTTTCAGCCCGACCACGCCGTTGACGGCGGCCGGGCAGACGATGCTGCCATCGGTTTCCGTGCCGATCGCAGCCACCGCCAGATTGGCCGACACCGCCACCGCGCTGCCGCTGCTGGAGCCGCAGGGGCTGTGGCTGAGTCGATACGGGTTGCGGGTCTGTCCGCCACGCGCGCTCCAGCCAGAGACCGATTGGCTGGAGCGGAAGTTGGCCCATTCGCTCAGGTTGGTCTTGCCCAGGATCAGCGCGCCGGCCGCGCGCAGCCGCTTGACCAGGAACGCATCGTCGGGGCGGAAGCCTTCCAGTGCGAGCGAGCCGGCGGTGGTACTCATGGGGCTGGCGCCGATGTTGTCCTTGAGCAGCACCGGGATGCCGTGCAGCGGGCCGCGGAGCTGGCCCCGGCGGCGCTCGGCATCCAGTTGGGCGGCCTCGCGCAGTGCGTCCGGATTGAGCTCGATGACCGCGCGCAGGCGCGGGCCGGCGCGGTCGAGGCGGGCGATGCGGTCCAGGTAGGCGCGGGCCAGGGTGACGCTGTCCAGCTCGCCGCTGGCCATGCGCGCCTGCAGATCGGCGATGTCGGCTTCGGCGTAGGCGAAGGGAATCGGCGCGCTGGTGGGCGGTGCCGCGGCAGGCGACTCATGGGCGTGCAGGGGCGCCGGGCCCGGGCTGCAGCCGGCCAGTGCGATGAGCATCAGTGATGTCAGTGTCAGGCGCATGCCTGTCCCCCCGAACCGGCCGACAGGCTAACCAGCACAGACGGCGCTTGGCAACTCAAGCCGCGTTGGCGGCCTTGCCATGGCGTTTGCGGATATCGCGGGCGAGCACGCCGACCACGATCAGATTGATCACCAGCACCGACCACGAGGCCCAGCCCGGGTGACGGAGAATGGCGTAGATATCGAACGGCAGGTAGATGCCGGCGGTGACGCAGCCCAGCCAGGAGGCCCAGGCTTTGGCGCGCCAGAGGCCCCAGGCCTCGAAAAGGTGCAGGACGCCATAGGCGACCATCGCAGCCGCCGCCAGATGCACGGCATCGGGGCTGATCATGTTGAGCAGCGAGGGCAGGGTGCCGTGATCCGGGTCCAGACTGAACCGGCGGATCAGGGCATTGACCGCATCGCGCAGGGGCTGCGGGCCGAGCATTTCCAGCCCGGTCGCAGCCAACAGCGCCAGAACCGCCTTGCTGGCTTCCAGCAAGGCGATCAGGTGAAGCCCCGGATGCTTGTGAGGATCCGGGTTGTAGGGCTTGTCGGTCACGACAGGGTCCTATCAGCCGCCGCGCGATGCCTTCTTGCGGTCGCTTTCGGTCAGGCCCTTCTTGCGCAGGCGGATTTCCTTCGGGGTGATCTCGACCAGCTCGTCGTCTTCGATGAAGTCCAGGGCCTGCTCCAGCGAGTACTTGATCGCCGGGGTCAGCTGGATCGCATCGTCTTTGCCCGAAGCGCGCATGTTGGTCAGCGGCTTGGTCTTGATCGCGTTGACGGTCAGGTCGTTGTCCTTGGAGTGGATGCCGACCAGCTGGCCTTCATACACGTTGTCGCCTTCAGCAGCGAACAGCTTGCCGCGTTCCTGCAGCGGGCCCAGGGAGTACGCCGGGGTGGCACCCGGAGCATTGGCGATCATCACGCCGTTCTGGCGCTTGGCGATCGAACCCTGTTCCTTCGGGCCGTAATGATCGAACACGTGGAACAGCAGGCCCGAACCCTGGGTCAGGGTCTTGAACTCGTTCTGGAAACCGATCAGGCCACGGGCCGGGATCTGGTACTCCAGGCGCACACGGCCCTTGCCGTCCGGCTCCATGTTCTTCAGCTGGCCCTTGCGGGTGCCCAGCTTTTCCATGACGCCGCCCTGGTGCTGTTCTTCGATGTCCACCACCAGCTGTTCGATCGGCTCCATGGCCTGGCCGTCGATCTGCTTGATGATCACTTCCGGGCGCGACACGGCCAGCTCGTAGCCTTCACGACGCATGTTCTCGATCAGCACCGACAGGTGCAGTTCGCCACGGCCGGAGACCAGGAACTTGTCGGCGTCTTCCAGCTGTTCCACCTTCAGGGCCACGTTGTGGACCTGCTCGCGGTCCAGACGGTCCTTGATCTGGCGGCTGGTCAGGAACTTGCCACCGGACAGGTCCTTGTTGCCGGCGAACGGCGAGTTGTTGACCTGGAAGGTCATCGAGATCGTCGGTTCATCGACGGTCAGCGCCGGCAGTGCTTCCGGGGTATCCGGGTGGCACAGGGTGTCGGAGATGGTCAGCTCCGGAATGCCCGAGATGGCGATGATGTCACCGGCCTCGGCGGTGTCCTGCTCGATGCGCTCCAGGCCCAGGAAGCCCAGCACCTGTGCGACCTTGCCGTTGCGCTTCTTGCCTTCGCGATCGATCACCGCGACCTGCATGTTCTTCTTCAGGGTGCCGCGCTGCACGCGACCGATGCCGATCACGCCCACGAAGTTGTTGTAGTCCAGCTGGCTGATACGCATCTGGAACGGACCTTCCGGGTCCACTTCCGGCTTCGGCGCGTGCTGCATGATCGCTTCGTACAGCGGGGTCATGTCGCCGTCGCGCACGGTGTCTTCCAGGCCGGCGTAGCCGTTCAGGGCCGAGGCGTAGACGATCGGGAAGTCCAGCTGCTCATTGGTGGCGCCGAGCTTGTCGAACAGGTCGAAGACCTGGTCGATCACCCAATCCGGACGCGAGCCCGGACGGTCGACCTTGTTGACCACGACGATCGGCTTGAAGCCCATCGCGAAGGCCTTCTGGGTCACGAAGCGGGTCTGCGGCATCGGGCCGTCCATCGCATCGACGAGGATCAGCACGGTGTCGACCATCGACAGCACGCGCTCCACTTCGCCGCCGAAGTCGGCGTGTCCCGGGGTGTCGACGATGTTGATCCGGTTCTTGATGCCGGTCTTCTTGTCTTCCCAGGTGATGGCCGTGTTCTTGGCCAGGATGGTGATGCCGCGTTCCTTTTCCTGGTCATTGCTGTCCATCACGCGCTCGGCGAGCACGGTGCGCTCGGAGAGGGTGCCGGACTGCTTGAGCAGCTGGTCGACGAGGGTGGTCTTACCGTGGTCGACGTGGGCGACGATGGCGATGTTGCGAAGATTTTCGATAGACATGCGAAAGGGGGCCAGTCGGCGCCGGATTTGGAAAAAGAAGTCCAACATTATACGGCCAAGATGACCAATCGCGAAAAGTGCCTCGCAAGCCTTGCCGGACGGGCATTCAGGTAGTGCCGGCCGCTGGCCGGCAACCCCGTGATCCCCGGCAGGTTTTGCCTGGCTGCTGGCCAACGGCCGGCACGACCGCCGTCCCTGAGGCATTCAGCAAAGCGTGTCCGTGCCGGCGCGGAGGTGCCTGGGCGCGTGGCGACGCGTTTGTCCAGCAGGCGCCCGTTGGTCAGGGGGCGCGGTGTATCCTATGGGGCTAACGACAAACCCCCGTACCCCAAGGATTTGCATGTCCCTCATCGCCACTTTCGACACCACCCAGGGCCCGATCAAGGTCGAGCTGTTCGCCGACAAGGCCCCGCTGACGGTCGCCAACTTCGTGAACCTGGTCAAGCGCGGGTTCTATGACGGCCTGATCTTCCACCGCGTCATCCCCGACTTCATGATCCAGGGCGGCTGCCCGCAGGGTCGTGGCACCGGCGGCCCGGGCTACAAGTTCGAAGATGAAAAGAATGGCGTGAAGCATCAGGTCGGTTCGCTGTCGATGGCCAATGCCGGCCCGAACACCAACGGCAGCCAGTTCTTCATCACCCACATCAAGACCGATTGGCTGGACGGCAAGCACACCGTGTTCGGCCAGGTCCTGGACGGCCAGGCCATCGTGGACTCGGTCAAGCAGGGCGATGTGATCCATTCGATCACCCTGGAAGGCGACACCGACGCCGTGCTGGCCGCCCAGGCCGAGCGCGTGGCGGAGTGGAACAAGCTGATCCCCAGCGCCTGATCCGATCCCGACGGCCCCCTGTGAAGGGGGCCGTTTTTACGATTCTTAGCAGAGGAAATCCCCATGAAAGCACCTGTTCGTGTTGCCGTGACCGGCGCCGCCGGCCAGATCGGCTACGCCCTGCTGTTCCGCATCGCCTCCGGCGACATGCTGGGCAAGGACCAGCCGGTCATCCTGCAGCTGCTCGAGCTGCCGGTCGACAAGGCCCAGGCCGCCCTGCGCGGCGTGATGATGGAACTGGAAGACTGCGCCTTCCCGCTGCTGGCCGGCATGGTCGGTACCGATGACGCCGAAGTGGCCTTCAAGGATGCCGATATCGCCCTGCTGGTCGGCGCGCGTCCGCGCGGCCCGGGCATGGAGCGCAAGGATCTGCTGCTGGAAAACGCGAAGATCTTCACCGCCCAGGGCGCGGCGCTGAACAAGGTCGCCAAGCGTGACGTCAAGGTGCTGGTGGTCGGCAACCCGGCCAACACCAACGCCTACATCGCCATGAAGTCGGCGCCGGACCTGAACCCGCGCAACTTCACCGCCATGCTGCGCCTGGACCACAACCGCGCGCTGAGCCAGCTGTCGACCAAGCTCGGCAAGCCGGTCGGTGGCATGGAAAAGCTGATCGTGTGGGGCAACCACAGCCCGACCATGTACCCGGACTACCGTTTCGCCACCGCCGATGGTGCCTCCATCGCCGAGGCGATCAACGACCAGGAATGGAACGCATCGACCTTCATCCCGACCGTGGGCAAGCGCGGCGCGGCGATCATCGAAGCGCGTGGCTCGTCCTCGGCAGCCTCGGCCGCCAATGCCGCCGTCGACCACATCCGTGACTGGGTGCTGGGCAGCAACGGCAAGTGGGTCACCATGGGCGTGCCGTCCGACGGCTCCTACGGCATTCCGGAAGGCGTGATCTTCGGCTTCGCGGTCACCACCGAGAACGGCGAGTACACCCTGGTCAAGGATCTGCCGGTCGACGACTTCAGCCAGAAGTACATCGACAAGACCCTGGCCGAGCTGGAAGAAGAGCGCGCCGGCGTCGCCCACCTGCTGGGCTGATCGCACGCCGCGACAGGTGCTGGCCGTTGGTCGGTGCCTGATGGAAGAAACGCCGGGCATTGCCCGGCGTTTTTTTTTGGTTCTTCGCCCATGGGCGGTGCAGGTAGAGGCGCGTGCTGAGTCTTTTCCTCCGCGGCGGTCGGTGGGTCGGGCGCTGGGCCCCCATACCCTTGTAGGCGAAATAAAGGAGGAGGGGGCGGCCGCAGGCCGACGCCGGGGGACATTCGCCGGAAAGGGTATGGGGGCCCAGCGCCCGACCCACCGATCGGCCCTACGACCAAGGTCGGACGGCCCGTGCCTCACCATCGGACTATGCTCGATCCCATGACTTTGTCTGGGAGGGCTGTCATGCGTTACGAAGATGTCTATCGACGTTCGGTCGATGAACCCGAGGCGTTCTGGGGCGAAGAGGCCCAGCGCATCTACTGGCACACGCCGCCGCAGCAGATCCTCGATTACAGCAACCCGCCGTTCCGGCGCTGGTTCGTGGGCGGGGAAACCAACCTCTGCTACAACGCGGTGGACCGCCATCTGGTCGATCGCCCCGACCAGCTCGCGCTGGTCGCGGTCTCCAGTGAAACCGGCGTCACCCGCGAGATCACCTACCGCGAGCTGCACCGCGAAGTAAATGCCTTCGCCGCCGTGCTGCTGCGGCTGGACGTGCAGCGCGGCGATCGCGTGGTGATCTACATGCCGAACATGGCCGAGGCAGTCTTCGCGATGCTGGCCTGCGCGCGCATCGGTGCCATCCACTCGGTGGTGTTCGGTGGCTTCGCCGCGCACAACCTGGCACTGCGCATCGACGACGCCGAACCCAAGCTGCTGATCGCCGCCGATGCCGGCAAGCGCGGTGGCAAAGTGATTCCCTACAAGGCGATGGTCGATGCCGCCTGCGCCGAAGCCGCTTCGCCGCCGCCGCACGTGCTGATCGTCTCGCGCGGGCTGGACCCGGCCGAGCCGAAGGTGCCCGGCCGCGACGTGGACTACGCCACGTTGCGCGCCGAGGTGGGCGACCAGGATGTGCCGGTGGTGTGGCTGGAATCCAGCGAGCCGAGCTATCTGCTGTATACCTCCGGCACCACCGGCAAGCCCAAGGGCGTGCAGCGCGACGTCGGCGGCTACGCGGTGGCGATGGCGCAGTCGATGGAGACCGTGTTCGATTGCAAGCCCGGCCAGGTGATGTTCTCCACCTCGGATGTGGGCTGGGCGGTCGGGCACTCCTACAACGTGTACGGCCCGCTGATCGGCGGTTGCACCTCGCTGCTGTACGAAGGGCTGCCGACCAGTCCCGATCCGGGCATCTGGTGGGCGCTGTGCGAACAGTACGGCGTGCGCACGCTGTTCTCCTCGCCCACGGCGATCCGCGTGCTCAAGAAGCACGATGCGGACTTCATCCGCCGCCACGATCTGGCCTCGCTGAAGTACGTCTTCCTTGCCGGTGAACCGCTCGATGAACCCACCGCGCACTGGATCAACGACGCACTCGGCAAGCCGATCATCGACAACTACTGGCAGACCGAAACCGGCTGGCCTGCGTTGACCCTGCTTCCGGGCGTGGACATGAAGCCGGTCCGCTTCGGTTCGCCTGGTTTCCCGAATCTCGGCTATCGCATGAAGGTCATCGACGAGAACACCGGTGACACCGTCGCGCCGGGGCAGAAGGGCGTGCTGGTGATGATTCCGCCCCTGCCGCCGGGCTGCATGACCACCGTGTGGAAGGACGATGCGCGCTTCATCCAGAGCTATTTCAGCCACTTCAAGGAACTGCTCTACAGCTCGCTCGACTGGGCGATCCAGGACGAGGATGGCTACACCTTCATCCTTGGCCGCACCGATGACGTCATCAACGTGGCCGGCCACCGGCTGGGCACGCGTGAGATCGAAGAGTGCATCGCCGGGCATCCGCTGGTGGCCGAGGCTGCCGTGATCGGGGTCAAGGACGAACTCAAGGGCCAGGTACCGCTGGTGTTCGTCACCCTCAAGCAGGCCCTTCAAGGCGACGGCAGTGCCGTGGTGGCCGAGATGATGCAGCGGGTGAGTGGCACGCTGGGCGCGGTCGCACGGCCGGCGCACATCCATATCGTCAACGCGCTGCCCAAGACGCGCTCAGGCAAGCTGCTGCGGCGCTCGCTGCAGGCACTGGCCGAGGAACGTGACCCGGGCGATCTGTCGACCCTGGACGACCCGGCGGCCCTGGACGAGATCCGGCGCGCGCTGGGCAACTGACCGGCCGTCGTCCTGGCGTGCCCCACGCGTCCCCACGGTCCGCCTTCCCCCGAGGGCGGGCCTTCAACGCCTACCGTGCCACCGCTCAGGACCATGCTGCAGCGCATTACCGGCAAGCGGAGCGCTCCGGTAAGCTGCGCAGGCGATCGTTGCAGGCCTCACCGGCCCGACGCCGCGCGCTGGGGACACGGCGCGCCACGCGCGGCCCGTGATGCGCATCGGCCTGGAAGATCGCAAGGGGGCGCGTACGCATCGGCGAATGGCCGGGTGCCACGCGCGGTGATGCACCACGTGAGGGGGAACACATGGCGTATATCCATGCCAAGACGGCCGCTGGCCGTCAGGAAATCGAGGACCGTGCACGGCGCCTGCCGCCGTCGCTGCGCTCCATTCTGCTGATGGTGGATGGTCAGCGCGATGACACTGCGCTGACCGCTCTGTTGCCGGGCCTGCGTGCACCGGAGGACGCGCTCGCGCAGTTGTCCGCGCAGGGCCTGATCGAGATCGTCGGCGGCAGTGTCGCGCCGGTTGTTGCTGCGGCCCTGACCGCCGGACGCGAGCAGGATCCGGACCTGTACAGGCGACTGTACGACTGGATGAGCGAATCGGTGCGCAGGCATCTCGGTCTGAAGGGCTATTTCATGCAGTTGAAAGTGGAGCGCTGTACCGATGCCGGCAGCCTCGAGAAGCTGTGGCCGGACATGGCCGCCGCGATCAGCAAGGCGAAAAGCCCGGCGTTGGCCAACCGTTGGCTCGACGAAACGCGCGCGCTGGTGCAGGCCGATCCCGTGGTCGCCTGAGCCGAGGCCTCCACGGCAGTCAGCCAGCGCGGTGTTTAGAATGCGCGCTGATTCTGTGGCTGGAGAGCGGTGATGGTGGATGAGATCGAGGACGACGGCGCACCCGGGTGGGATGCCATCGATGCGGCGTTGAAGGCGGTGTATCCCACGCAGGCGCCGCAGCATTACGGCCCGGTGCTGCGCTCGCTGCTGGGCGGTGAGGACCCGTTGGACGGCATCAGCGCGTACTGGAACGATGCGCCGCTGCCGCACTGGCACTTCGTCAGCTACGGCTTCTCCGAACTGTATGAAAAAGAGAGCGATGATCCGGCCACCAGTGGCTACGGGTTCGAGCTGAGCTTCCGGGTGGCCGCCGAAGCGGGCAGCGAGCCACCAGCGTGGGCGATGAACTTCCTGCAGAACCTGGCGCGCTACGTGTTCGCCAACGGCAAGGTGTTCCAGCAGGGCCACTACCTCAACGCGGGCGGGCCGATCGCCGCCGATACCGATACGCTGCTGCGGCACGTCGCCTTCATGCGCGACCCGCAGCTGCCCCCGCGCGAGACGCCCAACGGTTCGCTGGAGTTCCTGCAGGTGATCGGGCTGACCGATGACGAGATGGAGGCGGTGAAGCGCTGGTCGACCACCGGCGTGCTCGAGACGCTGCTGCCCAGGATGCCGCTGTGGATCACCGACATCGCGCGTGGCTCGCTGCTGGGCGACCCGGCACTGGCTGCCGCCGTGGCAGAGGGGGCGGCACGCGAGGGCTCGCAGACGGCCTATCTGTTCCTGGAAAAGCTGGCCTGGTCGGTGCAGGGCGAGGGCGCTGGGCAGCAGTTGACCCTGACGCTGGGCGCGCGCCAGGTGGAATCGCTGCTCGCGCTGCTGCCAGCGCGGTTGCTGTTCGGGCAGCCGTTGACGCTGGTCGGCAATGACCGGCAGATCACGCTGTCGCCAGCGGCGGTCAATGCGCTGGTGGTCGACGCCGATGCGCTGGACTGCCAGTTGGCCCCGGCCACGGTGCAGGCGCTGGTTGCCACGGTCATGCCACGCCGCGGGACCTATGCGATCCCGGGCTGGCCGGCGCTGCAGGTAGTGGTGGAGCCGAGCGAACTGCGCGATGCCGAGGGCACTGTGGTACGTACGATCGGGTAGAGCCACGCCATGCGTGGCTCCTTGTCCGGCCGGACGCGTCTGTTCTGGCCGGACCGCCTGCAGCCACCCATGGGGTGGCTCTACAGGAGGCCTTCGGCCTTCAGCACCGCCTGCACGCCGGTATCAGCCTCCATGCGCTGGTTGAAGGCGGCGAGGTTGTCCAGGCCGCTCAGGTCGATCTTTGCGCCCGCAGCCCAGCGCAGGGTGATGTAGAAGTAGGGGTCGGCGAAGCTGCGGAACCCGGCCAGCCAGGGGCGATCGGCCAGCTGCGCATCGGCGCGCTCGAACAGGCCACGCAGGCGCTTGCGGGCGGCGGCGCGGAGCGCGTCGTACTGGGTGTCGTCTTCGATGAAGGCGCCCGGCGCGAACAGCGGCTTGAACGCCGGGTGCAGGTCGGAGTTGACGAAGGACAGCCAGCGGGTGGCTTCGGCGCGCTGCTTGGGGCTGCCATCGCCGGTCAGGCCGGCCTGCGGGTGGGTATCGGCGATATAGCCCATGATTGCCGCGTTCTGGGTCAGCACGAAATCGCCATCGACCACCACCGGGACCGAACCGGCCGGATTGATGGCCAGGAACGGCGGTGCCTTCAGGGTGTCCTTGTCGAGCAGTTCCACCTCGAACGGCTGGCCGGTCCACTGCAGGGCGATGTGGTCGGCGGTGGAGCAGGCTCCGGGCTTGCTGTACAGCTTCATCGGAACTCCGTTGCGGATCGGTGGAAGGTGAGCCGCCCACTATTCCAGAGCTGGCCCTTCATCCTCAACGGTATGGCCGTAACAGATCGTTACGACGCGCGCGGCTTGAGTTTCTGCACGCGGTAGAACGTGTGGTCGCCGATGGTGGCCACCTGGTAGGCGTTGCGCCAGCTCGGGTTGGCGATCGCCATGGCGGCGAAGTGGCTCGCGCCGGGCACGATCTCCTTGCGCTCACCGGCGGGCAGGGCCCAGTTGCGCTCGGCATCGAAGGCCACGGTCATCGCTTCCTGCCAGGCATCGGCGTTGCCGAGCTGGGTGCCGGGCGCGACGATGGTCGGGGCGAACTGCTTGCGCGCGGTCACCACCTGGCACATCGAGTCGCCCCACAGACCGCTGTCCAGCCGGCGCAGGGCCACCTCGGCAACGGCTTGCTGGCCGCGCAGGGTCTGGTCACGCGCTTCGAGGTAGACGGTCGTGCTCAGGCACAACGAATCGGCGGCAGGCTGCGGCAACAACTGTGACAGCCAGAGAATCCAGGCCAGTTTCATAAATCTCCTTGCTCCGTGTGGGCCGCACCTGGCTGTCCATCCGATCGTGCGGACGGGGCGTGGGATACGACTTGGCGTCATGGGGAGGCGGCCATCGGGGCCGCCCGGGGGCGGACCCGAACAAGACGTGGGGTCCGCGCGCTCACTCGAACTGGGTGGTGAGCGGGAAAGTTGGCGCACGATAGGGGGGGATTTCCCAATACATCCTGAACCCGAAAGCTTGACATTCAGGTTGGGAGGTGGGGCTGAATCGGCGGTTCAGCCCCGTATTCAGGTCCGCTCGGACCGGCATCAGACCCTGATCCAATCCCGGCTCAGAGTGCAGCGGCGACCCGGCTGCCCTGATTGATCGCGCGCTTGGCATCGAGTTCGGCGGCGACATCGGCACCGCCGATCAGCTGTGCGGTGATGCCGGCGGCCTGCAGCGCGGCGTGCAGATCACGGCGCGGTTCCTGCCCGGCACAGACCACCACATGGCTCACCGGCAGCAGCTGTTCTTCGCCCTCCACGCGGATACGCAGGCCGCTGTCGTCCACGCCCAGGTACTCCACGCCGCCGAGCATGCTCACGCCCTTGGCCTTGAGCGTGGCGCGGTGGATCCAGCCGGTGGTCTTGCCCAGGCGGGCGCCGGGCTTGCCCGGGCTGCGCTGCAGCAGCCACACCTTGCGCGCGGGGGGCTCCGGCGCCGGCCTGGCCAGCGCGCCACGGCCCTCGAAGCTGGGGTCCACGCCCCATTCGGCCATCCAGCGTGCCGGGTCCAGCGCCGAGGAGGGGCCCTCGTGGACCAGGAACTCGCCGACATCGAAGCCGATTCCGCCGGCGCCGATGATCGCGACCTGCTCGCCCACCCGGACCCGGCCGAGCAGCACGTCCAGGTAGGTGACCACCTTGGGATGGTCGGCGCCGGGGAAATCGACCCGGCGCGGGGTGATGCCGGTGGCGATGACCACCTCGTCGAAGTTGGCCAGCGCGGCCACGTCGGCCACGGTGTCCAGCCTCACATCGACACCGGTCTCGTCCAGCTTGTGGCGGAAGTAGCGCAGCGTCTCGTGGAATTCTTCCTTGCCCGGGATGCGCTTGGCGACGTTGAACTGCCCGCCGATCTCGCTGCCGGCATCGAACAGCGTGACCGCGTGGCCGCGCTCGGCAGCCACGGTCGCGCAGGCCAGCCCGGCCGGGCCGGCACCGACCACGGCAATCCGGCGCGGCGCGGTGGTCGGGCGGTAGACCAGCTCGGTCTCGTGCACGGCGCGCGGGTTGACCAGGCAGCTGGCCGTCTTGTTCTCGAACACGTGGTCCAGGCAGGCCTGGTTGCAGGCGATGCAGGTGTTGATCGCCTCCGGGCGGCCGGCGCGCGACTTGTTGGCCCACTGCGGGTCGGCCAGCAGCGGCCGCGCCAGCGAAACCATGTCGGCGCCGCCCGCGGCGAGGATGCGCTCGGCCACGTCGGGCATGTTGATGCGGTTGGTGGCGATCACCGGCACGCGCACATGCGGCTTGAGCTTGGCGGTGACCCCGGCGAAGGCGCCGCGCGGCACCGAGGTGGCGATGGTGGGGATGCGCGCCTCGTGCCAGCCGATGCCGGAGTTGATCAGGGTCGCGCCCGCCGCCTCGATGGCCTGGGCCTGCTGCACGATCTCGGCCCAGTTGCTGCCGTCGGGCACCAGATCCACCAGCGAGAGCCGGTAGATGATGATGAAGTCCGGCCCGCAGGCCTCGCGGATGCGGCGCACGATCTCCACCGCAAAGCGCATGCGCTGCGCCGCGTCGCCGCCCCAGCGGTCGTTGCGCTGGTTCGTGCGTGGCGCGATGAATTCGTTGATCAGATAGCCTTCCGAGCCCATCACCTCGACGCCGTCGTAGCCGGCCTCGCGGGCCAGCCGGGCGCTGCGCGCGTAATCGGCGATGTGCCGGTCCACGCCGCGCGCGGACAGCGCCCGCGGGGTGAACGGGTTGATCGGTGCCTTCAGCTTGGAAGGCGCCACCGACAGGGGGTGGTAGGCGTAGCGGCCGGCATGCAGCAGCTGCAGGCAGATCCTGCTGCCGTTGTCGTGCACGGCCCGGGTGACCTGGCGATGCGGTCGCACCTCCCACGGCCAGGACAGCTTGCCGCCGAACGGCTTGAGCCAGCCGACCACGTTGGGGGCGAAGCCGCCGGTGACGATCAAGCCGACGCCGCCGGCCGCCCGCTCGGCGAAATACGCCGCCAGGCGCGGGAAATCGCGCGCGCGGTCTTCCAGACCGGTGTGCATGGACCCCATCAGGACCCGGTTGCGCAGTTGGGTGAAACCCAGGTCGAGCGGGGCGAACAGATGCGGATAGGCGGCGGATTCAGCGGCTGGCGACATGTGGATACGCTTGCGTACGGAAGCCCGCAGGGTGCCGCGAAAGCCCCTGAAGAGCAAGCGCATGTGTCCTGCCACGCACCGACCGCCGGTCGGTGCGGAGGCCCGTTATGGGGTGACGGTTGCCGGGGCGGGCTTGCGGATGCCGAACAGCGGCAGCGTGATGCCGCACAGCGGGCCGATCAGCAGGGCGAAGGCGAGGGTGCCGACACCGACATTGCCGCCCAGCCACCAGCCGATCAGCAGCACGGTGCCTTCGATCGCGCTGCGCACGATCCAGATCGGCCAGCCGCTGCGGGCGTGCAGGCCGGTCATCAGGCCATCGCGCGGGCCCGGGCCGAAGCGCGCGCCGATGTACAGGCCGGTGGCCAGCGCGACCAGCAGCAGGCCACACAGGAACATGGGGATCTGCCAGGCCAGGCCGTGCACCTCCGGCAGCAGCCACAGCCCGAACTGCGCGCTGGGGCCGATCAGCAGCACGTTGAGCACGGTGCCCAGGCCCGGCTTCTGCCGGATCGGCCACCACAGCAGCAGCACCAGCGCGCCGATCACATTGGTGGCCACGCCGAAGGAGAGCGGTGTCTGCAGCGCGATGCCCTGCGAAAGCACATCCCAGGGCGCCACGCCGATCGCGGCGCGGATCATCACCGCCGCACCGAAGCCATACAGGAACAGACCAAGCAGGAGTTGCAGCAGGCGCAGGGGCAGGGAAGTGGGCATGGCGATGTCACCGGAAGGGCCACTGAATGTAGGCGGCGCCGGGCCGCGCCGACAGATACAGATGACCGCGAATGTGCGCTGACACGTTGCCGCGCCGGTTACGCCCAGCCCGACAGCACCAGCTTGCCGATCACCCCGCCGCCTTCCAGCCGCCGGTGCGCCTCGCGCAGGTTCGCCGCATTGATCGTACCCAGGTGCGTGTGCGCGGTGGTGCGCAGCTCACCGGCGTCGATCAGGCTGGCGGCGCGGCCCAGGATGCAGTGCTGCTCGATCATGTCGGCGGTCTGGAAGCGCGAGCGCGCGAACATGAATTCCCAATGGATGCCAATGCACTTGGCTTTGTAGGGATCGCCGATCCGCAGGGGTCCACGGGGTTCGACGATCAGCCCCACATGCCCCTGCGGGGCCAGCAGTTCGCCCAGCGCGTCCCAGTAGTGGTCGGTGTCGGCCAGGTTCAGCGCGACCTGCACCTGCGTGATCCCCAGCGCCTGCAGCTGCGCCGCCAATGGCTGGCGATGATCGATCACGTGGTCGGCGCCCATCTGCAGGCACCACGCACGGCTCTGCTCGCGCGACGCGGTGGCGATCACGGTGAAGCCTGCATGGCGCGCGAGCTGGATCGCCATCGAACCGACGCCGCCGGCACCGCCGATGATCAACAGATGCTGGCCGCGATGGCGGCGATCTTCGAACTGCAGCGGCATGCGCTGGAACAGCAGCTCCCAGGCGGTCAGCGTGGTCAATGGCAACGTCGCGGCCTCGGCGAAATCCAGCGTGGTGGGTTTGCGCCCGACCAGGCGCTCATCCACCCACTGGTACTGCGCATTGCAACCGGGGCGGGTGACATCGCCTGCGTAATACACCTCATCGCCGGGCGCGAAAGCGCTGACTTCCGGGCCGACGGCTTCCACGACACCGGCCGCGTCGTAGCCCAGGATCCGCGGCGGGTTTTCGTGCTGCGCGCGCGGCGCGCGCTGTTTGGTATCCACGGGATTGACGGAAACAGCGTGTACCCGCACCAGCAGGTCGCGCCCCTCTGGCGCGCCGGGGGGCGCCACATTCACGTCCTGCAGCGCGGCGGGGTCTTCAATCGGCAGATACTGGGTCAATCCCACGGCTTTCATGTCGGCTCCGGAACGGGGGAATCCTCCCCATCATACGGATCACGCCGTCCCTGTTTTTGCGCTGAATCAAGGCGCCATCGCGATTTGAACCCTAACGTGAAAAATGTGTCGCGACGTCGCCTGAATTAGGCAAAACCCTTGTCATTGCTGGGTCTTGCGGAATTTCATCAACCTGTATAGGGTGCCACCAGCTGGACCCGGTAGAGGTCTGGCGGTCGTCTTCACATGTTACGTGACTGTTAACATCACCTTCACTCGCCTGAGCATAATGTTCGCGGCGGTGGCGTGCTGAATCGGCAGTCTGAAAACGACGCAGTAGTGCTGGCCCATGCCTCTACCGGTTTCATACCCCCGAAATAGGAGCTGTACTCAATGAACAAGAAGATCCTTACTGCCGCGCTGCTGGGCGGTCTGGCTTTCGCCCAGGCTGCATCGGCGCAGGATTTTGACGACCGCTGGTACCTGACCGGTTCGGCCGGCTTCAACTTCCAGGATAGCGACCGTCTGACCAACGACGCTCCGTTCGTTACCCTGGGCCTCGGTAAGTTCATCAGCCCCAACTGGTCGCTGGACGGCGAGCTGAACTACCAGAACCCGAACTTCGATGCCAACCAGGATCTGAACTGGAGCCAGTACGGCGCGTCGCTCGACCTGCGTCGCCACTTCATCCAGGAAGGCCGCGGCTGGAACCCGTACCTGCTGTTCGGTCTGGGCTACCAGAAGTCGGAAGAAGAGTACGCAGCGCTGAACACCAACGGTCCGCGTGAGCGCAAGGACGGCAACTTCGCCGCCAAGCTCGGCGTCGGTCTGCAGACCACCTTCGAAAAGCGCGTCGCCGTGCGTGCCGAAGTGGCCTACCGCGCTGACTTCGACGACCAGAGCGTTGCTGCTCCGAGCGAAGACTGGTTCGGCGACGTGCTGGCTTCGGTCGGCGTCGTGATCCCGCTGGGCCCGGCCCCGGTTGCTGCCGTGCCGGCTCCGGCTCCGGTTGCCCCGAGCTGCGCCGACCTGGATGACGACGGTGACGGCGTCAACAACTGCGACGACAAGTGCCCGAACTCGCAGCCTGGCCAGACCATCGGTCCGGACGGTTGCCCGGTCCCGGTGTCGATCGATCTGAAGGGCGTGAACTTCGACTTCGACAAGTCGAACCTGCGTCCGGACGCGGTTGCGATCCTGAGCGAAGCTTCGGAAATCCTGAAGCGTTACCCGGATCTGCGCGTTGAAGTGGCCGGTCACACCGATTCCAAGGGTACCGACGCTTACAACCAGAAGCTGTCCGAGCGTCGTGCTACCTCGGTGTACAACTACCTGACCCAGAACGGCGTTGACGCTTCGCGTCTGGTCGGTCCGATCGGTTACGGCGAGAGCCGCCCGATTGCGCCGAACACCAACCCGGATGGTTCGGATAACCCGGAAGGTCGCGCCAAGAACCGTCGTACCGAGCTGAACGTCCAGAACTAATCCTTCTGGCAGTACAGTCTCATCAGCAGGGCCCGGCATTGCCGGGCCCTGTTTTTTTTTGCCTCTGGTTGGCCAGAAACAGAGAAATCAACAATAAATCCAACAAGTTGCCGTATTCATTGAAGGTGGCGCTTGAAAGACGTTGTGGCGCTGTTAAACTCGCCGCGTCGACCCCTTCCTGGATGCATCCCATGCAGCGTTTTGCACTGGCCGCCGCGCTTGGCCTGGCCCTGGTTCCCACCGCCCACGCTGCCGTGGACTGTTCGGCACCTGTCAGCGCATCACCGCTGCCGCTGCCAGCCACCGCGATCGCACCGGTGGCCGAAGAGCTGTACATCCGCAACGTGCAACTGGGCATGCCTGCCGGCGTGCTGACCTCCAACTTCGACCAGGAACAGTCGCTGGACCGCGTGCTGCAGCGCCTGCGCATCGACGGCTGCCAGAACATCGCCAAGGCGATCCCCAGCGCACCGGTGATCAACCCGAACGATCCGGCCGCCTACAAGCCGCAGACCGAGTTCGACAACACGCCGTGGCGCTTTGACATGAGCCAGAACGGCAAGCGCATGACCGCCGAAGAGTTCGACGCCTGGATGAAGGCGCGCGGTGTGCGCGTGGTCAAGGCGCGCCCGGTACCGGCTGCCGTCCCGGCCGCCGCCACCGAAGCCCCGGCTGAGACCAAGCCGGCGGACAAGAAGTAAGCCGCCTGAGCGGAGCACGATGACGACACGCCGGCCACCCGCCGCGAACGCGTCCCGACCACGCCGCCCCGAGCGGCGTGCGAGCCCCGCAACAGGCAGCCGCAGCACCGCCTCCAGCGCCACCCCGACCGCACCGCGCCATGGCCTGGCGCGGGTACTGTCCAAAGCCGGGCTGTGCTCGCGCACGGAAGCCGCGCGCTGGATCGCCGAGGGCCGGGTCACGGTCGATGGCCGTGTCATCAACAACCCCGAATTTCCCATCATCGACGGCCGCCACCACGTGCGCGTCGATGGTCAGCCGCTGGACGCCCCCAAGCGCGTGTACCTGCTGTTGAACAAGCCGCGCGGCCTGGTCACCACCGCGCAGGACGAGCGCGGCCGCGACACCGTCTACCGCTGCTTCGACGATGCCGGGCTGCCGTGGATTGCGCCGGTCGGGCGCTTGGACAAGGCCAGCGAAGGCCTGTTGCTCTTCAGCAATGATCCGCAGTGGGCCGCGCGCCTGACCGATCCGGCCACCGGTCCGGACAAGACCTATCACGTCCAGATCGATGCCATCCCCGACGCCGCGCAGCTGCAGGCGTTGTGCGCCGGCATCGAGGACGAGGGCGAATGGCTGCGCGCGCGCCGCGCCACGCTGCTGCGCAGCGGAGACAAGACCGCTTGGCTGGAAATCGTGCTGGAGGAGGGCCGCAACCGGCATATCCGCCGGTTGCTGGCCGCCTTGGACATCACCGTGCTGCGCCTGGTACGCGTGGCGATCGGCCAGCTGCCGCTGGGCGAGCTGGGCAAAGGCGCCTGGCGCGAGCTCAGCCAACACGATCTGGATCTGCTTCATGCCGTGGCCGACAGCGCCGCGGCGACACCGTGACCTTGTGGCCTGCCGGCAGGTGGCAGGCCAGTCGACCCGGGCAATGGATGGCCTTCGAAGGGACGTTCCGTTCAACACCGGGAGTAAGACCATGCACGTCAGTACCCTCAACCGTTCCCTGTTCCGTGGCGCCTGCCTGCTGTTGCCGGCCGCGCTGCTGACCGCGCTGCTGACCGCCTGCGGCGGACACAAACAGATCGCCAAGCAGGATCCGCCGGTGACCGACAAGGTGGTGGAGATCAAGATTCCCGAGCTCGATGGCCGCGGCAGCTACCGCTTCCTGATGAGCGATGGCGACAAGCGCATGAGCGCCGACGAGTTCGATGCCTGGATGAAGGCCAACGGTATCCGTGTGGCCAAGGGCAACGGCCAGGATGGCCCGGTCGCGGCACCGGTGGTGGTGGCCAGCAAGGAAGAGGCCAAGGACCAGAAGAAAAAGAAGAAGTAACCCGCCGCGCGCGTCACCCCAACGGTAGAGCCGACCGTTGGTCGGCTGGGCACGCAAGGCGAGCCCCCGCATCCGATGTCCACACCCCCCCAGCGGTAGAGCCGACCGTTGGTCGGCTGGAGCACGCAAGGCGTGCCCCCATGCCGGAGGTTCATGACCTGCGACGAGAGGCAGCCGACCAACGGTCGGCTCTACCTCCGCAATGCGCGGGTGCGTGTGGGTCGGCTGGGGCCCTCAGCCCTTGATCACGCCCAGCTCGACGCCGATGCGGGTGAACGCATCGATGGCGCGGTCCAGGTGCGCACGCGTGTGCGCGGCGCTGATCTGGGTGCGGATGCGGGCCTGGCCCTTGGGCACCACCGGGAAGAAGAAGCCGATCGCGTAGATGCCTTCTTCCAGCAGGCGCTCGGCGAACTTCTGCGCGAGCGGCGCGTCGTACAGCATCACCGGGCTGATCGGGTGCACGCCCGGCTTCACGTCGAAGCCGGCAGCCGTCATCTTCTCGCGGAAGTAGGCGGTGTTCTCGGCCAGCGTGCTGCGCAGGTCGTCGGCGGCGGCCAGCATTTCAAAGGCCTTGATGCCGGCGGCGACCACGTGCGGCGGCAGCGAGTTGGAGAACAGGTACGGGCGCGAGCGCTGGCGCAGCAGCTCGATCACTTCGGCGCTGGCGCAGGTGAAACCGCCCAGTGCGCCGCCCATGGCCTTGCCCAGGGTGCCGGTGATGATGTCGATCTTCTCCAGGACGCCCTTGACCTCGGCCGAGCCGCGGCCGGTCGCGCCGAGGAAGCCGGTGGCATGGCATTCGTCGATGTGCACCAGCGCGTTGTACTTCTTCGCCAGCGCGGTGATCTCATCCAGCGGGGCGATGAAGCCGTCCATCGAGAACACGCCGTCGGTGGTGATCAGCTTGGTCTTGCAGCCGGCCGCATCGGCGGCCTGCAGCTGGGCTTCCAGATCGGCCATGTCGCAGTTGGCGTAGCGGAAGCGCTTGGCCTTGCACAGGCGCACGCCGTCGATGATCGAGGCGTGGTTGAGCGAATCGGAAATGATCGCATCGTGCTCGCCCAGCAGCGGCTCGAACAGGCCGCCGTTGGCATCGAAGCAGGCCGCGTACAGGATGGTGTCCTGCTTGCCGAAGAACCCGGCGATCTGCTTTTCCAGCTGCTTGTGCAGGTCCTGGGTGCCGCAGATGAAGCGCACCGAGGCCATGCCGAAGCCGTGGGTATCCAGCGCGTCCTTGGCCGCCTGGATCAGGTCGGGGTGGTCGGCTAGGCCCAGGTAGTTGTTGGCGCAGAAGTTCAGCACGGTACGGCCGTCGTCCAGGGTGATCTCGGCCGACTGCGGGCTGGTGATGATCCGTTCGGACTTGAACAGGCCCTGGGCGCGGATCGCCTCGAGTTCTTCAACGTAGTGCTGGGTCAGCGAGGCGGTGGTGGCGTCGGTCATGGCAGGCAGTCTTCGGCACGGGAAACCCGGGATTTTACCTGTCGCAGGCGGCCGCCGGGTTGCACGTCCGGTCGATCGCGCCGGGGCCGGCGGGGAACCGTTGCAGACGTGATTGTTGCATCGCAATATCAATCAGGTTAAAAAACTGTAAACCGCACCGTTCCGCCCACCCCCACGTCTGGAGAGACCCCGCATGAACCACGCCACGCGCTGTACCGCCGCCGTTGTGCTCTGCGCCGCCCTGCTTGCCCCGTTTGCCGCCAGTGCCCAGGACGAGGCCGCCTCTCCCTTCAGCTGGAACGTGACCGGCGTGTCGGACTACGTGTT
This sequence comes from Stenotrophomonas sp. AS1, assembly GCF_048957655.1. Lineage (NCBI taxonomy): Bacteria > Pseudomonadati > Pseudomonadota > Gammaproteobacteria > Lysobacterales > Lysobacteraceae > Stenotrophomonas > Stenotrophomonas sp. AS1. The sequence goes on along the minus strand of NZ_JARVXM010000006.1, from coordinate 120,720 downwards.
CCGAGGTGTGTCCCAGACCGATGAAGATCCGACGATCCAGGCCGGTTTCACCTATACCTCGCCGGTCGGCCTGTACGCCGGTGTCTGGGGCTCGGGCGTGGACTTTGGCGATGGCGGCCCGGATGCCGAGGTCGACTACCTGATCGGCTACGCCTTCGACGTGACCGACACCGTCAACCTGGACCTGCTGCTGAACCGCTACACCTACCCGGGTTCCAGCGAACTGGCGTACAACGAGTTCATCACCAAGACCACCTTCGCCAAGCAGTACAGCCTGACCGTGACCTACACCAACGACGTGTTCAATTCGGGCACCGATGCGTGGTACTACGCCGTGGGTGGCGAGTGGGCGCTGCCGCAGGACTTCACGCTGAGCGCCAACGTCGGCCGCAGCACCTTCGAAGAAGGCATCTCCAAGGATTACACCGACTGGAACGTCGGCGTCAGCCGCCAGTTCGGCCTGTTCAATCTCGGCCTGGGCTACTACGGCACCGACGGCAACGGCCGCGACAACTCCGGCAAGCTGGCCGACAGCCGCGTGGTGTTCACGGTCGGCATCGGGCAGTAACCGGCGCCCGACACCGCCGACCACCTCGCGAACCAGAAAAGGCGCCCGGATGGGCGCCTTTTCAATATTGGCCTCACACGGGACCCCTTGCTGGAGCGCAGCCCTCTTGTTGTTCAAGGGGGCGCGCCAACGGCGCCGGGATAAGGTGGAATGGACCATTGATCATCTGTGCCGAAGGCGCAGGTGATCAATTCCAGCTCAACACCACCTTGCCGGCCTTGCCCTGTTCCATCAGGTCGAAGCCCTTCTGGAACTCATCGATCGGCAGCTGGTGGGTCATCACCTTGCCCAGCGGGAAGCCGGACAGCACCAGCTGGGTCATCTTGTACCAGGTCTCGTACATCTTGCGGCCGTAGATGCCCTGCACGGTCAGGCCCTTGAAGATGATCTTGTCCCAGTCGCAGCCCGCGCCCTTGGGCATGATGCCAAGCATGGCGATCTTGCCGCCGTGGTACATGCAGTCGAGCATGTCGTTGAACGCGCGTGGGTTGCCGCTCATTTCCAGGCCCACGTCGAAGCCCTCCATGTGCAGCTCCTTCATCACGTCCTTGAGCGAGGTGTTGGACACGTTGACCACGCGGGTGGCGCCCATGTCGGCGGCCAGCTTCAGGCGGAAATCGTTGACGTCGGTGACCACCACGTTTCGCGCGCCGATGTGCTTGCAGATGCCCGCGGCGATGATGCCGATCGGGCCGGCGCCGGTGATCAGCACGTCCTCGCCGATCACGTTGAACTCCAGCGCGCAGTGCGCGGCGTTGCCGTACGGATCGAAGAAGGCGGCCAGCTCGGACGGGATCTGGTCCGGGATCGGCCACAGGTTGCTGGCCGGCATCACCATGTATTCGGCGAAGGCGCCGTTGACGTTGACGCCGATGCCCACGGTGTTCGGGCACAGGTGCTGGCGGCCGCCGCGGCAGTTGCGGCAATGGCCGCAGACGATGTGGCCTTCGGCCGAGACGCGCTGGCCGATTTCATAACCGGTGACGCCCGGGCCGATCTCGGCGATGCGGCCGACGAACTCGTGGCCGATGGTCAGGCCCGGCTTGATCGTGCGCTGGCTCCACTCGTCCCACAGGTAGATGTGCAGGTCGGTGCCGCAGATGGCGGTCTTTTCCAGCTTGATCAGGACCTGGTTCGGGCCGGGGGTGGGGACCGGAACCTCTTCCAGCCAGATGCCCTTGGCGGCTTCGCGTTTGACCAGGGCCTTCATTGTTTGCTGCGCCATCGGGGTGGAACTCATCTGGGGGAAAACGCGGATTATAGAGCCGCTGGCGTTTTTCCCATGTTGCAGCGCGGGTGGGCCGGGAGGTGGCCATGCCCATCATGGCCGCACTGCGTGCGGCCAGCCGACCATGGGTCGGCTCTACCCGGCTTCGGGCCGGGGCAGCGGCTGGGCTAGAATCGGCGGTTCTTTCACCAGGGGCTGCTCAATGCGCTCGAACCTGCTTGCCTTCTCCGTCGTCGCCAGCCTTGGGCTGGTCCAGGTCGCCCATGCCGCTGAAGGCATGTGGGTGCCGCAGCAGCTGCCGGAAATCGCCGGCCCGCTCAAGCAGGCCGGCCTGAAGCTGTCCCCGGAGCAGATCTCCAACCTGACCGGCGACCCGATGGGCGCGGTCGTGGCATTGGGTGGCTGCACCGCCAGCTTCGTCTCCCCGCAGGGCCTGGTGGTCACCAACCACCACTGCGCCTACGGTGCGATCCAGCTGAATTCGACGGCCGAGAAGAACCTGATCAAGGACGGCTTCAACGCCCCGACCCTGAAGGACGAACTGAGCGCCGGCCCGAACGCCCGCGTGTTCGTGCTGGACCAGATCACCGACGTCACCGACCAGGCCAAGGCCGCCATCGCCGCCGCCGGCAAGAACCCGCTGGCCCGGACCCGCGCGCTGGAGGCGTTCGACAAGGCCCAGACGGCCGCCTGTGAAGCCGATGCCGGCTTCCGCTGCCGCCTGTACAGCTTCTCCGGCGGCAACACCTACCGCCTGTTCCGCAACATGGAAATCAAGGACGTGCGCCTGGTCTACGCGCCCCCGGGCAGCGTCGGCAAGTTCGGTGGCGACATCGACAACTGGATGTGGCCGCGCCACACCGGCGATTTCTCGTTCTACCGCGCCTACGTGGGCAAGGACGGCAAGCCGGCCGCCTTCTCGGCCGACAACGTGCCTTACCAGCCCAAGCACTTCCTGACGTTCGCCGACCAGCCGCTGGGCGCCGACGACTTCGTGATGGTGGCCGGCTACCCGGGGCGCACCAACCGTTACGCCCTGGCCGGCGAGTTCAATGAAACCGCCAGCTGGACCTACCCGACCATCGCGCGCCACTACAACGCGGTGCTGAAGATGATCGACGAGGCCGGCAAGGCCGACCCGGACGTCAAGGTGAAGTACGCCGCCACCGCGGCCAGCATGAACAACGTGGCCAAGAACTACGCGGGCCAGTTGGAAGGCTTCAAGCGCATCGACGCGGCCGGCCAGAAGCAGGCCGAAGAAGCCGCCGTGCTGGCCTGGCTGAAGAAGCGCGGTGCCGCCGGCAAGCCGGCCCTGGCCGCACATGCGCAGCTGATCCAGCACCTGGACACCAGCAAGGCCACGCGTGAGCGCGACCTGTTCGTCAGCCAGTTCAACAGCACCTCCGCAGTGGGCTCGGCGATCACCCTGTACCGCCTGTCGATCGAACGCAGCAAGGCCGATGCCGAGCGTGAGGTCGGCTACCAGGAACGTGACCTGCCCTCGATCGAAGGCGGCCTGAAGCAGATGGACCGCCGTTACGTGCCGCGCATGGACCAGCAGCTGCAGACCTACTGGCTGAGCCAGTACGTGGCCCTGCCGGCCGCGCAGCGCAGCAACGAGGTGCTCAACCAGTGGCTGGCCGGCAGCGACAAGGCCGCCGTGGATGGCCTGGTCGGCAAGCTCTCGGGCACCAAGCTGGGCAGCCTGGATGAGCGCCTGAAGTGGTTCAAGGCCGACCGTGCCGCCTTCGAAGCCAGCACCGACCCGGCGATCCAGTACGCGGTGGCAGTGATGCCGGCGCTGCTGCAGCAGGAAGAGCAGAAGAAGACCCGCGAAGGCGAGTCGCTGGTATCGCGCCCGCTGTACCTGCAGGCCGTGGCCGACTACAAGAAGAGCAAGGGCGAGTTCGTCTATCCGGACGCCAACCTGTCGCTGCGCATCACCTTCGGCAACGTCATGGGCTACGGCAAGGACGGCGTGAACTACACCCCGTTCACCACCCTGGAAGGCGTGGCGGCGAAGGAAACCGGTGAAGACCCGTTCGATTCGCCCAAGGCGCTGCTGGAAGCGGTCAAGGCCAAGCGCTATGGCGGCCTGGAAGACAAGCGCATCGGCTCGGTGCCGGTGAACTTCCTGTCCAACCTGGACATCACTGGTGGCAACTCCGGTTCGCCGGTGCTCGATGCCAACGGCAAGCTGGTCGGCCTGGCCTTCGACGGCAACTGGGAATCGGTGAGCTCCAACTGGGTGTTCGATCCGGTGATGACCCGCATGATCGCGGTCGACAGCCGTTACATGCAGTGGATCATGCAGGAAGTGGCGCCGGCGCCGCAGCTGCTGAAGGAACTGAACCTCAGCAAGTAAGCCGACACGTCGGTTTCGATGACCCCGCAGCGAAATCTGCGGGGTTTTTTTATGTGCGACGTATAGTCAAGCGCGTGGCGCCTTGTTTTCCCCCGTGCGAGCGCGCCGGGCAGGGCAGGGCAGGCCAGGGTAGGCCAGCAAGCCAGCATGCCCGCAAGCAACGAAGCGCAAAGCGCCGCGCAGCTTCACCGCCGCGACCGGGTATGATCCCTGTTCGGTGTGGTTTCACAGGATGTGAACGAAACGCCGCAACCTCCTCCCCCCAAGGACCCCTTGTCCGCATGCGCATCCTGCTTGCCCGTCACGGCGAAACGCCGTGGAATGCCGAAGGCCGCTACCAAGGCCAGATCGATATCCCGTTGTCGCCGATCGGCGAAGCCCAGGCCAAGGCCTTGGGGGAACGCCTCAACTCGGTCGACATCACCCGTGCCGTCGCCTCACCGCTCGTGCGTGCCCAGCTGACCGCCCAGCTCGCCCTTGGCGCCGAGCGGGCCCCGATGCTGCTGACCGAGCCGGACCTGCAGGAAATCGCCCACGGCGAATGGGAAGGCCTGCTGGCCAGCGAAATCCACGAGAAGGATCCCTCCCGCCTGCGCGCCTGGCGCGAAGAGCCGGATACCGTGCTGATGCCCGGCGGCGAATCGCTGCGCCTGGTGCTCGAGCGCAGCTGGCGCGGCCTGGCCCGTGCCGCCGAAGGCCTCGGCGAGCATGACACCCTGCTGGTGGTCGCCCACGACGCCGTCAACCGCGTGATCCTGTGCCGCATCCTCGGCCTGCCGATCTCGCGCCTGTGGACCTTCCGCCAGGCACCGACCACCCTCAACCTGCTCGAAGGGCCCGACCTGGACCAGCTGGAAGTGGTCCGCCTCAACGACTGTGCCCACCACACGCCGTTCTTCGGCGAAGCCAAGCACCGCGCGCTGTAACGCACTGCGTCCCATCCTGCCGTCCGCCCCAACGATTCCGATCCAACGACCATGACCACCACCGCCCGCCCGCAGACCCTCTCCGACTGGCTCGGCTACATCGAGCACCAGCACCCCGCCACCATCGACATGGGGCTGGACCGGGTGCGTACCGTGGCGCAGGCGATGGGGCTGGGCGCACCGGCCGAGCGCAGCATCGTGGTCGGGGGCACCAACGGCAAGGGCTCCACGGTTGCCTTCATCGAGGCGATCGCCCGTGCGGCCGGCTGGAAGGTCGGCGCGTACACCTCCCCGCACCTGCTGCGCTACAACGAGCGTGTGCGCATCGATGGGCACGACGCCAGCGATGACGAACTGATGGCCGCCTTCAACGCCATCGAAGACGCGCGCGGCGATACCACGCTCACCTATTTCGAGTACGGCACCCTGGCCGCGCTGCATCTGTTCGCACAGGCCGGGCTGGATCTGGCCGTGCTTGAAGTCGGCCTCGGCGGGCGCCTGGATGCGGTGAACATCGTCGATGGCGACGTGGCGGTGATCACCACCGTGGACATCGATCACAGCGATTGGCTGGGCGAGGACCGCGAAGCGATCGGCACCGAGAAGGCCGGCATCATCCGGGGCTGGAAGCCGGTCATCCTGGGCGAAATCGATCCGCCCTCGAGCGTGCTCGCGCGCGCCTACCTGCTCGGGGCCAATGCCATCCGCGGCGGCAGCGACTTCTTCGCCGAGGCCATCGATGGCGAACGCTGGCGTTGGCGTGATGTCGGCTTCCGGCTTGAACTGCCGCACCCGGCCCTGCGTGGCCCGATCCAGCGCGCCAATGCCGCCACCGCGATTGCCGCGCTGCGTGCCCTGGATCGCCCGCTGCCGCGCACCGCCTTCATCGAGGGCGTGGCGGCCGCGCGCATCCGTGGCCGCCTGCAATCCTTCGATCGTGATGGTGTGGAGGTGCTGGTCGATGTCGGCCACAACCCGCAGGCTGCTCGTGAGCTGGCGGCGGCGCTGAAGGCCAGTCCCGTCACCGGCAGCACCATCGCCGTGTTCGCTGCCCTGCAGGACAAGGATGCTGCCGGTGTCGTGGATGCCTTGGCCGATCAGGTCCAGCAGTGGCATCTGGCCGGCCTGGAGGGCGCGCGTGCGCAGAGTGCCGCGGAACTGCAGGCACGCCTGGCTGGTACCGGTGCGGCCGCCGCAACGCCGCACGCGACCGTCGTGGAGGCCCTGCAGCATGCCGTGACGCAGGCCAACGCCGGCGACCGCGTGCTGGTGTTCGGCTCCTTCCATACCGCCGCACAGGCGCTGCAGACGCTCGACCCCGGCGCCTGAGGGCGCTTTGCGGTGCCGTTCAGCCGCATCAGCCGCCGCACACGCGCGCACCCGTATAATCGCCGTGGCATTCCGCCGCGCCGCCTGCCTGCCTTCACGTGGATACTCCTCTGAAACAGCGACTGATTGGTGCCATCGTCCTGGTGGCGTTGGCCGTGATTTTCCTGCCCATGCTGGTCAAGGGTCCCGCACCTGATAGCGGTGTCGCCAACGTGCCGATCAGCGCACCGGCCGCGCCATCGGATGGCCAGTTCGAAACCCGCGAGCTGCCGCTGGTCGCACCGACCGGTGGCGCCACCGGCCTGCAGAGCGGGGCATCGACCACCCAGCCGTTGGCCGACAGCGCTGCCGTCGCCGCCGATCCGGCCGCGGCCGATACCTCGCCGGCCGTGGCCGCCGGCAACTACGCCGTGAGCTTTGGCGCCTACGCCAGCGAAGCCGATGCCGACCGCGTCATCGCCTCGCTGAAGAGTGCCCAGCTGGCGGGCTTCCGCGAGCCGGCCACGATCAACGGCCGCCAGGCCTGGCGCGTGCGCGTGGGCCCCTACGCCGACCGCGCGCTGGCCGAAGCGGGCCGCCTGCAGGCGGTCAAGGTGCGCAACGACGTCAAGGCCGAGGTGATCACCCTCGATGCGCGCGCCGACACCGCGGTTGCCGCGACCCCGGCCGCCACCGCACCGACTCCCTCGGCTGCACCGCCGGCCTCCAGCGCCGCCGCCGCGCCATCGGGCAACACGGTGAAAACCGAGTCCCTGCCGGCCGAACCGGTCGCGGCCGCCAAGCCGGAACCGAAGCCGGCCGCGCCCAAGCCCGAACCCAAGCCGGCACCGGCGCCCAAGCCCGAAGCTGCCGCTGCGGCGCCTGCTGCCCCGGCGGCCCCGGCGGCCAGCAGCGTCGGCTTCGCCGTGCAGCTGGGTGCCTTTGGCCAGGCCACCGAAGCCAACGCGCTGCGCGACAAAGTCCGCGCCGCCGGCTTCAGCGCCTTCGTGGAGCAGGTCCGTACCGACAAGGGCACCCTCAACCGGGTCCGCGTCGGGCCGGTCGCCAACCGCGCCGATGCCGAGAACCTCAAGGCCCAGGTCGCCGCCAAGGTCGGCGTGGCCGGCATGGTCCGCCCGCATCCCTGATGCCTGACCTGCGCCGCCCTGCATCTGCTGGACGGCGCCTGCCGCGCGGCCTGACGGCATGATCGACATCGTCCTGCTGGTCCTGATCGGCGCCTCGGTCCTGCTGGGGCTGATGCGCGGCTTCGTCGGGATCGTGGTCGGCACGCTGTCCTGGCTGCTGGCCGGCTGGGCCGCGTTCCTGTTCGGCAACGACGCGGCGCACTGGTGGGCCGCCCCCCTGGAACCGGGCACCGGCCACTATGTTGCCGGCTATCTGGGGGTGTTCCTGATCGTCATGATCGCGGTGGGCCTGATCGGCATGCTGATCAAGGCCGCCGTGAAGGTCACCTGCCTGACGGGCGCCGACCGCGTGCTGGGCGGCGCGCTGGGCCTGGTCCGGGGCGCCTTCCTGGGCTGCGTGCTGCTGATGCTGGCCGCCTTCACACCGTTGCCGCAGGAGCCGGCCTGGCAGACTTCGCAGGTGCGCCCGCTGCTGCAGCCGGGTGTGCGCTGGATGCAGGCGCAGCTGCCCGAGATGGCGTTGCCGGAGGTGAATCTGCCGCAACTGCCGACGATGGATTTGGGCAAGCCGCTCGCGACAGGCGATAATGGCGTCCTTGGCGAGGTAGTGGCAGGGCGCGGATGGCCGCGTCCCGTTGACGAGGGGAGGGAGACGGCACCTGCCGACGCTGCGGCGCGCGGGCCGGCTTCCACACTGCCAGTCAATATCGAGCCGGCGCACCCGCGTCCGGACGACACCGCTCCGGCACGGAACGGTACCCCCGGCCAGGCACGGCCACCTTCACTGTAGATGGGCGCAGCCCAGCGGAGAACTCGCACCATGTGTGGCATCGTCGGAATCGTCGGCAACCAGAACGTCGCCGGGCAGTTGTATGACGGCCTGACCGTCCTCCAGCATCGTGGCCAGGACGCGGCCGGCATCGCCACTGCCGATGGCACCCGCCTGCGCGTGCAGAAGGCCAATGGCCTGGTGCGTGATGTGTTCGATGCCAAGCGGATGTCCACGCTGGAAGGCCGCGTCGGCATCGCGCACGTGCGCTATCCCACCGCCGGTTCGGAAGGCATGGACGAGGCGCAGCCGTTCTACGTGAACTCGCCGTACGGCATCGCGCTGGCCCACAACGGCAACCTGATCAATACCGAAGCCCTGCGCCAGCAGGTGTTCGAGCAGGACCGCCGCAACGTCAACACCGATTCGGACAGCGAAGTGCTGCTGAACGTGTTCGCCTTCGAACTGGACGCGCAGCGCCAGCTGACCCCGGAAGCGGCGATCCGCGCCGTGGCCGCCGTGCACCGCCGGGTCAAGGGTGGCTATGCGGTGATCAGCGTGGTGCTGGGCCTGGGCCTGGTGGCCTTCCGCGATCCGCATGGCATCCGCCCGCTGGTACTGGGCAAGCGCGCCCACGCCGAAGGCGATGAATACATCGTGGCCTCCGAATCGGCCGCCCTGGACGTGCTCGGCTTCCAGCGCGTGCGCGACGTGCGCCCGGGTGAAGCGCTGGTCATCACCGCGCGCGGCGAGCTGTTCTCCGAAGTCTGCGCCGAGCCGGTCGAGCACAGCCCGTGCATCTTCGAGTACGTGTACTTCGCGCGCCCGGATTCGATGATCGACAACGTGTCGGTGCACAAGGCGCGCATGCGCATGGGCATCAAGCTGGGCGAGAAGATCCTGCGCCTGCGCCCGGACCACGACATCGACACCATCATCCCGATCCCGGATACCTCGCGCGATGCCGCGCTGGAGATCTCCAACACCCTCGGGGTGAAGTACCGCGAAGGCTTCATCAAGAACCGCTACATCGGCCGCACCTTCATCATGCCGGGCCAGGGCGAGCGCGTGAAGTCGGTGCGCCGCAAGCTCAACCCGATCCACCTGGAGTTCCGCAACCGCGTGGTGCTGCTGGTGGATGACTCGATCGTGCGCGGCACCACCAGCCAGCAGATCGTGCAGATGGCGCGCGACGCCGGTGCCCGCAAGGTCTACCTGGCCAGCGCCGCGCCGCCGGTGCGCTATCCGAACATCTACGGCATCGACATGCCGGCGGCCGAAGAACTGGTCGCGCACAATCGCAGCATCGAGGAAATCGAGAAGCACCTGGGCTGCGACTGGCTGATCTACCAGGACATCGAGGACATGGAAGCGGCGGTGAGCGAAGGCAATCCGGAGCTGAAGTCGTTCGATTCCTCGTGCTTCAACGGCGTCTACCCGACCGGGATCGAGCCGGGCTATTTCGAGCGCATCCAGCAGCTGCGTTCGGACGATGCCAAGCACAAGCGTCGCGCCTGAGGGCCGGGCATGAGTGATGTGTTGGACAGCGCGGCCGGCGATCTGCTGCAGGCCGCGCAGCAGTGCCTGGCCGAGCCGGATCCGCTGCGCAAGGTTGCCTTGACCCAGCACTATGCCGTGCAGTTCCGCGCCGGTCGCCTGAAGGCACCGGCCGATGCGCCGCCACCGGCGCCGATCCGGATGCCGGGGCGCCCGGCCAGGCCGACCCTGGTCCACCCGCGCGATCTTCCGCGGCGTGGCCTGGGCAGCGTGGAGGGGCGTGCCGCGTTCGTGCATGCCATCGCGCATATCGAACTCAATGCGATCGACCTGGCCTGGGATGCGGTCTACCGATTCCGCGGCCTGCCGACGTCGTTCCATGCCGACTGGGTCAGTGTGGCCGATGACGAATCGCGCCACTTCATGCTGCTGCACGATCGGCTGCAGGCCAATGGCTATGCGTACGGCGATTTCGACGCACACAACGGCCTGTGGGAAATGTGCGAGAAGACCGCGCACGACGGGCTGGCGCGCATGGCGCTGGTGCCGCGCGTGCTCGAAGCGCGCGGGCTGGATGTCACCCCGGGGATGATCGTGAAGCTGCGTGCCGGTGGCGACCATGCCACCGCCGATGTGCTGGAGATCATCCTGCGCGAAGAAGTGGCGCACGTGGCCGCCGGCTCGCGCTGGTACCGCTGGTACTGCACGCGTGAAAACGTCGAGCCGCGACCGCGGTTCATGGCGCTGCTGAAGGAATACGCCGGCGGCTATCTCTATGGCCCGTTCAATCTCGAAGCGCGCCTGCTGGCTGGCTTTGATGAGGAAGAACTGGCCGAGCTGATCGAACAGACCGAGCTGCGCGGTCAGGTGTTGGCCAGCACCACGCGCTGACCGCTCGCGGTCGGCCGGTTGACGTAGAACAGGCCCGGCCCGGGTCGATACGGCAACTCCCGGGTGCCTTCATCGGCGGCGTAGAGCAGCGCGGTATCGCCCAATGCATCGAAGTTCCAATGTGCTGACTGCATCAGGTAGCGCTGGCGCAGCAGCAGCTCCTGCGCGGCGTCCAGCGGCTGGCCGGCCAGCAGCCGCGCTGCGATCGGTTGCAGCTCCATCGGCAACGCCAGCGCAGGCAGCTGATCGGGCGAGGTCGTCCACGCCACGCCCGCCGCGGCGGCGCGCTGGTGCAGCAGCCGCAACGCGATGAACTGGTAGCGCGCATCGATCTCGCGGCGCAGGACGACCGCCGCGTACCCACGCAGGGTGAGTTGCGGCAGCACGCTGCGGCTGCCGGCGATGCGCTGCTGCTGCCACTGGTGCCAGACATCGACCCAGATCGCGTCATCGCCCAGGCCGAGCGTGCGCTGCCAGCGGCGGCAGGTTGCCTGCGCGGTGCGGTAGACCGTGCTCGCGCGCAGCAGTGCCAGCGGCGGCACCGCGCCTGGCGCCAGCCCGGTACCGCGCAGCAGCTGACCCTGGGGCCGGCTGAGCAGCTTGGGCCCTTCGATACGCTGGTCGTAGCCGCCGCCAATGTTGGCGTGCACGCCCGGCAGGGCGATCTCTTCGTGCTCGGGCGCCACGCTGGTGAGCGCGAAATGCTCGCGGTGTTCATCGCGGGCGACCAGCTGCACCACCTTGTCCGCACAGCCGGGGCGCAGCGCGAGCGCCGGCATCTCATCGCGGTGCTGGCGGCCGATCGCCACCACGGTATCGAGCAGCCCCACGAAGCGTACCGGCCGCGCGGTGGCGGGGAATCCCGGCGCCAGCGCCCAGCCCGAGCGCACCAGCTGTTCGCGCAGCCACGCGGCACCGGCGGGTGCATTGAGCACGTTCACCACGTCGCGTGCACTGGCCGCGCCACGCGAGTAACCGAACAGATCCACCCGCACGCTGCCCAGGGTATGACCGGGCTGCGCGCGGGCCAGCTGGCGCAGCGCCTCCGGCAGCAGCTGCTCCAGCGCGCGCCGTCGTTTGGCGCGTACGCCGGTGCGCCCGATGCCGAACGCCAGCCCCATCAGGTCGTCTTCCTCGCCGGTACGCGTGCCCACGCCTTCGATGTAGATCGACAGCGCGAGGGTGCTTCCGGCCGGCGGCAGCTGCCGATGGTCCGGGTACAAAGCGTGCAGCCGCGCGATGTTGGTCAGGCCGTTGCTGTAACTGCTGGTCAAGCGGCTCTGGTACGGCGAGGCATCATCGGCGACCACCGCAGGTGGGCGCGGCGCAGGCGTGGTGGCACCGGGCGGGCGCGAGGCGCGCTGCAGGTTGTCGGCGTTGTTGCGGGTGCCGTCGAAGAACAGGCCGATGTGCAGCGACACCGTCGGCGCCGTCGTCGGTTGGGTAGCTGCCACCGCCATATCGTCCCTGTTCCCCGAGGATGCCCGGCTAAGGTAGCGCGGAAGCCCCGCGCCGGAACAGCACGGCAGGCAGGGCCGCTGCCGGCGTCAGCTCGCCAGCGAATCCAGGGTCCAGCCGTCCGGGGTGACGCGCAGCACCGAGCCCTGTTCGTACCAGTCGCCCAGCACGATACGCGTGCAATCGCGGCCCCCGGCCTGCAGCGCATGGATGGCGGGGCGGTGGGTATGGCCGTGGATCATGGTGTCCACGCCGTAGCGGCCGAAGGTGGCGTCCACTTCTGCCGGCGCGACATCGGTGACGGTCTCGAACTGGGCACGGTCCCCCTGCTTCATTTCCGACTGGCGCGCCTGGCTGGCATCGCGGGCCTTCTGCGCGAAGGCAATGCGCGCGGCCAGCGGCTGCGACAGGAACTGCGCCTGGAACACCGGGTCGCGAGTCTGCGCGCGGAACTGCTGGTAAGCGATGTCGTCGGTGCACAGCAGGTCGCCATGCTGCAGCAGCACCGGGCGGCCGTACAGATCGATCACACTCGGGTCGGGCAGGATCGTGAATCCCGCGCGGCGCGCATAGTCCTCGCCGACCAGGAAATCGCGGTTGCCTCGGATGAAGTACACCGGCACGCCGGCGTCGACCACGGCATGCAGCGCGACCGCGACCGCATCGGCGGCCGGGGAGGGCGTGTCATCGCCGATCCAGGCTTCGAACAGATCGCCCAGGATGTACAGGGCATCGGCCTGCATCGCTTCATCGCGCAGGAACGCCAGGAACAGGTCGGTGATGGCTGGACGACTCGGGTCCAGGTGCAGATCGGAGATGAACAGCGTGGTCATGCACGCATTGTAAAACGGGATCACGGGCGAGGCATCGCTGCAGGGTGAAGCGCCTGGCTGCGTCAACGCAGCACGGCCATGGCCGCTACAGCGGCAGCCACTGCAGGCTGGCCGCCGCCAGCAGGGCGGCAATCCCGGTCGCGGCCAGCACATCGCTGGGGTAATGCAGCCCCAGCACGACCCGCGACAGCCCGATCAGCATCGTAAAGGGCACGAGCACCGGGGCCAGCCACGGGTAATAGGCCAGTGCCACGATCGTGAAGGACACCGCGTGCAGGGTGTGCCCGGACGGGAAACTGAACTCGTCCAGCGGCGCCACCCAGGCGCGGATGCGCAGGTCGGCGGCGTAGGGCCGCGGGCGTCGCGTCCAGCGTTTGAGGCCCTTGTACAGCAGCAGGGCCATCAAGCCGGTGGCGGCCATGTGCAGCGAGGCACGCAGGCCGTCCAAGCCATCCAGCAGCACCAGCGCACCCATCAGTGCGTACCAGAAGGCGCCGTCGCCCAGGCGGCTGATCACCGCGAAGGCATGGCGGATCCGGCGGTGCCGGCAATAGTGGTTGGCGCGGCGGCACCAGCGCGTTTCGCGGCCACGCAGGGCGTCAAGCGGCGTGGTCGGCATGTGCCCTCCGGGCGTGGGCCAGTTCAGCGAGCAGCGCATCGAACTCGGCGACCACGTGCTGCGGATGCAGGCGCTTCATCGCCGTGGCGGCATTCCGGCCGAGCCGGTGGCGCAACGTATCGTCGCCGGCCAGCTGCACGGCGGCCGTCACAAACTCGCTGTCGTCATTTACGGCGATGCCGTTCTCATCGGTACGCAGGTATTCGCGGGCGGCGCCGTAGTCGAAGGCGACCGTGGCCAGTCCGCTGGCCATGGCTTCAAGGGTCACGTTGCCGAAGGTCTCGCTGCGGCTGGGGAACAGGAACAGATCGCCGCTGGCGAAATGCCGCGCCAGCGCGTCGCCGCGCTGCACGCCGCAGAAGATGAAGTCCGGGTTGTCGTGGGCCAGCCTGGCGCGCGCTGGGCCATCGCCGACGAAGATGAAGCGCGCCTTCGGGCGTACCTGCTGCAGGCGGCGGAACGCTTTGACCGCCAGCCCGAGATTCTTCTCCGGGGCGATGCGGCCGACATGGATCGCCGCGAATCCGTTGCCGTCGATGCCCCATTCCTCGCGCAGCGCCGGGTCGCGCCGCTCGGGTTCGAACTGGCTGCTGTCCACCGCGCGCGCCAGCAGACGGACGCGGTCGAAGCCCTGTTCGCCGAGGAACTGCTGCAGCTCCTGGGTCGGCACCAGCGTCGCATCGGCCTGGTTGTGGAAGCGGCGCATCCAGCGCAGCGCGGCGGCCTGCAGCCAGGCCACGCCGTAGTCGGGCAGGTACTCGTCAAAGCGGGTATGGAAGCCGGTCGCGACCGGAATGCCGAGGCGTCGCGCGGTGCGCAGTGCCGACCAGCCCAGTGGGCCTTCCGTGGCGATGTAGATCGCGTCCGGCCGCTGCTGCTGCCACTGGCGGCTCAAACGGGCGGGCGCGGGCAGGCCGAAGCGCAGGCCGGGGTAGCGCGGCAGGTTGGCGCCGGTGACCAGGACGGTGCCTTCGGCGGCGTCCACATCGGACGGTTGCCGGGGCCGGACCAGATCCACCTGGTGGCCGGCGGCACGCAGCCCCAGTTCCAGGCCCTGCACGGTCAGGGCGACGCCGTTGACTTCCGGGGGATAGGTTTCGGTGACGATGGCATAGCGCATGGCGGGCCTCCGGTATGCCACGCATGCTGGGGCCGGGCGATGTAGCCGACATGACCGCCGTATGACGCCGGCATGACGCGCACGCCGGCAGAAAAACACCACGGCCCCGAAGGGCCGTGGTGATCGAGCGAGGTTACCGGGCGGCGATCAGAAACGCTGCTGGTACTTCATGTACAGGAAGCGGCCGATGTCGTAACCGCCGTAGTACGAGAAGGCCGAGTTCGGCTGGGTGTACATGATCGGGCCGTACTTCTCGAACACGTTGTTGGCACCGACCGAGACGGTCGCGTCCCAAGGCAGGGAGTAGCGGAACTGCACGTCGTGGAAGGTGACCGAGCCGCGCTCGTTGTAGTCACGCGAGCCGGCATACCACGGGGCCTGCACGCCGGGGTCGGAGCACTCGTCCGGTCGGGCTCGTGCGTTGATGCAGCGTTCCTTGACGCCGGAGTAGTAGCGGGCGGTCCAGCTGGCGCCGAAGTTGCCCACGTCCCAGCCCAGGGTCAGGTTGGAGCGCACGCGGAAGCCGCTGCCGATGCCGTTTTTCGTTTCGGGCACCACGTCAGCGTCGTTGGTGGTGCGCTCGAGGTAGGAACTGACATAGGTCGTCGTCCACCCGGTGCTCAACTTGCCATGGCGGGTATCCAGGTGGTGGCTCAGCTCCAGGTCGTAACCTTCGGTTTCCAGGAAACCGGAGTTGCGCCTGCCGTACGTCAACTGGTCCACGATGCCGGTGACCGGGTCGCGGGTGAAGCCGCTGCAGCGCGAGGTGATGCCCTGCTCATAGCAGTCGCGCAGCATGTCGTTGGGGTGATCGTTGACGATGGTGTTGTCGATGCGGACCTTCCACCAGTCCAGCGCCACGTTGAGGTGGGGCACGAAGGACGGGCTCCAGACCAGGCCCAGCGTGCGGCTGGTCGAGGTTTCCGGCTGCAGGTCAGGGTTGGAGCCGTTGGTGAACGGCACCGGGGTCTGGTCGCTGCTGCTGGTGATCGGCACGCCGCCCTGGCGCAGCTGGCGGTAGGCGTCGGCATTGGCGATGTCGGCGGCGCACCGGGCGCGCACCTCGGCACTGCTGGCCGAGGCCCCGTAGACGGTGTCGCAGGGGTCACGGTAGCCGGTGGTGAAGGTTTCCGAACCGCCGCCATACAGATCGGAGATGGTCGGCGCGCGGAAGCCCTGCGCCCACGTGCCGCGCACCAGCAACTGCTCGATCGGCTTCCACTTGAAGCCGAACTTGCTGTTGAGGGTGGTGCCGAAGGTGCTGTAGTCCGAGTGGCGGGTGGCGGCGCTCAGGCTCAGCTCGCGCGCACCCGGCAGGTCGGCCAGGATCGGCACGCTCAGCTCCAGGTAGGCCTCATTGACCTTGTAGCCGCCCCCGGTCGGGCCGGCGGCCAGGTTGGTGGTGGCACCGCTCTGGGCCAGCGCATCGGGGATGAACTCACCGGCCTCCTTGCGCGTTTCCACGCCGAAGGCGAAGCCCAGATCACCGGCCGGCAGGGTCATCACCGTACCGGCGATGCTGGCGAACGCATTGCGGGTGGTGGTCTTGCCGCGCGTGATTTCCGGCGGGAACAGATGGTCGATCAGGGCCTGGTTGCCGCTCAGCCCATTGGGGTCGTTGCTGCCATACGGCGCCAGCGGGTTCCACGGCATGCAGCCCGCGATCGGTGCGCCCGGGACGCCACATTCCACCTTGCCGGTGGCCTCGTTGTAATACGACGGGCCGACCGCGTTCTTGACCCGTTCCTTGTGCAGATTGCCGGTCGACCGCTGCAGCAGTTCGCTGCGGTTGTACTGGTAGCCCACTTCCCAATCGAAGTAGCGCTCGCCCACCTCGAAGCTGCCTTCCAGCGCGGCCACGGCGCGCCAGGTGGTCAGCTCGCTGGTGCTGACCCGCGGAACCTCCCAGGCGCGGCGGTTCCAGGCGATGTCGGTGGGGGTGTCATAGCCGTGGTGGTTGCCGAACGGATTGAACCAGCTGTCGGCCGACATCCGCCCGATACCGGCGGTGGCGGACTGCAGCGGGTAGCCGGCCACCTGGCGCGTGGAGGTGCGCTTGTTGTAGCCCAGCTGGGTGGTCAGGCGGATGTCATCGGTCAGGTCCAGGCGGCCATCGAGGAACAGCGAATCGCGCTTGAGCGGCGAGATCAGGTGCATCTGCTCCTGTGCGTTGCTGACATCACCGGTGAACGGGGTCAGATCGCTGAGATGGTAGTTGGCCGGGTTGGTCGGGTCGGCGCCGCGATCCAGCGAATAATTGCAGCCCGCCGCGGCGGTGCAGCCCGGGCCCCTCAGGCCAGTGATCTGGCCCCACTGGCTGAGCTGGGTCCAGTTGTCGCCGGGGTGGCGGGTGGTGTTCGGGAATTCGCTGAACCAGCGGTTGCGTGCCCAGACGCCCTTCTCTTCGGTGTGCTCGGCCGAGAAGGTCAACGAGGCGCGGTCGTTGGACCAGCCGGCCACCACATCGACACTGGTGCGCGCGCCATCACCCTCGCCGTACTGGCCCTGGTAGACGTTGGCGGTCACGCCGCTGACGTTGCTGCGGGTGATGATGTTGATCACGCCGGCCATGGCGTCCGAGCCATAGATCGCCGAGGCGCCATCCTTCAGCACCTCCATGCGTTCGATCGCCGAGACCGGCACGCTGGAGATGTCCTGGTAGCCGCCGGTATTGATGCCCAGACGCTTGCCGTTGATCAGCACCAGAGTGCGTTGCGCGCCCAGGTTGCGCATGTCGATGTAGGTGCCGCCGGCATTTTCGCCGGCAGCGAGCACGTTGGAGCGGCTCAGCGCCGGGCTGCCGACCGCGGTCAGGTTCTGCAGGATGTCGGCAACTGAACTGAAGCCCTGCCGCTCGATGTCGGCGCGGCTGATCGCGAGCACCGGCTGGGCGGACTCGACATCGACCTGGCGGATGCGCGAGCCGGTGATCTCGATGCGGTCCAGGGTGGTCGGGGTGGCGTCCTGGGCGAGGACGGCGGTGGAAGCCAGGCCAGCGGTGCCGGCGACCAGGGCCAGGCGGATCGCCTGCCCCAGCGGGGTAGTGGATGAAGACATGATCGACTCTCTCTCTAATCGGAACGACGTCCAAGAAGTCGGCGGACCCAAGTACCGCCTTCTTCAAAAATCCAGCCCAATGAAGGCCGGTGTCCCGAGAGTAGATCGATTCGTTAAGCGTTCATGAAGGACATGTGAGGGCGTTCTCACAAATACGTCATGGGCCGTGCGTTCTGCGAATTCAGTCCACGAATTGCTGCAGACGCACGTTTGGAAGCGGGCAGAAAGCGTCAGGCAACAAAGGGGCGGAACTGCACACCAAGCCCGGCCATGCCTTCGGTTTCCCCGATCAGGTCCGCACGCAGCAGCGGACGCGCATCGATGTACGCCTGCGGCAGGATCAACGACAGGCGCGCGTCCTCTGCGGTCAATTCCAGCTTCGGCATCGGCGTGTCTTCGTGCGCGCGGTTGAGCAGCACTGCCAGGCGCAACAGGGCGGTCATGCGCCGTGCCGGTTGCAGCAGACGCTCGGGCAGCGCATCGAAGGCGGACTTGGAAATATTGCGGCGATGGCTGCGCACGAGCGCGGCGAGCAGCTGCTGTTCCTGCCGCGAGAAGCCGGCGATGTCCGAGTTCTCCAGCACGTAGCTGCCATGCACGTGGTAACCGCTGTGCGCGATCATCAGGCCAAGCTCGTGCAGGCGCGCGGACCAGCCGAGCATGCGCGCATCGTCCGGGTCCAGCTGCCAGCTTTCCTCGACCTGGGCCAGCAGGTTCATCGCGGTGTTCTCCACGCGATCGGCCTGGACGGTATCGATGCCGTAGCGCTGGGTCAGGGCCGCGACCGACTCGTCGCGCAGGTCGTTCTCGCTGGCGCGGCCGAGGATGTCGTACAGGATGCCTTCGCGCATCGCCGCCTTGCTCACCAGCAGCTTCTGCAGCCCCAGCGCCTGGAAGGCCGCCTCGAGCACCAGGATGCCGCCGGCGATGATCGGGCGGCGATCGGCGGACAGCCCCGGCAGATTGATGTCTTCGATGCGCTTGGCCTTGAGCAGCTCATCGCGCAGCTGCGGCAAGGCCTCGGCGGTGATCGCGCCTTTGCTGAGCTTCATGGTGGCGCAGATTTCGCTGATCGCCTTGTGCGTGCCCGACGAGCCCAGCGCTTCGTGCCAGCCCAGCGCGCGGTACTTGTTGGCGAACTGCTGGAACTCCGCGCCGATCTCGGTCAGTGCGTCCTTCCAGCGCTTCTTGCTCAGCTTGCCGCCGGGGAAGAAGCGCCGCGTGCTGGCGATGCAGCCGGCCTGCAGGCTTTCGCGCTCCAGGGTCTGCATGCCCTGGCCGATGATGAACTCCGTGGAGCCGCCACCGATGTCGATCACCAGCCGGCGCTGGTCCGGCTTGGGCGGCTGCGCATGGGCCACGCCCAGGTAGATCAGGCGGGCCTCCTCGCGGCCGCTGACCACTTCGATGGCATGCCCGAGCGCGGTTTCGGCCGGCATCAGGAAGGCCTGCGGCGAGCGCAGCTGGCGGACCGTATTGGTGGCCAGGGCGCGGACCCGCACCGAGGGGATCGCGCGGATGCGCTGGCCGAACCGGGCCAGGCATTCCAGCGCGCGCTGGCGGGCTTCGGCGGACAGGCCGCCCTTGCCATCCAGGCCGTCGGCCATGCGTACGGTCTCGCGCAGGCGGTCGACCACCCGCAACTGCCCGAGGGTGTATCGCGCGATGACCATGTGGAAGCTGTTGGATCCCAGGTCGATAGCGGCGAGCAGGTCGCCATCCTGCAGGGCGGGCGGTGTCGTGGAGGTATGCGGCATTTGCGAATGTTAGCCGAACGGTGGGTCGCGAAGTCACCGCGCGCCCTTCACATGGGCAGGCTGCGACGACCGGTCGCATCGAAGGGGCAGGCAATGACCGCGTACCGACCAACGGTCGGTACCTACAGACCCTGCAGCAAGGCCATCTGCGCCGCATGCGGCGGCTCGTCATGGCCCGGCGTGCACTTGATGTAGCTGCCGTCGGCCTGCAGCTCCCAGGCGTTGAGGTTGTCGTCGAGGTAGTTCTGCAGCACATCGCGGTAGACCTTGCGCGCCAGCTCCGGGTCCAGGATCGGGAAACAGGTCTCGACCCGGCGCAGCAGGTTGCGTTCCAGCCAGTCCGCGCTGGCGCAGAACAGCTCCGAGGCGCCGTCATTGCCGAACCAGTAGACCCGGCTGTGCTCCAGGAAACGGCCGACGATCGAGCGCACCCGGATGTTGTCCGAGACGCCGGGCACCCCGGGGCGCAGGGTGCAGGCGCCGCGCACGATCAGGTCGATCTGCACGCCGGCCTGCGAAGCGGCATACAGTGCGCGGATCATCTGCGGTTCGTTGAGGGCGTTCATCTTGGCAATGATCCGCCCGGGGCGCCCGCTGGCCGCCAGCCGCGTTTCGCGCTCGATCCGCTGCAGCAGGCCCGGGTGCAGGGTGAAGGGCGACTGCAGCAGGCGCTTGAGCTTCATCCGCGGGGCCAGCCCGGACAGCTGCTGGAACAGCAGGTGCACATCGTTGCCGATATCCGCATCGGCGGTGATCAGGCTCAGGTCGGTATACGCGCGTGCGGTGCCGCTGTGATAGTTGCCGGTACCCAGGTGGACATAGCGGCGCAGCTTGCGGCCTTCGCGGCGCACGATCAGCAGCATCTTGGCGTGGGTCTTGAACCCGACCACGCCGTAGACGACCTGCACGCCGGCTTCCTGCAGACGGTCGGCGAGGCCGAGGTTGGCCTCCTCATCGAAGCGCGCGCGCAGCTCGACCACCACGGTGACGTCCTTGCCGTTGCGGGCCGCCTGGATCAGCGCGTCCACGATCAGCGAGTCCTTGCCGGTGCGGTACAGGGTCTGCTTGATCGCCAGCACGTTGGGGTCGACGGCGGCCTGCTTGATCACATCCAGCACCGCGGTGAACGCATCGAAGGGATGGTGCAGCAGCACGTCCCGGCGCGCGACGATCTCGAAGATCCCGTCGCTGTCGCGCAGCGTGCGCGGGCTCAGGGCGGGGTACTTCAGTTCCGGCCGCTGGATCACGTCGTACAGCTGGATCACGCGGTTGAGGTTGACCGGGCCGTCGATACGGTAGACCGCGTTTTCGGTCAGCCCGAAGTTCTGCAGCAGGGTGCGCACGATGTCGCGCGGGCAGTCCTGCGCGATCTCCAGCCGGACTGCCGGGCGGTAGCCACGGTCGACCAGTTCATCGCGCAACGCCAGGGCGAGGTTCTCGACCTCTTCCTCGTCCACCACCAGCTCGGAATTGCGGGTCACGCGGAACTGGTAGGCCCCCTGGACTTCCATGCCCGGGAACATCTCATCGACGAAGGTCGACAGCACCGAGGACAGGAACACGAAGGTCTGCGGGCCGCCGAGTTGCTCCGGCAGCTGGATGATGCGCGGCAGCGAGCGCGGTGCACGCACGATCGCCAGGTGCCCGGCGCGGCCAAACGCGTCGGTGCCCTTGAGCACCACCACGATGTTCAGCGATTTGTTGAGGATCTTCGGGAACGGGTGCGAGGGATCCAGGCCGAGCGGGGACAGCACCGGCATGATCTCGTTGCGGAAATACGCGCGCAGCCAGCGTTTCTGCCGGTGGTTCCAGGAGTGCCGGCCGAGTACGTCGATGCCTGCCTCGTGCAGCGCCGGGCGCAGCGTTTCGTTCCAGCAGCGGTACTGCTGGTCCACCAGCTGTGCGGCGCGGTCGTGGATCGCATTGAGGATCGCCTGCGGCGTCATGCCATCCGGCGCCGGCGGCAGGCCGAACTCCTGCGCATGGCGCACGGCGGCGGCGCGGATCTCGAAGAACTCGTCCAGGTTGGTGCAGGAGATGCACATGAAGCGCAGGCGCTCCAGCAGCGGCACCTGCGGGTCCATGGCCTGGGCCAGCACGCGGAAATTGAAATCCAGCTGCGACAGTTCACGGTTGATATACAGCGCCGGGTCGCGCAGCGGATCGCCGTCCACGGGTACGGCGACGGGAACAGGAGTACTCATGCGGAAAAGTCTTCGGCGGAAGGAAGGGAGGCGACCTCGGTGCGCGCACGCACCTGGTCGGCATCGAAATGGCAGGAGAACGTGCTGCCCTTGCCGACTTCGCTCTGTATGTCCAGGCGGGCATGGTGCAGGCCCAGGATGTGTTTGACGATCGACAGCCCCAGGCCGGTGCCGCCGCTCTCGCGCGAGCGGCTGCTGGACACCCGATAGAAGCGTTCGGTCAGGCGCGGCAGATGATTGGCCGGGATGCCGTAGCCGGTGTCACGCACCGACAGCACTACGCCATCCCCTTCGCGGGCGAACTCCACTTCCACGCGGCCACCGGCCGGCGTGTAGCGCACGGCGTTGGTGACCAGGTTGGAGAACGCGCTGTGCAGTTCCTTGTTGGAGCCCTGCAGGTCCACCCCGGCCGTATCGATGATGCTGATCTGGTGGCGGCCCTGGCTGTGCGCTTCGGCTTCACGGCGCAGCGTGGCCAGCATCGGCGTCATCGCCACGGCCTCAGCTTCGGTGTGCTCCTGCGATTCCAGCCGCGACAGGGTGAGCAGGTCTTCGACCAGCTGCGCCATGCGCTGGGACTGCTTGCGCATTTCCTCCAGCATCGGGCCGGTGCCGGGGAAGTCCTCCGGGTCCATCATGTCCAGGTAGCCATGTACCACGGTCAGTGGCGTGCGCAGTTCATGCGAAACGTTGGCGACGAAGTCGCGGCGGACCTGTTCCAGCCGCAGCAGCTTGCTGACGTCACGCGCGATCAGCAGCCAGTAGTCCGGCGAGTAGGGAATCAGGCGCAGGTTGAGGCGGATCGCCGGATCGACCGGCGAGGGCACGTCCAGGATGGGTTCGGCATTGCGGCCACCGGCCAGCCAGTGGGCCAGCGGCATCGGCTGCAGGCGTTCGACCAGCGCCTCGCCGAGATCGCCTGGATGATGCAGGCCGAGCAGCGAGGTGGCCGCTTCGTTGAACCACTGCACGCGCTGGCTGTTGCGGTCCACCACCACCACGGCATCGGGCAGTGCCGCGGCGGCGGCGCGATAACTGCGCAGCATGTCGAGCAGGCGGCGCTTGCGTGTGCGCATTTCCCACTGATTGCGGTAGAGCAGGCGGTCCAGCTCGTTCCACACGCCGGTGCCGTCGCCCATGTCCCAGCGATGGCGCGCGGTGAGCCCACGCAGCACCCGGCGCAGACGCCAGTAATGCCAGGCCAGCGCGCCGATGGAGGCCAGTGCGATGCACATCCACACATGTCCCACTGCCAGCCCCAGCAAGCCGGCCGCGAGCAGCAGGGCGGCGAGGGTGGCCAGCGTTTTCAACCAGGCAGAACGGATGTGGCGCGGCATTGCGGTCTCGCAGAAGGTGCGGTCCTCGGACTCGATCCAAGGTTATAGCAGGAGTGGCCGGAACCAGGCATGCGCGCCAGGTCCCGGCCCGACGAGACTCAGGTCGAGGTCGAGAACCGGTAGCCGGCGCCGCGCACGGTCTGCACCATGTTCTCCGCGCCGAACGGCTCCAGCGTCTTGCGCAGGCGGCGGATGTGCACATCGATGGTGCGCTCCTCCACGTACACGCTGCCGCCCCACACGTGATCCAGCAGCTGGGCACGGGTGTACACGCGCTCAGGGTGGGTCATGAAGAAATGCAGCAGCCGGTACTCGGTCGGACCGATCGGCACCGGCTGATCGCCGGCGAAGACGCGGTGCGCGGCGCCGTCGATGCGGATCGTGCCGACCGCCACGCTGCCGTCTTCGTCATCGTCGCGGGCACGGCGCATGACCGCACGGATGCGGGCCAGCAGTTCGCGCGCCGAGAACGGCTTGACCACGTAGTCGTCGACACCGGCCTCCAGGCCACCGACGCGGTCGTTCTCTTCCCCGCGCGCGGTCAGCATGATGATCGGCACCTCGCGGGTGAGGGCTTCTTTGCGCCAGCGCCGGGCCAGGTCCAGGCCGCTGGTGCCCGGAAGCATCCAGTCCAGCAGGATCAGGTCCGGAACGCGGTCGGCGATGGCGGTCTGCGCCTCGCGGGCGTCGCCGGCATGGATCGGGTCATAGTCGCCCTTGCGCAGGGCAAAGGCGACCATTTCGCGGATCGCGGGTTCGTCATCGACGATCAGGATGCGTTTCTGCACGTGCCCACCGTATTGCTCATCAGATCGGGATTGAGCCCAGTAGACTACGGTTTCATGACAGGTTTGTGACGAGGGGGCCGTTCCCGTCGTTGACCGCCATCCCACCGTCATCCCGACCCCTTGAACGGCGCCTCAGCGGCGGTCCAGTTCCGGGTCGTCGATGCCTTGGCGGCGCATTTCCAGCACGGTCGGGGTGATGCTCTCGATCCGGGCATCGACCCGGGCCCGGCCCACATAGTCCAGGTCCGGTTGCCGCTTCAGGGCCTGCAGCTGGATCAGGGCCTGCTCCGGCCGGCCGCTGAGGAAGGCCGCCTCGGCATAGGCCTCGCTGGCCCGGGTGGTATCCCCGGCCAATTCGCTGGCGCGGGCGAAGCGCTGCTGGAAGACCGGATCATTGCCGCTTTGCGACAGCATCGGGCGCAGCATCGCCTGCGCGCGCTGGCCGGCCTCGCGCCCGCCCTGTTCATTGAGGATGGTGGCGTAGGTCAACGCGACCGGGCGGCTGCCGGGGTGCTGGCGCATCAGGGTCTCGAAACGGGCGTTGGCCTGGGCCTGCTGTCCGCTGCGCGACTCCGCCTCGCCCAGCGCCAGTGCCACCCAGACGTTGTCCGGGTGGTCGCGCAGCAGCTCGGCCAGGTCGCGGCTGGCCTGAGCGGCGGCACTGTTGCGCAGCCGGCCCAGGGCCAGCCCGTAGCGCTGCGGTTCGGTCAGCCCGTTCTTCTGCGCGCGCTGCAGGCTCTCGTATTCGCGGATGACATCGCCCGGGGTGTCGGCGCTGAGCACCCGCAGCCGCTCGCGCGCCCATTCGAACTGACCGGTGCTGCCGCGGCTGAGCGAGTTGACCGAAATCTGCATCGAGGCCGGCAGCAACGGGTTGCTCCGCCGCACCAGCGGATCGG
Source organism: Stenotrophomonas sp. AS1 (assembly GCF_048957655.1). Classification (NCBI taxonomy): domain Bacteria; kingdom Pseudomonadati; phylum Pseudomonadota; class Gammaproteobacteria; order Lysobacterales; family Lysobacteraceae; genus Stenotrophomonas; species Stenotrophomonas sp. AS1. The sequence continues at coordinate 95,948 of NZ_JARVXM010000006.1, read as the reverse complement.
ACAACGCCGGGTCGGACGGGTTCACCCGTTCCTGGCGGACGCCGCCGGGCACCTCGGTGGTCAGCAGCACCGTGTCTTTCTTCATCTGTTCGGCGCGGGCCTTGGCCTCGCTGATGCGGGTGGTGGTGACCGGGTGGGTCTGCAGGAAGTCCGGGACGCTGTAGCCCCCCTGGTTGCCACGCATCGAGGCGGACATGCGCTCGAAGAAGCCGGCCATGGCATCCACGTCATAGCCGCTGCGGGCCAAGGTGCGGATGCCCAGGCGGTCGGCCTCGGATTCGTTGGAGCGGGTGTAATTGATCTGGCGCTGCTGCATCAGCCCCATGCCCGAGGTGATGGCGGCCATGGTGGCGTCACCGGAGGAGTTGCCGCCGGCCTGCTGCGCGGCCACGATCGCGGCAAGCATGCCGAGCAGGATCGGGATCTGGTCGCGCTGTGCGCGCTCGACGCCGCGCAGCACGTGCTGCTGGGTGACGTGGGCGATTTCGTGGGACAGCACCGCGGCGACCTCGTCCTCGCGCTCGGCGGTCAGTACCAGGCCCGCATTGACCCCGATGTAGCCGCCCAGGGTCGCGAAGGCATTGATCTGCCGGTCCTTGAGCATGAAGAAGGTGTAGGACTGGCGTGGCTGGGCGCTGTTGGAGCCCAGCCGGGCACCCATGGTCTGCAGCCAGTCATCGACCAGCGGGTCATCGAGCAGGTACCCGTAGTTGCGCAGTTCGCGCAGCATCATCCCGCCGTATTCGGCCTGCCGTGCCGGGGTCAGCAGCTCGCCGGCCGAAGAACCGATGTCCGGCAGCTTGCTTTCCTGGGCCCCGGCCAGCGGTACGGCCAGGGCCAGGGTCAAGGCGGCAGAGAGCAGCAGAGGGCGCAAACGGAGCTCCTGGAGGAAGGCGGACGACAGCGTGACAGGGCCAGTGCAACCTGCAGTTAAACCACAGTGTTGCGACGGTGACGTGGAAAATCCAGCGGACCGCTACCATATACAGACCAACGTTCCGCTGTGGAGTTTCCCGTGAGCCAAGATGCTGTTTCCACCCCCGGTGGCGCTCCCGCCATCACCATCTACTCGACCGCGGTGTGCCCGTACTGCGTGGCCGCCAAGAACTTCCTGAAGAGCAAGGGCCGCGACTGGACCGAGGTCCGGATCGACCTGGACCCGGTCGAGCGCGAGAAGATGATGGCCAAGACCCGCCGCACCAGCGTGCCGCAGATCTTCGTCGGCGAGGTCCATGTGGGCGGCTACGACGACATGATGGCGCTGCACCGTGCCGGCAAGCTGGAGCCGTTGCTGGCCGGGCAGGACCCGGCATGAGCGCGGCCGACGACGGCAGCAAGGACCGCATCGCCGAATTCACCGAGTTCCGCCAGCGCATGAACCAGCGCATCCTGGGCGAACCCAACCAGGTCGTGCGCCGCTTCTTCGCGCTGGACACCCAGACCTACCAGGCCGGCGCACTGGATGTGAAGACCAAGGAGCTGCTGGGCCTGGTCGCCTCGATGGTGCTGCGCTGCGATGACTGCATCAGCTACCACGTGGCCCAGTGCAAGGACGCCGGCGTGACCCGTGAGGAGTTCTTCGAGACCTTCTCGGTCGGCCTGGTGGTCGGCGGCTCGATCGTGATCCCGCACCTGCGCCGCGCGGTCGATTTCCTGGACCAGCTCGAAGGCGGCGCCGAAGCGCCGGCCGTTCACGAGCATTGAGGTCGGGGCCGACCCGGCCCCACCGAGGTAGAGCCGACCGTTGGTCGGCTGCTTGGGCGCCCCGACGATATCGGCGCCCGGCAGTGCGCCGTTCATGTTCGAGATCCCGTTCCCACCGACCAACGGTCGGTGGCTACCCATCTTTCAGCCCACCCCAGGTTGCCGGCCAGCGGCCGGCATTACCGATCGCGTGTCTGGAGCACAGCCCCTTCTGTTGAAGTGGCGCGCCAACGGCGCGGGGGAGAGGGGGAATGCGCGGGCAATGCTGCCTTGCCCGCCTAAGACCAATGGCCCATTTGGGGTCCATCGGGCGGGTAAGGCATAATTGCCGATGAAACTTCCCTTGCGCCCGCGCTTCGCGCACCTCACGGATGGCGCTCCCCCCTCGGTTCGGAATACACATCAATGACGCAGAAAATCACGGTCATCCGCGGTGACGGCATCGGCCCGGAGATCATGGACGCTACCCTGTTCGTGCTCGGCAAGCTGGACACCGGCTTTGAATACGAAGACGCCGACGCGGGCCTGGTCGCGCTGGAGAAGCACGGCGATCTGATGCCGGCGGCCACGCTGGAGTCGATCGCACGCAACAAGATCGCGCTGAAGAGCCCGCTGACCACGCCGGTCGGTGGTGGCTTTACCTCGATCAACGTCAGTCTGCGCCGCCACTTCGACCTGTACGCCAACGTGCGTCCGGCGGTGTCCTTCCCGAACACCAAGTCGCGTTTCGGCGACGGCGTGGACCTGATCACCGTCCGTGAGAACACCGAAGGCGCGTACCTGGCCGAAGGCCAGGAAGTGTCGGCCGATGGCGAGACCGCCTTCTCCGGCACCCGCATCACCCGCAAGGGCTCCGAGCGCATCGTGCGCTACGCCTTCGAGCTGGCCCGCAGCACCGGCCGCAAGAAGGTCACCGCCGTGCACAAGGCCAACATCATCAAGTCGACCTCGGGCCTGTTCCTGGCCGTGGCACGTGAAGTGGCCGCCAAGTACCCGGACATCGAGTTCCAGGAAATGATCGTCGACAACTGCTGCATGCAGCTGGTGATGCGTCCGGAACAGTTCGATGTGATCGTGACCACCAACCTGTTCGGCGACATCATCTCCGACCTGTGTGCCGGTCTGGTCGGCGGCCTGGGCCTGGCCCCGGGCGCCAACATCGGTGAGAACGCGGCGATCTTCGAAGCCGTGCACGGCACCGCGCCGGACATCGCCGGCCAGGGCAAGGCCAATCCGTGCGCGCTGCTGCTGGCCGCCGCACAGATGCTGGACCATGTCGGCCAGGTCGAAAACGCCGAGCGCCTGCGCAAGGCCATCGTGGCCACGCTGGAAGCCAAGGACTCGCTGACCGGCGACCTGGGTGGCACCGGCAACACCATGGGCTTCGCCCAGGCCATCGCCAGCCGCCTGTAAGCGGCCGGCGCTCTTGCTGGATGCTGTCCCAGGCGGTATCCAGGCAACGCTGCGCATTGTTGAAGACGGGCCGTCCTTGTACGGCCCGTCTGCGTTTTAAAGTGTGGCTTTTCACCGAAAGGGTTTTTGCAGATGCCTGATTCGGCTGTGTGGGTGGTGGCGGCTGTTGCCGTCTATGCGATCGGCGTAGGCATCTACTTCGTCTTCTGCTGGCCCTGGTCCCGTTCCCAGCGCGCGTTGCGTCGCCTGCGCAAGCACGGGGTCTGCATCCGCAACCTGCGGCACAGCGAAGCGCGCGCGCTGCAGTTGATCGAATGTCCGGCGGGGGCGCCGGTGTACCGGCTGGAGGGCGCCTGCGCGGAGTTCATCATCAGGGGCAAGAATGGGGCAGAGCATGTGCAGACCCTCGCAGGGGTGCCGGTGAAGTACCCGGCGGGCCTGGAACGTGCCGTGCGCGCTGGCAGCAACGCTGCCGAAGTGGTGCCAGGGCGAAAGGACGCGGTGATCGTGCGGCTCAATGGCGTCACGCTGGCGTCGTCGAGTCGAACCCTGCGCGGCTGATCGTTTACGGGCGCCCAAACGAAAAGCAGTCGCGCCTGGCGCGACTCCACATGATCGGTCTGTTCGAAATCTGCACAGATCATGTGTCAATCCATGGCTGGTTCGTGCGCCATCCGCCTCGCATCCTGTGCCCACTTTCCATCGCACAGGAGTCGTCCCATGAACCTCACGGCCTTCGGCCTGGCCAGCCTGATCGGCATGGCTGCCACCGCCCCGGTTGTTGCCACTGAACCGTCCCATCCCACCATCCGCCACATGGCGGGTGCCCCGGCGCCCGCCTCGCTCGACGCGGCGAAGACCGCGGTGCTGGTGATCGACTTCCAGAACGAATACTTCGATGCCCGTGCCGCGCCAGGTTTCGTCGGCGGCCGCATGGTCATTCCCGACGGCATGGCCGCACTGCGCCAGACCCGCCGCGTGGTCGACTTCGCCGATGCCCACGGCATCCGCGTCATCCACGTGCAGCATGTGCTGCCGGCGGGCGCACCGCTGTTCGCGCAGGGGAGTGTCAACGTCGCCTTCCATCGCGACATGCAGCCGCGCAGTGGCGAAACCGTCATCCAGAAGGACAACGTCAGTGTGTTCGCCGGCGCCTCGGCTGCGGCGCTGGATACGGTGCTCAAGCAGGCCGGCATCGACACGTTGATCATCACCGGCCTGCAGACCCATGCCTGCGTCGTCGGGGCCGCCCGCGACGCGGCTGCCGCGCCGCGCGGCTACCGTGTCCTCGTGGCGTCCGATGCCAGCGCCAGTCGCGACCTCGACCTGGCCGATGGCACGCGCATCGGCCACCGCGCACTGCACGAGGCGTCCCTGGCGCAGATCGAGGATGCATTCGGCGATGTCATGGCCACCGACGCGATCCTGGCCCTGACGGTCCGCGAGGCGGGCGAGGGCGCTTGATAAGCTGGGCAGGCCCGCATCCGGCGGGTCCTGCCACTCGCCTGGAGCTGACTGCCGATGGATCACTTCGCCGCCCTGCGCGCGCTGCGCGCCATCGTCGAGGACGGCAGCTTCAGTACGGCCGCAGAGCGGCAGGGAACCACCCACTCCTCCCTGTCGCGGCAACTGCGGCAGCTGGAAGAGCACCTGCAGGTCCGGTTGCTCGATCGCACCACCCGGCGGCTTTCGCTGACCGAGGCCGGACGCGACTACTACCGCGATGCCGTAGCCCTGCTTGAGCGGCTGGAACTGGCCGACGACCGCGCCCGCGCGGGCCAGGCAGCGCCGAGCGGGCGCCTGCGCATCAGCGTGCCGCAGGTGGTGGCCAGCCAGGAATTGCCGCAGTGGCTGTCGGGGTTCCTGGCCCGCTATCCGCAGGTAAGCCTGGATCTGTCGGCCAACGACCAGCTGGTGGACGTGGTCGGGGGTGGTTTCGACATGGCGCTTCGCATTGCCGCCAGCCTGCCCGACAGCCAATTGGTGGCCCGCGAACTGGCGTGCTGCCCACGCATCCTGGTCGCCGCGCCGGCTTACCTGGCCCGGCACGGCCTGCCGCGCCAGGTGGCGGACCTTCCGGCGCACACGCTGCTGGCGTTCCAGCCCGGCGCGGCCAGTACCGCTTGGCACCTGCAGGGCCCGCGGGGCGCGCAGGCCAGCGTGGAGGCCGGCCAACGGCTGCGCGTGGACGCCACGCCCGCCCTCTATGCCGCAGTGCGGGCCGGCATGGGCATCAGCCTGTTTACCGCGTTGACCGTGCAGGACGATCTGCGCGCCGGTCGCCTGATCCATGTGTTGCCCGGCTGGCATGCCGGGGAGCGCCGCTACTTCGCGCTGTATCCGCACGCCCGTTCGCTGGCGCCAAAGGTGCGCGCGCTGGTGGAGCATCTGGCTGCGCATTACGCAGGGCAAGCCGGCGCGGCGGTCTAGTACCCTGCCAGGCGCTCCGGCCGGAGCTTGCCGGGGCGCCATGCGGGCGCATGAAAAAGGGCGCCCGAAGGCGCCCCTGATGCTTGCCTGGCCAGTGGCTCAGCGCTGCTGGATCTAGCGCTGCTGGATCTTGGAGAGCAGGCGCAGGAATTCCACGTACAACCACACCAGCGTGACCATCAGGCCGAACGCGCCGTACCACTCCATGTACTTCGGGGCGTGTGCGGCGGCACCGGTTTCGATGAAGTCGAAATCCAGCACCAGGTTCAGCGCGGCCACGGCCACCACGAACAGGCTGAAGGCGATGCCCAGCAGGCTGGCATCGTGGATCACCGGCACGTTGATGTTGAAGAAGCTCAGCACGAAGGAGGCCAGGTACACCAGCGCGATGCCACCGGTGGCGGCGAACACGCCCATCTTGAACTTCTCGGTGACCTTGATCACGCCACTGCGGTACAGCATCAGCAGCGCGAACAGGGTGCCGAAGGTCAGCAGCACCGCCTGGAACACGATGCCTGGGAACTTCATGTTGAACACGGCCGAGATCGCACCGAGGAAGAAGCCTTCCACCAGGGCATACATCGGCGCAGTGACGGGCGACCATTCCTTCTTGAACACGGTGACGAGTGCCAGGATCAGCCCGCCCACCGCGCCGCCGATGGTGTACATCATCGCGCTGGAGGACACCTGCCCATAGGCATCGACCGACTGGCTCCACGCGAACGCGGCCGTCAGCACGGTGAGCAGCAACAGGATGCCGGTCTTGTTGACGGTGCCGTTGATGGTCATCGCCTGGTCGGGGCGGGCCACGACCGAGCCGCTGGCCAGGTCGAGGAAGGTCGACTCGGAAAGTGCGGGATTGCCGCTGCGCATTGCCAATCTCCTTGATGGGGTAGGGGGCTGGCCATCCGGCCACTGACCCGAGCATAGCCGAAGCGACCCTCGCCAATGGCGACAGGTGAATTGATGTGTGAAAACCGTTGACAGATGCCACGCCGATTCCCACAATAGGCGGCTCTTTCGGGGGGAACCCCGGAGGGAAACAAACCGCCGGGGTATAGCGCAGTCTGGTAGCGCGCCTGCTTTGGGAGCAGGATGTCGGGGGTTCGAATCCCTCTACCCCGACCAAGCCCGCTGCTCAAACCGGGATTGGAATGCGACAATCCGGATCGAGCGCCCGTAGCTCAACTGGATAGAGCACCGGCCTTCTAAGCCGGCGGTTACAGGTTCGATTCCTGTCGGGCGCGCCATTCGGTGCAAGCGGTAGGAAGCAAAGTTTTCAGTGGTGGCTGTAGCTCAGTTGGTTAGAGTTCCGGATTGTGATTCCGGTGGTCGGGGGTTCGAGTCCCCTCAGCCACCCCACTGATTCAAACTGGTTCATCGAAAGTGAACCAGGGTTGCAAAAGGCAGCACACACGCTACAATGTGCGCCTGAGTTTTTCAGGGCTGTTAGCTCAGTTGGTAGAGCAGTTGACTCTTAATCAATAGGTCCAAGGTTCGAATCCTTGACAGCCCACCAAGACAGAAGCCATCGGGTCCGCCCGGTGGCTTTTTTCTTGTTTGCTACCCTACGTTGAACCGGTGGCGCATTGGCGGTCCACTGCCGCCATTGGCCATCCATTCAAATAAAACGCTTGCGTCGCGCGCAGGAAACCCTGCATAATTCGCCTCCCGATTTTCGGGCTGTTAGCTCAGTTGGTAGAGCAGTTGACTCTTAATCAATAGGTCCAAGGTTCGAATCCTTGACAGCCCACCAAGACAGAAGCCGCCTGGTCGCCAGGCGGCTTTTTTCTTTTCCGGGCGTGCGTATCTGAAAGCCTCCTGAAACCGGGGTCGAACGCGACACGCAGCGTTTCCAAGCTGCGCGACAGCGCACGGATCGCAACCGGCAATCAGGTTCCACTCGACGGACCGCGCTTAGGCGCCCATCGAGGTACGCCCATCATGATTCTCCGGATCCTTGCCGCCGTGGCGTTGACCGCCTGCGCGGCCACGGCCGCCACGGCTGCCGAAACGCCCGCCCACGCATCGCTCGAGCCGGTCCTGGCCGGTTATGCCACGACCGTGATCCGCCACACTCTTCCTCCTGGCGGTTTCCAGCCGGCCAAGCCACTGGCCCGTGTCTCCATGCAGGATGCGCCCCAAGGCGAGGAACGCCAGGCGTTGGCGAAAGCGCCACTGCTTCCCGGCGTGGCGCTGCCGGCGCGATAGCTGCTGATCCGCGGGGTGGGGCACGCGCTTCACCCCGTTAAGCGACATGACGACCTTCCGCTTTCCGGCCCCGCCTGCAACAATGTGCGCCTGGGCTTTCAGGCTCGCGAAAGTGGCGGAATTGGTAGACGCCCTGGATTTAGGTTCCAGTGCCGCAAGGCGTGGGGGTTCGAGTCCCCCCTTTCGCACCAGTGCAGGGCGTTTTCGCCGGCACCATGACCATGGGCACGTCCCGGAACGGGGAGACGGCCACATGCTGGGCCCTTGGCGGCCCCCGGACGTTCTCGGCCCGCGCTGGCGGCGCTGGCGTTTATCGGCGAAACTACAGGGCTGCGGCGGGCATGCGCGTCCACGACCCCGCGTCCAAAACCCGTTTCATCCATCACATCGTGCCGGGGCCCATGCCGCCGGTGGCAGGAGTCAACATGCAAGCTTCGATCGAATCCACTGGCAATCTGGAACGCCGCCTGACCTTCTCGCTGCCGGAAGACCGCCTGCAGACGCACATCAGCGGCCGTCTGGGCGAAATCGCCCGCACCACGCGCATCAAGGGCTTCCGCCCGGGCAAGGTGCCGGCCAAGGTGATCGAGCAGCGTTTCGGCCAGCAGGTCCGCAGCGAAGCCGTCGATGGCCTGCTGCGTGAGACCTTCGATGCCGCCCTGCGCGAGCATGAGCTGCGCATCGCCGGCACCCCGCGCATCGACAAGGGCGAGGGCGAGCTGTCCTTCGTGGCCACCGTCGAGCTGGTGCCGGACTTCGGCGACGTGGATGTCAGCAAGCTGACCGTGGTGCGCCACACCGCTGAAATCAACGACGCCGACATCGACCAGATGATCACCAACCTGCGCGAACAGCGCCGCAGCTGGAGCCCGGTCACCCGTGGCGCCCAGGACGGCGATCTGGTCGCGCTGGAAACCTGGTCGCAGGCCGGCGATGAGCGCCTGCCGGCCGAAGGCACCGAAAAGGGCAGCGTGATCGTGGGCCAGGGCATGATGTTCGAGCAGATCGAACAGGGCCTGGTCGGTCTGACCGCCGGTGAAGAAAAGACCCTGGACGTCGAGTTCCCGGCCGATTGGCGCGTCCCGGCACTGGCCGGCAAGCAGGTCAAGGTCACCGTCAAGGCGGTGGACGTGTCCGCGCCGGTGCTGCCGGAGGTGGATGCCGAGTTCATCAAGAGCTTCGGTGTGAAGGGCGGCGACGTGGAGCAGTTCCGCAAGGACATCCGCGCCAACCTGGAGCGCGAGCTCAAGGGTGCCCTGATGAACCGCCTGCGCCGCGAAGTCGGTGAGCAGCTGATCGCCGCCTACGCCTCGGTGGAAATGCCGCCGCGCCTGGTCGAGAACGAAGCCCGCGCCATGCTGGACCAGCAGCTCGAGCAGATCCGCCGCAGTGGCCGCAACCCGGGTGACGTCCCGGCCGACGCCCACGAAGGCTTCAAGGACGCCGCCGCCAAGCGCGTGCTGGTCGGCCTGCTGGTCGGTGAAGTGGCCCGCAAGAACGACCTGCGCCTGGATCCCAAGCGCCTGAATGAAACCATGCGCCTGATCGCCTCGACCTACGAAGAGCCGGAGCAGGTCATTGAGATGTACCGCAACGACCCCCAGCTGATGAGTGGGCTGCAGAATCGTGTGATGGAAGAGCAGGTGATCGACTGGATCGCCGAGCGCGCCCAGCACACCGAAGAGAAGCTGTCGTTCCAGGACGCGATCCGCCAGTAAGCGGTCGTGTTTTACGCCCCGCGCCCTGGCGCGGGGTCGTTCCCCCCAAAATAGGTGCCTCACTAATGGACAACCGAACCACAGCCCTGAACATGGTTCCGATGGTGGTCGAACAGACCAGCCGCGGCGAGCGCGCCTATGACATCTATTCGCGACTGTTGAAGGAGCGCCTGATCTTCCTCGTGGGCCCGATCGACGATCACATGGCCAACGTGGTGGTGGCGCAGCTGCTGTTCCTGGAAGCGGACAACCCGGAAAAGGACATCAGCATCTACATCAACTCGCCCGGTGGCGTAGTCACCGCCGGCATGGCGATCTACGACACCATGCAGTACATCAAGCCGGACGTGAGCACCATCTGCGTCGGCCAGGCGGCCTCCATGGGCGCCCTGCTGCTGGCGTCCGGCGCGGCCGGCAAGCGTTACGCGCTGCCGAATTCGCGCGTGATGATCCACCAGCCGCTGGGCGGCTTCCAGGGCCAGGCCACGGACATCGACATCCATGCCCGTGAAATCCTGACCCTGCGTTCGCGCCTGAACGAAGTGCTGGCCAAGCACACCGGCCAGTCGCTGGAGACCATCGCCCGGGATACCGAGCGTGACAACTTCAAGAGCGCGGCCGATGCGGTGGCCTACGGCCTGGTCGACCAGGTCCTGGAGCGTCGTCCGGAAGAGTCGATCCAGCCGGCATAACGTTGTACCAGGCCGGGAAACCGGCCTGTTTCCACCGGGTCAGGCGGGACTGGCGTCCTCCTGACCCTGTGCTATTCTCGAATCGAACCCCCGTTCAGTCGGGTGGGGTAACTGGGTAAGCGAAGCATGAGCGAAGACCGCCAAGGTCGTTCCACGGACACCGGCAAGATCCTCTACTGCTCTTTCTGCGGAAAGAGCCAGCATGAGGTGCGCAAGCTGATTGCGGGTCCGAGCGTGTTCATCTGCGATGAATGCGTCGAGCTGTGCAACGACATCATCCGTGAGGAGCTGGAGGAGAAGGCGCAGTCGGCCCGCAGTTCGCTGCCCAAGCCGCGCGAGATCCTCGAGGTCCTGGACCAGTACGTGATCGGGCAGAACCGCGCCAAGCGGACCCTGGCCGTGGCCGTATACAACCACTACAAGCGCATCGAGAGCCGCCAGAAGAACGACGAGGTCGAACTGGCGAAGTCGAACATCCTGCTGGTCGGTCCGACCGGTTCGGGCAAGACGCTGCTGGCCGAAACCCTGGCCCGCCTGCTCAACGTGCCGTTCACCATGGCCGACGCCACCACGCTGACCGAAGCCGGTTACGTGGGCGAGGACGTGGAGAACATCATCCAGAAGCTGCTGCAGAAGTGCGACTACGACGTCGAGAAGGCACAGCAGGGCATCGTCTACATCGATGAAATCGACAAGATCTCGCGCAAGAGCGAGAACCCGTCGATCACCCGCGATGTGTCCGGCGAAGGCGTCCAGCAGGCCCTGCTGAAGCTGATCGAAGGCACCGTGGCCAGCGTGCCGCCGCAGGGCGGTCGCAAGCATCCGCAGCAGGAATTCCTGCAGGTGGACACCAAGAACATCCTGTTCATCTGTGGCGGTGCGTTTGCCGGCCTGGACAAGGTGATCCAGCAGCGTTCCAACGATTCGGGCGGCATCGGGTTCGGTGCCAAGGTGAAGAGTTCCGAGCGCAAGCAGGAAGTGGGTAAGATCCTGGCCGAAGTCGAGCCGGAAGATCTGATCAAGTTCGGCCTGATTCCGGAGTTCGTCGGCCGCCTGCCGGTCGTGGCGACCCTGGAAGAGCTGGACGAGGCCGCCCTGGTGCGCATCCTCACCGAGCCGAAGAACGCCATCACCAAGCAGTTCAAGAAGCTGTTCGAGATGGAGCACGTCGAGCTGGAGTTCCGTCCGGACGCGCTGGCCGCCATTGCCCGCAAGGCGCTCAAGCGCAAGACCGGTGCCCGTGGCCTGCGTACGATCGTCGAATCGGTCCTGCTGGACACCATGTATGACCTGCCCTCGGCAGAGAATGTCAGCAAGGTGGTGGTGGACGAATCGGTGATCGAACACAAGTCCGAACCGTACCTGATCTACCAGACGCCACCGGCGCCTGAACAGAAGGCGGCTGGCGCTGAATAATCAGTTCAAGTAATTGAATTGAAAGAAATTTTTCAGAACAGCTTGCATCTAGAAGCTGATGGCCCCATAACGAGGCCATCGGCTTTTTTTGTATCCGGGCGAGGCGCCCGGAGGCCATCCCCACTGTTCCACTGGAGCCCACATGGCCCGTTCCCCAACTGAGACTCTCGACCTGCCGGTACTGCCGCTGCGTGACGTGGTGGTGTTCCCGCACATGGTCATTCCGCTGTTCGTCGGCCGTGACAAGTCCATGCATGCGCTGGAGCAGGCGATGGAAGCGGACAAGCGCATCCTGCTGCTCGCGCAGAAGTCCGCCGAGACGGATGATCCGTCCGCCGCCGATCTGTACCAGGTCGGCACGCTCGCCCAGGTCCTGCAGCTGCTGAAGCTGCCCGACGGCACCATCAAGGTGCTGGTCGAAGGCCTGTCGCGCGTCAACGTCACCGACGTGACCGAGCGTGATGGCTCGCTGCACGGCGTGGGCATGGAAATCGAATCGGACGAATCGCGTGAGCCGCGCGAGATCGAGGCGATCGCCCGCTCGCTGATGTCGCTGTTCGAACAGTACGTCAAAACCAATCGCAAGCTGCCGCCGGAGCTGCTGCAGACCCTGGCCGGCATCGATGAGCCCGCGCGCCTGGCCGATACCATCGCCGCGCATATCAGCGTGCGCCTGGCCGACAAGCAGCGCCTGCTGGAAACGCTGCAGATCGGCGACCGCCTGGAAATGCTGGTCGGCCTGGTCGATGGCGAGATCGACGTGCAGCAGATGGAAAAGCGCATCCGCGGCCGCGTGAAGTCGCAGATGGAAAAGAGCCAGCGCGAGTACTACCTCAACGAGCAGATGAAGGCCATCCAGAAAGAACTGGGTGACCTGGATGACGCGCCCGGCGAGATGGACGAGCTGGCGCGCAAGATCGCCGAGGCGGGCATGCCCAAGCCGGTGGAGAGCAAGGCCAAGGCCGAGCTCAACAAGCTCAAGCAGATGTCGCCGATGTCCGCCGAAGCGGCGGTCGTGCGCAATTACCTGGAGTGGCTGCTGGGCGTGCCGTGGAAGAAGCGCACCAAGGTCCGCAAGGATCTCAAGGCCGCGCAGGACACGCTGGACGCCGATCACTTCGGTCTGGACAAGGTCAAGGACCGCATTCTGGAATACCTGGCGGTGCAGTCGCGCGTGAAGCAGATGAAGGGCCCGATCCTGTGCCTGGTCGGCCCGCCCGGCGTGGGCAAGACCTCGCTGGGCCAGTCCATCGCCAAGGCGACCAACCGCAAGTTCGTGCGCATGAGCCTGGGTGGCGTGCGCGACGAGGCCGAGATCCGTGGCCATCGCCGCACCTACGTCGGCTCGATGCCGGGCCGCATCGTGCAGAACCTCAACAAGGTGGGCAGCAAGAACGCGCTGTTCGTGCTCGATGAGATCGACAAGATGTCGATGGACTTCCGTGGCGATCCGTCCTCGGCGCTGCTGGAAGTGCTCGACCCGGAGCAGAACAACGCCTTCAACGATCACTACCTGGAAGTGGACCTGGACCTGTCCGAAGTGATGTTCGTGGCGACGTCCAACTCGCTCAACATCCCCGGCCCGCTGCTGGACCGCATGGAAGTGATCCGCATCCCCGGCTACACCGAGGATGAGAAGCTCAACATCGCCATGCGCTACCTGGTGCCCAAGCAGATCAAGGCCAACGGCCTGAAGCCGGAAGAGCTGGAGATCGAGGCCGATGCGATCCAGGACATCGTGCGTTACTACACGCGCGAATCCGGCGTGCGCAACCTCGAGCGCGAAGTGGCCAAGATCTGCCGCAAGGTGGTCAAGGAAATCGCGCTTGCCGGTCCGGTAGCGCCCGCCAAGGCGGCCAAGCCGGCCAAGGCCGGCAAGAAGGCCAGCGCGAAGAAGAAGGCGCTGGTGGTGGTCAACGGCAAGAACCTGGACAAGTACCTGGGGGTTCGCCGCGTCGATTTCGGGCGTGCCGAAGAGCAGAACGAAGTGGGCCTGGTCACCGGCCTGGCCTGGACCGAAGTGGGCGGCGATCTGCTGCAGATCGAATCCACCCTGGTGCCGGGCAAGGGCCAGCTGATCCTCACCGGCCAGCTGGGCAACGTGATGAAGGAATCCGCCTCGGCGGCCCTGTCGGTGGTGCGCTCGCGTGCCGAGCGGCTGGGCATCGACAACGAGTTCCTGCAGAAGCACGACGTGCACGTCCACGTGCCCGATGGCGCCACCCCCAAGGATGGCCCGAGTGCGGGTATCGCCATGGTCACCTCGCTGGTGTCCACGCTGACCAAGGTGCCGATCCGGGCCGAAGTGGCGATGACCGGCGAGATCACCCTGCGTGGCCGCGTCACCGCCATCGGCGGCCTCAAGGAGAAGCTGTTGGCGGCGCTGCGCGGCGGCATCACCACGGTCATCATTCCCGAGGAGAACCGCAAGGATCTGGCCGATATCCCCGCCAATGTCACCCGCGATCTGAAGATCGTGCCGGTGAAGTGGATCGAGGAAGTGCTCGACCTGGCCCTGGAGGCCCCGCTGACCGCACCGAAGCCCAAGAAAGATGGGCAACGTGTCACGGTACGCGGCAAGTCCAAGACAGCTTCCACAACGCGCGTCAAGCACTGACGCGTCCTGTGGAAATGCCCGAAACCCGCGTCGTTATTGGCTTTTCAGCTTGCGCGGGTAGGGGGGCACTGGTATAAAAGCACCACTCGCGAGTCAGCGTAAATCTGAATTCGGCGAACAGAGAACTTCACTGGCATCCGACGGCGTATCGTCGTCGGGTGTCTCAATGTTGAATCCGCGGAATCCCCGCCAAAGGAGCTGTAGAGAATGAACAAGACCGAATTGATCGACGCCGTTGCTGAAGCCGCCGACCTGACCAAGGCCGAGTCCAGCCGCGCCGTTGATGCCGTCATCGCTTCCGTCACCAAGGCCCTGAAGGGCGGTGACGCGGTGACGCTGGTGGGCTTCGGCACGTTCCAGGTCCGCGACCGCGCTGCCCGTACCGGCCGCAACCCGAAGACCGGCGACACCATCAAGATCGCTGCGTCGAAGAATCCGTCGTTCAAGGCTGGCAAAGCCCTGAAGGATGCCGTAAACTAAGCGGCTTGCTGGGGTGCTTAGCTCAGCGGTAGAGCGTCTCCTTTACACGGAGAGGGTCGGGGGTTCGAAACCCTCAGCACCCACCAGGCACTGCCAGTAAAAGTTTTGAAATGTGGAGCGGTAGTTCAGCTGGTTAGAATGCTGGCCTGTCACGCCGGAGGTCGCGGGTTCAAGTCCCGTCCGCTCCGCCAGTTTCAAGAAGGCCCCTGAGCAATCGGGGGCCTTGTTTTCTCCGCCGACGCATGTCGCGGTGAAGGCGGTAGAGCCGACCGTTGGTCGGCTGAAAGAATTAAAACATGGAGCGGTAGTTCAGCTGGTTAGAATGCTGGCCTGTCACGCCGGAGGTCGCGGGTTCAAGTCCCGTCCGCTCCGCCAGTTTTAAAAAAACCTCGAAAAAAGCAGCATTTCGGGGTGGGCAATCTGAATATCTTCGGATAGAATGAGCGCCTGCAAAGTTTCAAGTGCGGAGCGGTAGTTCAGCTGGTTAGAATGCTGGCCTGTCACGCCGGAGGTCGCGGGTTCAAGTCCCGTCCGCTCCGCCAATCTTTGAAGAGCCCTTGGTGAAAGCCAAGGGCTTTTTTTTTGTTTCCAATCCAGCAGATTGATCGGCAGCGCGGCGCACACCGTTTGCCCGCCGCGATCCGCGGGTGCGGCACCGGGCAGATCGCGCGCAGGGGCCGGCGCGGGCACTTTTGGAGCCTGCCGCGAAGCGGGTTACACTGCCGGGCTCGCCAATCAGGCCTTGATTTTTCCCATGCTGCAGAAACTTCGCGACAAGACCTCGGGCTGGATCGTTACCGTGATCCTGGGGCTGCTGATGATTCCGTTCCTGTTCGTGATCGACTCCAGCTACCTCGGTGGCGTCGGCTCGCAGAACGTGGCCAAAGTCGCCGCACCGCCGACCTGGTGGAAGTCCGCCCCGTCGTGGTGGCCGGTCTCGTTCCTGTGGCAGCACCATGAGATCAGCTCCAACGATTTCCGCGTGCGCTTCGAGCAGGCGCGCCAGCAGGCACGCCAGGAGCAGGGCGAGGACTTCGATCCGCGCCAGTTCGAAAGCACGGAGAGCAAGCTGGCCGTGCTCGATCAGATGATCGATGAGCAGGTCGTGCGCCTGGCCGGCGAACAGTCCGGCATCGTGATCGGCGATGCCGCCGTGCGCGAGTACATCGCCTCGATCCCGGCCTTCCTCGGTGCCGACGGCAAGTTCAACCAGGACAACTACCGCATCGCGCTGGCCAGCGGCAATCCGCCGCGCACGCCGACGCAGTTCGAAGCGCTGGTGCGCGAGAGCATCCAGCAGTCGATCATTCCGTCGGCCCTGCAGCGTTCCGGGTTCACCACCCAGAGCGAAGCCGAGCGCCTTATGAAGCTGCTCGGTGAAACGCGTGACGTCGAACTGGCCGCGCTGCCGGAAACCCCGGCCGACACCGCCGAAGTGACCGACGCACAGATCAAGCAGTGGTATGACAGCCACACCAAGGATTTCCGCCAGCCGGAAACCGTGTCGCTGGAATACGTCGAAATCAACGGCGCGAACCTACCTGCGCCGGCGGCCGCCGACGAAGCCACGCTGCGCAAGCGCTATGACGATGAGAAGGCGCGCTTTGCCACGCCGGAACAGCGTCTGGCCTCGCACATCCTGATCACCGCCGATGGCAGCGATCCGGCCAAGCTCAAGGCGGCTGAAGAGAAGGCAACCCGCCTGGCCGCCGAAGCCAAGGCACCGGGTGCCGACTTCGCCGCACTGGCCAAGGCCAACTCCGAAGATCCCGGTTCCAAGGACACCGGTGGTGACCTGGGCTGGGTGGAACGCGGCGCGATGGTGAAGCCGTTCGAAGATGCCCTGTTCGCCATGAAGGCGGGCGAGGTGACCGGTCCGGTCAAGACCGACTTCGGTTTCCACGTGCTCAAGCTGCGCGAGACCAAGGGCGGCGAAGGCCGTTCCTTCGACGAGGTGCGTGACCAGCTGGCTGCCGAGCAGCTCAAGGCGGACACCGACCGCGTGTTCACCGAGCTGAGCGGCCGCCTGGTCGATCTGGTCTACAAGAACCCGACCTCGCTGGAAGGCCCGGCCAAGGACATGAGCCTGCCGGTGCAGACCATCGGTCCGTTCACCCGCACCACCGCCAGTGGCATCGCCGCCAACCCGGCCGTGCTGCGCGCGGCGTTCTCCGACATCCTGACCCAGGACGGCACGGTGAGCGACCCGATCGAGCTGGGTCCGAACCACAACGTGATGATCCGCGTGACCGAGCACAGCCCGGAACAGGCGCTGCCGCTGGACAAGGCCCGTGAGCAGGTCATCGCCGCGATCCATGCCGACCGCACCCGCCAGGCGTCGGAGAAGGCCGTGGATGCCGTGCTGGCCAAGCTGAAGGCCGGTCAGACCCTGCAGGCGCTGGCGACCAGCGAGAAGCTGCAGATCAGCCCGCTGCCGGGCCTGCCGCGCACCCAGCCGGTGCCGACCCCGGAGATCAACCGCGCCGTGTTCAGCGCGCCGTTGCCCGCCGAAGGCAAGCCGAGCTACGGCAAGGTCGCCGTGCAGGGCCGCTACGTGATCTACGCGGTGACCAAGGTCACCCCGGGCAACGTTGCTGAAGTGGACGCGGCCCAGCAGCAGCAGCTCAAGGAGCAGCTGAGCCAGATCGACGGCATGGCCGCCGCCAAGGCCTACGTGGAAGCGATGCGCAAGCATTTCAAGGTGCAGACCGAAGAAGCCAACCTCTAACCGGGGCGGCTTCTGCTGGACAACAAAAAGCCCGGCGATGCCGGGCTTTTTGCGTTGGGGTTGGGCGCCGCTCAGTCTTCGACGCGCAACACCGCTCCCGGCTTGAGCACACTGCTGCCACTGAGGCCATTGAGCGACAGCAGGGCCTTCAACGGCATCCCGTAACGGCGGGCGATGGTCCAGGGCGATTCGCCATCGCGCACGGTGTGGCGGCGGCTGCGCGGACGATCCGCGCTGGCCACCGTGCGGGTGGCGGCCGGCGCAGGCGCCGTACGGGCCGCCGGGCTATCCACCGGTGCGCTGGGAGCCACCGCAATGGCGGCCACGCTGGCGCTGGCATCCACCGGCGCATGCGCGGTCGGGGCCAGAACCGTCACCTGGCCGGCCGGGCGGCCCTTGCCGCTGGCCAGGGCCGGGTTGAGCCGGGCGATCCGGGCCGGATCCAGGTCGCGCTGCTGGGCCCACTGCTGGACGCTGGTGCCCGCCGGCAGGGTATGCCCCTTCAGCACGGGCACGGTGCGGTCCAGCGAGGCCATCACCGCTGGCTCGGTTTCTGCGTCTTCCAGCACGCAGGCCAGCGCGTGCAGCTTCTCGACATAGGCATAGGTGACCGGCGACAGGCCGGGCAACTCCGCCGGACGCGCGTTCTGCGCGTTCATGCCGGCCTTGCGCAGCGATTGCAGGACCCGGTACTCGCCGGCGTTGTAGGCCATGGTGGCCAGGCGCCAGTCGCCGCCGAACATGCCGTGCAGGGTCTTGAGGTAACGCACCGCGGCCTGGGTGGAATCCACCGCCGAGAGGCGGCCGTCGTAGCCCGGGGTCATCTGCACGCGGTGGTTCTTGGCGGTGGTGGCGATGAACTGCCACAGGCCGGCCGGGCCGCCGCCGTTGCGGGCGTTGGGCCGGTAGCCGCTTTCCACGAAGGGAATCAGCGCAAATTCGGTCGGCAGGTCGGATCTGCGCAGCTCTTCCACCACATAGCCGAACAGCACCAGGGCGTCATCATCCTGGTTGGCCAGGCGCGAGGGGGCATGCGCGAACTGCTTCTGCCAGCGCGGGCTGGTCGCCTCGGCGTCGCAGGTAGGTTCAGCCAGGCCATCGCGGAAGCTGGCGAAGATGTCCTGCCCGTTGCGCACCGAGGCCGGCGGCAGCGCCGCAGCGGTCAGGGGGAGGGAGGACAGGCCGGCCACGTTCTGCGACATGCCGGCGGTCAACGACTGGGCGCCCGCGCTGCCGGCCACGGCCATCGCCAAGCCCAGCGCGAGCGGCAACAATCGCCGACTCATGTTCGGAATCCGTCTTTCCAGTGTCGCAGCCCTGCGACAACATCGACTTCATCGGTAACGGGACGCCCGAGATGGGCGCTGACGGCCGCCTGGATGGCGGGAGTACTCGTACGCAGGAACGGATTGCATTCCAGCTCGCTTGCCAGTGAAACCGGCAGCGTGGGCAGGTCATCGCGGCGCATGGCCAAGGCCTCCTCATGGCGCTGCGACAGCGCAGCGTTGGTGGGGTCTACATGCCGCGCGAAGACGGCATTGGACAGGGTGTACTCGTGGGCGCAACAGACCATCAGTTGCGCTGGCAGGGACGCCAGCTTCCGCAGGGATGCCAGAAGCTGGGGAGGCGTACCTTCGAACATGCGCCCACAGCCCAGGCTGAACAACGCATCGCCACTGAAAAGGTGTTCAGCGGTGTGAAACGCGATATGGCTCCGGGTGTGCCCGGGCACGGATACTACGTGGAACCCCAGCCCCAATGCCTGAACGCATTCACCTTCAGCGACCCGATGGGCAGCCACCGGGATGCGCGGTTCTTCTGGCGCGTAAACCTCCACCGCCGGAAAACGCGCCTGCAGTTCTGCCACGCCGCCGATGTGATCATCGTGGTGATGGGTCAGCAGAATGCTGTGGGGAGCCCATCCCTGCTGCGCTGCGGCAGCCAGAACGGGGTCGGCCTGGCCGGGGTCGATGACCACGGCGCGGCCGTCGTCGGCGACCAGCGCCCAGATGTAATTGTCCGCAAACGCGGGTAGGGCGGTCAGTCTCATAGAATTGGACCATGCCCCCCGCGCCAAGCCCCCGTCAAGCGACAGTCGCATCCTGGTTTGATACTGAACCGGCACAAGCCTTGTGCCGTCTGGAATCCGAGCGGTTGCGCAGCCTGCTCGCCGAGCGCCCGGTGAACCCCTGGCTGTGGGTGGCACCGACGCCCGGCTGGCTGGAGCGTGTCGAACTGCCCGGTCGCGGCCTGCGGCTGTTCCGCGACGGAGCGAGCTACGCCGGGGACGTGCACTGCGGGCTGCCGTTGCCGCTGCCGGACGAGAGCGTCAACGCGATCATCCTGCAGCACGTCACCGCGCGCGATGCCGAGCAGCTGATCGACGAGTGCGCGAGGGTGCTGATGCCGGGCGGCCGCCTGTGGTTGTCCACGCTCAACCCGTTCAGCCCGTACCGCCGGCAGTGGCGCCACCACGGGCTGGTGGTGCGCAGCCCGCAGCGGCTGCGCCATACCCTCACGCAGGCCGGTCTGAGCTGCGAAGACCTGCACTACCTCGGCCCGATGTGGCGCGACCGCTCGCCGGCCCGGCGCGACCTCGCTCCACTGCGCGCGGCCTGCCTGTTCACCGCTGAAAAACGCACTCTGGCCCTGCCGGGACCGACGCCCGTGGCCCTGCCACGCTGGCACGGGACCGTGGCCACCTGATCTGGAATGGAATGAAGACGATAGAAATCCACACCGACGGTTCCTGCCTCGGCAATCCCGGCCCGGGCGGCTGGGCGGCGTTGCTGCGCTACAACGCGCACGAGCGTGAGCTGAGCGGTGGTGAAGCGCATACCACCAACAACCGCATGGAACTGATGGCGGCCATCTCGGGGCTGGAAGCGCTCACCGAGCCATGCAACATCGTCCTGTACACCGATTCGCAGTACGTACGCCAGGGTCTGACCGAGTGGATGCCCGGCTGGATCCGCAAGAACTGGAAAACCGCGGGCGGCTCGCCGGTCAAGAACCGCGAGCTGTGGGAGCGCCTGCACGCGGCCACGCTCAAGCACACCATCGACTGGCGCTGGGTCAAGGGGCATTCCGGCGATCCGGACAATGAGCGCGTGGACCAGCTGGCGCGCGACGCCGCGATCCGGATCCGTGCCGCCGGCCCGGTACACTGAGCCCATGCGTCAGATCATCCTTGATACCGAAACCACCGGTCTGGAGTGGCGGAAGGGCAACCGCATCGTCGAAATCGGCTGTGTGGAACTGCTCGAGCGCCGCCCCAGTGGCAACAACTACCACCAGTACCTCAAGCCGGACTGCGAGTTTGAGCAGGGCGCGCAGGAAGTCACCGGCCTGACCTTGGAATTCCTGGCCGACAAGCCGGACTTCGCCCAGGTCGTCGACGAATTCCTGGCCTACATCGACGGCGCCGAGCTGATCATCCACAACGCGGCGTTCGATCTGGGCTTCCTGGACAACGAGCTGTCGCTGCTTGGCGACCACTACGGCAAGATCACCGACCGCTGCACGGTGATCGATACGCTGAATATGGCGCGCGAGCGCTTCCCCGGCCAGCGCAACTCCCTGGACGCGCTGTGCCGGCGCCTGGGCGTGGACAACGCCCACCGCCAGCTGCACGGCGGCCTGCTCGATGCCCAGATCCTGGGCGATGTGTACATCGCGCTGACCTCGGGCCAGGAAGAAATCGGCTTCGGCGCGGCCGACGACCGCAAATCCGGCAGCGCCCACGTGCAGACCTTCGACACCTCGCGCCTGCTTCCACGCCCGCGCGTGGTCGCCACCGCCTCGGAGCTGGAAGCACACGAAGCGCGCCTGGCCAAGCTGCGCAAGAAGGCCGGCCGCGCGATCTGGGATGGTGAGCCTGAAGCGGTGGAAGCCGTCAGCGCCTGAGGGCACAACCCCGGCGGTAGATCCCGACCGTTGGTCGGGATGCCTGCCTCAATGGCACCGCACCAGGATCACGGTGATGTTGTCCGAGCCGCCGCCATCCAGCGCGGCGGCGACCAGGGTATCCACGCATTCCTGCGCACTGGCATCGTCGAAGGCGAGGGTACGGGCAATGCCCTTGTCCTCGACTTCCTCGGTGAGCCCATCACTGCACAGCAGCAGCTGCATGCCCGGGCGCAGTTCACCGGTGGTGGTCGCCACATTCAGGTGCGCCGGATCGGTCACGCCCAGCGCCTGGGTCACCACATTGCGGTGCGGGTGCGCGCGTGCCTGTTCGGCGGTCAGATTGCCCTGCGCGACCAGCTCCTGGACCACGCTGTGATCCTGACTGAGCTGGGCCAGCTTGCCGTCGCGCCACAGATACGCGCGGCTGTCGCCCACCCACGCCACCTCGTAGCGATTGCCCTGGACCCGCGCGGCCACCACCGTCGTGCCCATCGGCAGGCTGTCATTGCGGCGGCGCGAGGTGCGGATGATTTCCTCATCGGCGATCCGGATGGCATGCGCCAGCGTCGCCCCGCGGCGGATCTCGCGCACGATGGTCTCGCGCGCCAGCGCACTGGCCACCTCGCCACAGGCGTGCCCGCCCATGCCATCGGCGACCAGCCACAGCGCCAGTTCGCCATCGCCGTAATACGTATCCTCATTGAGGTCACGGCGCAGGCCGGGGTGGGTCAGGTGTCCGAATTCGATCATGAAGGCGCGTGCCGGTAAGGATTGCGGGGGATAACGGCATGATCGCGGCCCGCCGGACATCCGGCAAGGCATCCATACAGAAGAAATTCACTTCTTTGCCCGCAATGACTTGTCGCCAGCGCGTCCTACCCGTATCATTCGCGTCCCGGTTCGCCGGGACCATCTGGAGAGGTGGCAGAGCGGTTGAATGTACCTGACTCGAAATCAGGCAGGCGTTTATAGCGCCTCGGGGGTTCGAATCCCCCCCTCTCCGCCAGATACATGAAAAAGGCCGCCCATTGGGCGGCCTTTTTCATGACCGAGATCGGGCGTTTTCCGACCGCTGCGAAATGAGCGGCGCCCAATTGCGGGGGGATGAGAACCCCCGACGGGGGTTCGACGGATTCGCCAGGAGCGAATCCGGACAGACGAACGTCTGGCCCTGGAGCGCGCAAGCGCGGAAGGGCTGGGTGCATGGATGCACCCAGCAATCCCGGCAATGAAGCGGCCACCCTGCTCCCGGAGCCCCAAGCGTCATCACCGACATACCCGGGCGCGTGGCGACGCGTTCATCGCCAACGGCGTCTCCAACTCCAGGAGGCGCGGCCCTGGAGCGCGCAGCGCGGAAGGGCTGGGTGCATGGATGCACCCAGCAATCCCAATGAAGCGGCCACCCTGCTCCCGGAGCCCCAAGCGTCATCACCGACGTACCCGGGCGCGTGGCGACGCGTTCATCGCCAACGGCGTCTCCAGCTCCAGGAGGCGCGGCCCTGGAGCGCGCAAGCGCGGAAGGGCTGGGTGCATGGATGCACCCAGCAATCCCAATGAAGCGGCCATCGCGCAGCCACGCATGGCGTGGCTCTACCCGGCCGCTCTCGCGCAGCCACGCATGGCGTGGCTCTACCCGGGGCCCGCACCCCCACCCCACACCCCGCCAACCTGCGCTCCGCTAAACTGCCCACCTCACGTAACGGATCTCCCCCATGACCGCTGAAATCCTTGTCCCCGTGTCCTTCGGTGAACTGCTCGACAAGATCTCGATTCTGCAGATCAAGTCCGAGCGCATCAGCGACGAGGCCAAGCTGGCCAACATCCGCACCGAACTGAGCGCGCTGGAAAAGACCTGGATGGCGCACCCGGCCGGGGTCAAGGACATCGCGCGCCTGCGTGCCGAGCTCAAGGCGGTCAACGAGCGCCTGTGGGACATCGAAGACAACATCCGTCTGCAGGACAAGGCGCAGGCCTTCGACGACCATTTCGTCGAGCTGGCGCGCAGCGTCTACCAGCAGAACGATGAGCGCGCCCGCATCAAGAAGGACATCAACCTGGCGCTGGGCTCGCTCTACGTGGAAGAGAAGTCGTACAAGGATTACGCGCCGCGCGGCGCGTAATCGGCGACATACCGTTCGAAGGCGGCGATGCCGTCCTCGACGGTGATCAACTGCATCACGTCGTCGAACTCGACCTTCGCGCCCCACTTCAGTTCGCTGGCCGGTTTGCCCAGGAACTTGCGCGCGGCATCGTCGTAACGGTCCACGCAGTAGCGGCGGTCGGAGTAGGGGCCGCTGCGGTGCGGGTTGCTCGCTGCATGCAGGCCGAGCACCTTGGTGCCCATCGCGTTGGCGATATGCATCGGGCCCGAGTCGGGCGTCATCACCAGCGCGGCGCGCGCCAACAGCGCCGGCAGCTGCTTGAGCGTGTCCTTGCCGACCAGGTCCAGCGCCGGCGTGGCCAGCTGGGCCTGGATCGCATCGGCCATGCCGCGCTCCAGTTCGCTGCGCCCACCGCACAGCACCACCCGCCAGCCGCGTGAGGTGGCGTGGTTGGCCACGGCCGCATAGCGGTCGGCATACCAGTTGCGGCGCACATGGCTGGAGCAGGGCGAGATCATCAGCACCGGGCGGCCATCGTCGGTCCACTGGGCGTTGGCCCACTCGA
The DNA here is from genome assembly GCF_048957655.1 of Stenotrophomonas sp. AS1. Taxonomy (NCBI): domain Bacteria; kingdom Pseudomonadati; phylum Pseudomonadota; class Gammaproteobacteria; order Lysobacterales; family Lysobacteraceae; genus Stenotrophomonas; species Stenotrophomonas sp. AS1. The sequence goes on along the minus strand of NZ_JARVXM010000006.1, from coordinate 71,963 downwards.
CCGCGGCCGGCGGCACGGCCAGGTCCCAGCTGACCTCGGTCTGCTTCAGGCCGAGCGGTTCGCAGAAGCTGCCGATCGCATCCAGCACATGGATGCCGGGGCGGTCGGGGATGCGCTCATTGATAAACAGCCCGTGAAGATCCTTGGAGCGGGCCTTGTCGTAGCCAATGCGGCGCTTGGCCGGCACGAAGGCGGACAGCACGTTGGCACGGAAAGCCACCTGCATCTGCAGCAGCGCATCGAAGCGCCCGGCGGGAAGGCTGTCGCGCAGGGCACGCATGCCGGCCAGGCCGGTCTTCTTGTCGTAGCTGTGGAAGGTCACGCCTGGCAGGCCATCGAGCAGCTTGTGGCCTGCCTTGTCGATGATCCAGTGCAGCGACACCCCGGGATCGGCCTGCTGCAGGGTGCGTACCAGCGGCACCACATGGGTCACGTCCCCCAGCGCGGACAAACGCAAAAGACACAAGGAAGAGGACGTTGGTGCCATGGTGTTGTTAGACTCGAAGGAATGGTCGCATTCGACGCCACTGAAGCGCTGACGCCCTGCCGCGATGGACGCGGTATCGGTGCCATTCTGTTCGACCGCGAAGCCTTGCGGCAAGCCGAGATGAGCCTGTTCGCACCGGCCCACTGGGGCGAGCGGGCACGGCCGGTCGGCGATGGCGGCCGTGGTGGCGCCTGGTTCGTCGATGCCCCCTTCGGTCATGCCGTGCTGCGCCAGTACCTGCGTGGCGGCCTGGCGGCCAAGCTCAGCCGGGACCACTACATCTGGCGCGGGGCCAACCGCACCCGCAGTTTCGCCGAGTTCCGGCTGATGCGTGCCCTGCGCGCGCAGAAGCTGCCGGTGCCGCGACCGATCGCCGCGTTCTACATGCGCGAAGGCCTGCGCTACAAGGCGGCGATCCTGATGGAGCGCCTGGAGGGCGTGCGTTCGCTGGCCGACCGCGCGCTGGTCGCCGGGCGCGGCGCGCCCTGGGAAGAGACCGGCCGGCTGATCGCGCGGTTCCATCGCGTCGGGCTGGACCACGCCGATCTCAACGCCCACAACATTCTGTTCGACGCCAACGGCCACGGCTGGCTGATCGATTTCGATCGCGGCGTGCTGCGCATCCCTGCCACCCGCTGGCGCGAGCGCAATCTCAAGCGGCTGCTGCGCTCGCTGATCAAACTGCGCGGTGAGCGCAGCCAGGATGACGTCGAGAAGGACTACGCACGGCTGCGCCGCGCCTACGATCTGGCCTGGAACCGGGGTTACTGATGGACTGGGCACTGCGTTTCATGGGGGTCGGCAATGCGTCGGCCGTGCAGCTCGGTTCGCCGATGGCGGTGATCGAACGCGATGGACGCCCGTGGCTGACCATCGATTGCGGCGGGGAAGGGCTCACTGCGTTCCAGGCTCACTACGGCCATGTGCCGCAGGCATTGTTCGTCACCCATGTGCACCTGGACCACGTCGCCGGTTTCGAACGCCTGTTCGTCGATGCGTATTTCTCGCCGCAGCGTCGTGGGCGTATTCGCGTGTACGTGCCGGCGACGGTCGTGCCGCTGCTGCACAAGCGCGTGGCCGATTACCCGAACGTGCTGGCCGAGGGCGGTGCGAATTTCTGGGATGCGTTCCAGCTGATCGTGGTCGGCGATGCGTTCTGGCATGACGGCGTGCGCCTGGAAGTGTTTCCGGTCCGGCATCACTGGCCGGAAACCGCCTATGGCCTGCGTCTGAAGGGTGCGGTCACCTGGAGTGGCGATACCCGGCCGATTCCGGAAATGCTGGCGCGCTACGCCGACGACAACGAACTGATCGCCCACGATTGCGGCCTGCATGGCAACCCGTCGCACACCGGTGTGGATGACCTGGAGCGTGAATACACGGCCGAGTTGCAGGCGCGGATGATGCTCTACCACTACGCCAGCGAGGCTGACGGCGAGGCGCTGCGCCAGCGTGGTCACCGCGTGGCCGTGCCTGGCGAACGTGTGGCGCTGGCGTCTCCCACCGCCATGCACGTGCTGGCGCAGGATCCTCCCTGAGCATGGACGACGCGCTGGCCGCTCATCTGCAGGCGCTCGAACGCGCGTTGCACGAGCCTGCGGTCCGTGGCGATGTCGCGCAGCTGGCGGCATTGTTGGATGACGACTTCAGTGAGATCGGCAGCTCGGGTGCGTGTTTCGATCGGGCTGCTGCGCTGGCGGAGATTCCGCGCGAGCGCGCACAGGTCGAGATCGTGTCCACCGACTACCAGGTCGTGTTGTTGGCGCCCACCTTGGCACAGGTGCGCTATCGCAGCTGCTACGTGGTCGGCGGCGAGCGCCAGCGCGAGGTGTTGCGCAGTTCGATGTGGCGGCTGCACGGTGCGGCATGGCGGGTGGTGTTCCATCAGGGCACGCCTGCGGCGCCTTGAGCGGCAGCATCACTGAGGGGGAAGCCTGGCGCCCAAAAAGGTGGCGGCCCCGCCGGCTGACCTCGGCGCCCGCGTCGATCGATACCGTTGCTGCCTTCCGGCCCTGGCGGGATTTTCGACCTAGCGTCGCGAGGGGCCGACGGGGCCACCATAGAGACGTTCCGGCTGCAGGGCGATCGAGGATCAGCCGGCCGCAGGCGGAAGGTGCAACGCAGGAACAGGTCCGGCAGTGCAGTCGCGCATTCTAGCGCATGCACGGCCTGCAGTGCCAGACGCGGAGGCTGAATCCCGTGTAGCCCGGTGCCGCCGGAATCGGCCATCCGGCGAGTGGGTTGCTAAAATGCGTGGCACAGGAGGAACGGCCTCCCCCATTTCGGGAACCACTGACCAGGACGGCCTGGCCCCCATCAAGGAGGGCCGCATGGCCTGGATCTATCTGTTGGCAGCCGGTGTGCTGGAAATCGTCTGGGCGTTCTCGATGAAGCAGTCCGAGGGGTTCAGCAGGCTGACCCCGTCGATCATCACCCTCGTCACCATGATCGCCAGCTTCTGGCTGCTGTCGCTGGCGATGCGCACGTTGCCGCTGGGCACTGCGTACACGATCTGGACCGGCATCGGCGCGGTCGGCGCGTTCGTGATCGGCATTACCTTCCTCGGCGAGCAGGTCAGCGCGATGCGGATTGCTGCGGCGGTGTTGATCGTGAGTGGGTTGGTGTTGATGAAGTTGAGCAGCAGCTGAGGCGTTCAAAACGCACGCTGCGCGCTCGGGCGTAGAGCCACGCCATGCGTGGCTGACGCACTGCTGACCCGATCAAATCACTGGCGCCGCTCAACGCGGCGCCAGTTCGAGCACCATCTCCACCGCATCCAGCCCGGGGCCGTGCCCATCGGGGGTGATGTGGGTGACGGCGAAGCCGAGTCCGGCGTAGAAATCCTGCGTGTGCTGGCTGGTGCTGAGCGTGACGCGCTGGGCGCCTAGCGCTTTTGCGTGGGCGAGGCGTGCGTGGGAGAGCTGCTTGCCCAGGCCTTGGCGATGTTGGGCGTTATCGACCATGCCCCAGCAGAAGGCCGCCGTGTGTTCGTTGTCCAGGGCGAGGCCGCCGCAGGCGGCGACGTGGCCGTTGTGTTCGATGACCAGATAGTCGTGGGCGCGGTCTGGGTGAAGTAGATAGTTGGCGAAGTCGTGGCGTTCGTGTGGGCCGAAGTAACGCGGCACGTTGGTGTCGAACAGTGCCAGGCAGGCGGGGGCGTCTGTTGGGGTGTAGGGGCGCAGGGTGGGCATGGGGGGACTTTGGCATGCTCCGCGTTGGGGTGGTCGGCTTCGGATGCAGGCTTGCCGCTTCATTGGGATTGCTGGGTGCATCCATGCACCCAGCCCTTCCGCGCGGATGCGCTCCAGGGACAGCCGTTCGGCTGTCCGGATTCGCTCCTGGCGAATCCGTCGAACCCCCGGTCGGGGGTTCTCATCCCCCTCTCCATGGTTTCGCGCACTGCTACCGGAGCCGGATGAATGACGAACGTGAGAAACGCAAAAGGCCGCCCGAGGGGCGGCCTTTTGCGTTTGTCTGGCGGAGAGAGGGGGATTCGAACCCCCGAAGCGCGGTTTAGACGCTTACACACTTTCCAGGCGTGCTCCTTCAACCACTCGGACACCTCTCCGGACCTGCCGCACACAACCCGCTGCAGGGGCGCAGATTCTAGCGGGGGAATCGGAATCGCACAAGCGGTTCGTCACGGGGGCAGGGGGGCTGGACAGGCGTGGCACAATGGTCGTCCCGATGAAGACGGTGGCCTGATGTCCTATCTCGTCCTTGCCCGCAAGTGGCGTCCGAAGCGTTTTGCCGAGCTGGTGGGCCAGGAACACGTGGTCCGTGCGCTCAGCAATGCGCTGGACAGCGGCCGGGTGCACCATGCGTTCCTGTTTACCGGCACCCGCGGGGTCGGCAAGACCACCATTGCCCGTATTTTCGCCAAGTCGATGAACTGCGAGCAGGGCACCAGCGCCGATCCATGCGGCCAGTGCCCGGCATGCCTGGATATCGACTCCGGCCGTTACATCGATCTGCTCGAGATCGATGCCGCGTCCAATACCGGTGTGGATGATGTCCGCGAGGTGATCGAGAACGCCCAGTACATGCCCTCCCGGGGCAAGTACAAGGTCTACCTGATCGACGAAGTGCACATGCTGTCCAAGGCGGCGTTCAATGCGCTGCTCAAGACGCTGGAAGAGCCGCCGGAGCACGTGAAGTTCCTGCTGGCCACCACCGATCCGCAGAAACTGCCGGTGACGGTCCTTTCGCGCTGCCTGCAGTTCAACCTGAAGCGGTTGGACGAGGAACAGATCCAGGGCCAGATGACCAAGATCCTGGCCGCCGAGGAGATCGAGTCCGATCCGACTGCGATCGTGCAGCTGGCCAAGGCCGCCGATGGCAGCCTGCGTGATGGCCTGTCGTTGCTGGACCAGGCGATCGCCTATGCCGGCGGTGCGCTGCGCGAGGATGTGGTGCGCGCGATGCTGGGCACGGTGGACCGCACCCAGGTGGCGGCGATGCTGGATGCGCTGGCCGATGGTGATGGTCCGCGCCTGCTGCAGACCGTGGCCCTGCTGGCCGAGTTCTCGCCGGACTGGAGCGGGGTGCTCGACGCCCTGGCCGAAGCCCTGCACCGGATCCAGGTGCAGCAGCTGGTGCCGGGCGCCGCGACGGCGGGCGAGGGGATCGATGCCGAGGCCTTCGCCCAGCGCCTGCGTCCGGAAGTGGTGCAGCTCTGGTACCAGATGGCCCTGGGCGGTCGCCGTGACCTGCACCTGGCCCCAAGCCCGCGTGCTGGATTCGAGATGGCGGTGCTGCGCATGCTGGCGTTCCGCCCGGCATCGGCCGTCCCGCCCGTGCCCCGCGATCCGGGCACAGGTACCGAAGTGAACAGTGGCGGCCAGGCCAGTGGCCAGGGCGCCGGCATGGCCGCTGCGGCAGCGGCTCCGGCTCCGGCTCCGGCTCCGGCTCCGCCCGTGGCGCCCGCCAAGGCCAGCGCGCCCGTCGCTCAGGCAGCCCCGGTGGCGCCTGAGGCGCCGGTCGCCGCCCCGGTCGTCGCGCCCCCCGAGGCCGCAGCCCCGCCGCTGAAACAGGTTGCTCCCGCCCCGACAGCCGCCGAGCCGGTCAAACCGGTCAAGCCGGCCAGGCCGAACGCGCCTGCCCCCGCTGCTGACGACGATCTGCCGCCGTGGCATCAGGAGAACGATGCGGCCGATCGCGACGAAGCGCTGGCTGCTGAAATGGCCACCCCGGATGCGGCCATGGTCGCTCCATGGGAAGCGCCGCCCGAGCGGACCGTGGCACCGGCTGCTCCCGCGCCTGTGCGGGAAGCCCCCGCCCCGGTGGCTCGCCCGGAGGGTATCGCCATCGCACCCTCAGTGGCCGACGCCGCGCCGTCAGGGGCGAGCGCTGAGCTGACCGCCGATGCCTGGCTGGAACTGGTCGCCGGCAGCCAGCTCAATGGCCCGTCCAAGCAGCTGGCGGCCCACTCGGCGTTCATCAGCTACCAGCACGGTGTCTTGAAACTGGCGATTTCGCCCGGATTTGAGTACTTGAGTTCGGACCGCTCGCAGGCGGCGCTGATCGCGGCATTGACCGGCCCCCTGGGGCAGGCTCCGCGTCTGGTGATCGATACCGGCGCGGCCGGTGCCGAGACCCTGCATCAGCGCGCTGACCGCCAGCGAGGCGAACGCCAAACGGCGGCGGAAGCCGCTTTCATGGCCGACCCGTCGGTGCAGTTGCTGATCCAGCAACACGGTGCCCGGGTCGTGGCCGATTCCATTCGTCCTTTTGAAGAGTAAAGAACCATGCGCGGCAATATCGCCCAACTGATGCAGCAGGCCCAGAAGATGCAGGAAAACCTGCAGAAGGCCCAGGAAGACCTCGCCAAGCTGGAAGTCACCGGCAGCGCCGGCGGCGGCATGGTCAGCGTGACCCTGACCGGCACCAAGGAATGCCGCAAGGTGCGCATCGATCCGTCGGTGCTCTCCGATGCGGAAATGACCGAAGACCTGGTGGCCGCAGCGTTCAACGATGCCTCCAACAAGATCGATGCCGAGTCGAAGAACCGCATGGGTTCGGCGACCGCGGGCATGCAGCTGCCCCCGGGCATGAAGCTGCCGTTCTGAGCCACGTCTGCGCCGGGTCGAGGCCTGGCGACGGTGGTGACCGCGCCGCGAAGCCTCCGGGCTTCGCGCGCTTGTTTCTGAGATGAGCGATCCGCCATGAGCCTGCCCCTGCTCGAACAATTGATCGAGGCCTTCCGCGTGTTGCCGGGCGTGGGCCAGAAGACCGCCCAGCGCATGGCCTACCACGTGCTCGAACGTGAGCGCGAGGGCGGCCAGAAGCTGGCCGAGGTGCTGGCCAAGGCGATCGAGCGGATCGGGCATTGCGCGCAGTGCCGGGATTTCAGCGAGACCGAGGTCTGTGCGGTCTGCGCCAACGGCAGCCGCGAGCGCCAGCAGCTGTGTGCGGTGGAATCACCGGCCGATCGCCTGGCGATCGAAACGGCTACCGGCTACCGCGGGGTCTATTTCGTGCTGCAGGGGCGGCTGTCACCGCTGGACGGCATCGGTCCGCGCGAGCTGGGCCTGGATCAGCTGGAGGCCCGCCTGAAGCAAGGCGAAGTGACCGAGTTGATCATCGCCACCAGTGCCACCGTGGAAGGCGAAGCGACCGCGCATTACCTGGCCCAGATGGCGCGCAGCCACAAGGTCCGCCCGAGCCGGTTGGCGCAGGGCCTGCCGCTGGGCGGCGAGCTGGAATACGTGGATCGCGGCACGCTGTCGCACGCCTTCGGTACGCGTACCGAAGTGCAGGAATGATCCCGCGCAACCCGCGCCGGTGATCGAAACCGGGCGTGCATCCGCGCTACTCTCCAAGGCCCTGTTACACGAGGTGCCCTCATGAGCCACGACACCCTGTTCGGCAAGATCATCCGCCGCGAAATTCCCGCCACCATCGTCTACGAAGACGAGGAGGTGCTCGGCTTCAAGGACATCGCGCCGCAGGCGCCGGTGCACGTGTTGTTCATTCCCAAGCACGAAGCGATCCCGACCCTGGATGACGTGCGGCCGGACCAGGCGCACCTGATCGGCAAGCTGGCCATGGCCGCCGCCGAGTACGCCCGCCGCGAAGGGTTCGCGCAGGACGGCTACCGTATCGTCATGAACTGCCGCGAGCACGCCGGGCAGACCGTGTTCCATATCCACCTGCACCTGCTGGCCGGCGCGCAGCTGGGTCACTTCGGCACGCCGAACGGCTGAGCGGGCCGGGGCAACAAAAAACGCCGCCCGAAGGCGGCGTTTTTTTCAGCGCGTCCGCATCAGCGACGGGGACGCGCCACCTCCGGGCTTACCACCAGCCCCAGCCGCGGTAGCCCCAGCCCGGACCCCAGCCCGGGCCCCACGGGCCGTACGGGTAGGCGGGCACCACGTCGACCTGGCGCTGTTCTGGCCACAGGTAGATCACATCGGCGTCCAGCTTCGGCAGGCGATAGTCGTACTCGCCAATACGGGTGTTCTCGTAGCCGCCGATCTTGCCGATGAAGGTCACGTCCCGGCCCGGCTCGAACACCGCCGGATCGTAGAAGCCGGCGCGGCACGCGATGAAGCGACCGTCACTGGCGTCGGCCGAGGTGGTGCTCGGGCGGCCACTGCCGTTGAGCGGACGCGAAATCATCTGGAAGCAGGTCTGGCCCTGGCCCGGGTTGGTTTCGATGATGCGGCCACCCCAACGCACCGGAGTGCCCACCTGCTGGGTGGGAACCGCGTCACGCGGGCTGACCATACTGAACTGCCCCTGCAGCGGCTTGGGCGCGGTGGCGCAGGCAGCCAATGCCAGAGAGGCAGCAAGGGGAAGCAGGATTTGAATCTTCATGGGGATGCTCCGGAGGTCGGGCGATGCCTGCGCAGGTCGCGCAATAATGAAGTGAGGTCGACGTCAGCGCCAGCGTAGCGCGCCTGGACGAAACGCGCGCTGAGCGACAACAACGCCGGATCGGGCCGTTGCCGGTCCACCCGGCGGGCCCACTCGCTGGCCGGTTCGGCGCTGGCGCGTTCCAGCCCATGGCGTGCATAGCGGCGTCCCAGCCGGTGCCACGCCCGCAGCAGCGGGTCGCGTTCGCGTTCGCCCCGGGCCAGCAGCCACGCCATCCACCCTAGCGCGGCCAGCGCGAAGACAGTGAAAATTCCCACCAGTCGGGTCGGATCCAAGCGCTCGAAACCAAACGGTTCAAGAAGCCGTTGCTGGCGGTTGGCATCGAAGGACAGGATCAGGTCGTTCCAGCCCCGGCGCAGCCAGTCCCCCATCTGCCCGAACTGCAGCCAACGGCTGTTGAGGATCGCACCGGCGTCGCCCGCCGCCAGCCGGTCGTCGATCGTGTCGTAGATGCGTTCGGGGGCGACGGCCGCGGTCGGGTCGACCCGCACCCAGCCGCGCCCGGGCAGCCAGACCTCGGCCCAGGCATGGGCATCCATCCGGCGCAGCACCCAGTAGTCACCATAGGGATTGTGGACGCCACCGGCGAAGCCGGTCACGACCCGCGCCGGGATGCCGGCGTTGCGCATCAACACAACGAACGATGAGCTGAAGTGCTGGCAGAAGCCGGCCTGCTGGTCGAACAGGAACTCGTCCACGCCATCGCGGCCCGGCTCGGGCGTGTCCAGGGTGTAGACGAAGCGCGCACGTACCCACTCGAGTGCGCGCTGCACGATCGCCGCATCGTTGCTGCCAGCCTCCTGCCGCCACTGCCGCGCCAGCACCGCCGTGCGCGGGTTCACGCCGTCGGGCAGCTGCAGCGCAAGGCGACGCTCGTAAGGCGTCAATGGGTCGGTGTAGGCCACGGCCGGGGCGGAACGCAGCCGCCAGCGGGTCAGGGCATTCAGTGCTGCGTGGCTGCGCAGGCTGTGGTTGGCATCCAGATCGCTGCCGGCAGGGGCCTGCAACGGCAGATCCAGCGCGACCAGCTGGCGGCGGTCGGTCGGCTCATAGTCGATCTGGTACTCCCACTGTGTGCTGGCGTGGGTCACCGCGGCGGGCGCGCGCTCGATCAGATGCCTGTCCTGTTCCCAGCGTTTGCCGTCGAACAGGCTGAGCACCGGGCCGCGCCAGTAGCGCTGCTGCGGTTCCGGAACCGCGCCAAAAAACTGCACGCGCAGCGCCGGTGTGTCATCGGCCATCAGATCCAGCCACTGCCCGGGCTCCATCGTGTCGGACAGGCCGGGCTTGCCGACCGCGCGATCGGGGATCCCCCACAGGGGTTCACTCAACCGCGGGAACAGCCAGAAACCGGCCAGCGCCAATGGCAGGCCGAGCATGACCAGCCGGCCGATCCCGCGCAGCTGGCGTTTGAGCGGCGCCGGCGGTGCCTGGCCCTCCAGGTGCGCCAGCCGCTGCAACGCGAGCAATGCGACCAGGCCGGCCAGTACCGCCAATGTCATCGTCAGCGGTCCTTGGTCGAGCAGGAACGCCGCGAACGGGCCGAACAACCCGAAGCCGACCAGGCTGCGGGCATCGCGCAGGCTGCGCAGCTCGCTGGATTTCAACGCGAGCATCGCCGCCAGCAGCGCGCAGCCGGTATCGCGGCCCGGGCGCGGGCCCATCTGCCAGTAGATGGCGCCCAGCATGGCGAGCACCAGCAGCAGGCGCAGTGCCCCCGGCAGCAGCCGCTGGCGCGAAGCCAGGGCGGTCAGCAGTGCAACGCCGGCGATGACGGCCGCCAGCACGGTGGGCAGCTGCAGCAGCAGCGGCAACAGGCCCAGGGCCGCACTGGCCAGGGTCCAGTAGCGCGCACCGGGACTGAGCGGGGCGACGGCGCGGTCAGTCATGGGGCAACAGCGCCAACGCGCGCTGACACAGATGGTGATGGGCACTGCCATTGCCGGGGCCGAGCACCGGCTGGCCGGGCAGCGTGAGGGTGTAGCGGCGCCCTTCGCGTTCGGCCAGGTCGACCCAGCGCGCCAAGCGCGCGATCCGCGCCTCGGTGCCCAGCGGGGCCAGGCGCCACCAGTCCAGCACGACCTCCACGCCGATCGGCTTTTCGTACTCGCGCACCAGCAGGGTGTCGCGCCGCGCAGAGTGCTTCCACGCGATGCTGCGCGTCGGGTCGCCGGGGCGATACGGACGCAGCTGATGCAGCTCGTCGCCGCTGGCATGCACACGGGTATGCAGCGGATCGCCGCCGCTCTCGGGCAATGCAGGGGCGTGCGCTTCCGGTGCGGCATAGACCAGCAAGGGTGTCTCCGGCCACACCCACGACCAGGCGCGTACCAGGCCCAGTGGCTGTGTGGTGGCGATGCGGATCCGGGAGAGATCGAACCAACCGCGCTGATGCGTGGGCAGGTCGAGATCCACTTCGATCTGGTCGCTGTCCACCAGGTGCCCGAACGCTGCCACGCCGTCGTGCTCCACGTGCAGGCCGCGACGCGCGCGGGTATCGGTGCGCGACAGGCTGATGCGCAGCCGCAGCGGCGCGCCTGCGGTGACCGGTTCGGCGGATACCGCATCCACCTGCAACGCGGACAACTGCAGGTGCGCGCTGATCGCACTGGCGATGCTGACCGTGGCCAGCAGCAGCGCCAACAACAGGGCAGGGTTGTTGTTGTAGTTCAATGCACCGAGCAGCATCGCCGAGAGCAGCGCGGCGACGAACAGACCGAAGCGCGTCGGCAGCACATAGATGCGGTGCCGGTCGAACCGGCTGGGCAGGTGCTCCGGTCGGCGCGGTCGCGCCAGATGCTGCAGGTGCTGCCAGCGGGCTCCCCAGCCGCGGCGCATCTCAGTCGACCTGCACGGTCTGGAGGATGGCGCGGGCCAATGCCGGCCCATTGCCGGCTTCTGCCTCCGGCACCAGCCGATGCCCGGCCACTGCAACGAACAGCGTCTGCACGTCTTCAGGCACGACATGTGCGCGGCCCAGCAGCAGGGCATGCGCCTTGGCGGCGCGCAGCAACGCCAGGCCCGCGCGCGGTGACAGGCCGACGCGCACCCCAGCGTGCTGGCGGCTGCGGGCCAGCAGCGCCTGCACGTAGGTGATCAAAGCTTCACTGGCGTGCACCTGGCCGACCGCCTCGCGCAGCGTCCGCACCTCCACCTCGCTCAGCCGCGCGGTGGCCTGTGCGATCAGGTGGCGGCGATCGGTGCCGCGCAGCAGCTCGCGCTCGGATTCGGGATTGGGGTAGCCCAGCGCCAACCGCAGCAGGAAGCGGTCCAGCTGCGAGTCCGGCAACGGGAAGGTACCGGACAGGTCGACCGGGTTCTGGGTGGCGATGACGAAGAACGGGTCCGGCAGCGGGTGGGTCACGCCATCCAGGGTCACCTGCTGCTCGGCCATCGCCTCCAGCAGCGCACTCTGGGTACGCGGCGGGGCGCGATTGATCTCATCGGCAAGCAGCACATGGGTGAAGACCGGGCCGGGGTGGAACTGGAACTGACGGCTGCCGGCGTCGTAAACGGAGACGCCAAGTACATCGGCAGGCAGCAGGTCGGAAGTGAACTGCACCCGCTGGAAGCCCAGCCCGAGGCTGGATGCCATGGCGTGGGCAAGGGTGGTCTTGCCCAGGCCGGGCAGATCCTCGATCAGCAGATGGCCGCCGGAGAGCAGCGCCACGAAGGCCAGTCGTACCTCCTGGGCCTTGCCCAGCACCAGCCCGTTGACCTGATCCTGGGCGGCGCGGAGAGACTGTCGCAGTACATCGGTTAGCATGGCTGGCACGGGGGGCGAATGATCCATGTCCGTCTCGTATCGATGATTCCACTGATTCTATAGAGCAATGCAGGGCGAACAACGCGCACGCACCATATTCCTGTTGTTGTGGACGCTGGTCACCGCCGTCAAGCTGGTGGTGGCCGCACGTCTGCCCTTGTTCGTGGACGAAGCTTTTTACTGGCAGGAAGGCCAGCACCTGGCGGCGGCCTATTCGGACCTGCCCGGGCTGACCGCATGGCTGGCGCGCCTGGGCGTGGAAGTGGGCGGCAACCATGTGCTCGCGCTGCGCCTGCCGTTCCTGGCGATCGGTGCGTGGCTGCCATGGCTGGTCTCGCGGATCGCCACGCGCTGGTTCGGCGCGGTGGCCGGTTGGCAGGCCGGCAGCCTGACCCTGCTGATGCCGCTGTCAGCCACGCTGGGCATGCTGGCCGTGCCGGATGTGCCGATGGCGCTGGCCGCAGTGCTGTGCCTGGACGCCGGTGCACGCCTGCTGCGCAACGTGGATGCGGCGGCGGCGGTGAAGCTGGCCGCAGGCCTGGCGATCGGCGCACTCAGCCATTACCGCTTCATCGGGGTGATCGTGGTCGGCTTCATCGCGCTGCTGGTGCTGCCGCAGGGCCGGCGCATGCTGCGCGATCCGCGCGTCTGGGTGGCCCTGACGGTCGGTGTGGTGGCGTGGCTGCCGCTGCTGTCGTGGAATGCCGACAACCATGATGCCGGCCTGAAATTCCAGGTGGTCGAGCGCCACCCGTGGGCGTTCGAGTGGAGCGGGCTGTGGTTCCTGGTGATCCAGCCGATGCTGGTCACCCCGATCCTGTGCATCGCGATGTGGAAGGTGGCCCTGGCCGGTACCCGCTCCGGTGGAGGCGCACGCGCCCAGTGGCGGTATTTCGGTCTGATCGGCGCGGTATCGACCCTGTCCATCTTCGCCCTGGGCTTCTTCACCGATGTGGAGCGCATCAGTTTCCACTGGCCGTTGCCGGGCTATCTCGCATTGCTCATCGCCGTGCCGGTCGTGCTCAATGGCTGGCCGCGCTGGCTGCGCCGCACCGGCTGGTGGCTGGCCGGTGCCGGGTTGGCACTGGCCTTCGGCTATTACCTGATGGCGTCCGTGCCGAGCGTGCGCGAGCAGCTGGCCGGCTACAAGTATTACCCGCGCAACTTCGCCGGCTGGGAGCCCTTGGCAGGCGCCGTGCGCGAAGAATTGAAGGGCATGCCACCGGGCACGCGCGTGCTGGCCGGCAACTTCAAGGTCGGCGCGGAACTGGGCTTCCAGTTGCGTGATCCCTCGATCGAGGTGCTGCGCCATCCGTTGAACGACAAACACGGCCGCAGTGCGCAGCTGGGGCTGTGGGGGTTGCTGCACGATGGTCAGCGCGACACGCCGATGCTGCTGGTGCTGTCCCCCAGCGACCAGCGCTATCGCGATCTGCTGGAGCGCTATCACGCGGTCTGCGGCCAGGTGGGCCCGCTGCCGCCGCCGCGCGTGGTCAGCAACGATCATGGCTATCAGCGCTTCCTGCTGTTCAAGCTGCCTGCCGGGCGGGTGGACGGGCCCTGCGTCACCCCGGCGATGGCCTGGGTGGATGCGCCGCAGCCGGATGCCAAGGTGGGCGACACGCTGGATGTGCGCGGCTGGGCCTTCAAGGACGGTGCCGGCATCGAACGCGTCCAGCTGTTTGTCGATGGGAAGCCGGTCGGCGATGCGGTCTACGGGCGCGCCTACGACATCACCAGCGCCTGGAAGATCTCCACCGATCCGCAGCATCCCAACGTGGCCTTCGATGCCACGCTGAACACCGCTCACCTCGCGCCCGGTCGCCATTGGCTGGGCATGACGCTGTACGGCAAGGACGGCAGCGTGGAGCAGTGGCAGGAACAGGCCTTCACCGTCCCCGCGCGCTGAGTGCGCGTGTTTTTTCATGGATGACACCCTCATGCGCAATGCCTCGCCGGAAACGGCTTCCGTGTCGGTGTCCCGTCCGGTCTCCGCGCCGGTGCCGCCCGCGCTGACGCGCCTGCTGTGGCTGGCGGTGGCTGCGGTCGTCGCGGTGGGCGTGGCGGCGATGCTGTGGCTCGCGCCGCGCGTGCTGTACGCCGATCCGTGGCGCTTCACCCAGAAGCTGCTGGAGATGCCGTGGCCATCGAACGTGCTGGTCTCGGACAACGGCCACCGCGAGATTCTGCCGAACCTGGTGCGGCATGCCGAGCTGTCCTGGCTGCATGGCAACCAGTGGCTGCAGATAGGCACAGGCGTGCTGCTGGCCCTGGCCACGGTGTGGCTGCTGGCCCGGATCATCAAGGCCGATGCGCTGGCGCCACCGGTACGCGCGGCCGCGACCCTGATCGGGGCGCTGTCGATCTTCTGGCTCGGCAGCCAGCGCGCGCTCACCCATGGCAACGAGTCGGTGCATGCGTATCTGATCACTGCGGTGCTGATGGCCGGGGTGGCCATGCTGCTGCGTGGGGATCGCCGCGGTGCGGTGCTGGCGGCGCTGTGCGGTGTCGCCGCGACGTTCTCGTTCGGAAGCGGCGTAGCGGTGTTCGTCGGGCTGGCGGCGGTGCTGGTGGTGCGCCGTGCGCCGCTGTCGCACTGGGTACCCTTGATGCTGGGGCTGTTGGTGGCGGTTGGCCTGCACCTGGGCATGGGCCGCACCGGCATGCCCTCGCAGATGGCGCTTGCGCCATTGGCGCAGCTGGACGTGCTGCTGCGCTGGCTGGCCTCGCCCTTCATCTACCTGGCCTGGCCTGCGCTGGATCCGGCGGCGGCACAGCAACTGCCGTTCGCGCCCGTGCGCGACGCGGTCCATTCGCTGGCGAGCGGGTACCAGTCGCTGTTCGGCCCGGTGATGACCTCGCGCTGGCCGCATCTGCTGGTGGGCGCGGTTGGGCTGGGCGGAGTGCTCGGAATGACCCGTTGCAGCTGGCAACGCGGGCGCAGCGCCGGCGCCGGGGAGTCGGTGGCGTTGGCGATGGCGTGGTTCGGGCTGGCTGTGGGCGGGCTGGTCGCGCTCAGTCGCTGGACCTATTTCGCCGATTACCCCACGCAGCTGGCCGCACCGCGGTATGTGCCGTGGTCGTGGCTGTTCTGGTGCGGCCTGCTGCTGTGGGCGACGGTCCGCGTGGGTCTGCGCCGCCCCCGGCCGGTGGTCTGGGGGGCACTCCTGCTGGCCCTGGTGGCCGTGCCGAGCACTGCGTGGATGGCCTACCTCGGCGCCAGCATGCAGCGCGTGGCCAACATGACGGCCACCGCGGCCGCGGCGGGGGTGGTCGATCCGGACCAGACCCATGGCGAGAGCGTACCCGGCGAAGTGCAGGCGGCACTGCCAAGCCTGCGCGCGCACGGGAGCGCGATGTTCGCCTGGCCCGAAACGCGCTATCTGCAGGGCAAACCCACGGCAGCCACCGCCTCGGGGGTGCCGCTCAGTGCGGTCTCGGTGGTCGCCGTGCGCAACCTGCTGGGCGGGCCCGCGTGGCGCGTGGAATTTGCTGCCCGGAGCCCGGCGCCGCGGCTGGTCCTGCAGTGCGCGGGACGCCCGGTGGGCCTGGCGATGCCGCTGGCCGGGCGCTGGGTCGGCTGGGCCACCGGGCCGCTGGATGCCGGCTGCCTGGAAGCGCTGCAGCTGCGCTGAGCTCAGGGCAGGGTGTAGCCGGCCTGGCGCAGCAGCTGGCTCACCGCGATCAGCGGCAGGCCGATCAGTGCGGTCGGGTCGCGGTTCTCGATCGCCTCGAACAAGGTGATGCCCAGCCCCTCGCATTTGAAACTGCCGGCGCAGTCCAGCGGCTGCTCGGCGGCCACGTAGCGGACGATTTCGGCATGATCCAGCGTGCGGAAATGGACCCGGGTCCGGTCGCAGGCGGCCAGGACCTCGCCGTCGCGCACCAGGCTCACCGCCGTGTGGAAGTCGACCACCTGGCCGGACATCGCCGCCAGCTGCGACTGCGCACCCTCGA
This sequence comes from Stenotrophomonas sp. AS1, assembly GCF_048957655.1. NCBI lineage: Bacteria > Pseudomonadati > Pseudomonadota > Gammaproteobacteria > Lysobacterales > Lysobacteraceae > Stenotrophomonas > Stenotrophomonas sp. AS1. The sequence continues at coordinate 55,875 of NZ_JARVXM010000006.1, read as the reverse complement.
CCGTGCCGGGCTTGCCCAGCGCGGCGCCGTTCAGTTCCGCCACCTGGTCCGAGCCGATCACCCAGTGACCCGGGTGCAGGCGGGCCACAGCCTCCGCCTTGGCCTGCGCCAACCGCACGGCCACGGCCCGTGGGGCCTCGCCGGGGGCGGGGGTCTCATCCACCTCGGGGCGGGCGGTCTGCAGGGGCAGGCCAAGCCGTTCCAGCAGTTCACGGCGGTAGCGGGAGGTGGAGGCAAGCAGCAGTGGGGTCATGCGACAATACCGGGCACGGAAGGGCGGCAGTCTGGCCCCTCGGGGCGGGGATCGGCAACCTGACTGCGCAGGCATTTGACAGCAGCCCGGGCGATCCTTAACATTCAGCGGCTTATGTCCGCAAACGTGCCCGAAATGCTGGATGCTTGGCGGATGGTCGCAGCGCGCAGGCGCTTCGATGGCCAGGTGGATCTAGCGAAATTGACCCGCCTGCAAGGCCTTGTTGCCGATACCGAAGGTCAGTGCACCTATGCACTGGAATTCGCGCACGACGACATCCTGCGGGTATCCTATGTTGAACTGTCCATCGACACCGCGCTGCCGCTGATCTGTCAGCGCAGCCTGCAGCGTTTCCTGTTGCCGGTTTCGATGGTGCAGCGGCTCGGTCTGATCCGCAGCGAAGAGGAAGAATCCTCGCTGCCGGAAGGCTGGGAGCCGTGGCTGGTGCCCGAAGACGGCATGCTGCGACCGCTGGAACTGGTCGAGGACGAACTCGTCCTGGCCGTGCCCGTCGTGCCGTTGTCTCCCGATGGCGAGGCAGTGGACAAGGACTGGGCACCGACCGAAGAAGAAATCAGCAAGGCCAATCCGTTCGCGGCGTTGGCGGCACTGAAAAAACAATAGCAGCCGGATTGTCGTCGGCGGCTGCGGCGAAAGCGAAAACTGTGCTGGGCGCTGGCGTCCTGCGCGACGATACGACGAAGCAAAACGAACCGAGTTTGGAGCAATCCCATGGCTGTGCAGAAATCCCGTGTCACCCCGTCCCGCCGCGGTATGCGCCGTGCGCATGACGCCCTGAGCGCCAAGCAGCTGTCCACCGATCCGACCACCGGTGAAGTGCACCTGCGTCACCACATCACCGCTGACGGTTTCTACCGCGGCAAGAAGGTGATCACGACCAAGTCGAACTCGGCCGTCGAAGAAGATTGATTTGTGAAGGCCGCTGCCCGGTCGGGCGGCGGCCTTTACCCCATTCTTCCCGATCACCACGTTTGGTGATCGTGCTACAGGACATGCAATGAGCAAGCGGATCTACTCGAGGATCGCGGGCACCGGTAGTTATTTGCCCGAAAAAGTGTTGACCAACCAGGATCTGGAGAAAATGGTCGACACCAGCGATGAGTGGATTCAATCGCGCACTGGTATCCGCGAACGGCACATTGCGGCCGAAGGCGAGACCACCAGCGACCTCGGCTACCACGCCGCGGTACGTGCGCTTGAAGCGGCCGGTATCGACGCTTCGCAGCTCGACATGATCGTGGTGGGTACCACCACGCCTGACCTGATTTTCCCGTCCACCGCGTGCCTGATCCAGGCCAAGCTCGGTGCGAGCGGTTGCCCCGCCTTCGACGTCAACGCCGCCTGTTCGGGCTTCGTGTTCGCGTTGAGCGTGGCCGACAAATTCATTCGTTCCGGTGATGCACGCCATGTGCTGGTCATCGGTGCGGAAACCCTGACCCGTATCGTCGACTGGACCGAGCGCACCACCTGCGTGCTGTTCGGCGATGGCGCGGGCGCCGTCGTGCTCAAGGCCGACGAAGACACCGGCATCCTCAGCACCCACCTGCATTCGGATGGCAGCAAGAAAGAACTGCTGTGGAACCCGGTGGGCGTCTCGGCCGGTTTCGGCGAGGGCGACAATGCCCGCGGCGCGATCCTGATGAAGGGCAACGACGTGTTCAAGTACGCCGTCAAGGCGCTGGACTCGGTCGTCGATGAGACCCTGGAAGCCAATGCACTGACCAAGGCCGACCTGGACTGGCTGATCCCGCACCAGGCAAACCTGCGCATCATCGAAGCCACCGCCAAGCGCCTGGAGATGTCCATGGACCAGGTGGTGGTGACGGTCGACAAGCACGGCAATACGTCCTCGGCCTCCGTGCCGATGGCGCTGGACCACGCGGTCCGCTCCGGCCGTGTGGAGCGCGGCCAGCTGCTGCTGCTGGAAGCCTTCGGCGGCGGCTTCACGTGGGGTTCTGCTCTGCTGCGCTATTGATAGTGTCAGTTACGACAACGTGACGCTGTCGTTACGGCCCCATTACGGGGCCGTAAGCATTTCAGGAGAACTGTCATGGTTGAGCCCATCGTCATCGAAGGGCAGCGCGCCTGGCTGAAGCAGTACGGCGAAGGAAGCCGCGTGGTCGCGCTGGGGCTGCTGAACTTCATCGCCCGCCGCTTCCAGCTTGATGCCCTGCGCCCACCACCGCACCGCGGGGGCGATGCCGCCCGCGAAACCGAAGCCCGCCGCCTGGCCGAACTGCAGGCCCAGGGCGTCAACGTCCCCAGCGTGATCGGCAGCGGCCACGCCGCCCTCGTGCTGGGCGACAACGGCTCCTCGTTCAACACCTGCCTGCGCGAAGCCGACGATGCCGGCCGCGACCGCCTGGTGTCCGCGGCGATGAACGCCATCGCCCAGGCCCACCGCAAAGGCGCTTATTTCGGCCAGCCACTGCCGCGCAACCTGACCTGGGACGGCAACGAGATCGGCTTCATCGATTTCGAAGAAGACCCCCTGGAAGTCATGGACCTCGCCCAGGCCCAGGCCCGCGACTGGCTGATGTTCGGCTACGGCGTGGCCAAGTACTACGAAGATCGGCCGCAGCAGCTGCAGAGCCTGATGGCGCAGGCCATGGACGGCGCCGAAGCGCCGGTCCTCGCCCATGCCCACGATGTCACCGGTCGCCTCCAGGGGCTGGCCCGTTACAGCATGAAAATGGGCCGCTCGGCCCGCGCGCTGGCCCACTCGATCCTGATCGTCCACGGCGCCACGACCCTGGGCGTGCTGATGCTGGCCGTGATCTGCATCGACTTCTTCAGCGACGGCGACCTCGACATCCTCCAGCTGTTCACCTGAGCCCACATACGCGGCAGTACAGACGAAGGGCGACGTTCCCCTTTATCATTCGCCGTTCGATTTTTGCAGGCGGATGATCGCGTGACCGATACCAATCTCGCATTCGTGTTCCCGGGCCAGGGCTCGCAGTCGCTGGGCATGCTGGCCGAACTGGCCGAGCTGCACCCGCAGATCCGCGAGGCCTTCACCGAGGCCTCCGACGGCGCCGGTGTCGACCTCTGGGCCCTTTCCCAGGGCGGCCCGGAGGAAATGCTCAACCGCACCGAGTACACCCAGCCGGCCCTGCTGGCGGCCAGTATCGGCGTCTGGCGCGCCTGGAACGCCGTTGGCGGCGCCAAGCCGGCCGTCCTGGCTGGCCACAGCCTGGGCGAGTACACCGCCCTGGTCGCCGCCGGCGCGCTCTCGCTGCGTGACGGCGCCCATCTGGTGCGACTGCGCGGCCAGTTGATGCAGGAAGCCGCCCCGACCGGCGTGGGGGCCATGGCCGCCGTCCTCGGCGCGGAAGACGCCCTCGTCGTAGAGGTCTGCGAACAGGCCGCCGGCAGCCAGGTGGTCGTCCCGGCCAACTACAACTCGCCCGGCCAGATCGTCATCGGTGGCGACGCCGCCGCCGTGGACCGCGCGCTGGCCCTGTTGGCCGAGAAGGGCGTCCGCAAGGCCGTCAAGCTCGCCGTCAGCGTGCCCTCGCACACCCCGCTGATGCGCGAAGCCGCCAACCGCCTGGCTGAAACCATGGCTGGCCTGGACTGGCGCGCCCCGGCCCTGCCGGTGGTGCAGAACGTCGATGCCCGCGTGCATGACGGCGTGGACGCCATCCGCCAGGCGCTGGTCCAGCAGCTGTACCTGCCTGTCCAGTGGACCGGCTGCGTGCAGGCGCTGGCCGCCCGCGGCGTCACCCGGGTGGCCGAATGTGGCCCGGGCAAGGTGCTGAGCGGATTGATCAAACGCATCGACAAATCGCTGGACGCGCGCACACTGTCCACGCCCGCCGATTTCGAGACGGCCCGCGAGACCTGGGCCGCCTGATGTCTTCCGATCGTGCCCGCGCTGGACTGGCCTCGCGCCAGACCGGCCAGGCCGATCCCGTTCGAGGAAATGAGATGAGCAAGCCCCTTCAGGGTGAAATCGCACTGGTCACCGGCGCCAGCCGGGGTATCGGTGCCGCGATCGCCGACGCACTGGCCGCGCAGGGCGCGACCGTCATCGGCACCGCCACCACCGACGCCGGTGCCGCCGCCATTGGTGAGCGCCTGGCTGCCGTGGGTGGCCACGGCCGCGCGCTGAACGTCACCGACGCTGCTGCGCTGGAGGCCGTGCTGGACGGCATCGCCAAGGAATTCGGCGCCATCAGCATCCTGGTCAACAACGCCGGCATCACCCGCGACAATCTGTTGCTGCGGATGAAGGAAGAAGACTGGCAGGCGATCCTGGACACCAACCTGACCAGCGTCTTCCGCACCTCCAAGGCCGTCATGCGCGGCATGATGAAGGCGCGCAAGGGCCGCGTCATCAACATCGCCTCGGTGATCGGCGTGACCGGCAATGCCGGACAGGCCAACTACGCCGCGGCCAAGGCCGGCATCATTGCCTTCTCCAAGTCGCTGGCCAAGGAAATCGGCTCGCGCGGGATCACGGTCAACGTGGTCGCGCCGGGCTTCATCGACACCGACATGACCAAGGCCCTGCCGGAAGAGCAGCGCACCGGCCTGGTCAAGTCGATCGCCCTGGAGCGGCTCGGCGAGCCGTCCGATATCGCCAACGCGGTGGCGTTCCTGGCCGGTCCTTCAGCCAGCTACATCACCGGCGAAACCCTCCATGTGAACGGCGGCATGTACATGCCGTAAGCATGTGGCGCAAGGAGTGCGCCGCAAGTGGTTGATCCGTTTGATGTTTTGCTGCAATGCAAGGTGTCGCTGGTTTCCACTACACTATCCCACGGTCATCCCTCACCGGATGGCGTCATTTTTGAACCACTACTCCATCTGGAGCGATATCCAATGAGCACCATCGAAGAACGCGTCAAGAAAATCGTCGTCGAACAGCTTGGCGTCAAGGAAGAGGAAGTCACCAACAGCGCATCGTTCGTCGATGACCTGGGCGCTGACTCGCTGGACACCGTTGAACTGGTGATGGCGCTGGAAGAAGAGTTCGAGTGCGAAATCCCGGACGAAGAAGCCGAAAAGATCAGCACCGTGCAGGCTGCGATCGACTACATCAACGCCCACGTCAAGGCTTGATGTCAGGCGGCTCGCGCGCGGCCGTGGCGATTGCTGCGACCGCGTGCGGCAAACCCATGGGGCCGCGCTTGCGGCCCTGTGCTTTTGAGCGTTATACCGCGTGATACCCGCAACACCCGGGTCAGGAGAATCTGCAATGAAGCGTCGCGTCGTCGTTACCGGCATGGGCATGGTCTCGCCATTGGGCAATGATATGGCCAGCAGTTGGAAGGGCATCACCGAAGGCCGTTCCGGCATCGGTCCGCTGACCAACGTTTCGCAGTCCTACCTGGACCGTTTCACCACCAAGATCGCAGGTGAGGTCAGGGACTTCGACATCACCGCCGACAACGAACAGTTCGGCAAATTCCGGGTCACTGGCAAGGATGCCAAGAAGATGGACCCGTTCATTCATTACGGCCTCGGTGCCGCCTTCATGGCCTTGAACGATTCGGGCCTGGAGATCACCGACGGCAACGCCGAGCGCGTCGGCGCCATCGTGGGCGCGGGCATCGGCGGCCTGCTGGGTATCGAAGAGCAGACCATCGATTTCCACGAGGGCAAGAAGATCTCGCCCTTCTACGTGCCCAAGACCATCATCAACATGCTCCCGGGCCAGCTGAGCATCATCACCGGCCTGAAGGGTCCGTCGTTCTCGGCGGTCTCCGCCTGCGCGACCTCCAACCACTCCATCGGCACCGCGATGCGCATGATCCAGTACGGCGATGCGGACGTGATGGTGGTCGGTGGTGCCGAGCGCGGCTCCTCGCCGACCGCCCTGGGCGGCTTCTGCGCGATGAAGGCGATGAGCACCCGCAACGATGCACCGGCGGAAGCCTCGCGCCCGTGGGACAAGGAGCGCGACGGCTTCGTGCTGGGCGACGGCGCCGGCATCCTGATCCTGGAAGAGTACGAGCACGCCAAGGCACGTGGCGCGCGCATCTATGCCGAGCTGGCCGGTTTCGGCGCCAGCTCGGACGCGTACCACATGACCGCCCCGAGCGAGAACGGCGAAGGCGCGGCACGCTGCATGACCATGGCGTTGAAGGACGCGGGCGTGACCCCGGACCAGGTCGGTTACCTCAACGCGCACGGCACCTCCACGCCGCTGGGCGACCTGGGCGAAACCATGGCCATGAAGACCGCCTTCGGCGACCACGCCTACAAGATGATGGTCAGCTCCACCAAGTCGATGACCGGCCACCTGCTCGGCGCGGCCGGCGGCGTGGAGGCGATCTTCTCGGTGCTGGCGCTGCGCGACAACATCATCCCGCCGACCATCAACCTGCATGAAGCGGGCGAGGGCTGCGACCTGGATTACGTGCCCAACACCGCACGCGAGGCCAAGGTCGATGTGGTGATGTCCAACGGCTTCGGCTTCGGCGGCACCAACGGCACGCTGGTGTTCAAGCGCGTCTGACCGCCCGTTCCGTGCGCTCCCACCCGGGCCGCCATCATGGCGGCCTTGGTGTATCTGGCCCCCGCGCACGCTGCGCGCCCTTCCGGTGTCCTGTCATGTTCCAGACGCTTCCGCTGCCCGCCACCACCGACCTGCTGGCCCTGCAGCGCCTGGCCCCGCAGCGCTACCCGCTGCTGATGGAGTCCACCGCCTCGGGCACCGCGCAGGGGCGCTGGGACCTGCTGCTGATGGGCAGCGGCGAAGCGCTTGCGCTGCACGCCGACGGCGTGGTGCGTGATGCCGATGGCGTGGCGCAGGACGGCCGCTTCCTGGACGTGCTGGACGCGCACTGGGCCGCCCTGCGGTTGCCGCGCGAGGAGACGACACTGCCGTTCCGCGGTGGCTGGGCACTGATGCTGGATTACGAACTGGCCGGGCAGATCGAAGACGTGCTGGCCTTGCCGGCGCGCGCCGATGGCCTGCCGTCCGCGCTGGCGCTGCGCTGCCCGGCGGCGGTGCTGCACGACCGCGTACTCGGCCAGTTCCATGCCGTGTGCGAGAGCGGTCAGGTCGCGCTGCTGCAGACCCTGCAGGACGACCTTGCCGCGGCCGCCGCGCTGGCCCCGTTGCCAACCTGGCAGCCCCCGGTGGCGATCGGCGAAGACGCGCCACCGCGCTTCACCGACGGCGTCGGCAAGGTGATCGATTACCTGCGCGCGGGCGACGTGTTCCAGGTGAACCTCTCGCGGCGCTGGAGCGCGCAGTTCACCGAGGCGCTCTCGCCGCAGGCGCTGTACGCGCAGCTGCGCGTGGCCAACCCGGCGCCGTTCGCCGGGCTGTTCATGGCGCAGGGCAGGGCGGTGGTCAGCTCCTCGCCCGAGCGGCTGGTCTCGGTGCATGGCGATGACGTGCAGACCCGCCCGATCGCCGGCACCCGCCCGCGTTTCGCTGGCGACGACGATGCCGCGCGGATCCAGGAACTGGTCGGCCATCCCAAGGAGCGCGCCGAGCACGTGATGCTGATCGACCTGGAGCGCAATGACCTCGGCCGCATCTGCGCACCGGGCAGCGTGGAGGTGGATGAACTGATGACCGTGGAGAGTTACGCCCACGTGCACCACATCGTCAGCAACGTGCGTGGCCGCCTGCGCGAGGACGTCAGCCCCGGCCAGGTGATCGCCGCGACCTTCCCCGGCGGCACCATCACCGGCTGCCCGAAGGTGCGCTGCATGCAGATCATCGCCGAGCTGGAGCAGACCGCGCGCGGTGCCTACACCGGCGCGTTCGGCTGGCTGAACCGCGATGGCGACCTGGACCTGAACATCCTGATCCGCACCGCCGAAGTGGCCGGCGATACCGCCAGCTTCCGCACCGGGGCCGGGATCGTGGTCGATTCGGTGGCCGACAAGGAACTGGACGAAACCCGCGCCAAGGCCCGTGGCCTGCTGCGGGCGCTGGGCAGCGATGCCTGAGTCGTTTGGCGGTGTGCAGTACCCGCGCGGTATGCTGCGCGGCGAAGAATTTGATTCGAGGTGACCATGGCGGGTGCGAAACGGGGATGTCTGGCCGTACTGGCCGTGTTGCTGGTGCTGGCCCTGCTGGTCGCGGCCGCAGGCGCATGGTTCTGGCATCGCCAGGGCGCGTTCGCCGATGCGCCGGTCACCCCCAGTGCGGAGAGCGTGGTGATCGCCTCGGGGGACGGCTTCAGCACCGTGCTCGGCAAGCTGCGCCAGGCCGGCGTGGACGAAGGCAGCGACACCCAGTGGCAGCTGCTGGCACGCCAGCTCGATGCCGCCGGCAAGCTCAAGGTGGGTGAATACGCGCTCGATCCGGCGCTGACCCCGCGCGAGCTGCTGACCCGCATGCGCCAGGGCCGCGTCCTGCAGCACCGCGTCACCATCGTGGAAGGCTGGAACATCCGGCAGCTGCGCGCTGCGCTCAAGCGTGCCGATCCGCTGGTGCATACCACCGATGATCTGGACGATGCCGCCCTCATGAAGGCGGTCGGCTTCCCCGGCGAACACCCGGAAGGCCGTTTCCTGCCCGAGACCTACGTCTACCAGCGAGGTGACAGCGACATCGACGTGCTCAAGCGCGCGCATGCCGCGATGGAAAAAGAACTCACCGCCGCGTGGGACAGCCGCGTGGACGATCTGCCGCTGAACTCGCCGTACGAGCTGCTGATCCTCGCCTCGATCATCGAGAAGGAAACCGCACTGCCCAGCGAACGCCCGCAGATCGCCGGGGTGTTCATGCGCCGCCTGAAGATCGGCATGCGCCTGCAGACCGACCCCACCGTGATCTACGGCATCGGCAGCAGCTACGACGGCAACATCCGCAAGCGCGACCTCACCACCGATACGCCGTACAACACGTACACGCGCGCCGGCCTGACCCCGACCCCGATCGCCATGCCCGGGCGTGACGCGCTGCATGCCGCCGCGCAGCCGGCCAAGGGGGACGCGCTGTACTTCGTGGCCGTGGGCGATGGCAGTGGCGCGCACATCTTCTCGGCCAACTACACCGACCACAACGCCGCCGTTGCCCGCTACCTGCAGCAACTGCGCAGCAAACGCACCAACGAGGCCGCCCCCCAATGAGTCCCGCGCTGCACCGGCACCCGCATTTCGTCAGCCTGGAAGGGGGCGAGGGCGCCGGCAAGACCACCGCCATCAACGCGATCCGCGAGGCCCTTCACGCCCGTGGCCATGAGGTGGTGCTGACCCGCGAGCCCGGCGGCACCGCGCTGGCCGAGCGCATCCGCGCGCTGGTGCTCAAGCCGGACGCGGAGATCGCCGCCGAGCCGCTCTCGGCCGAAGCCGAGCTGCTGCTGGTGTTCGCCGCCCGCGCCCAGCACGTGCGCCAGGTGATCGCCCCGGCGCTGCAGCGCGGCGCCTATGTGCTGTGCGACCGCTTCACCGATTCCAGCTACGCTTACCAGGGCGGTGGCCGCGGCCTGGACCCGGCGTGGATCGCCGATCTGGAGCGCCGCGCCGTCGGCCTGCTGCCCGGCCTGACCCTGCTGCTGGATGTGGACGTAGCGGTCGGCCGTGCGCGCGCCAACGGCCGCGATCTGTGGCCGGACCGCATTGAAAGCGAGCACGATGATTTCTTCCAGCGGGTGCGCGCGGTGTTCCGCCAGCGTGCCAGCGAGGACCCCGCACGTTACCGCCTGATCGATGCCAGCCAGGACCAGGCCGGCGTCGCCGGCGCGGTGGTGGCGGCCGTGGCGGCATGGTTGGCACAGGAGCCGGAACGTGGCTGAACCCTTTTCCCCCTGGCAGCAGCGCGCCTATGACCAGACCGTGGCCGCGCTCGACGCCGGTCGCCTCGGCCATGGCCTGCTGTTCTGCGGCCCGGCCGGCCTGGGCAAGCTGGGCGTCGCGCTGCGGCTGGCCGAGCACGTGCTGGGGCAGGGCGAACCTGCCGCGGCCAAGCGCAGCGCCCAGCTGCTGGCCGCGGGGACCCACCCGGACCTGCAGCGGATCTCGTTCATTCCCAACAAATCCGGCGACAAGCTGCGCACCGAAATCGTGATCGAGCAGATCCGCGAGGTCTCGCAGAAGCTCTCGCTGACCCCCCAGTACGGCGTGGCCCAGGTGGTGATCGTCGATCCTGCCGACGCCATCAACCGCGCCGCCTGCAACGCCCTGCTCAAGACCCTGGAAGAGCCGCAGCCCGGACGTTACCTGTGGCTGATCAGCGCCGACCCCGCCCGACTGCCGGCCACCATCCGCAGCCGCTGCCAGCGCCTGGAGTTCAAGCTGCCGCCGCGCGAGGAAGCGCTCGCCTGGCTGCAGACCCTGGGCCACAGCGAGGCCAGCGCCCGCGAAGCGCTGGACGCCGCGCGTGGCCATCCCGGCCTGGCCGACCAGTGGCTGCGCGAGGACGGCCTGGCCCTGCGCCGCCAGGTCGCTACGGATCTGGAAGCGCTCGTCGCCGGCCGCGCCGGCGCGGTGGAACTGGCCCAGCGCTGGACCGCCGACGACAACGCCGCCCTGCGCCTGCGCCACGCCGCCGATCTCGCCCTGGCCCAGGCCACCGGCGGTGGCTTGACCGATCCCGATCGATTGCACAAGCTGGCCGCCTGGTTCGATGCGGCCAACCGCACCCGCGACCTGCTGCGCACCACGGTGCGCGCCGATCTTGCGGTGGTTGAGCTGCTGCTGGCCTGGGGAAAGGTCAACGAACGGCACGCCAAGGGGAATAGAGCATGAGCGCCACCAACGCCCGACAGGGCATCCTGTCCCTTGCCGTCAAGGACAAGGCCGCGCTGTACGGCGCCTACATGCCGTTCGTGAAGAACGGCGGCATCTTCGTGCCCACGCCCAAGCGCTACTTCCTGGGCGATGAGGTGTTCCTGCTGCTCACCCTGCCGGACTCCGGCGAGCGCCTGCCGGTGGCCGGCAAGGTGATCTGGGTGACCCCCGCCGGGGCCCAGGGCAACCGCGCGGCAGGCATCGGCGTACAGCTGGCCGATGGTGCGGAAGGGGAGACCGTCCGCCATCGGATCGAGACCCTGCTGGCCGGCATCCTGACCGCGGACAAGCCCACGCACACGATGTGAAGAAATTTCGGCGAAACCGTTGACGTCGAAATTTGCCGCCCTATAATGAGCGGCTCAGCAGCATCGGGCGGTTAGCTCAGCGGTAGAGCATTGCCTTCACACGGCAAGGGTCACAAGTTCGAACCTTGTACCGCCCACCATGATTCAGTCGAAAAAGCCTCCGGAAACGGGGGCTTTTTTGTTGGTTGTGCGCTCCACCTGCCGCTTATCGCGGAGCTGATCGTCAATGCGTTGGCTGCCAGCGCTCTCCGCTATCAGCGCTATTCCCCCGCACCATCGGCCAGGCTGTCCCAGATGCGCCCGTCACGTTGCGCTTCCGTGGTGATGTTGACCACCGCCTGTTCGCCCAGACGATCACGCAACTGCTGCAGATACAGGCTGCGAGGTGTCACCACCTGGCCCATCGACTGCACGATCCCCGCTGGCTCCTCCGGCGGGAATTTCCCGGGTGCAACAGCGCCCACCTGTCCCACGCTCCAGTTCATCGCGAAGGGCGGCGCCTGGACCACGTAGATGTCGTGCTCGGTGTTCCAGAACATCTGCTGTGCGCCTGCCCACCCGTGTCCCGTGCCGCTGTACCGGCGGTTCTGCGCCCGCAGCATGTATCCCTTGGTGTTGTCGTACAGCGTGCCAGTGGACCAGCGGTGATGGGGGCCGCTGTCGTTGCTGTCGCCCACGGCCAGGCAGTCCAGAAACACGTTGGGGCCGGGCACCCGTGCACCGATGACGAAGGTATGCCGGCCGCCCTGGTTGTAGCAGCGCTGGATCAGATTGAAGGCGGCGTTGCCCTCGTACAGGAACACATAGCGGCGGGCGCCCTGGGTCTCGCCATACCTCGGGTCGAGATAGGCGATGTCCTGCAGGGTATTGAACTGCGCGCCATTACGGGTCACGAAGCCATGCGATACATAACGCACGGTTACATCGCGAACCCATGAGTTGTGGGTTGCACCCAGGCGGAGTGCGGTAAAGGGGCCGGCATCGGCGGTGCCGCTGACCGTACCGGTCTGGGGGTCACCTTCAAGGCGGAGGTCTTCGATGCCAACCTGCGAGATACGGATCGGATCCGTGCGATAGACGCTGCCGCCACCAAAGCGGGACTCGATGGCATCCATGATCGGGGCATCGAGAGTGATGGTGTCATGGTCTACCGCGGTGACGACGCGTTCGCTGTACATGGCGTAGTCGCTGGCCGTCCACCGGTATCGCGCGGTATCGATGCCCTCTGGGCCGACCCAGCGCGCGTTGGGTTCCCTCGCGATCGACACCGTATCGCCCACGCGATAGCCGGCTGCGGACGTTAACTTGATCCGCATCGCCCCCACCGGGACGTAGTCCATGTTGATTGCGGTACGGCGTGCGTCCAACGCTGCGCGGGGGACCGCAGATTCGCTGTTCCCCACTTCAAGAATTCTGCCCTGCCGATCGCTGATTTCGGAGCGGATCACCGTGCCGTCTGCACCTCGTCCTTCACCGCGCAGCACTACGCCGCCTGCACGGATGGTCAGCGTCCTGCTCACCGTGTAGTGGCCGCGCCGCAGCAGGACCGCGCCGCGCAGGCCCCGGCTGTCCGTGGCACGTAGGGAGACCGCATCGATCGCTGCCTGGATGCGGGGATAGTCATCCTCCGCGCTGGATGGCTCAAGGATCTCGATGACAGGAATGCTGGAGCGGGTGGGCAGACTGACTCCGCCTCCCTGGTAGCCGGCGCGGGAGAAGTCCGGGACGATGTTGCGGGCCTGATCGCCACCGCGCTCGGTATACACGCCATAGCGAAGCAATCCATCGCTGCCCAGGCTTGCCAAAGGGGCGTCTTTGGCACGGTTGATGGGGTGGGTGAAGGCGCTGGTCTGATAATCCGGCTCCGCCGCTGACAGGGTAGCGAATGGGCAGACTGGCAAGGCCACGACCGTCAGCATGGCGACTCGCCAAAACGCCAGGGGCAAAGGCATGCGGGCGACTTCCTTCGAGGAGGCGTGGCCTGCAATGTTAGCAACTGCTACCATACCTTCAGTCCGTGCAGCGGGTCCGGCAGGTCTGCTATTGGCCGAAAGCGGAAGCTTGTTGATGTCGCTCGATCGGTGTCTGGAAGTCCAGGGTCTTGCGTGGCCTCTCGTTTAGTTGCCTGGCCACGCTGTTGAGCTTGGCTTGGGAGAAGCTCGACAGATCAACGCCTTTCGGGAATTACTGACGCAGCAGCCCGTTCGTGTTTTCGTTCGAGCCGCGCTGCCAAAGACGCTCGCGAATCGACGCGGTGTCGCTGATGCGGCCGTGGTCCGCCTCCGCAACACTCCTGCTGCTTGGGCAGCTGTCTGTGTTTCATCGAACATATGAAACCGCCACCCAAAGCGGACACCACGGGCGACGACTCAGCGCCATCTCGTCGGCGATCCGGGTGATTCATCGGCGGCTTCTGTGGCTTGGTCGCAAACGGGTTGCCACGCCCCCCGCGCGGACGGCACCTTGCAGCGACGATCACGTCGACCTGGTGCCCTGCATGACCCCCGTTGCCCTGTATTCGCCCGATCCGGCCCGCGGCTGGCTGCCCTGGGCCTGGCTGACGCCGATCCTGATGATCCTGTTCAACGCCGTACCGGTGATCGCGCTGGACGGGTGGATGCAGTCACAGCATTGGTCGACGCCGAGCGGCGATCCGATCGGCCTCGCTGGCTTGTATGCGCTGCTGTGGATCGGCTTCGCGCCGACGCTGGCGGCCGTGCTCGCCTGGGTACGCTTCGTCGAAGGGCGCTCGCTGGCGAGTATCGGACTGACCGGTCCGGCACCGCTGAAAACCTTCCTGCGCGGATTGGCCGTTGGATTCGGCACGATCGCGCTGGTCGTAGTCGCGATCTGGATGGCTGGCGGCATGCAGGCGGCGGGCGTGGGGCAGGCCTGGCGGTCGCCCGTCAGCCTGCTGCACATCGGTCTACTGCTATTGAGTTTCATGTTCCAGGCGAGCGTGGAGGAAGTCATCTTCCGCGGTTGGATGCTGTCCGTGGTGGCGCGCAAGACCAATGTCACGGTGGCAGTGCTGCTGGTGTCGCTCGCTTTCTGCTTCCTGCATTTCAGTCCGCACCAGCCGCCCCGGGTCATGCTCGGCACGTTCCTGTTCTCGCTGTTCGCCTGCGCCTGGGCGCTGCGGACCGGCAATATCTGGGGCGTGATGGGCTGGCACGCGGGGTGGAACTGGTTGCTCGCGACCGGCTTCGAACTGCCCGTCACTGGCATCGATACGCACTTGCCGGCGCTGCTGGTGGCGCTGCGCCCCCAAGGCCTCGACACCCTGACCGGTGGCGCGCAAGGGCCGGAAGGCAGTTACCTGTGCAGCGTCTTCTTCGTCGCCGCGATCGCGTGGATCCAGTGGCGAAAGACGCGTGGAGCTCAGAACTTCTCGCCGACCAGCAGGTAGCGCCACTGCCCGGGCGGTATCGACACACTGGGCGATTCAATCCGAGCTTTCTGCTCCTCCTCATTCCAGCCTCAGCCACCCAACCAGCGCCGTAAATGCGGGCGAGGGCTGCCGGCGGTTTGGGTAGTAAAGGTGGTAGCCGGGGAAGGGTAAGCACCACTTATCGAGCACGGCAACCAGCCTGCCCGCCGCGATATGCTCGGCGACCATCGGCTCGGGCGCATAGGCCAAACCCAGGCCGTCCATGGCGGCATTGATGACGTGGGTCATGCTGTTGAAGACCAACGGTCCATCGCCGCGCACCGTGAACTCCTTGCCCTTCTCCTCAAACTCCCACGCGTAAATTGCGCCGTTTGGGCGATGCCGGATGTGTACGCAACGGTGTCGGGTGATGTCGGCGGGCTTCCTGGGCTTGGGATGTTTCTGGAAGTAGCCGGGGGATCCAACCACCACCAGCCGCCAATCCGGTCCGACCCTGACAGCGATCATGTCCTTGCTCAGCGCTTCCCCGAGCCGGATGCCAGCGTCGAAACGCTGCTCCACCACGTTGGTAAAGCCGTAATCCACGTAGAACTCAAGCGTGATGTCCGGGTACTCGGCCAGGAACCCGGCAAGCCGTGGTCGGATGATGGTCTCCATCGAATCATCCGTGCAGGAGATCCGTAGCGTTCCCGCCGGCCGGTCGCGCAGGTCCCCCAATGCTTCCACGCTGGCACCGATAGCCTCGAAGTGCGGTGCGATGGAGCGCATAAGGCGCTCGCCGGCTTCAGTGGGGGAAACGTTGCGGGTGGTGCGGGCCAGCAGGCGAATGCCCAGGCGCTCTTCCAGCAACCGCATCGAATGGCTCAGCGCAGAGGGCGTCACCCCAAGGCGAACGGCGGCCTTGGTGAAGCTCTGCTCCTGGGCCACCACCAGAAAGGCTTGCAGATCATTGGTCTTCACGGCGCTCATGGACCAATTGTGAGCTCAACTCAACAATGCATCAACTTTCAGCCGGCTTATCGCAGTAGCGGGCGGAGCCTATCGTGGCGACCTCAGTCCCCCCAACCGAGGCCGCACTCGCATGAAACCGACCACGTTGCTGCTGGCGCTGCTTGCCAGCTACGTACTTCCGCTTCCCGCCATGGCTGCCGAAACGCCTGGGGCAGCCCGTCCGGCCGGGGCAGACAACTTCTACCGCAGCCCCACGGTCACGGGTGAGCGCGTCAGCTTCCACAACCAGTACCAGATGGAAGTGGTAGGCACGCTGTACCGCCCTCATGGCTTGCCTCGCGGCGGCCGCGCGCCCGCCGTGGTGGTTGGCCACCCGATGGGCGCGGTGAAGGAGCAGAGCTCGCAGCTCTACGCGCAGAAGCTGGCCGAACAGGGCTTCGTTACGCTGGCGATCGATCTTTCCTTCTGGGGAGAGAGCGGCGGCGCCCCGCGGCACATGGTGGCGCCGGAAATCTATTCAGACGACATCAGTGCGGCCGTCGACTTCCTGAGTACGCAGGCCTATGTGGACCCGGATCGGATTGGCGGCCTGGGCATCTGTGGCAGCGGCAGCTTTGTGATCAGCGCCGCCAAGATCGACCCGCGCATCAAGGCCATTGCTACGGTGAGCATGTACGACATGGGTGCGGCGGCACGGCAGGGGCTGAACAACGGGCAATCGCTGGAGCAGCGCAAGACGATGATCCAGTCCGCAACGGGCCAGCGCCTGGCAGAGTTCAAGGGCGGGGCGGCAGTGTACGTGCCAGGCACGGTGAACAAACTCGATGCTGACACCCCTGCCATCCAACGCGAGTTTTTCGACTTCTACCGTACCCCGCGCGGCGCCTACACGCCAAAGGGCGATACGGCAGAGCTGACGACCCAGCCGCTCTTCAGCAGCTTGGTCAAATTCATGAACTTCTATCCCTTCAATGACATCGAGACCATCTCACCCCGGCCGATGCTGTTCGTCTCCGGCGACGCCGCACATTCACGCGAGTTCAGCGAAGACGCATACCAAAGGGCCGGCCAACCGAAGGAACTCTACTGGGTGAAGGGTGCGGGTCACGTGGACCTGTATGACCGCGCCAACCTGATTCCCTTCGAGAAACTGACGACGTTCTTCCAGCGCGGCCTGGCCGGGAAATGAGCCGCACACACGCGATTGCAGATCGCGCCAACTGGGGGGGCGTGCTCGCGATGACGTTGTGCGTCTTCGCGTTGATAGCCTCGGAATTCATGCCGGTGAGCCTGCTTACTCCCTTGGCGGCAGATCTGGGCGTGACCGAAGGGCTTGCCGGGTACGGCATTGCCATTTCGGGAGCCTTTGCGGTGCTGACCAGCCTGTTGATCTCCCGGTTGGCGGGCAACATGAATCGACGAACGTTGCTGCTGATCCTCACCGCATTGATGGCAGTGTCGGGTGTGGTGGTGGCCCTGGCTCCGAACTATCCGGTCTACATGATGGGGCGTGCACTGATCGGCGTGGTGATCGGTGGGTTCTGGTCACTGTCTGCCGCAACGGCAATGCGGCTGGTTCCGGCTGCGAAGATTCCGCGAGCCTTGGCAATATTCAACAGCGGCAACGCGCTTGCAACGGTAGTTGCGGCGCCATTGGGCAGCTACCTGGGCGGCATGATCGGATGGCGCGGCGCTTTCTTGTGCCTTCTGCCGGTGGCTGCCATAGCTCTCGCATGGCAGTGGGTTTGTCTGCCCTCCATGCCCGCGGAGAGCGGGCAGTCACAAGGCGGCTTGGTCGCGCTGTTCCGGCGGCGTGTGGTGGCACTTGGCATGCTTGCCTGCGGTGCCTTCTTCATGGGGCAATTTGCCCTGTTCACCTACGTGCGGCCGTTCCTGGAGCGGGTGACCAGTGCAGGAGCGTCTGCTGTACCACTGGTGCTGCTGGCCATCGGCATAAGTGGCTTCGTGGGCACGCTCGTCATTGGCGCGTTCATCAGGCGTGGGCTTTACCGAACGCTGGTGACCATTCCAGCCTTGATGGCGCTCATTGCTGTGGCCTTGGTTCCACTGGGGCACCAGCTTTGGCCGACCGCCGCACTGCTCTCGGCATGGGGCCTGCTGGCAACGGCCGCGCCGGTGGGCTGGTGGAGCTGGCTGGCCCGCACTTTCACCAACAACGCAGAGGCCGGCGGCGGGCTGATGGTGGCGGTGGTGCAGTGCTCCATCGCACTTGGCTCGACCGTGGGCGGACTGCTGTTTGACAGTCTCGGCTTTGCCAGTACGTTCCTGGCCAGTGCTGGCCTGTTGCTGTGCGCCGCGCTGCTCGCTTATGCCACGGCGTCCGACCGGGCGACCACGCCCGGGCCGGTGGTCGCTGTGGAGGCACGGGGCTGATGAGGCGCGTTACGTCGTTCACAGGAAAGCTACTTTGCCTCCTGCTTGCATTCGGGGGAATAGCGGCATGCTCTGCCGAGCCCGCTCATCACGCCATTGCAGCCAGGAAGGTAGAGTCAAACCCGGAAGTTCATTCCATGAAGATTCGACTGATCATCAACGATCAGGTGCTGTCGGCCACCATGGAAGACAGTATCCCGGCGCGCGAGTTCATCGCCCAGTTGCCGCTGACGCTGCAGCTTGAGGACTACGCCGCGAACGAGAAAATCGCGCAGCTTCCGCGCCGTCTCAGTGTGGCGGGTGAGCCGGAGGGATTCACGCCGGCGGCGGGCGACATCGCCTTTTATGCGCCGTGGGGAAATCTGGCGATTTTCCACAGGCCATTTGCGTACTCGAAGGGTTTGATCCGACTGGGTCGAATTGAAGGAGGACTGCAGGTCCTTCGCACGGACGGTCCGCTCGCGGTTCGGATTGAGTCCGACTAGCCGTTGGTTGCATGCCCAACCACACCACAAATGGGTGAGCTACATGGAAATCAACCGCCATGGCGCCCAAGCGTCCACCAAAGGATCGACGGACTGGTTTACGGGCACGGTCCGCATCGATCCGCTCAATGCCGCCTTTCGCACACGAAGGGGAAGCTATGAACGTCAACTCAGACGGGGGTTCTACCACCGAACTGGATTCCCGCCAGCAAGCCATCATTCCGATCAGCGCCTCCGCAGCTGCCGGCAACATGGATAGCCTTCGGGAGGCGCTGAATCAAGGCTTGGACGCGAGGCTGAGTCTTGCCGAAGCGCGAGAAATCCTCGTCCAGGTTTACGCCTATGCGGGCTTTCCGCGCAGCCTGAACGCGTTGACCGGACTGATGAAGGTGGCGGAGGCGCGCAGGCAGAGGGGCATCCAGGATGAAGCTGGCCGCGAACCTGCCAAGCCGATCCCCAAGGGCGACGCGTTGCTCGCTGCAGGCACCGCGAATCAGACCAAGCTGGCTGGTGGTCCGGTCTCAGGGCCATTGTTCGATTTCGCACCGCAGGCAAACGACTATCTGCGTACGCACCTGTTTGGCGACATCTTCGAGCGCGACAACCTGGATTGGCAGAGCCGTGAATTGGCCACGGTCAGCATGCTGGCGGCGATGTCCGGGGTGGGTCCTCAGTTGCAGTCTCACATAGGCATGAGCATGAACATCGGACTGCGGCCAGAGCATTTGTACCAGCTGGCTGATGTGCTCGAAGCGCACGTCGGCGTGGAGGCCGCGGAACGTGTTCGCGTCGGCATTCAAACTCAGCTGGAAGTGCGGAAAGAATGATGCCTACGCGAAAGACTTCTTTACTGTCATGCGCACCCGGGAGAACCAAGTGAACAAGATCATCATGGCCACGTTGTTCAGTATGTTGGCGTGCTCCTTCCGTGTTGGAGCGGAGGAGGCACAGATGACACGACTATCAAAGATCACCGTTGATGCAGACCATCTGCCCGCCTATCGAGACGAGTTGGCGGAAGAAGTTCGCGCCTCAATGGCGCTTGAGCCAGGCGTGCTGTCGTTGTATGCGGTTTTTGACAAGGAAGATCCTACTCGGCTGACGATCCTTGAAATCTATGCGAGTCGTGAGGCTTACGAGCAGCATCTGAAGAGCCCGCACTTCCTCAAGTACAAGAACGGGACGCTGCACATGGTCAAGTCCCTGGAGCTGGTTGATGTTGACCCTCTTCTGCCGGAGCTGAAGATCAAGTAGCAGTGAGCCTGGCTGGACGGACACGTGGGCCCGTCAGCTCTGCATTCACAGATGTGCTGACAGTGTTCGGAGTCCGCTCCTGGTCAGGAGCAGACGTGCACGGAGATTTCGCAAAGAGCACCTGGGCCAAGGCGACCTCGGTCTGCAGGAGCGGGAAGATCCGCTCGATGACCCGACGGATCGCAATGGATGTTGGCCAGTGAGGAGATCGCGCTCCACCGCTGTCCCTCGGCCTGCATGAGCAGGAAGGAAGGTTGGTGGTCACCTGCGCTGCTTGGCCCTGCTGCGGATGTCACGGCGCCAAAGCTTCACTATCTCAGCGCTGTGCACCCACGCTGCGCGTGAGCCGGACCTGCTCAAGGCGGACTTCGCGGCAGGCATCGAAGCGTAGCTGGCGGTTTCTCCTCAACCGGAAGGACAGGGTCATGGCAGGAAATGACGCAACCGCGACATTGTTGCCGTGGCGGAGGGAGCAAAGAATGCACGCACATCACTTACCTATGGCAGCACCATGGCACCTCGCACTTTCCCTGGACGCATTCTGTATGCCGCGTGGGCTGTATCTGTGGTGCTGGCCGGATGTGCAGGGCCGCCAGCCAGAACGACGCGACCCGCCGAGCAAGCGCCGAGTGCCTCTTCCACCCAGGAGTCGGTGATCCCCGCCTATCGTCCACGGCCCGGCCGCGCCCGGGCCGTGATCGCGGTAGTGGGGGAAAACATCGGCGTGGAGGTCAGCGACTTCCTGGTGCCGTTCGCGATCCTGTCCCGTGCCGGCACCCTCGATGTGTCCGCGGTGACGCTCGACCCGGGGCCGCTGTCCACATTTACCGATCTCGGGCGGCCAGGGTTCCGGATCGCGACGGACACGACGGTGTCGCAGTTCGATGCGATCCATCCAGAGGGGGCCGACTACATCATCGTGCCCGCGCAGGCCGCCACGCCGCGCCTCATCGCGTGGCTGAAGCGGCAGTCCGGCCAAGGGGCGACGATCGTCACCATCTGCAACGGTGCCCTTGTCGCCGCGCAGATGGGGACGTTCGATGGGCGGCGCGCCACAGCGCATTGGTCGACCGCTGCGACGCGGGGAAAGCAGTACCCCGGGATACGCTGGTTGCCGAATCGACGGTATGTTGCCGATGGAAACTGGGTGTCGACCGCGGGCGTAAGCGCTGCCATCCCCGCGTCCATCGCGCTCGTGGAGGCCATCAGCGGGCGTGAGCAGGCCCAGCACGTTGCCCGGGCGGTGGGCGTCATGGCGTGGTCGGCGGAGCATGACAGCGATGCCTTTTCCCCCCGGTTGGGCACAACGGCGGTGCCGCTGGCAAAAGTGCTTTACACCAATCGATGGCTGCACGGCCGCGATCAGATCGACGTGATGGGGGTACCGGGAATCGATGAGGGCGCGCTCGCGTTGACCATCGATGCGTACTCGACCACCGGCCGCAGCCAAGCCTATCTTGTGTCCACCACTGGCGAACCCTTCGTGACACGCCACGGACTGCGCATCCTGCCTGATCGCCAGCGCATGACTGACAGTGACGCCCCGTTGGTGATTGCCGCCGACCTGGCGCCAGTGATGGCACTGGATGCTGCACTCGATGGCATCATGCATCGATATGGCCGCGCAACGGCCACGGGCGTCGCGCTGGCGTTCGAGTACCCCGACTTTCCGCGTTGAACGCACAGGGCCCCATGTCCGACCCATCCGCAACGCGTCACGTTGTACTGCTCGCCCACGAGAACATGAACGTGCTTGATCTCACCGGGCCGCTCCAGGCGCTGCACACGGCCAATCAGTGCAGGCCGCTGGACGAGGGCAGGCTGCGCTATGAGATTACCGTCGCATCCGAACATGGCGGTCTGGTGGCCACCAGCGCCGGGCTGCAGGTGATGTCGAAGGCACTGGCCAGCCTGGAGGACGTCGCGATCGATACGTTGATGGCGCCAGGTGGCTGCCGCGGTGACGTGTACGAGGCATCCGCAGCACTGGTGGCGTGGGTGGCAGCGCGGGGCCAGACAGTGAGGAGGTTGTGCTCGATCTGCACGGGCGCGTTCCTGTTGGCCGCCGCAGGGCAGTTGGAGGGGCGGCGCGCGGCAACGCACTGGGACTGGGCAACGCGGCTATCGAGCCTGTACCCCGGCGTACACGTGGATGCTGACCGGATCTTCGTGCGGGATGGCAATGTGTGGTCCTCGGCAGGTGTCACCGCAGGCATCGATCTGACGCTTGCGTTGATCGAGGATGATCACGGACACCGGCTCGCCATCGACGTGGCGCGACAGCTGGTCGTGTTCGTCAAGCGTTCGGGCGGGCAGTCGCAATTCAGTGCGCCGCTGTCGGCGCAGTCCAGCACCGGTGGCGATTTCGCCGAGCTTCACGGCTGGATGGCGGCTCACCTGCACGAGGATCTGCGCGTGGAGGTGCTGGCTGACTGGATGAACATGTCGCCGCGCACTTTCGCCCGTGTCTACCGCAGCAGATGTGGCGTCACGCCTGCCAAGGCAGTGGAAATGTTGAGGCTGGAAGCCGCACGGCGCCTGCTCGAGTCCGGCACATTGCCGATCAAGCGGGTTGCGGCGCTGACGGGGCTGTCAGACGAACAGACCCTGCGTCGTGCCTTCCTTCGTGTGCTCGGCGTGGCACCCGGCGACTACCGGGAGCGCTTTCGCAGCAGCGCTCCTGTCCAAACGGGTTGACGGCGGAAGCGGCGGCGCGTCAATCGTGCTGATACCAAGAACATGGCAGATCCGGACAGCGTCAGTCTCGTCACAAACCCGAGCCTCACCGTCGTTGGTGCGAGCCATGGTTGATCATGCTGAGAGCCGTGGATATGAGGCGCAGTACAATTGCCAGTGTGACAACGTCGCATCGAATGCGCTTGCACAGTCGCTCGGGCTGACGCCGTACGGCAAGTGGGAAACTGCATTCGCGCCGTAGCCTTGCCGGTCACTGGTGCATGAAGTGAAACCAGCGTCCCACGGGCAAACAGTGCTTGTGTTTTACATGCCGGTTCTGGACTGGGATTCAACCAGTCGACCCGATGTCCCTACGAATCTCTTCAACAAACGCCCGCCCCACCGGCACCTCAGCCCCATCATTCAACATCAACCAATACCGGCTCCCCGAAGCCGCGTGCAGCGTCCGCACATGCTTCAGATTGACCATATACGACCGGTGGCAGCGCACAAAGTCCGGCGGCAGAACGGCAGTAAGACTCGCCAGCGATTTGTCATGCAGTTCACTGCGCCCATCACGCATGCGCACCTCGCTGTAATCCCCATCAGCGCGAATCCACAGAACATCCGCGAGTTCCACCATCGCCGTCCCCTGTGCATGCCAGACGCCCAGGTAACGCGCGGCGCCAGACCGATACCGCCCGACATCCAGCAGTCGCTCCAGCGCCTGCCCCAGCCGTTCGCGTGAGAAGGGCTTCGGCACGAAATCCAGCACGCCATGCTCAAACGCCTGCAGCGCCCGCTCCCGATGCGCGGAGACCACCACGCAGTGGTATCGGCCAGCCACCACGCGCTTCAGCAGGTCGAAACCATCCTCCCCACCCAGATTCAAATCCAGCAGCAGGCCGTCATACACGCTGCGCTGCAGCCGGTCACCCGCGGCGTCCAGGTCGGCCACGGCGTCGAATCGGGCGCGGCTGCCAGCCAGTTCGGTGCACATCCGCAGCAGCCTCTGGCGAACCAGCAGTTCATCCTCGACGATCAGGATGCGCATGTCAGCTCCATGCGGCCGTACCAGTCGTTGCCATCGGCGCCCTGCTCAAAGTGCCAGCCCTCCGGCCAGGTGGCGGCCAAGCTTGCCTCGATGTAGCGGGTGCCCGTGCCTTGCCCGCGATGCGGCGCGGTACCACGTGCGCTGCGCAGTTCCAGCATCCAACCGTTGCCGTCGCGCTGGATACGCAGGCGGAACGGATGCTCGGCACACGCCACCGCCCCCGCATGGGTGAGCGCATTCTCGACCTGCGCATGCAGCACGCCGGGAGGCAGCCAGAGGCCGCTGTGTTCGCCCTCGACCTCGAAACCGATGTGGCGATCCAGAGCCAGGCCGACGATGTCCAGGTGGTTGCGGCACAGCGCCAGCTCTTCTTCCACCGGTACGCTGGGGCGGGTGCTGCTTTCACGCAGGCGGTCGAACTGCTCAGCCAACGATTCGACCAGGCGGCTCGCGCGCATCGGCGCCTGTTCGATCAGTTCCTGCAGGCCGGTGAGGGTGTTCATCAGCCAATGCGGGTGAATCCCTCGCTGCAGCAACTGCAGCGAGAGGCGAGTGCGCTCTTCCCGTAAAAGCGCGTTGTGATGGTCCAAGGCGCGCAGCTGGGCGGCGTGACGGATCAGCAGAAAGCCCATCAGCACGGCCAGGAACAGGAAGTAGGGACCATCCAGGAAGATGCCGCGGGCGAAGGGCACGGCCAGCGCGCCTGCCACGACCAATGTGAGGATCGGCCAGCGTTCGTCAGGCTCGCTATGGGCGCGCAGCAGCACGCAGGCGGAGGTCAGCAGGCTCAGCAGCAGCAGCGCGGCACCGCGGCCGTCGAAGCTGGGCAAGAAGGCGGCCAGCGCCAGCAGGGTGGCGAGATAGGCGACGCGGGCGGGCTTCGGCACCGCGACGCCGAAACGGCGCGCCAGGTAAGCCGGCAGCAGGATCGCCGCGGCGAGGTGCAGCACAAGCAGCATCAACAGTCGCGGGCCGTGCCACGGATATACATAACCGACCAGCGGACGCCATGCTTCGACGACGGGCAGCGCAAGGCCGACGAACCCCAAGGCGAGCAGCAGGCGCGCACCGGGCACACGCGGCCGGCCGCGCTGTGCGGCGAGGAAGTACAGGCACGCCGCGCCGAGTGCACCTGTGGCGAGGGCGGCGATCAACCACGCTCCGATGCCGTGGCCGTAGATCGAGGCGGCTGGCCCGACGGCAACGAAGGCATCCGCGCCGCGCGGCTTGAGCCACTGATGATGGCTGGAGGCGAGCAGCACCACCTCATCGGTGCCGCTGCGCGAGGAGGGCGGCAGCACACGGATGATGTCCACCTGTCCGGGCTGCTCTTCTTCCGCGCTGCGGCCGACGATGCCGTTGGCGGCCAACGGCTGGCCGTTCCAGAAGGGCTGGCTGGCGGCGCGCACCGAGACGCGCAGTGCGCGGTCGGCCGCGTGCTGGTTTGCCGGCGCGGGCAGGCGCCAGCGCAGCCAGTAAGGACCGCGCCACTGCACCAGTTCGCGTTGGTTGGCCGGTTGCCAGGCCAGTATCTTCGGCGGCGCGGTGGGCAGCGCGCCATCGGCCCCCAGCGTAGCGGGCGCCATCTCTTGGGCTTCGTAGTAGCGCACCCCCGGTGCGGGCGCGACCAACAGCAGCCACGCGGCGATTGCGATGAGCAGGACGGCGAGGGCGGCCAGGGTGCGTGGGATCTGCATGGGCCCATCGTATCGGTTGCATGGAGCTGCTGGACCCCCGTCTGGAGCTGTTCGGCGGACGGGCCATCCTCGGCCGCCGTGGGGACGGCGATGCTGCAGGCGTGGTGCACGCGCTGTCACTCGCCGCTCGATTCCCTTATCGCCCAACCGGAGGCCGTCATGTCCAACGTCCCGCTGTCCCTGTTCCGTTCTCTTCTTCCCGGCCGGCACCTGCGGATCACACGGTGGGCGGCGCTGTGCCTCGCCCTTGCTGGCGCGTCGCCCGCGCTGGCCAGTGGGGCGCCGGCGCCGCTGGTGTTCACTCCCTATGCGTTCGAGACACAGAAGCACGGCACCATCGCGGCCGAAGCGGGCTACCTGGAGGTGCCGCGTCGGCATGCAGACCCCAACGGACCGCGCATGCGCCTGCGGGTAGTGCGCCTGCCGGCGACCGGCGGCGAGGGTCGCGCGGCACCGGTGGTGTACCTGGCCGGCGGCCCGGGTGGCTCGGGAATCGGGACCGGGCGCGGTCCGCGCTGGCCGGTGTTCGATCAGGTCCGGCGCGAGACCGACGTGCTGCTGCTCGACCAGCGCGGGGCGGGCGAGTCCGAACCGCCGCCGCCGTGCCCGCACCAGCACACGTTCGACGATGCACAGCCGCTGCAGCACGACGCCGCGCTCGACGCGCTGCGCGGGGTGGCCGCCCGCTGCGTGGCGTACTGGCGGGAGGCCGGCGTGGACCTGGGGGCCTACACCACCGCCGAGAGTGCCGGTGACCTGGAGGACCTGCGGCGGGCGTTGAAGGTGCCGAAGATCAGCCTGTGGGGCATGAGCTACGGCACCCATCTGGCGCTGGCCACGGTGCGCCTGCACGGTGCTGGTCTCGACCGGGTAGTGCTGATGGGCACGGAGGGACCCGATGACACATTGAAGCTGCCGCTGTCGGCCGATGCGCTGCTGGCGGAGTTGAGCGGGGCGGCCAAGGAGGCGGGCTTCGATGACCTGACCGGCTCGGCCACGCGGGTGCTGGCAGCACTGCGTGAGCAGCCGCGCCAGGGGCGCAGTGTCATGCATGGCGGCAAGCCGGTGATGATCGGCGAGTACGACGCGCAGCTTGCGATCAGTGCCAGCCTGGGACGGCGCATGACGCAGCAGTGGCTGCCGCTGATCCTGCGCGATGCCGAAAATGGCGACTACGATCTGCTGGCGGCAATGGTGCTGCTGCTGCGCAGTGAGTACGGCAGCTACGGCGCGATGTCGCTGGCGATGGACGTGGCCTCCGGGCAGAGCCCGCAGCGCCGGGCACTGGCCGAGGCGCAGGCCCGCGAGAGCCTGTTCGGCGATGCGCTGAACTTCCCGTTCCCGGCGCTCGGCGATGGCCTGGGGCTGGTCGATCTCGGCGACGCCTTCCGTGGGCCGCTGCGCAGCAACGTGCCGGTGCTGTTCATCAGTGGCACGTTGGACGGGCGTACGCCGCCGGCCAACGCCGCAGCGCTGCGGCCGGGTTTCCGAGACAGCCGCACGCTGTTGGCACGCGGCGCCAGTCATGACAACGAGATGTGGCTGGGGAATCCGGCCATCGCCGCGGGCATCGCCGATTTCCTGGCCGGACGGGCGGTGGGTGATGCCGAGCTCGACGTGGGCGCACCGGTGTTCGCGCGGAGCAAGCGCGATCTGGTCGATCCGCGGGGTCGCTGAGGGCAGCCGGACGTTCCGCGGTGTGCAGGCGCCGGGAACCGGCCGAGGTGTATGGTTTCGGCTGGCCTTGGCGCTTGCGCCCACACAGGAGGACGCGATGACCGATTCAGCGGTGGCATCCGTGCACGGCACGCCCGACGATTACGGCGACACGCTGTACCGGGTGTATTTCGAAGTGGGCGAGTGGGAGGGCATCGCGCGCGATGCAATCACCACGTTCCTGGTCGAGCGCGCCAGCGACCACCCTGCCTTCGATTTCGACGCCTCGCTGCTGCACGCGCGTCCACACGGGTACGAAGTGGACCTGCCGATGCAGCTGATTCCCGAGGTGGCGCGGGCGCTGGCCGAGCAGAATGTGGCGGTATACCAGGTGGTCAGGCTCGGTGGCGTCTAGGGGGCACTGGAAGGTCACCCGGCATCGCATCCGCGTTCTGCTTGGCGCTATCCTTCGGCCAGCTCCAGCCGCACCCTGCGCGCTGGCCGGATCGATACTCTCACCCTGGATAGAGGCAGCAATGGCGGATCCTTACAACAGCGGTGGCCGCGCAGGCCCCGCAACCCGGCTCGACGATGCGATGGTGACCACGGCGATGGAACTGCCCGGTTTCCGCGTGGTGCGCAGCCTGGGCGTGGTGCGTGGCATCACCGTGCGTTCGCGTTCGATCGTGGGCAATTTCCTCGGCGGGCTGCAGACCATCTTCGGTGGCAACATCACCATCTACACGCAGCTGTGCGAGCAGGCGCGCGAAGAGACCTATCGGGACATGTCCAATCATGCGCGGATGTTGGGCGCCAACGCGATCATCGCCATGTGCTATGACGCCACCGACGTGATGACCGGCCTGACCGAAGTGCTGTGCTACGGCACGGCGGTGATCGTCGAGCCCACGCACGTCTAGGCATCCTGCGTGCGATATGCCCTGAGTATCGCTGCAAGCTGTCATCGGTATTGGCATCCGCGCTGCGCAAGGCGGATGCTGTCTGCATGACGATCAACGACACACTTTCTTTTGCCGGGCAGGTTGCCCTGGTCACCGGTGCCGCTGGCGGACTGGGACTCGCTTACAGTCGATTGCTGGCACAGCGCGGTGCACACGTGGTGATGCAGGATGTGGGCGCCGCCCTGGACGGCACCGGCACCGATCCGCGGCGGATCGATCAGGCGGTGGCGCGCCTGCATGCACAGAGCCTTTCTGTCGAGGCCAGCCACCATGGCGTCGATACCCGCAGCCGGGCGGCAGCGCTGGTCGCCGATATCCTGCAGCGGCACGGCCGCCTGGATGCGATCGTGCACAACGCCGGCTGGGTCGAGTACCAGCGTATCGATGCGGTGGACGAGGATCGTTTCGATCACATGATGGCGGTCGCGGCCAAGGCGCCGCTGTGGTTGGCGCAGGCCGCATGGCCGGCCATGCAGGCGCAGGGCCACGGCCGCATCGTGCTCACCACCTCCGACCGTGCGCTGTATCCGCAGTACGTGCAGCACGGGCTGGCGGCGTATGCGGCGGCGAAGTCGGCCGCGGTCGGGATCGTCAACGTACTGGCAGCCGAGGGCGCGGCGCATGGCATCGTGGTCAATGCGGTATCGCCGGTGGCCAAGACCCGCATGTGGGGCGTGGAGGGCGAACCGGATGAACTGCATCCGGAGGGCGTGGCGCCGGGTGTCGTGTTCCTGGCTTCACGTGCCTGCATCGAGGGCGGCTGGATCCTGCGGGCCAGCAACGGGCAGTTCCATGCGACCCGACTGACCGAGGCCGAGGGCGTGCATTACCCGCGTGATCTGCGGGCAGTTTCCGCCCGCAGTATCGAGGACGTCGCCGCGCAGTGGCAGGACATGGCAAGGCCGGCCGTCGAGCCGCGCTGACGCCACGCACGTGCCTCCTTGAGCGCTTGGCGCGGCACCCTGGTGCCGTCGCATGAGGGCAGCCGGAAACACATCAGTGCGCCAGCACCGCCTCCAGCGCCGCCATGGCCTCGCGCGCCACCTCATGGGGATCACGGGCCTTCAGCGCGTCATTGAACACCTCCAGCCCGATCGGCCCGCTGTAACCCATCTCGGCCAGCGCATCGATCAGCGTCTCCAGCGGCCAGAGGCCATCGCCCGGCAGGCAGCGGTGATGCCGCGCCTGCGTGGTCACCTGCCCGGGCAACGGCTGAGCCAGTACATCCGACAGCTGCACCAGCGCGATGCGCTCCACCGGGATGTCGCGCAGGTCATCGGCCGTACGCCCGGCGGCGAACAGGTGGAAGGCATCGACCACGATATCCAGGTTCGGCGCCCCGACCTGCTCGATCTGCTGCCACGCCGAGGGCAGGGTGGAGTGCAGACGACTCCAGGCCATGCCTTCGTAGGCGATACGCAGGCCGTGCTCAGCGGCACGCAGGCACAGCCAGCGCAGGTCGTCGGCAACCCGCTCGGGCGCGTAGTCGGTTGCCGTGCAGGCAGGCACCAGCACAGTGCCTGCACCGACGTCGTTTGCCAGCGCGAGCAACGACATCGCCTCGGCACGCTTGCTCTGGCGAGTGGCGGCTGAAGCGCCATCAAAATCCAGCAGCACCTGCACGTCGGTGAGCTGCAGGCCGGTGCGCGCCAGGGCTGTACGCACGTCGGCGACGGATGAGGACGCGACATCCTCACGCCACAGTTCGACCTGCGCGAATCCTGCCGCGGTGGCGGCCTCGAGTTTGTCGACCGTGTCGCCGCCAAGCAGGATCGTGTTGAGGAAGCGGGGGCCGGGCAATCGGTTCATCGGGACAACGCCTTTGCACGCAGTGGATCTCGCGCTCCATGCTATCGACCCGGGCATCGGCGTCCTGTGCAGATGTGCCCGCGCCGCGTCAGCGCGTGCGTTTCACCCACGCACGCACCACCAGCGCGATCAACGCGGTGAACACGAGCCAGGAGATGAGGTCCAACAGCCCGTCGCCGATCAGCGCGCTGACCAGGCCGAC
The DNA here is from genome assembly GCF_048957655.1 of Stenotrophomonas sp. AS1. NCBI lineage: Bacteria > Pseudomonadati > Pseudomonadota > Gammaproteobacteria > Lysobacterales > Lysobacteraceae > Stenotrophomonas > Stenotrophomonas sp. AS1. The sequence continues at coordinate 26,055 of NZ_JARVXM010000006.1, read as the reverse complement.
CACACTGGCCAGTGCAAGCCACGCCGGGGCGATGAAGGGGCTGCGCGGTGGTTTCACCGGTGCGCTCATGCGGCACCCCCATGCTGCGCGGCGCGCTCGATCTCGGTGACGCGTGCGTCGGTACTGCCACGCTTCACCCACAGATACAGGCCGCTGATCAGCACCGCGATGGTGAGCAGGTCCAGCAGGGCCCACAACACCTTCAGCGGCAGCTTGCCGTAGTCGCCGAAATGCAGGGGCTGGCTCAGCAGCAACACGCTCATGTTGGCCGGCAACTGCGGTTGCGCGGTGAGCTCGCCGGTCTTGGCATCGATCAGCACCGGGCGGTACAGGCGCTCGGTGAGGGCGGTGTTGCCCTGCATGAACACGCCATAGTGGTGGTCACCGCTGTAGCCGGTGCCGGGGAAGCTGACGAAGGCCGGGCGCATGCCGGGCTCGGCGGCACGTGCGGTTTCCACGGCGGCCTGCAGCGAGGCCAGCGTGGCCGGCCGTGGCTGGCCAGCATAGCGGGCCGCGAACTCGCCGAGCTGCTCGCTCTGCCAGGCCTGTTCCAGCGGCTTGGCGATGGTGTTGATGGCGCCGGTGACGCCCACCACCAGTGCCCAGCCGAGGGTGACCACGCCCAGCACGTTGTGCAGGTCCAGCCAGGCCAGCCGGCGGTTGCGGCCGGTGCGCAGCGTGCCGAAGCGCTGCTTGCGCATGAACGGGCCATACAACACCAGGCCGGAGATGATCGCCACCGCGAACAGCAGCCCCATCGCGCCCATGAACAACATGCCGGGCAGGCCGAGGAAAAGATCGGTGTGCAGGCGGTACAGGAAGTACATCACGCCTTCGTTGAACTGCGCGGCCGGCAGCACCTCGCCGGTGGTCGCGTGCAGCAGCGCGGTGTGCATCTGCGGTGGCGGGGTGTCCGGGCGTGCACCGGTGTTGACGTACACGGTGGGTGCGTCCGGATCCCAGCCGACGAACAGCGGCACATCGCCGGGATACTGCGCCAGTGCGGTGCGCACCTGCGCGTCCAGATCACGCGGCGTGGCATCGGCCGCCGTGGTGGCCACCTCCGGCTCGCTGAGGTGGGCGATCTCCTCGCCGAACACCAGCGGCAGGCCGGTCAGGCACAGCAGCAACAGGAACAGGGTACAGACCAGGCTGGTCCACTTGTGGATCAGGAACCAGGCTTTGATGGTGGCACGTTGCATGAAGGCTCTCGGGCGATGGCTGGAGGCACGCGGTGTCGCGACCGGCGGGCAGGTCGCGACGGATTATCCGGATGCCGGGTGGGAATACAAAAAGAATCCCACCCCGGCCAGACCGGCCAGACGCGATGCGCCCTCGTTCAGCGAAGGCCCTCGGCCGCACAGCGGATGCTCAACCACGCCCCGCCCCCGGGGGCATCCCCGGCGCGGACCCGGAAGCCGTGCAGGCCGGCAATCGCGGCCACGATCGACAGCCCCAACCCGAACCCCTCGGTGGACTCGCCGCCACTGCCGCCGCGGAAGAAGCGCTGGTAGATCAGGGTGCGGTCCTGCGGTGGAATGCCCGGTCCGTTGTCGATCACATCGATCCGCGGTGTGCCGCGGTCGTCCACCGCGCGCAGCACGATCCGGCCCTGCGTGGGGGTGAAGTGCAGCGCGTTGGAGAGCAGGTTGGCCAATGCTTCGAACAGCAGCTCGCGGTCGCCCCACAACGTGCCCGCCTGCGGGTCGATCTCCAGCAGCAGCTGCTGGTCCTTCTCCTCGGCCAGTGGCAGGTAGAACGCATGCAGTTCCCGCAGCAGCTCGCCCGCATCCAGTTCGACGAAGGCGGAGCGGCGCTGGTGGCTTTCCAGTTCGGAAATGCGCAGCAGCGCCCCGAAGCGCGCCATCAGCCGGTCGGTTTCGTCCAGCGCCTTGTCCAGCTGCGCCGCGCGCGGGTCATCTTCCTCCAGCCCGACACGGGTGCGGTACAGATGCGCGCGCAGGCGGGTGAGCGGGGTACGCAGATCGTGGGCGATGCTGTCGCACACGCCTTTGACTTCGGTCATCAGCTGCTCGATGCGTTCGAGCATGGCGTTGACGATGCTCGACAGGCGGTCGATCTCATCCGGGCGCCCGGACACCGGCAGGCGCTGGCCGAGATCGCCGGCGATGATCCGCTTGGTCGCGGCCTCTATCTCCTGGATCCGCTTCAGCGGGCGCCGGCGCAGGATGTGCCAGCCGGCCAGGCCGGGAATGATGGTCAGCGAAACGCCCCACAGCAGCGCATCGAGGATGATGCTGTTGACCGCGGTGAGCTTGCCGCTCTGGCGCACGAACACCAGCAGCCGGCCATCCTGGGTTTCCACCCCGAGCGCGCGCCCGGGGGCATTGATCGGGCCGCTGCGCAATGACCAGCTATCCACTGCCTGGGCATGTCCATCCATGCGCAGGTCGCCGGGAATCGCCAGCAGCGGGCCGGCCAGCGGCTCCCCGGCGCGGCTGAAGATCCCATAGGCATACGCCCCGTGCAGGTCGTAGCGCAGGCTGTCGCGCAGCGCATCGTCCAGCGCCTGGCCGTTGAACTTCTCGAACAGGTGGGCGCGCTGCTGCAGGCCGGATTCGGCGAGGTCGTTGAGATAGTCCGAGACGCGCCAGTACATCACGCCCAGCAGCACGCTGGACCAGGCGACGAACAGCACGCAGTACAGCCCAAGCAGCCGGCTGCTGGAGGAACGCCATTGATCAGACATGGTCGTCCAGGACATACCCGGTGCCACGCACGGTACGGATGGGCTGGGCACGGCCTGGCTGGTCGATGCGCTTGCGCAGGCGGCCGATGTGGACATCGATCAGGTTGGTGCCGGGATCGAAGTGATAGCCCCACACCTCCTGGAACAACATGGTACGGGTGACCACCTGGCCGGCGTTGCGCACGAGGAACTCCAGCAGTTTGAACTCGGTGGGCAGCAGGGGGATCTCCTCGCCCGCCCGGCGCGCGGTGCGGGTCATCAGGTCCAGCTCCAGCTCGCCGGCGCGCAGCTGGTTGCCGGTCACGGCAGGCTGCCCGTGGCGGCGGATCAGCACCTCCACGCGGGCCGCCATCTCGTCCGAGGCGAAGGGTTTGGTCAGGTAGTCATCGCCGCCGGCGCGCAGGCCACGGACCCGCTCATCCACGTCGGAAAGGGCACTGATCATCAGTACCGGGGTGGTGATGCCCTGGCGGCGCAGGGAGGTGACCAGGGCCAGGCCATCGATGCCCGGCAGCATGCGGTCCAGGGTGATCACGGCGTAGTCCCCGCGGGCGGCCATCGCCAGCCCGTCCTCGCCGTTGCCCACCCGGTCCACCTCGAAGCCGTGGCTGCGCAGTTCCGTGGCGATTTCCTCGGCGGTGACGAGGTCGTCCTCGATAGTGAGTACGCGCGGCATGGGCCACTTTGACGATTGGGACGGGTGCATCGTCGCAACCCCCTGTGGGGACTGCAAATGAAAAATGTTTCATGCGGTTTTCGCCGGATCCTCGCCCCGGTTCTCCTATATTCGCCCCGAGCAGTAGCCCTGCCATCCGGGCCGCCTGCCCCGTTCTCGCCTGGAATCCCGCCCCCCATGACCGACCCGCTCCCGTCCTCCCCGGCTTCTGGCCCGTTGCCCGGCCCCTGGCGTCTGCCGCTGCTGGGGTTGGCGGTGGTGGCGTTGGCGCTGGGTGCCTGCAGCAAGCAGACGCCCAAGGCGCCCGGCGCGGCGCCGGAGGTGACGGTACTGACCCTGCAGGCCCAATCGCTGGCGCTGGCCCAGGAGCTTCCCGGTCGCACCGTGGCGTCGCAGGAATCGGAGGTGCGCCCGCAGGTCTCCGGGGTGTTGCAGGCGCGGTTGTTCGAGCAGGGCGAGAGGGTGAAAGCCGGGCAGCCGCTGTTCCAGATCGAACCGGCGCTGTACCAGGCTGCGGTGAACGAAGCGCAGGCCAACGTGCGCACCGCGCAGGCCACTGCGGTGGCGGCACGGCTGCGTGCCCAGCGCATGCAGCAGCTGGGCGCGGGCCAGCTGGCAGCGCAGCAGGATGTGGATGACGCGGTGGCCACCCACCAGCAGGCGGAGGCGGCGGTGCAAGCGGCGCAGGCAGTGCGCGATACCGCACGTACCAACCTGGGCTTCGCCCGGGTGACCGCGCCGATCAGCGGGCGGATCGGCCGCGCGCTGTTCACCCCGGGCGCGCTGGTGACCGATGGACAGGCCGAGCCGCTGGCGCGGATCCAGCAGGTGGACCCGATGAACGTGGATATCACCCAGTCCAGCAACGAATACCTGGCGCTGCGCCGGGCGATCGCCGCCGGTGGCGTGGAGGCGACCCGCGCGCCGGTGCAGCTCAAGCTCTCCGATGGCACCGCCTACCCGCTGGCCGGCACGCTGGAATTCGCCGACATCGATGTCGATCAGGAAACCGGCAGCATTACCCTCCGTGCGCAGTTCCCGAATCCACAGGGACAGCTGCTGCCCGGCATGTACGTGCGCGCCCAGGTCGGGCAGGGCACGCGCCAGCAGGCCTTGCTGGTACCGCAGGCAGCGGTGGACCGCAGCCCGAAGGGCGAGGCGCTGGCGTGGGTGGTGGGGGCGGATGGCCGCGTGCATCAACGCACCTTCACCACGGCGCGTGCGGTGGGCGACCAGTGGCTGGTGCTCGAGGGCCTGCGTGCCGGTGAGCAGGTCGTGCTCAGTGGCCGCCAGGGGCTGAGCGAAGGCGCGACGGTACGGATCAAGCCCGCCACCGCAGCCGCACCGGCCGCGGCGCCTGCCGCCGCGCCGGCCGGCGAAGGCTGAGCGGCCGATGCTGCCGCGCTTTTTCATCCACCGCCCGGTCTTCGCCTGGGTCCTGGCCATCTGCATCATGGCGCTGGGCACCATCGCGGTGACCCAGTTGCCGGTGGAGCAGTACCCGGACATCGCGCCACCGCAGGTCAACATCACCGCCAACTACACCGGCGCCTCGGCACAGACGGTGGAAGACAGCGTCACCCAGGTGATCGAGCAGCAGATCAAGGGCATCGACCACCTGTTGTATTTCTCTTCCACCAGTTCGTCTTCGGGCCAGGCGCGGATCACGGTCACCTTCGACCAGCGCGCCAACCCGGACATTGCCCAGGTGCAGGTGCAGAACAGCGTCAACCAGGCGATCAACCGGCTGCCGCAGGAAGTGCAGCAGCAGGGCGTGACCGTGGCCAAATCGCAGGGCGATTCGCTGATGGTGGTGTCGCTGTATGACACCCACCGGCGCATGGAACGGGTGGACGTCTCCGATTTCCTGGTCAGCAATGTGCAGGACCCGATCAGCCGCATCCCCGGCGTGGGCGAAATCAACGTGTTCGGCTCGCCCTATGCGATGCGCATCTGGCTGGACCCGCACAAGCTGCGCGCGTTCGATCTGATGCCCTCGGATGTGCGCACCGCGATCCAGGCGCAGAACACCCAGGTCACCGCCGGTGAACTGGGCGCATTGCCGACCGGGCCGGAGCAGGCGCTCAACGCGACCGTGACCGCACAGTCGCGGTTGCAGACCGCCGAGCAGTTCCGCGCGATCATCCTGCGCACCCTGCCCAGCGGCGCGGCCGTGCACCTGGGCGATGTGGCGCGGGTGGAGATCGGCGCGGAGAACTACCAGACCAGCAGCTTCCTCAACGGCTATCCCGCGGCCGGTTTCTCGGTGACGCTGGCCTCCGGCGCCAACGCGCTGGAAACCGCCGATGCGGTGCGCGCGGAGATCGAGCGCCTGCGTCCCAGCTTCCCGCCGGGGCTGGAAGTGGCCTACCCGCGCGACAGCACGCCCTTCGTGCGGGTCTCCATCGAGGGCGTCATCCACACCCTGATCGAGGCGATCGTGCTGGTCGTGGTGGTGATGTTCCTGTTCCTGCAGAACCTGCGCGCCACCCTGATCCCGGCGATCACCGTGCCGGTGGTCCTGCTGGGCACGTTCGGCGTGCTGGCGGTGGCCGGGTTCACCATCAACACCTTGACCCTGTTCGCGATGGTGCTGGCGATCGGCCTGCTGGTGGACGATGCGATCGTGGTGGTGGAGAACGTCGAACGCATCATCCATGAGGAGCACCTGCCGCCGCGCGAGGCAACCGAGAAATCGATGGGCGAGATCACCGGTGCGCTGGTCGGCATCACCGTGGTGCTCGGCGCGGTGTTCCTGCCGATGGCCTTGTTCGGTGGTTCCACCGGCATCATCTACCGGCAGTTCTCGATCACGATCGCCTCGGCGATGGCGCTGTCGGCGCTGGTCGCGCTGACGCTGACCCCGGCGCTGTGCGCGACCCTGCTCAAGCCGTCCAGCGCGCAGAAGCCGCCGGGCCGTTTCTTTGCCTGGTTCAACCGCGGCGTGGAGCGCAGCCAGAACGGGTATCGCGGCAAGCTGGGCGGGATCGTGGCGCATCCGCGGCGCTGGATGGCCTTCTATGTGCTGCTGGTGATCGGGGTGGTCGCGTTGTACGCGCGCATGCCGACCGGGTTCCTGCCGGTGGAAGACCAGGGCCAGGTGACGTTCCAGTTCTCTACCCCCGAAGGCACGCCGATGGCGCGCACCGAGGCGCTGGGCGAACAGATCAGCCGCTATTTCATGGAGCATGAAAAAGACAGCCTGGACGTGGTGTTCGTGGTGGTCGGCCGTAACAACGCCGGCACCGGCCAGAACGCGGGGCAGGGGTTCATGGCGCTCAAGCCGTGGTCCGAGCGCGATGCCGAGCACAGCGCCGGGGCCATCATTGCCCGTGCCAACGCGCACTTCCGCAACCTGCCCGATGCGAAGGTCAACGTGCTGGCGCCACCGGCGGTGCGTGGGCTGGGGCAGTCCAGCGGGTTCGAGTTGTGGCTGCAGGACAACAGCGCGGCCGGGCGTCCGGCGCTGCAGGCGGCGCAGGAAAAGGTGGTGCAGGCCGCCAGCGACGACGACCGGCTCACCTCGGTGCGGTTGAATGGCCTTGGCGACAAGGCCGAGCTGCATCTGGACATCGACCAGGCGCAGGCCAGTGCGCTGGGCCTGGCCCAGGCGGACATCAATTCAACGCTGTCTTCTGCGTGGGGCGGCACCTACGTCAACGACTTCCTCGACCGCGGCCGGGTCAAGCGCGTGTACGTGCAGGGCGACCAGCCCTACCGCAGCGTGCCCGATGACATCGGCCAATGGTACGTACGCGGCAGCAACGGGCAGATGGCCTCGTTCGCCAGTTTCGCCAGCAGCCACTGGTCGCGCGGGCCCCAGCTGCAGCAGCGCTTCAACGGCCTGCCGGCGATGCAGATCCAGGGCAGTGCCGCCGAAGGGCGCAGCTCGGGCGAAGCGATGCAGACCATGCAGTCCCTGGTGGCCGATCAGCCCGGGTTCGCGTTGCAGTGGAGCGGACTGTCCTACCAGGAACAGCTGTCCAGCAACCAGACGTTGTGGCTGTATGCGGCCTCCATCGCCTTCATCTTCCTGTGCCTGGCCGCGCTCTACGAGAGCTGGACCGTGCCGGTGGCGGTGATGCTGGTGATCCCGCTGGGCGTCATCGGCACGGTGATCGCCACCACCGCGGCGGGCTTCGTCAACGACATCTACTTCCAGGTGGGGCTGCTGACCACGATCGGTCTGTCGGCCAAGAACGCGATCCTGATCGTGGAATTCGCCGAGGCCGAGTACCGCGCGGGCAGTTCGGCGGTGGATGCGGCGCTGAAGGGCGCCCGTCTGCGCCTGCGGCCGATCGTGATGACCTCGCTGGCGTTCGTGGCGGGCGTGATCCCGCTGGCCCTGGCCACCGGCGCTGGCGCCGTGAGCCGGCGCGAGATCGGCGTCAGCGTGATCGGCGGGATGCTCTCCGGCACGCTGCTGGCGATCGTGCTGGTGCCGCTGTTCTTCGTGCTGGTACGGCGGCTGGGCAAGGCCCGCCCGGATCGGGCGGCAGAACACTGAACGGCGGGGCGCCCCGGACCCCGGATTTCATCTTCTTGACCCATTCCGTTCACGGTCTCCATGCCGGCGGGCCATTAGCGTAGATCGTCCCCACAGCGCTTGGAGACATGCCATGAATCCCCTGCAGACGGTCGCTCGGACCATGCGAAACGGGTTGGAAGAAGTGGCGGCCCTGCTGGTCGGCCAGCGCGCCGAGTCACTGCGTCAGGACGATACCGCCGCGCCCGGGGTCGGCATCCCGATGCCGCGCCGGTTGCCGCTCAAGCGCCCGCTGTTGCATGGGCGCAAGGGCATGGCCCCGTGGCAGAAAATCGGCCCGGGTCGCCGTTAGGGGCGTTTGGCATCGGCGGGGTGGTTGACCCCGTCGTTGACCGGCACCTCGCCGATAGCAAACGGATTGATCCCGTCCAGACAGCCGACGTTATAGCCGAACTCATCCGGTGAAGAGCGGCGCTGATGGTGTGTGTAGATGCCGCACACGCTGCAGAAGTGGTGGCGGGCGACGTGCGTGTTGAACTGATACAGCCGCAGTTCGTCATGCCCCTGCACGATCTCCAGATCCGCCAGCTTCACCGAGGCCACGATCGCGCCGCGGCGCCTGCACATCGAACAATCGCAGCGGCGGGGCGAGACCACGCCGTCCGGCAGGTGCAGGCGCAGCACGACCGCCCCGCAATGGCAGCGCAGCAGATGGTGGCGCTGGATGGGCACCCCCCCGATGGTGGTCAGTCCCTGCATGGGTGGTGCGTCCCTGGTAGCCATGAGTGGCCCCAGTATGCGATCGCGCGGGGCGGCCATGCCAGGCCCTGACGGCGTCGGGGGTGAACGCCGGGTCGAAGCTGAACAGGCTCGACATGCGGCGAACACAGGGGTTATGGCTAACTAGCGCCCCGGACAGACGACGGATCGATGCGTGAAGAAGGCAGGACGATGGGGGCTGGCGCTGCTGATGCTGCTGGCGGCGCTGTGGATCACCGGTTTGCTGGCCTACCAGCTGCCGGGGCCCGGCTGGTTGCGGTATCTGCTGGTCGGCCTGTGGGCGGTGTTCGCCGTCACCGGGGCGGTGGGCGTCGCGCGCGCGCGCGCCGGGCGCTGGCCGGGCGTGCTGTACGGCGTGGCACTGGTTGCCTCGGGCATCTGGTGGCTGCTGCTTACGCCGCGCCAGGACCGGATCTGGGCCGACGATGTCGCCCAGCGCCTGAAGGTGGTCGAGGTGGATGGCCCACGCGTGGTGCTCGACAACGTCCGTGACTTCACCTGGCGCAGCGAGACCGACTACGACGCGCGCTGGGTACGCCGCGAGTACAACCTGGACCAGCTGCGCTCGGCCGATCTGATCCTGTCCTACTGGATGGGCCCGGCGATCGCGCACACGCTGATTTCCTTCGGCTTCGACGACGGCCGCTACCTCGTGTTCTCGCTGGAGATCCGCAAGGAGCGCGGCGAGTCGTTCTCCGCGCTGGGCGGGTTTTTCCGCAAGTTCGAGATGACCCTGGTCGCTTCGGAGGAAACCGACATCGTGCGCACCCGCACCAATGCGCGGGGCGAGGATGTGTATCTGTACCGCCTGCACGGCATGACCCAGGAGCAGCTCAAGGCGCTGTTCGTGTCCTACCTTGGCGAGGCGCGCAAGCTCGACGCCGCGCCGGCGTTCTACAACACGTTGACCAGCAACTGCACCACCATCGTGTACGAACTGGCCAAGCAGATCGCGCCGGGCCTGCCGATGGATTACCGGCTGCTGGCGTCGGGCTACTTCGCCGAATACGCGCGCGATCTGGGCGTGCTCACGCCGGGCGTGCCGTTCGAAACGCTGAAGGCCCGCGGGCGGATCACCGAACGTGCGCGGGCGAGCAATGAAAACGATGATTTTTCACGGGTGATCCGCCGGGACGTCCCGGGGACAGGGCAGGGAAGCGTTCCATGATGTCCATAGTGAAGTTGTTCCCGCACCGCGCGTTGCCGCTGCTGGCCGTGGTGCTTTCGCTGCTGCTCTCCAGCGGCTGCGCGATGGTCACCATGAAGCAGGTGGCCCCGACCGAGTACCTGGCCAACAAGCGCGGCGACGTGCTGACCTCGGGCAAGCTCAGCGCGGCCTCGCAGGAAACGCTGAGCGTGATCGGCATGGACGTGGCGCAGTGCGAAAAGGACGTGGCCACCTGCCAGAAGACGCTGGAAGACACCGATGTCCTGCCCGAGGAGCAGCGGCTGTCGGCGCAGTCCGAGCTGTGGGTGAAAACCGCGCTGGCGCTGACCCCCAAGCCCAAGGACCGCGAGAAAACGCCGATGTCCGACGCGGCGCTGGATGCGTGGCTGGAAGCTGCGCGCTATGCGTACGCCTACCTGTTCTTCAGCGGGCGAACGCCTTCGGACCGTGCCTTCGAGGATCGCCAGACCCAGGTTCGCGATTACTACAACTACGCTGCCGAGCAGACCGCCTCGGTGGTGTTCAAGCGCAGCCGCGAGAGCGCGCTGGAAGGCGAGGACTACAATGCCGCGGTGGCCGGTGAGCGCTGGACGCTGACCTCCGATTTCGATGAGCTGCGCATGCAGAGCATCCCCACCCGGATGGTGTCCGCCTCGGCGGTGAGTTTCGCCGGCCTGCGCAGCACCTATCGCCGCGATGGCTTCGGCGCCGAGCTGGTGGTGATCATGGACCCGCCCAAGCTGGTCGCCCCGGCCGATGGCGAGAAAGCGGAGATTCCGCAGTACAGCGAGATGTCGGCGATCAATGCCACCGCGCTGCTGCGCTTCAAGGGCGACAACCTGCAGCAGGTGCTCGATACCACCCAGGTGCTGTTCGATGTGTACTCGCCCGAGTCCACCGAGAGCGTGGACCTGCACGGTGAGAAGGTGCCGCTGGCCGGCAACTTCACCGCGGCCTACGGCTTGTGGCTGGCGCAGTCCGGCTTTGCCACGCAGTCGCTGCGCACGCTGTTCGGCATGAGCGAAGGCATCGGCGCGCCGCACATGTACCTGATGCAGCCGTGGGACCCGAACCGTCGCATCATCTTCATGCTGCACGGCCTGGGCAGCAGCCCGGAAGCCTGGGTCAACGTGGCCAACGAGATCATGGGCGATCCCCAGCTGCGCCGGCACTTCCAGGTCTGGCAGGTGTATTACCCGACCAATGCCCCGATCGCGCTGAACCGCTACGAGATCAACCAGGCCTTCAACAACACGCTCAAGCACTTCGACCCGACCGGCAGCACGCCAGCGGCCAAGGACATGGTGTTCATCGGGCACAGCATGGGCGGCGTGCTCGCGCGCCTGTTGGTGACCTCTTCCGGCGATGTGCTGTGGAACGACCTGCTGGCCAACTACGACCTCAAGGGCGAACGCCTGAAGCGGGTCGAGGCCAAGCTGGGCCCGCTGCTGCATTTCACCGCCGAACCGAACGTGGAGCGGGTGATCTTCATCGCCGCCCCGCACAAGGGCACCGACATCGCGGGCAACCGGCTGGGGCGGCTGATAGGCCGGCTGGTGCGGTTGCCGATCACGATCCTGGGCAAGTTCGAGGACGTGTTCCTGACCCTGCAGGAATCCGAGTCGGCCAACAGCACCACCAAGCTGCAGATTCCCAACAGCATCGACAACCTCAAGGCCAGCGATCCATTCGTGAAGGCCGCCGGCGCGCTGCCGATCACGCCGGGCCTGAAGTACCACTCGATCATCGCCCAGCGCAAACCGGAGGTGCCGTTGCAGCAGTCCGACGATGGCCTGGTGCCGTACTGGAGTGCGCACCTGGACGGTGCGGTATCGGAGAAGGTGATCATCTCCGGGCACAGCGTGCAGGAAACCCCGCAGGCCGTGCTGGAGATCCGCCGCATCCTGCGCGAGGACCTCAAAGAGGTTGGCGACACGCATCCGTGAGGATGCGTGGCAGCCTCTGCTTCAGATGCGCCGCGCCACCACCACGCTGAGCATCGCCAGCACCAGCATGATCGCGAAGGTCAGCAGGTAGCCCAGCGCCTCACGGCCCTCCAGGAACAGCGCGAACAGCGAGCCGGAGACGGCCAGCGTGGTCGCCACGCCGAGGGCCTCGCTGAGCTGCAGGGCGGAGGTGTTGGCGCCCTGCTGCGCTGGCGGTGACAGCGACAGCGTGAGCACCGACAGGCTGGGATAGATCAGCCCATGCCCAGCCCGGTCAGTACCCAGCCGGCCATGGCCGTCCACAGCGGCACGCCGGGCTGGATCGCCAGCGAGGTGGCCAGGATGCCCGTGCACATCAACAAGGCACCGGCCTGCAGCAGTTGCCGGCGCGACCAGCCACGCTGCTGGTGGCCCTGCAGCCACGAGCCGGAGAACCAGCCCAGCGCCCCCAGGCTCAGTGCCACGCCGGCGACGACCGGCGTCAACCCGCGCTCGCGCTGCAACAGCAGCGGCAGGAACGCTTCGCAGCCGAAGAAGGCCGAGGCCGCGATCCCGCGCAGGGCGATTACGCTGGGCAGGCCGCGGCGCAGGCGCAGCGTGCCGGTCGGCAGCAGCTTCCAGCTGCACAGGGCGAGCAGGGCGAGGGCGGGCGCCAGCAGCGCCACGGCGAGCCATCCCTGCTGCTGGCCGCCGATGTACAGCGCAAGCGCGCCGAAGGCGGCCCCTACCGCCCAGGGCACCACGTTGCGGCTGCTGGTGCCGGTGGCGACCGTGCCCACCTGGCGCAGGGCCGGGCGCAGCAGCAGTGCCGCCGGGATGGCCAGCAGCGGCACGATCAGGAACACCCAGCGCCAGCCCAGGTGCTGCACGATCAGGCCGCTGATGCTGGGGCCGACCAGCGAGGGCACCACCCAGCCGGCCGAGAAGGCGGCGAACACGCGCGGCCGCATCGGTTCGGGGAAGGAGCGTCCGACCAGCACATACAGCGCCACGGAGATCGCGCCGGCCCCCAGGCCCTGCATCAGCCGCCCGAGCACCAGCACCGGCATGTGCTGGGCGAAGCCGGCCACGAGCAGGCCGGCAACGAAGCAGGCCAGGCCCAGCCACAGCGGCCGTGCCGGGCCACACTGGTCGCTCCAGCGGCCGGACAGCGTCATCCCGATCACGCTGGTGGCCAGGGTGCCGCCGAACGCCAGCGCGTACAGGCGCAGGCCGTCCAGGTCATGGGCAACGGTCGGCATCGCCGCAGCCACTGCCAGCGCTTCGAAGCCATGCAGCGAGACCAGCGCGACCATGCCGATGGTGGTCGCCCGGTAGGCCGGCGACAGGATCGAGGGGATCGGGGCATCCTCCACCGGAGCGGTGGCGGGCGGAGTGGAGGCGTCAGCGGACATGCGGATTCCAGACATCGGGGGGAGGGCCGGGGTTGCAGTGCACTCCGGCGGCGCGCAGGATGCCACCTGAACCAAGGTTGAGGTCAAGCAGTGATCGCGCAGGAACTGAGTGTAGGCGAAGTCGCCAAACGGAGCGGCGTGGCCGTCTCGGCGTTGCATTTCTACGAGCGCAAGGGCCTGATCCGCAGTCTGCGCACCGCCGGCAACCAGCGCCGCTTCGCCCGCGACGTGCTGCGCCGGCTGGCGGTGATCCGGGTCGCCCAGCGGGTCGGGATGCCGCTGGAGGCGGTGGCGACCGCTTTTGCCGCCCTGCCGGAGAACAAAACGCCGACCAAGGCCGAGTGGGCCAGGATGTCGGCGCTGTGGCGCAGTGAGCTGGACCAGCGCATCGAGCAGTTGCTGCTGCTGCGCGACCAGCTCACCGACTGCATCGGCTGTGGCTGCCTGTCGTTGAAGCGTTGCCGCCTTACCAATCCCGGCGACACGCTGGGCGATCAGGGCGACGGCCCGCGCCGCTGGGAGTAGAGCCGGCCAGCGGCCGGCGGGGGGCCCCGCTTGCCACCTGTAGAGCCGGCCGCTGGCCGGCTGCCCTCACCAGACGGTGAACACCTGCCCGCTCTGGATGCCTTCCACGCTGCGCTGGTAGGCCAGCGACGCGCGCTGCGCCGTCACCGGTTCAAAGCCCGGGAAGTAGGCGCCGTAGTCGTCCATCGATTCGGCCAGCACGTTCGGGCTGACTGCATTGATGCGCAGCCCACGCGGCAGCAGCTCGCAGGCTGCGGCGCGCACGAAACCTTCGAGCGCGGCGTTGGCTGCCGTGGCGTTGGCGCCGTCGCGGATCGGCTGGGCGCTGATGATGCCGCTGGTCAGGGTGATCGAGCCGCCGGTGTTGAGGTGATGCTGGGCGGCCAGGCTCAGCCGCACCTGGCCCAGCAGTTTGTCCTGCAGCCCCAGGTTGAAGTCGGCCGGCCGCATCTGGGCCAGTGGACCGAAGTGGACCTGGCCGGTGGTGGCGATCACCGCGTCGACCTTGCCCACCTTCTCGAACAGCGCCTGCACGCTGGCGTCGTCGGTGAGATCCACCTGCACGTCGCCGCCGTGGCGGCCGGCGCGGATCAGTTCGTGGTGCACGCCGAGCGTACTGGCGACCGCCTGGCCCAAGGTGCCGCTGGCACCGACAAGCAGGATCTTCATGTGCATGTCTCCCGTAAACGTAGGGGTAGAGCCACGCCACGCGTGGCTGCTTCTTGTTCCGGCATCGCGGGCCAGCCACCCATGGGGTGGCTCTACCCGGTCAGGGGGCGGCCAAGGTAACGCCACGCCATGCGTGGCGACGCTTGGTCCTCAGTCATTCGCCGCCGACAATGCCTGCCCGCGCGTGGTCGCCGCGTCGATCGCGCGCGCCACGATCGCCTCGAAGCCATCGCCTTGGAAACTTTCGATCGCCGCCTGGGTCGTGCCGTTCGGCGAGGTCACCCGGCGACGCAGTTCGGCCGGCGCTTCGCCGGATTCATCCAACATGCGCGAGGCACCGAGCAGGGTCTGCACCACCAGTGTGCGGGCCGCCTCGGCCGGCAGGCCTTGCGCGATCCCAGCCGCCTCCATCGCTTCGGCCAGCAGGAACACGTACGCCGGGCCGCTGCCGGAGACCGCGGTGACGGCATCCATGCGCGCTTCGTCGTCGATCCACACGGTGCGCCCTGCCGTGGCCAGCACGGTATCGGCCTGGGCGCGTTGCGCGGCGCTGACCGTGGCAGTGGCGAACAGGCCGGTGACACCGGCGCCGAGCAGGGCGGGCGTGTTGGGCATCGCACGGACCACGGCGTGGCCGCCGCCCAGCCAACGGTCCAGCTGACTGCTGGTGATGCCAGCGGCGATGGAGACCACCAGCGGTTGCTTGCCGTGGGCGATGGCGGTGAGCGAGGCGCAGACATCGCGCAGCACCTGCGGCTTGACCGCCAGCACCCACACGGTGCCCTGTGCGGCAGCTTCGGTCGCGCTGGCGTAGGTCCTGACGCCGAATTCGGCCGTGAGCGCATCACGCAGCTCGGTCACCGGCTCGGCGACATGGATGCTGGCCGGGGCCACGCCCCGGCGGACCAGGCCGGCGATCAGGCTGCGGGCCATGTTGCCGCCGCCGATGAAGGTGATGGGGGACGTGCTCATGAACTCTCCTTGGAACGGGCGGGGCGCTCAGGCCGGTCGCGGGCGTGCGCCGAACAGCGCGGTGCCGACGCGGACCAGGGTGGCGCCATGGGCGATGGCCTCAGGGTAATCGCTGCTCATGCCCATCGACAGCGTATCCACCTGCGGGTGCGCTGCCGCCAGCTTGGCAAACAACGTGGCCATGCGGGTGAAAGCGGCCTGTCGGCGTTCAGCGTCAGGCCACGGGGCCGGGATCGCCATCAGCCCGCGCAGGCGCAACTGCGGCGCGGCAGCGATGGCGGTGGCGAGGGCATCGATGTCCTCCGGCGCGCAGCCGTGCTTGCTGTCTTCGTCGTCGATGTTGACCTGGATCAGCACGTTCAGCGGTGGCTGGCCGGCCGGGCGATGCGTGGCCAATGCGGTGACCAGCTTGAGGCGGTCCACGCTCTGCACCCAGTCGAAATGGCGGGCGGCGAGCTCGGCCTTGTTCGACTGCAGGTGACCGATCAGGTGCCACTCCAGGCCCAGCGATGCCAGTGCCTCGATCTTGGCGACCGCCTCCTGCACGTAGTTCTCGCCGAAAGCGCGCTGCCCCTGCGCGGCCAGGGCCTGCACGGCCTCGGCCGGCTGGGTCTTGGAGACCGCCAGCAGGACCGGATCTGGCCGCCCGGCGGCCGTGGCCGCGTTGTGCAGGTTCGTCAGGAGGGTGGGCAGAGGCTGGGGGGTCACGGCGGGTCCGGTGGATCAGGGGCTGGCGCGTATTGTGCACATCTCGCTCTATACTGCCGCCCGGGGAAAGAACCTTCCAGTCGCAGCAGTCATGGGGAGTAGCAGCGCATGGATATCGCCGAACTGTTGGCGTTTTCCGTAAAGAACAAAGCGTCGGATCTTCATCTGTCGGCCGGCCTGCCGCCGATGATCCGCGTTGACGGCGATGTCCGTCGCATCAATATTCCGGCCCTGGACCACAAGCAGGTCCACGCGCTGGTGTACGACATCATGTCGGACAAGCAGCGTCGCGATTACGAAGAGTTCCTCGAGGTCGATTTCTCGTTCGAGATTCCCTCGCTGGCGCGCTTTCGTGTCAACGCTTTCAACCAGAACCGCGGTGCGGGTGCGGTGTTCCGTACCATTCCCTCCGAGGTGCTCACCCTGGAAGACCTGGCCTGCCCGCCGATCTTCCGTGAGCTGATCGATCAGCCGCAGGGGCTGATCCTGGTCACCGGCCCGACCGGTTCGGGCAAGTCGACCACGCTGGCGGCGATGATCGACCACATCAACAAGAACGAATACGGCCACATCCTCACCGTCGAGGATCCGATCGAATTCGTGCACACCTCGCAGAAGTGCCTGATCAACCAGCGCGAAGTGCATCGCGATACGCACGGCTTCAATGAAGCGCTGCGCTCGGCACTGCGTGAGGATCCGGACATCATCCTGGTCGGCGAACTGCGCGATCTGGAAACCATCCGCCTGGCGCTGACCGCCGCGGAAACGGGCCACCTGGTATTCGGTACGCTGCACACCAGCTCGGCCGCCAAGACCATCGACCGCATCATCGACGTGTTTCCCGCCGGCGAAAAGCCGATGGTGCGCTCGATGTTGTCCGAGTCGCTGCGCGCGGTGATCTCCCAGGCCCTGCTGAAGAAGGTCGGTGGTGGGCGTACGGCTGCATGGGAAATCATGGTCGGCACCCCGGCCATCCGCAACCTGATCCGCGAAGACAAGGTCGCGCAGATGTACTCGGCGATCCAGACCGGCCAGCAGATGGGCATGATGACCCTGGACCAGCACCTGCAGGACCTGGTCAAGCGCAGCCTGATCACCCGCAACCAGGCACGCGAGTACGCCAAGGACAAGCGGATTTTCGAATAGTGGTAGTGCCGGCCGCTGGCCGGCTCCTGAAAACCTCCGGAGTACACCGCGATGAGCACCACCACCATCGACTTCACCTCGTTCCTCAAGCTGATGGCGCACCAGAAGGCCTCGGACCTGTTCATCACCGCGGGCATGCCGCCGGCGATCAAGGTCAACGGCAAGATCTCGCCGATCACGCAGACACCGTTGACGCCGCAGCAGAGCCGCGACCTGGTGTTGAACGTGATGACGCCGGCGCAGCGCGAAGAGTTCGAAAAGACCCACGAATGCAACTTCGCCATCGGCCTGTCCGGTGTCGGCCGCTTCCGCGTGAGCTGCTTCTACCAGCGCAACCAGGTCGGCATGGTGCTGCGCCGGATCGAAACGCGCATTCCCACCGTGGAAGAGCTGAGCCTGCCGCCGATCGTCAAGACGCTGGCGATGACCAAGCGCGGCATCATCCTGTTCGTCGGCGCGACCGGTACCGGTAAATCGACCTCGCTGGCGGCGATGATCGGCTACCGCAACCACAACTCGACCGGCCACATCATCACCATCGAAGACCCGATCGAATTCGTGCACAAGCACGAAGGCTGCATCATCACCCAGCGCGAAGTCGGCATCGATACCGACAGCTGGGAGGCGGCGCTGAAGAACACCCTGCGCCAGGCCCCGGACGTGATCATGATCGGCGAGGTGCGTACCCGCGAGGGCATGGACCACGCCATCGCTTTTGCTGAAACCGGCCACCTGGTGCTGTGCACGCTGCACGCCAACAACGCCAACCAGGCGATGGACCGCATCATCAACTTCTTCCCGGAAGACCGTCGCAACCAGCTGCTGATGGATCTCTCGCTGAACCTCAAGGGCGTGGTCGCCCAGCAGCTGATCCCCTCGCCGGACGGCAAGACGCGCAAGGTCGCGATGGAAATCATGCTGGGTACGCCGCTGGTGCAGGATTACATCCGCGACGGTGAGATCCACAAGCTCAAGGAAGTGATGAAGGACTCGGTCCAGCTGGGCATGCGCACCTTCGACCAGAGCCTGTTCGAGCTGTACCAGGCCGGCGAGATCAGCTACGAAGACGCCCTGCGCTACGCCGATTCGCAGAATGAAGTGCGCCTGCGCATCAAGCTCTCGCAGGGCGGCGACGCACGCACGCTGTCGCAGGGGCTGGACGGGGTGGAGATCTCCGAGATCCGCTGAGCGGGGGCTGTAAAAGCCGGCGCGGCTCTGCGATAGTCTCGCGGTCGCGGGCCACCGCGATGCAGGGGGCGCCGGCACCTCGCCGGTATCAACGCATCAGGTGATGGGCATATGGACATGCACGATCCGTACCGCGCGCCGGCGGCGTCTTCCGCACTGCCGGCGGCGACTTTCGCCACCAACGGCGTCGCAACGTACTACGCACCACCCACGCTGAAGATCGCGGCGTTGTCGCTGGCCACGCTGGGTCTCTATCCGGTGTACTGGTTCTGGCGCAACTGGCGCGCGATCAAGCGCGAAACCGGTGGAGATCAGTGGCCGTGGGCGCGCGCGTGGTTCTCACCGCTCTGGTCGTTCCTGTGCTTCAGCGACCTGCGCGATGTGGCCGCCAATCGCCGCCGCACGCTGGCGATCGCACCGGGCCTGCTGGGCGTGGCCTACTTCCTGCTGTATGTGGCCAGCCGACTGCCCGATCCCATGTGGCTGGTCGCGCTGTTCACCTTCGTCCCGCTGTTGCCGGTCAACAGCCTCCTGCGGCGCTACCATCGCGACGAAGGCATGGACACGCGGGCGCTGGACCGCTTCGGGGTGTGGCACATCCTTGCGGTGGTCGTGGGCGGTCTCTTCCTGCTGCTCACGGTGGTTGGCACCCTGCGCGGCGATGGCGTCTCCTGAGGGCTGGATGATGGTGGCAGTGCGCAACTGATCCTGATCGACGACGAGCACGTGCAGCTGAAGACCTTGGATCCAACAGCTGCAGCAGCGCCGATGCATCACGATCAAGGCTGAAAAGGTCACCTGCACACTGCCGGCATGATGCGTATCTGCCTCGTGCATTGATTGATTAGCCACGCTCATGACCGACAGCACTCCACACCCTCCAATCCCGGCAGCGGCAGGGCTATGGTGGCACTCCCCCATGACGCCGGTCCCACCGGCAGGAGTACCACCATGCAGACACGTGAACTGGGCCGCAGCGGCCTGCGGGTTTCGGCCCTCGGGCTCGGCTGCATGGGGCTGAGCTACGGCTATGGCCCGGCCACCGACCGTACCGAGGCGATCGCCTTGCTGCGCGCGGCGGTCGAGCAGGGGGTCACCTTCTTTGATACGGCCGAAGCCTATGGGCCGTTCCTCAACGAGGAACTGCTGGGCGAAGCGCTGGCGCCGTTCCGTGACCAGCTGGTGATCGCCACCAAGTTCGGCTTCAAGGATGGCCACGCCGACGCCGGCCTGGACAGCCGCCCCGAGCGCATCCGCGCGGTGGCCGAGGCCAGCCTGTCGCGTTTGAAGACCGACCGCATCGACCTGTTCTACCAGCACCGGGTCGACCCGAATGTGCCGATCGAGGACGTGGCCGGTACGGTCAAGGACCTGATCGCCGAGGGCAAGGTGAAGCACTTCGGGTTGTCCGAGGCCGGCGTCGATGCCATCCGCCGGGCGCACGCCGTGCAGCCGGTGGCGGCGCTGCAGAGCGAATACTCCCTGTGGTGGCGCGAGCCGGAACAGGCCGTGCTGCCGGTGCTGGAAGAACTGGGTATCGGCTTCGTGCCGTTCAGCCCGCTCGGCAAGGGCTTCCTGACCGGGGCGATCAACGTAGGCACGCAGTTCGCGGCCGATGACTTCCGCAACAGCGTGCCGCGGTTTGCGGCCGAAGCCCGCCAGGCCAATCAGGTGCTGGTGGACCGCATCAGCGCGATAGCCGCCGACAAGCGGGCCACGCCGGCCCAGATCGCCTTGGCCTGGCTGCTGGCGCGCGAACCGTGGATCGTGCCGATTCCCGGCACGACCAAGCTGCATCGCCTGACCGAGAATCTGGGCGCGGCTGCGGTGGTGCTGAGTGAGGCCGACCTGCAGCAGATCGGTGCGGCGCTGGACAGCATCGCCATCGTCGGGGATCGCTACAACGCCGAGCGGCAGAAGCTGGTCGCGCACTGAGCGGGGCGCTGGGCGCACGACACCGGCCAACGCAGCCAGGATCGGCACGCGCGATACCGTCCCACACATTCGGGTAGGTGCCGACCGTTGGTCGGCACACACCTCACCCGCGAATGAACGCCAACAGATCGACGTTGATCACGTCCGCATGGGTGGTACACATGCCATGTGGGTAGCCTTTGTAGACCTTCAGCGTGCCGTGCCTGAGCAGCTTGATGGCCAGCTCCGCCGAATCGGCGATCGGCACGATCTGATCGTCGTCGCCGTGCATCACCAGCACCGGCACGTCGATCTTTTTCAGGTCGTCGGTGAAGTCGGTTTCCGAGAAGGCCTTGATGCAGTCGTAGTGCGCGTTGATCGCGCCCATCATCCCCTGCCGCCACCAGTTGTCGACGATGCCCTGTTGCGGCGGCGTGCCCTCGCGGTTGAACCCGTAGAACGGAATCGGCACGTCGCGGTAGAACGCCGCACGACCCGCGACCAGTGCCTGCCGGAAGCCGTCGAAGACCGCCTTCGGCGTGCCGCCGGGGTTGGCCTCGCTCTTGACCATGATCGGTGGCACCGCACCGATCAGCACCGCCTTGGCCACGCGCCCGGGCTTGGCCTGCGCGACGTAGTGCGCGACTTCGCCACCGCCGGTGGAATGCCCGATGTGGATCGCATCGCGCAGGTCCAGGTGATCGGCCAGCGCATTGACGTCGGCAGCGTAGGTGTCCATCTCATGCCCCCCGCTGGTCTGCGAGGAGCGGCCATGGCCGCGGCGGTCGTGCGCGATCACGCGATAGCCCTGCAGCAGGAAGAACTGCAGCTGGCTATCCCAGTCATCGGCGCTGAGCGGCCAGCCGTGATGGAACACAAGGGGCTGACCCTTGCCCCAATCCTTGTAGAAGATCTCGGTGTTGTCGGCGGTGGTGACGTAGGGCATGGCACGGAACTCCTGAGGGAGGGGAGGGCACGGCGGGGTACCCACACATGCTGCGGCTGGGGGGTGTTCAGCGGGGATGAACGGCGGATGTCGGTCCGGCGTCGGTGGCCCGGCACCTCCGCCGGCGGCGGCTGAATCAATTTCACCAGCAACTGTCACGCCGATCGTGTCTAATACCGCTCCCCACGTCACACCCCCACCCCCATGTCCCTTGAATCCCATGGCCCCGCGCCGTGCGACGACGCTGACGGCCACCTGGTCACCGCAGGCCCGCTGACCCCGCCCCCCGACAGCGCCGGCACCGTGGCCGACGAGAAAGCCCTGCGCCATTCCGTGGCCGAGGACGTGCAGGGCATGATCCTGGCCACGCTGGTGGCGTCGCTGGGCCTGGCCATCTTCGCCAAGGGCGGGCTGATGATCGGCGGCATGGCCGGGCTGGCCTTCCTGGCCCACTACGCCTTCGGCTGGAACTTCGGCCTGGTGTTCGTGCTGGTCAACCTCCCTTTCTATTGGGTGGCCGTGCGGCGCATGGGCTGGGAATTCACCCTGAAGACCTTCGCGGCGGTAACCGCCTGCGGTGTGCTGACCGACCTGCTGCCGCGCTGGGCCGACTTCGCCCACATGAGCTCGCTGTACTCGGCGATCGTCGGCGGCGCGCTGGCTGGCCTGGGCATCCTGTTCTACATCCGCCACCGGGCCAGCCTGGGGGGCATCGGCATCCTGGCGGTGTACCTGCAGCGCACGCGGGTCTGGAGCGCCGGCAAGGTGCAGATGTCGTTCGACACGCTGCTGATGTGCGTGGCGTTCTCGGTACTGTCCCCCTCCAAGGTGATGTACTCGGCGATCGGTGCGGTGGTGCTCAGCCTGGTGCTGATGTTCAACCACCGCCCGGGCCGCTACATGGGCGTCTGACGCCGGTTACTCACCCTGCGGCGGCACCGGCACGACGCTCACGCCGGAGACCCAGCGGCGGCTGCGCAGGTCCAGCGTCGCCGCCTGCTGGCCCGGGCCGCGGTACAGCCACAGCTGGCAGCACAGCGCGTGGTCGCCGGCATAGCTGCTGCGCAGGGCGATGAGCGAAGCGCTGTAGCACTGGCCTCCCGAGCGGATCACGGTGTCGGCGGCGGTATCGAAGGTATAGCTGCCGGCGCCGCGCCAGGGCCACGCGCCGGTCTCGTCCGGGTCGGTCCCGGCCGGCATCGGGCAGCGCCCCTGCTCATCGCCGAAATGCGCGACGCCCTCGCCATCGATGCTCAGCGCGGCCAACAACTGGTCGATGTGCTTGAGCAGGCGCCGGTCCGCTGCGATCGCCGCGGCATCGGCATCCAGCGGTTCGCCATCGACATGCATCACCGGGTCGGCCAGCCAGTGCTCGCGGCCGTAGCGCACCTGCAACTGCACCGCCGGGCTGCGCTCGCGGGGGTCAACCGACAGCGGCCGGTTCAGCAGCAGGGTGTCGCCGTAGTAGTCGCCATCGCGGTAGGCGATGTAGCTGACCCCATCGATGCGCAGCCAGTACAGGCCCTGGTCGCTGCCGCGCCCGCTGATGCCGTACTGCCCCTGTGCCCAGGGGCGCTGCGGGTCGAGACTGTCGGGTACCACGAAGCCGCGCTGCGGATCGCGCCGCAGCATCTCCACCTGCGTATACAGGCCGGTGCCGCCGCTGTAGGCGCTCTGCACCAGGTCGCGCTTGCCGTCCCCATCCAGATCGAGCAGGGAGAGCGACAGCTCACCCATCTCCACCGGTACGGTGTGCCGGGCGTCGGTCTCGCGCAGATAGCGGGTCACCGCCGCCCAATCGGCCGGGGTGACTGTGGGCGGGCGCACCAGCGCGGACAGTGGCGCATCACTGTCGCCGGCCACCGGGATCTGCAGGTCCACGCCGGTTTCGTCGCGGTAGCGGGCCAGCACCGTATCGATCGGGGCCGGGTCGTCGGCCGCCACGGCGGCGATCTCCGCGCGAAGGCGCTCCAGCACGTTGTCCAGGTCGCTTGCGGCAGCCAGCGGGGGCAGGCTCAGGGCAGCGAGCAGCACAGCCCGCACGACGGGGTGCGTCACGCCTGGCGCCAGGCCGGCTTGAGCGTGTCGATGCGCTTGAACACCGGGCAGTCCGGGCTGTGCGCGCCGGGCAGGTAGCCCAGGCTCATCAGGAACTCGCCGGTGATCTCCCCGCCGGTGAAGCGGAAGGTCTTCTTGAACAGCTTCACCCAGGCCGCCTTGTCCAGCGGATGGTGGGCATCCAGCCACCCGGCGAAGCTGCCGTGGCTGGCCCGCAGCTGCTGGATCACCTGGGCATTGTGGACGGCCGCGTGCACCTTGAGCCGGTTGCGGATGATCCGGGCATCGTTGAGCAGGCGCTCGATATCGCGCTCGCCATACGCGGCCACGGTGTCCACGTCGAAGCCGTCATAAGCGGCGCGGAAGCCCTCGCGCTTCTTCAGGATGGTCTCCCAGCTCAGGCCGGCCTGGTTGATCTCCAGAATCAGGCGCTCGAACAGCTCGCGCTCTTCGCGCTGCGGGAAGCCGTACTCGTGGTCATGGTAGTGGCCGTGGACCGGATGGCCGGGGGCGATGAGGCAGTAACCGGACACGTGCAGCTCCTTGCGATGGCGGATCAGGCGCGCGGGTCAGGGCACGCGCGCAGGCCTGCATTATGTCAGCGCGAAAGCGCACATCACGGCCAGCGGCTAGAATGGGGCCATGTCTGAACTGTCCACTTCGCTTGCCCACCACCTGCTGGTCGCGCTGCCGTCGCTGACCGACCCCACCTTTGCCCGTACCGTGGCGCTGATCTGCCAGCACGACGAGAACGGCGCGATGGGCGTGCTGGTCAACCAGCCCTCCGAGTACACCCTCGGCGAGGTGCTGGCCCAGATGGAGATCACGACCACCAGTGACACCCTGCGCGGCCAGGTCGTGCTCAACGGCGGCCCGGTGCACCCGGAGCGTGGCTTCGTGATCCACGATGATGCGCGCAGCTGGGATTCCAGCCTGGCCGTGGGCGAGGGCGTCTTCCTCACCACCTCGCGCGACATCCTCGAAGCCATGGCGCGCGGCGAAGGCCCGCGCAATGCGCTGGTCACCCTGGGCTGTGCCGGCTGGAGCGAAGGGCAGCTGGAAACGGAAATCGCCGAAAACAGCTGGCTGGCCGTGCCGGCCGATGCCGAACTGCTGTTCAGCACGCCGCTGGACGAGCGCTGGCAGGGCGCGGCCGCGCGCATCGGCGTGGACCTGTTCCGCCTTACCGATTACAGCGGCCATGTCTGAGCCGGCCACGCCAGCGCCCGCCGCGGCCGCACCGCCGACGATCCGCCGTGATGGCACGGTGCTCGGTTTCGATGTCGGCTCGCGCCGGATCGGCGTGGCCATCGGCAGCTCGTTCGGCACCCATGCGCGTGCGATCGCGGTGGTCGATGTACATGGCAACGGGCCGGACTGGACCGCCGTGGAGCGCCTGATCAAAGAGTGGCGGCCGGACGGCCTGGTGGTGGGCGATCCGCTCACCCTGGATGGCCAGGACCAGCCCAACCGCAAGCGCGCGCAGGGCTTTGCCCGCCAGCTGCGGGAACGTTTCAAACTGCCGGTGGTGCTGGTCGACGAGCGCTCCAGCTCGGTCGAGGCCGCACGCCGGTTCGCGGTCGAGCGCGCCGAAGGCCGCAAACGCCGCCGCGATGCCGCCGCCCTGGATGCAGTGGCTGCGGCGGTGATCATCGAACGCTGGCTCTCCTGCCCGGATGACGCCACCCCCGTTTCCTGACCCTCAGACCCTGCCCATGACCGCCTCGCAACTCGATTCCGATGGACGCCTGCGCCACCTGCTGACCCTGGAAGGTCTGCCCCGCGAAACCCTGCTGCAGCTGCTCGACCGCGCCGGCCAGATCCGCGATGCGGCCGTCGGGCGGGTGGGCAACAAGCGCCACGTGCTCGGCGGCTCGGCGGTCTGCACGTTGTTCTTCGAACCCTCCACGCGCACCCGCAGCTCGTTCCAGCTGGCCGCGCAGCGGCTGGGCGCGGACGTGCTGAACTTCGATGCCTCCACCTCGTCCACCCGCAAGGGCGAGACCGCCTGCGACACGCTCAAGAACCTGGAAGCGATGGGCGTGCGCGGCTTCGTGGTGCGTCATCCCGATGATGGTGCGGTGGCGGCGCTGGCTGCCGCAGCGGGCGAGGGCACGGCCCTGGTCAACGCCGGTGACGGCCGCAGCTCGCACCCGACCCAGGGCCTGCTGGACATGCTGACCCTGCGCCAGGCCAAGGGCAGCGATTTCTCGAAGATGAAGGTCATCATCGTGGGTGACGTGAAGCACTCGCGCGTGGCCCGCACCGACCTGCATGCCCTGCGCACGCTGGGCGTCGGCGAGATCCGCGTATGCGGCCCGCAGTCGCTGCTGCCGGACGATGACACCCTGAAGGGCTGCATCGTCGGCGACGATTTCGACGCGATGCTGGAAGGCGCCGATGCGCTGATGATGCTGCGCCTGCAGCGCGAGCGCATGGAAGAAGGCCTGGTGCCCTCGCTGGAGCAGTATCACGCGCAGTACGGCCTGGATGCGACGCGCCTCAAGCGCGCCGGCACCGATGCCGCCGTGTTGCACCCGGGCCCGATCAACCGCGGCGTGGAGGTCACCGACGAGGTGGCCGATGGTCCGCAGTCGTGGGTGCTGCGCCAGGTCGCCAACGGCGTGGCCGTGCGCATGGCGGTGCTGGAAACGTTGTTGGGGTGAGCGTCCGTTTAACACGGTAGGCATCGACCGTTGGTCGATGCATGACCGGTAGTGCCGGCCGCTGGCTGGCTCCCGATGTCTGTTGCGGAGCCGGCCAGCGGCC